>JAYUJP010000054.1:0-1238 GCA_043765155.1 bacterium | reverse complement strand
CAAAACAAAGCAAAGCATTTTGATCTAGAATTTGTAGCTCCTCCTGTGGACCTACTAAATGTAGACTCGGGCCGCAGTAATGGTGGTGACACAAAAAGTAAGGGCAAAACTATACAGAACACACTCGCAGAATTTAGCATACCAGTCGAAATATCTGGGGTAACTGTCGGGCCTACTGTTACGCAGTTCAGAGTCAAGACTCCTCAGGGATTCAAGGTGCGTGATATTATGAAGTATCATGATAACTTGCAGATGAACCTGGCGGCTGAAAGTATACATATAGACGCTCCAATACCCGGACAGTCTGTAGTTGGTATAGACGTACCTAATAAGGATAAGCAAATGCTGGGCCTAGGTACACTTATAGATACACCAGAATTCAAAAATAGTAACAACCTAACCGTTGTAATGGGTAAGGACATAGTCGGTAAGCCTGTGTATGGTGACATCGAAAGTATGCCTCATCTGCTTATAGCAGGAGCTACCAAGTCAGGTAAATCAGTAACTATACAAAATATTATAACCTCACTACTCTACAAAAATAGCCCAGAAGATCTGAAATTAATTATCATAGACCCGAAAAAAGTAGAATTCACAGTCTATAAAAACCTGCCTCATCTGTATACGCCAGTTATCACTGACGCCAAAAATGCCATCAAGTGCCTCAACTGGGCAGTAACAGAAATGGATAGGCGTTATGACTATTTTGCTGATAATTATGAAGGTATACAAAATATAACTGATTATAATAGCAAGATACTCTATCCAGCCATAGAAAAAGAAAGACGTAAAAAGAATCCTGACTTTGAGAGCTTACCAGAAAAGTTCCCATTTATAGTTATTATCTTTGACGAATTTAACGACTTTATGTTAAATTATGGCAAAGAGATAACCTCACTTATCACCTCGCTCACCCAAAAGGCGCGTGCGGCTGGTATGCACCTAGTGCTAGCTACTCAGCGCCCTGACGTAAAAGTTATCAATGGTACCATCAAGGCTAATATACCAGCGCGTATAGCCCTGCGTACTAGCTCACGCATAGACTCGCAGACCATACTCGATCAAGGCGGAGCTGAGGACCTACTCGGTAACGGTGACATGCTATTCTTGAACCCTGGTAAAAAGCCGCAGCGCGTGCAGGCACCATTTGTAAGTAGTGACGAGGTCAAGACAGTTATCAGATATATCAAGGACAGGTATTATGGTTATGAGGCGCCGCTTATAGATTATACCAAGGC
>JAYUJP010000053.1:0-88617 GCA_043765155.1 bacterium | reverse complement strand
CTATAAAAAGAGTAATAGTGGGTCTCATATTTATCTTCTCGATCTGGACTGTATTTAACGCTATTAACCCGGATCTGCTGAGAAGTGCGCCGGATTTTGGGTCTATTGAAAAAGAGTCACCAACTGGTGATGCTGGCACAGCTATCCCCCCTCCAGTTGCCCCCCCGGCTAATTCTGGACAGCCAGTATCACCAGCTCCCTCAAACACCCTGAGTCAATACTGCACTAGCGGCCTCGAGACTGTACAGGGTAATTATCAAATGTGTAGCACTGTGGCCGGGAAAATGCGAGATATGATAGCCAAGGCTGCTGGTGATGGTATTACACTCACAATAGTCTCAGCTTATAGGTCAGCGCCTTCATGTGCCGTGACTACTGGGACATGTGCTAGGAATATATCCAATCATCAAAAAGGTCTAGCTGTAGACTTTGGTGGAGGATTTAAAAGTGGTCCAGCTACAAACCCTACGTATGTGTGGTTAGTTAAGAATGCTAGCAGTTTTGGATTTTATAATACTCTGATTCAAGCAGGATACAGAGACGAATATAATCATTGGTCTACAACAGGTAGGTAGAATTAACATAATCAAAATATGCAAGAAGAAAATAAAATAGGAATAAATAACACAATCGCTAATCAAAGCAGTCAGCAGGGAAATGTAATGAACTCCCAAATAGATAATCTTTCCATTGGTTATCAAAAAGAAACTAATAATAAAAAGATATTTTTTGGTATTATAATTTTTATCCTTGTTCTTTTAATGTCTGGCGCAGCTTACTTTTTTGTATTTAAAAAAGGGAGTATGCAAATACCTGGTAGCGATACCTCTATAAGCTTCCCCAATTTAAATAATACCAACGGCACTGATTTTTATACAAATACACCTAATCAAAATAATCAAAATGAAAACTCGGAAAATTTTGAAGCGGAGAATGACAGCAGTGAGCTTGCTCACGTCTGGACTAGGCCAATACTTGCTTATGTTTATAAAAAAGAAAAAAAGGTTGAAGTTATAAGTAGTCAAGTTCAAAACCCTGAAAACTTAAATATAAGTACAAGCACAAATATAACTCAGGCATCTACTACAGATAACAGTGAGGCTAATCTGATACAAAAAACTGTAGAAAAAGAGGTTGATATGATTTACTTTGTAGACAAAGCTACCGGTAATATATATAAATCTGAGAAACCTCTTTATAACAATGAGAGAGTATCAAAGACTAATATTACAAATATAAAGCAAGCAGCATTTGATTTTGGCGGGGATTATCTTGCTGTTATAAAAGATGGAGTGTTATCAGTAGATAAAGTCTCAAAAAATATTGACGGTGAATATAGTCTAAGTAATACAGTGGATGAAAAAGTTATAAGTGTGTATAATAATAATTTTGATAATAATTTTCTCTATACCAAAAATGAAAATGGCGGGCTAGGTATGTACAAGTATGATACGCTTAAAAATAAAACCTCTAAGCTTGGCTATGTACCGCTATCTAATGTAAAAATAGAATGGAAAAATAAAGATTCTATTTTTATAATAACAGCAGCTAGCGATAGCTATAAACAGAATATATTAACCTACAACATAAACACGGGTAAGCTTAATAGCTATATCTCCTCAAATGGTAGCAATGTATTTCTAGGCTCAGATATATTTTATACTGTAGACGGAGTATTAAAATATAAGAATCTAAAAGGGCAAGAAAGTGACATGGAGATAAATACTTTTGCTGATAAATGTATTTTTGTGGGGGACTTAAAAGCTGTATGCTCGGTACCTAATATTATGATCAATGCCAACATAGATAATTGGTATATGGGTATTACTAATTTTACTGATTCACTATACTATTTTGATCTAAGCACGGGGGATAGGAAAAATTTCTTTGACCATTCGCTCGTCTCAGGTGAGAGTATAGATAGCTATAATATGAGCTACAAAAATAATCAGCTTATAATGCAAAACAAAAATGACGATAGTCTTTGGGTATTAGATACAGAATTTCTTTTAAAGTAAACTTGTTATAAGTTAAATAAAATAAAGACAAGTAGTAAATAAGATTATATAATAATACAAAATAAATTTGCTCTTATTATATAAATTACCCAGTAGGCGATTCTGCTGAATCGAAAAGTAAATAAAATATTAGCAGCTTGCTAGCTTTTTAATTTTTCTATATTAAGATTTTACTTACTTTACAATTCTTTCTATCAGCTTATATTGGAATATACCGAATATATTAGATACTACAAAGTATATAGTAAGTCCCGCAGGTAAGAATATACTTGTTATAAATACTATTAGCGGTAGAAAATATTTCATCTGCACCCTCATCATCTTTGTGAACTCTTTTGTAAACTCGCTAGCATTGTCGGCCGCAGTCATGTCCTTACTTGATATATTCATAAGATAATACATAGATATAAAAGTAAGTATTGCTAGCCATATGCTAGGCTTGGTCACGTCTATGTTAAGTAGCGTAATATGATCAGGGATTATTTTAATTTCTTTTATGAGTATGGTATATAGTCCAATAAGTATTGGTATCTGTATAAATAGAGCGAGTATACCTGAGAGAGGTTTTACTTGATGTTCCTTATAAAGTTTGGATAACTCCATACCAAGGGCGCGGGTATCTCCTTTATGTTTTACTTTCAATTTTTCTATATGCGGCTGTATTTTTTTTATATTCTTGGTTGTCCTATTGGCCGATATATTTATAGGTAGCAGTAATGTTTTTATTATTATTGTAAATAGTACTATGGCTATACCGATGTCACCTGTCCAGCTGAGTAGAGTGTATAGAGTAGTAGTAAGGGGGCTAATTATTATTGTGTTCCACATATTATATTCGATATTTATATTTTAATTTATATTAACTATTTAAAATTTGAGTTATTTGTTTTTCTATTATACTATATTTCGGGACTTTTTGCTCGGCATCTTTTAACATGTAATATAAAACATAGACCTTTTCTTTTCCCAAGGTGCCGCCTTCGGCGGCACCTGTATTATTTTTAATATCCAAAATTATTTTATTAAAAGCAAAGTAAACTCTCCTTCTTAATAAGTTTCTCTTACTGGCATTTTTAAGATGTTTTTTAGAAGTTATTAAAAGTATTTTGTTCTGATTATTTTCTTTTTCTTCAAGGTTATTATTTATATTTTTTTCTGTATTTTTATTTGAGTCTTGAGTTACGTTAGGTAATGTATATTTTTTTACATTAAAAAGAGGAGTACTATCAGGTACTCCCTTTTTTAAATTCTTTAATTCAAAACTATCAATTCTGTTTTCTCTTTTTAGCATATAATTTTTATGTTATAAATTTTATTTACCAGAGATAATTTTACTTTTTAATATAAAAATTAAATTTTATATTAACTTATAAAATATTTTAAAACTATCTAGAGTTAACAACAGCTAGCTTGTGTCTACCATCAGCGCGTCTTCTGTTGATGATTTTAGCTCCTGTTTTGGTAGCCATACGCACTAGAAATCCGTGAGTTGTAAAGCGTTTTTTGTTTTTTGGTTGATATGTTACTGACATAGTTTTATATTTATGTGACTATTATACTACAAAATTAACTTTTTAGCAATTACTTATTTAACCTGTATTCTAATGTTTATCTATTAAGATAAGTAATCGTAAACTGTAATGCTGTAGCAAATGAGACCCAAAGTAGGTAGGGGATATTAGCATAGGCTATCCACTTTGCATAAGGGTATACAGCAACTAGCGCCCAGATTAGGGTTATTAGTATGAGTGCTATATCTATGCTGGCATATAGATTATTCTTGAGGCCAAATTGAAAATAGGTAAAGAGAAAATTAAATACAAGATTAAGCACAAAAGGTATAGCGACATAAACTGGTATCTCTTTTGTAAAGACTTTGTAAAATACTGTTAAAAAAGTGTAAGCAATTATAGCGTATAGCGCAGTCCAGACGGGACCAAAAAGATAAGATGGCGGCGCCCAGGTTGGCTTGATAAGGGTACTGTACCAATTAGAAGAAGGGTTCATATTTTTTATTTTTATATTAAGATACAGATTATTTATAAATTAATATAATTTGTACTAACTTAAGTATAGCACAAAAACAAAGACAGCTATTAAGCATTAAACATAGGTGAATATTTTAAATTAAGATCACCTTTACAAAAGTACACTTAATGTGTTATTATACATGCTTCATTAATCATGTAGTTAAAAATTAACTGCATGATTAGTTTAAAGCTCTTTAACTAAAAAGGATATATTATGAAGTTTGTAATGCCAAAAATCTCACGGAAGAGAGTCTATAAGCTGCGAGAACTCACAAAGCCAGTCGCTAGATTTGCGAGCGGCCCACATGGACTATATCTGCATGACGAATGCGGTGACCTCTACTATCTTGATGTTGCAGCTGATCCGATTGAGAACTGTTTCTTGTTGGCGCCAACTTTACTTTTTAACTCCTATTCACCCAGGCTTATTGCGGGTAAAAAATGTGAAAAGCTAAAACCTTTGAAGCAAATCGTCACTCACCATACAACAGCTAGCTTTTGCTTTTTGCCAACCGAGGCGGAAGTTCTGGCGCAGATTCCTAGTGAGCTACTTGATCAAGTTGTCGCCTATGAAATTCTGAACTATTCTGTTACATGGGCGAGAGATGACTCGACCGCAACACTTCAGCTTTATACAAAGGAATAACAGACTTTGTAAAAAACAAAACTCACTACAAATGTAGTGAGTTTTTTACTTTGTGGAGATGGGGGTATCGAAACCCCGTGTCAATGTAAATCTATATAGACTCTACCATGCGTAGCAAAAGTTAAATAATATCTAGATAGAAACTTTTGCAAAAGATCTAAATATTTTGAATATAAGATTTCAAATATTTTACATATTCAAGATAAAATATTCTACGCACATTCTTTATAATACTAAATACTTCTCGATGTGTAAAAGAGATATTAGCACCAGGGGCTAGTTGCGATTAAGCACGAGCGAAAGCTGGAGAGAACATCCAAAAATCAGATGCTACTCTTGTTGCAGTTTTGTTTGCATTTTGTTTTGATATATTTAAGCCTATATATCAGGGCTGCACAGCACTATATAAATATTACAAAGATCTAAACCTGTCATCCCCATATTTATTTCTAATTTGCATATATTATTTTAAAAGACGAGCTAATAAAGTAATATAATTTATATTTAAAATAAGTAAATATATTATAACAAATTAAGGCACATTGTCAAGTAAAAAATAAATAAACTAAATTAGTTATACACTTTGTAATTACATTTGTATTGACAAATTATTTTTAAAAAACTATAATATAAATATGGATACAACAATACAAATTAGAACTAATAATATTTTAAAAGAAAAAGCTAAAAAAGTTTTTGTAAAAAAAGGCGTTACTATGTCTTATGCTTTTAATTCTTTTTTAGAGCAGGTGGTCAGAGGCAATATTTCTATAGTACCAAAATTTGCAATACCTGCAGATCCGAGATTTAAAAATTGGAGAGAGGAGATGGAGCATGAGGTAAAAAATGGAAAGAGGTACAGCTCCGCAGAAGAAATGTGGAATGATGTAGATAATTGGTAAGATCTCAAAATATGAAATATCTTGTAAAGTTCTCATCTAGATTCAAAAAATCTATTAAAAAGTTTAAGTCAAACAAAAATTTTAATAAAAAAGAATTTGATAAAGTATTAGGTGAATTATTGAAAGGTAACACCTTAGATAAAAAATATAAAAATCATACACTTTATGGTGAGTATGAGGGCATGCAAGAGTGTCACATACAAAATGATATTTTACTCATTTACTATTATATAGAATCAGATCTTGTTTTGTATGCTGTAGACATTGGCTCGCATAGCGATTTGTTTTAGCCTATACTTTTTATTAATAATAAAGCTTTTACAAGCTTGTTTTTTATTTTTACTCAGCTCTACCCAGGTCCCTAATTTTTATCTTTTCCCTCTTGTCATGCTTATTTAGTTTTTTACAAGCGGCGACTTCTATTTTGACCAGATTATTTTTAAGATAAAGATGAGTTGGGATTAGTTGCACCTTTTTATCTTCCTCTATTTTGTATAGCTGTACTATTTCTTTTTTCCTCAGGAGTAACTTGATAGTCCTATCTTGCTCAAAAGTCTTGGGAGTATTTTTGATCTGATACGGTTGTAATTTGAGGCCTATTATATAGACTTCACCGCCGCGCACTATCACGCGTGAGCTAGACAGATTAGCGAGGCCGGTCTTGATACTTTTTACCTCATGACCAAAAAGCTCAAGGCCGGCTTGGAACTTTTCACCCGTAGAGTATTCTCGTGTTGTCCTATTGTTTTGCGCGAGCGACATAAAATACAAATTTTTGCTAAAATTATTATAGCATAAAAATAAAGTGTATGATATAATATTTATATAAGTAAATTCTAAATAATACTATGCAAAATATAAAAAATACAAATACAAAATGGCAGCAGATATTTACCCATGATATAGAGGCGGCGGCTTTTATTATTGTGAGTATAATGTTAGCGGCGAGCGTGACCAGTTACGCATTAGATGTGAATAAGGCTACAGAAAAATCAAAACAAAATAGTGATACGACTAGCTCGATAAATTCTATATATCGTGACCCGGAAACTGTGAATCTACAAGATGTGAATGGTGATGGTATTAATGATATAGTGCTAGTACACAAAAGCGGCCAGAGAGAGGTTATAATTACTACAAATGAAAACCAGTAGTAATTAAAAACTAAATATATTTTTAAAATTGGCTCACGCTACACGAAGAATTTTAAAAATAATTTAATTTTTAATTAATAAATCTCAGATAATATAATATTTAATTTAAATAGTAAGAAAATAATAAAAGTATAATATGTTAGATATCAAATTCATAAAAGAAAATAAAGAGCTCATAGATATTTCTGCTAAGAAAAAGAGAATCAAATTTGACGTGTCACTACTGATGTCTGCTGAAGAGGATAGACTAACCATGACTCAGCAAGTTGAGGAGCTACGCGCCAAGCAAAATAAAGCGAGCGAAGAAATAGCCAAAGCAAGTCCAGAAATACGTGAGATGATAATAAAAGGTATGACTGATGTGAAGACTGAGCTAAAAGAAAAAGAGGAAAAGCTAAACTCTGTGATGAAAACCTGGCAAGGATTAATGCTGCAGGTCCCAAATATACCAGATATGTCAGTACCTGAGGGTGACAGTGACGCTGATAATATGGAGATACGCAAGTGGGGTGATATACGAGATTACGCTGCAGAGGGATATGTAGCGCGCGATCACATAGAGCTAATGGAGATGAATGACATGGTGGATTTTGAGCGTGGGACTAAAACTGCAGGATTCCGAGGTTACTTTTTGAAAAATGACGGGGCATTACTCGAGATGGCTGTATGGCAATACGTTATGCAAAAGTGGGCGAGCAAAAACTTTACTCCGATGCTAGTACCGTCACTTGTTAAGCGTGAGGCACTTATGGGTACAGGATATCTGCCCCAAGGTGAAGATGACCTCTATAAAGACGGCAATGACTACCTAGCAGGTACTGGCGAAGTGGCGACTATGTATTATCATAGCAGTGAAGTGTTTGAAAAATTAGAAGAGCCTATCAAGTACATAGTCTGGAGTCCATGCTTTAGAAAAGAGGCTGGTAGTCACGGCAAAGATGTAAAGGGGCTAGTGCGCGTGCATGAATTTTATAAATGCGAGCAGGTGGTGATATGTAAAGCAAGTCATGAAGAGAGCGTTAGGCTGCATGAAGAGATAACTAGAAATGCTGAGGAGATGATGGAGGAGCTGGGCATACCGTATCATACTGTTGTGAACTGTACCGGCGATCTTGGTCAGGGTCAAGTTAAAAAGTATGACATTGAGGCATGGATGCCAAGTCAAAATAAATATAGAGAGACACATAGTGCCAGCTATTTTCACGATTTTCAGACAAGGAGATTAAATATAAGATACAAAGATGAGAATGGAAAGATGAGGTTCGCGCATTCGCTTAACAACACCGCCGCGGCTACGCCGCGGCTCATCACCGCGATAATCGAGAATTATCAAAACGCTGACGGTAGCATCACAGTGCCTGCCGCGCTTGTTCCGTTTTTAAATAAGAAAGTTTTAGGCAAGGTGAGATAGGTTAAAATAATTTTAAACATGAGTAATATATTAGAAAATAAAGTTACTATATTATGTAAAGTTAACACAAGATATTCTGAGACTGTTTTAAGCTTATATAATATAAATGTTACTGACTTTGAATATTCTGTAGATACTTATGGCAAGATTCACGCCATGCGTGGACATTCTGGATCAGATAGAAAATTAAGAGAATACGAGATAGCGGTAACAGAGGAAGACTTCGTGAATCTGAAAACTTATATAGAAAAAAGTTCTGATATAGTTGGCGGCGGTATGTCTCGCTCTAGAAATTTGCCAACCATAATGCATATTTTTGATGCAGAGGATTTTAATATTTATATAGTATTCGAAATTTTAAATAAGAAAAAAGAATTGAGACTTAAAACCATGTACAAAAATAAAAAGCATTTTTATCAGCAAGGTTCATAGGATAAATCCTCTTACACCAGACGTCTATTATCTAAAGATAATTCCGATGCCGATAAAAATACTTTCTACACTTAGAATTATATCAAAAATTAAAACAAAGTCAAGCCCTTAAAACAGTGCATAAAATTATGAAAAACAAAAAAGAAAACTCAGCCAAAATAAATCTAGAAAATATAAAGATATATTTTAAGATTTTTTTGAAATATTTATTATACATTTTAGTTGTAGCTGGACTTGTTTTTATAGTATACAAAGTTTTTAACTGGAAGAAAATATTTGACCGAGAATATGACAGCGCTCAGATAATAAAAAGAAAAATAGATTTACCGCCAATAATCAAAAATGCTAGCAGTACCGATGACATATCATATGCAGATCAATTATTTTTAGAGAGCGTAATAGATAAGCTTAAAATTCAAAATGTAAAAGTATCTCAAATAGAAGAGAGTGATAATAATTTCGATTATAGCCTTTTAACTACAGATGGATATAGACTTAAGGTAAGCCTGAGAGTGGACAGAAACTTACTCATTGATAATATTATAAGCATATATACAAGCCGAGATTTTAAATCAGAATTAGAAAAAAGCAATCAGAAAAATAAGACAGAAAATTCTTCGTCTTCGAGTAGCACGGCTGCAACTAGCTCGAGTGGATCCAAGCTAGAGTACATAGACTTTAGATTTAAAGATAAAGTGTTTTATAGGTTTAGGTAAAATTCTCAAATTTTTTAGCTGATTTGCAATACTTTACAACTCCTTTTTTTAAGTATATAATATTAGTGGAAATTATTGGCGATTGTGCTAGTAATCTAAGTATTTAGTTTTTAACTTTTGGAGATGGTTCATGAAAAAAATAAAAATCAATCTTGATTTTGTTCTCACTTACGCAGTTTACAGTTTTGAGGATTACGATCTAGATAATTACAGACCTGTAGGTTTTCTAGATTGTTTTAAAAATCCTGATCACTATAGACAAATAGCAGTTAATAGAACTAGAGTAGAAAGATCTGCAGTAGCTTTTATTTCAGAAGAAGAGGGTTTAAAGTTTTTAGTTCTTGATGAACATAAAAAAGGAAAGCCAAGTAAAAAACCTTTTGAGGTTAATCTATTTTGTCCAGATGGTATAAAAGCTGAAATCATGTGGAGTGGAAACCCTTTTAGAAGTCCTGACACAAAAGACGCAGTAGTTACTATTGATGCTAGTTTAAAAATATTTTTTAAAAATATTCCGACTGAGCTTTATGGTTTTACTTGGGGGCTTATTTGCTCATTTGCTATGGGGAAAATGACAACAAGGCAAATTCTTGATTATTTGGAAAAAGAAGTGACTAGTTATTGCGATAAACTCATAGAGAAAGCTGATAAGGCTGTCGCTATTGCAAAAGCAGAAATAAAAAAAGCTGAATGCGTTAGAAGTAACCTACCTCTTATGTCTGTTCAAATGTTTACTTATTAACTCTCTTCAAAACGCTTGGCACATCGCCTGGCGTTTTTTCATTGAAAAATATCTCCTTTTATGTTATTATATGAGTTCGTTATTAACAAAACAAAATAAACAATTTATAAATTAAATTTATGGCAAGAGATTATCCATTAAAACAAACAAGAAACTTTGGAGTTATAGCCCACATTGATGCGGGTAAGACTACTACAAGTGAGCGTATACTTTTTTATACAGGAGTGTCACACAAAATAGGTGAGGTACATGAAGGAGCAACAGTGATGGACTGGATGGAGCAGGAGCGTGAGCGTGGCATTACTATTGCGTCAGCGGCTACTACTGCATTCTGGACACCAACCATTGCGCATGACGTGTCTAATCTTCCAAAGTATAAATTTAACCTTATTGATACACCGGGTCACATTGACTTTACTATTGAGGTAAAAAGGTCACTGCGTGTACTTGACGGCGCCGTGGTAGTATTCGACTCGGTAGCGGGAGTAGAGCCACAGTCTGAGACTAACTGGAGATATGCTAGTGAGGGTAATGTGCCTCGTATTTGTTTTGTTAACAAGCTAGACCGTATGGGTGGATCATATGACAAGTCATACAAATCTATACTTGATAGACTTTCTAAAAATGCTGCGCAGATGCAAATGCCTATCGGATCTGAGGAAAATTTTTCAGGTATCATAGACCTAATGATGATGAAAATGGTAACTTTTGAAGGTGATAAGGGTAAAGACGTAGGATATGTAGACGTACCAGCTGAATACCTAGAAGAAGCAAAGACAAGACGCGCAGCTATGATAGAGCGTATAGTTGAGACTGATGAGGACATGATGACCCAATTTTTAGAAGGAAAAGAATTTGGCGTACAAGAACTAAAGCAGGCAGTGCGTAAGGCTGTTATAGAGTCAAGATTCTTCCCAGTATTTTGTGGATCAGCTCTTAAAAATAAAGGAGTGCAGCTAGTACTAGACGCAGTATGTGAGTACCTGCCATCACCATTAGATATACCAGCACCAAAAGGTATAGATCCAAATACAGGCGAAGAGATTACTCGTGAGGTGTCAGATGCAGCGCCGCTATCAGCTCTTGCTTTTAAAATACAGTCAGATCCATTTGTGGGTACGCTAACATACATACGTGTATACTCAGGAGTTATGACAGCAGGATCATATGCATATAATGCTACCAAAAATAAGACAGAGCGTATCGGACGTATAGTGCGTATGCATGCTAATGATCGCCAAGAGGTTAAAGAGGTTTATGCCGGTGAAATAGCCGCAATAGTAGGTATGAAGGATACAACAACATCAGACTCATTATGTGATGAGAAGAATCCTATTATACTCGAGCGTATAGTTATACCTGAGTCAGTTATCTCAATGCGTGTCGAGCCAAAGACCAAGCCTGATCAGGAGAAAATGGGTATCGCTCTAGGTAGACTAGCCCAAGAAGATCCAACATTTAGAGTTATGTCTGACCCAGAGACCAATGAGACTATTATTTCAGGTATGGGTGAACTACATCTTGATATTATCGTGGATCGTATGAAAAGAGAGTTCAACGTAGAATGTACAACAGGTAAACCCCAGGTTGCATTCAGAGAAACTATACAAGGTGAGTCAGAAGCAGAGGGTAAATACGTCAAGCAGTCAGGAGGTCGCGGTCAATACGGGCATGTTCGTATTAGAATCAAGCAGATCGACTATAGCGTACTTGACGAAGATCTCCCAAAAAATACCAAGCGTTATGATCATTTTCAATTTACAAATGCAACAAAAGGTGGATCAGTACCACTAGAATATGTACCAGCAGTCGAAAAGGGTCTAAAAGAAACTATGGACCGCGGTGTTATAGCCGGATTCAAAATGGTGGATGTTGCTTGTGAGCTATATGATGGGTCATTCCACGAGGTGGACTCATCAGAAATCGCATTCAAGTTAGCAGCAGGTATGGCCCTCAAGGAAGCGGTAAGTAGAGCCAAGCCTACAATACTAGAGCCGGTGATGAAGGTAGAGGTAGTTACTCCAGATAAATTCTACGGAGACGTGACTGGTAACTTATCATCAAAGCGTGGCCAAATAGAAGGCATGGACGAGCGTGGTATGGACAAAGTTGTAAAAGCTATGGTACCACTATCAGAAATGTTCGGATACGCTACATCATTAAGATCTATGACCGAGGGACGTGCTAGCTTTACAATGGAATTTGGAAGATATGAGGCAGTACCAGCTAATATAGCAAAGGAAATACAAGAGAGTAGAAAGTAATTCTTAAGATTTAAAAAGTAAAAATACCAACACAAGAGCGCAGCCGAAGGCCGCGCTTTTCTGTTGGTATTTTTTTCTTATTTTTAATACAAAGTAACATATACTATATTTTGTCCATATAAAACTAAAACATTTTTTATGTTATAATATTATTTATATATAAAAGTATAGAAATAAATTAATAAAAAAATAATAAAAACATGACATTAGAAAAATTTTTAAAAAGCATAATATACGCATCACTCGCGATTATACCAGCCCTTGCTTGGTATGTGTCTGAATCTAGCTTTTTCCCATTTATAACTGGTAAAGGATTCGCGTTTAGATTCTTGGTTGAGATATCATTAGTTGCTTGGATTATATTAGCGTTTGTCGACAGTAATTATAGACCTAAAAAGTCGCTAGTATTTTTCTCATATACTTTTTTCTTGGTAATACTGTGTATAGCTAATATATTTGGAGCTAATCTTTACTTCTCATTCTTTGGTAATTATGAGCGTATGGAGGGATGGTTCACACATCTACATCTATTTTTATACTTTACTATTTTGTATTCTGTATATAAGACTGAGAAGGACTGGTCCGCTATGTTTGGCTGGTTCACAGCTTCTGCTATTGCAGTATCTGTCGAGGCTGTATTTCAACTTTTTGGTCAAAGAGGATTTTTCTTAACTAACTTTTTGGGAGACAAGGTGACGGCTGTTATCAACTCTGCTTATCCTACTCATATGGGTAATGGGCTACGCCTGGACTCGACACTCGGTAATGCTGCCTATTATGGTATATATGCACTATTTTTTGTTTTTATAGCGAGCTTAATTGCCTTTAAAAATAACAAGTGGAAGGGTACTCAGAATTATATGTCTGTATTCTGGATTGTGATCTCAACCATGCTTGTCTTATCACAAGGAATGTTTAATCTTTTTGCTAATAACTTGCAAGCAGCTAACACTAGTCTTGCTCAGACCCTCTCTTCAATCGGTTCAACTATGTGGTTAGTAGGTATAGTAGCTCTAATATTTGCAGCTAAAAGTTTTGTCTCAAAGCTTGCAAATGGCGAGATGGGTAGCTGGCCTCTAGCCATATTTGCGGCTCTTAATATTGTACTGCTTGCTTACACTCAGACCAGAGGTTCTTATTTTGGACTTATAGGCGGAGCATTTGTGACTATGGTATGTATAGTTATTTTTGGTAGAAAGAAATACAAAAAATTAGCAAAGATTTCTATGTTTGGACTCGGACTCATAGCATCTCTTGTTATAGCTTTTATTTTTGTAAAAGACATGCAATTTGTAAAAAACTCTGTAGTTCTTAATCGTGTAGCAACTATCAAGATACCGTCACTATCAGCAGCGAGTGAGACACTTAAAAGTGGTAACTATGAAGAGTTGGTACAGACATTTGGAGAGGCGACCATCGTGTCTCGTATTCTTAATGCTAAGATGAGTATAGAGGGTGTAAGCGAGTCGCCTAAAACTGTTTTGATCGGATACGGTCAGGATAATTACTCAAAGGTATTTTCTGGTAATTTTGATCCACGTATGTACGCACAGGAGGCTTGGTTTGATCGTGCCCATAATGTGTTTATGGACTGGCTTGTAGCCGGCGGAGTGCTAGGATTATTAGCATATCTTGCTCTATATCTTACTCCAATATACATGATGTGGATAGGCAAGGGTAAAAACAATATACATCTTATAGAAAAATCTATAATAACAGGAGCGCTGGTTGCTTACTTTATACACAATGTATTTGTATTTGATAATCTTATATCTTATATTATATTTATAGCACTACTTGCTTATGTGGCGTCAAGGACAAGAGATACGCAAAGTGTTATCGCTAGTGACATAAGTAAAATAGACAAAAAAGTAAAAGCAGTATCCCAAAATATTATAATCGCGAGTATAATTGTTGCTTCTGCTTTAGCTTTAGCGCTATTTACTTTTACAGTGATAAGACCGCTTATGACTAATCTAGATATTATAAAAGGGTTTCAAAAGTTTCCAACCTCATATAACACTTTGGCTGCGTCAACCACAGAGTCTTATATTAGCTTTGCGTCTGCTTATAATAGAAATACTTTTGGTAGCGGAGAGGTTATGGAGCAAATGCTGCAAAAGAGCGTAGTGTTATCTCAAATAGATTTGACCAAGTTACCAGCTGTTGAAGCGGCTGAGTCAAAAGTCGCAATAAATGATTTTACAAGCTTTGCTAAAACTAATTTTCAAAAAATGGTAGACTCTGAACCTACAGCTAGAAACGCTTCATTCTTTGGATCTTATTTAAGGCAGATAGGTGATAATGCCGGATCTCTAAAATATCTTGAAATAGCCTATAATATATCGCCCACAAAGCAGCTTATAGCATTTGAATACGCTAATGCCTTGGCTTCAAATGGTAAAGAGGCAGAGGCTTTGGCTGTAGTCAAAAAAGCTTATGAGGGTGATGTTACTTATAAGCAGGCAAAAGATATATATGAGGCTCTTTTAAAAGCTTCACAGCCGACTACAACTCCAAAGACAAATATAAAGTTTAAGTAAAATATATAACTTAAGATTTGACTTTAAAATAGCTAGTTGCTATAATTACAGATGTGAGAAGTGTATTTATATTTGCAAAAATATAGACACATTACTTACAATCAACAACAAAATGTCCCACAAAATCCGCTTGCGCGGATTTTGTGTTTATGGTATAAATATAGTAAGAAATATCATATAAAAACTATGGCAAAAAATTATTATGACCTACTCGGAGTAGACAAAAAAGCAGACAAAGACGTTATTAAAAAAGCTTTTTATAAGCTCGCGGCTAAGCATCATCCTGATAAGGGCGGTGATGAGTCAAAGTTTAAAGAGGTTAATGAGGCCTATCAAGTACTCTCAGATGAAGGTAAAAGAAAAGAGTATGATATGTATGGTCAGACTTTTTCTGGTGCTGGATCAAACGCAGGAGGAAGATCTCAGCATCAATCTGGCGGACCATTTGGAGGTTTTGGATCACAGGGTTTTGATGGTGTTAATATAGATTTTGATGATCTTGGTGATATATTTGGAGATATGTTTGGCGGCGGATTTGGAGGTTTTGGTAGGCAAGAGAGACGTGGACGTGATATATCTATGGACATAGAGATTAGCTTTAAAGAAAGTATATTTGGTGCAGCTCGTAATGTTGTTATCAACAAGACTTCAAAATGTGTTACCTGCAAAGGTTCTGGAGGAAAAGAAGCTAGCGGTAAAGTTAGCTGCGCCAAATGTAATGGACAAGGTAGAATGTATGAGACCAAGAGAACATTTATGGGGGCTATGCAGACAGTTAAAAACTGTGATGATTGTGACGCTACAGGCCAAGTCTACAAAGAAAAATGTTCTGACTGTAAAGGGCAAGGAGTTAAGCATGGCAGGAGCGAGATAAATATAGATGTACCAGCCGGCATCAATGATGGCGAGATGATAAAAATCCTGGAGCAAGGTGAGGCGATAAAAGCAGGTACTAGCGGTGATATGTTTGTAAAAATAAGGGTAGCTAGGGATAAAGTTTGGAGTAGATCTGGGTATGACTTAATAGCAGAACATAAGATAAAATTATCTGACGCGCTGCTTGGATTCACCCATACTGTAGAGTCACTTGACGGTCCTATAGAAATTAGCCTAGCCGGCGGCGTATCTATAGATGAGGTGGTTCGCGTAGCAAATAGAGGTGTACCAAATAGAAATAACAGAAGTAGAGGTGACGCCCTAATCAAGCTTAATATAGAGCTACCAAAAAAACTTTCAAAAGAGGCCAAAAAATTAGTACAAGACTTGCAGGCAGAAGGGATATAATATAGTAGTATAAAAAATATGTTCAAAAATAAAAAAAATCAGAATCTTTCAGAAAAAAATAATAATAAAAACAAAGATCAAAATAGTAGAAACTCTTTTGTAGAATTTCTAAAAAATTGGTGGTTCACACTCGCTATAATATTTATATTCTTTTTTTATCCATATATATCAGGACAAAGTATTTTTGGTGGTGAGGATAAAAATATAAAAAGCATATCGCTGTCGGAGCTTGTAACTTTTGTAAATGAAAACAAAGTAACTGAGATAAAAGTAAAAGGCCAGGAGTTAATAATAGATACTAGTATAATTAGTGGCATAAATTCTGCGAGCTCTTCTAATTCTACGACTACATTTTTGTCATATAAGTCTAAAAAAGAATTAGAATCAGGGGTCACAGAAACCCTTAAAAATCTTGGGGCAAGTCCAGATAGCTTAGCCAAAATAAAAATAAATATAGTAGATGATTCTGGTTTTAAATATTGGCTTGGAGCAGTAGGTATATTTTTGCCTATATTATTTTTCGGTATCTTAATATTTATGTTACTTCGCGGTGTTAAGGGCGCTAATATGGGCGCGCTTAGTTTTGGTAATACCAGGGCTAAGAAAATAATGCCGGATGATAATGATAAGCAGGTAACTTTTGAGGACGTAGCTGGTGCCAAAGTTGCCAAGGAGGAATTGGCCGAAATAGTAGAATTCTTAAAAAAGCCAGAGAAATTTATTGACATAGGAGCAGTAATACCAAAAGGTGTACTCATGACCGGTGCCCCTGGTACCGGTAAGACATTACTTGCGCGCGCAGTAGCTGGCGAGGCAAAAGTACCATTTTTCCACCTTTCTGGATCAGAATTTATAGAGATGTTTGTGGGAGTTGGTGCCTCACGTGTACGCGATCTATTTTCTGAGGCGAAAAAGTCAGCTCCTGCTATTATTTTTATAGATGAGATAGACAGTATAGGGCGTAGCCGCGGCGTGGGTATGGGAGGCGGCAATGATGAGCGTGAGCAGACTCTTAATCAGATACTTGTCGAGATGGACGGCTTTGAACCAACACAAAAAGTAATAGTCCTAGCTGCGACTAACAGGTCTGATGTACTTGATACTGCGTTATTACGACCTGGACGTTTTGATAGGCGTATAATTATAGACTTACCAGATAGAATAGAAAGAAAAGAAATATTAGTAGTACATAGCAAGGGCAAGAAATTTGGTGATGATATTAATCTAGAGCTGATAGCGACTCGTACTCCAGGATTTTCAGGAGCGGAGCTGCAGGCCCTGATGAATGAGGCTGCTATACTCGCTGCTAGGGAAAAGAGAACTGAGATAGCTCAGTACGACATTATAAGAAGTATAGAAAAGATAATGCTAGGAGCCGAGAGGAAGAATCACCTCATGGGTGAGGAGGAAAAAAAGTTAGTCGCCTATCATGAGGCAGGACATGCCTTGGTAGCCGCTGTACTACCTCATGCTGATCCAGTACATAAGATATCTATAATTAGCCGCGGTAATGCCGGAGGTTACACTCTTAAGCTGCCAACCGATGAGCGTAGACTTACCAACAAAAATGTTTTTATTGATGATATAGCTATGACTTTTGGTGGTTATGCCGCTGAGGAGCTGATCGAAGGAGTGACTAGTACAGGGCCAAGTTCTGATATAGAGCAGGCTACAGCGATGGCGAGGGCTATGGTGACACGTTACGGCATGAGTGACCTTGTGGGGCCAATATCTATAGAGTCAGACAGGAATGCTATAACTTTTGGTAGAAGTAGCGGGGACAAGATATATAGTAATGAATTTTCAAAGCTAATAGATGATGAGATAAAAAGAATAGTTGAGGACGGACGTGATACAGCAAGGAAAATAGTCAGAGAGTATAGAGCAGTACTAGATCACATAGTGGTAGACCTAGTAGAAAAAGAAAATCTAGAACGTGAAGAATTTGAGCTTATACTAAAAGCGCACGGTATAGCTATTAAGAAATAAAAAATAAGTTAATAGCTTTTTACAAAAATTAAAAAATAAAAACTTCTTTTTTAAAAGAAGTTTTTATTTTTGCATTAGTAATATTTAAACTTTCTAGTGATCGATAGAGGGGTCGAACCTCTGACCTCTTCCACGTCAAGGAAGCGCTCTACCAACTGAGCTAATCGATCTGATTTGTTTTCATATTATAGCACAAAATCACTACTCTTGTTAAGTTAATATTAAATTATTTTCTGTGAGCGTTCTTGAGATAGAACCTAGGATGTTTATTACAAGGTAAGGTTTATTGGTATTATTTTATAGCACTATAACAATCTGTATTATGTGTATATATTTTTATAGACTTTAAAAGAGAGTCATAATGAGATTTATCATTATTTTCTATAGACTCAAATATTATACTTACAGCACCAATACATTCATCTACTTGAGGAAATCTAACTTGCGTACCTGAAGTTAATCCGTGACTATAATAGTGCATGAATTTTCTAACCTTCTCTGCCTCGATGGGGTCAGCTATAAACTCATTAATATTATCATCCATTTTTACAGAGAGAAACTTGAAGCTTAAGTATATCTCCACAAAACGTCTTGCTGTGTTAGGTAAATTATATAAAAATTCATAATGATCAGAAGGTGCTTCTTTAAATTTATTAAGTATTGAAAATAAATATACATATTCAGAGTTAAAAATAGTTAACAGTTTAGTGTTTTCCTTAATTACAGACTCGTCTTTGTATGAATTTTTGTGTCTTTCAATAATCCAGCATGCTTGGTTGTCCTTTTTTAATCCCTTGAACCAGTCATAAATTAAATTATGAAAATCAAAGTTGTGAGTAGAGATAAATAATTGTTTACATTTCGGCTGATGAACTTTTTTGTTTGTGAGCGGGTCGAGTTTACACTCGTAAAAAATATTTTTAATAAACGAATAGATGTTAAACAAATGGTTTGAATCTAAACTTGAAATTGGGTCGTCTATGCAAACTATTGTGTCAGCTATTTTATTATTTTGCTCCTCAAGTTTTGCTGTGAAATAAGCAAATGAAATAGCTGTTTTTTCTCCTTCACTTAAATTTTTGGCTACATCTGTTCCTCTTAAAAGTTGAAACTTTTTATCAGTTGTTGGCGTAATTTGAACATCATCCTTACCGAAGAATATTTTTAAATAATCATTTACAACTCCTGCTCCTTTAACTGTTTCGTCAAGTTGTGATTTGATTAAAATAATTGCTTTTTTTTGTCCTTCAATGGCTAAGCCTTTTGCATCAATTGCGGTTTGTTCGTTTGTAAGTTGAGTTTGAATTGCCGAATAAGTTTCGTTTGTTTCAAATTCTGCTGCAAAATGGTCTTTCAGTTTTTCAATTGCTGCATTCTTTTCTGTTGTAAAACCTGCTGTCCTTAGGTCGTTGGTTTTAATTACAACATTGAAATTAGAAAGTGATGTTTCAAGAGTTGCTTTATTGTCTGTAAACGCTGTAACTTCAAGTCTGTCGAAAGGCTTGTCTTTTTTACTTTCCAAATCTTTAATCAGAGAAGCAATTGAATTATTAAAATTTGTTATATCAGTTTCAAGCAATGGTTTCTTTGTTCTGAAATCAGCAAGCAAGTCTGTGTAAAAAGCTGTTTCAGTTGGCAAAGGAGTTGCAATAGCAATTTTTGAAGCGTTTAATGTTTTAAGTTTAGTTTCAATATCCGTTTTTAGTAACTCATAATCTTTTGAAAAATGCTCATTCAATTTCTCTAATAAATCAGTTGGCAAGGTGTTTCCACAAAACTCACAATTTGTTTTGCCTTCGTGCAAACTTTTGCCAGTTTCAACCCAGTCGCTTATTGGTTTGTTGCCCAGTAATTTTTGAATTTCATTGTCTGATGCGGCTTGTCTTTGCAAAATCGTTTCTACTTCTGTTTTAAGTGTCGCTAAATCTGCAATTGAAATATTTATTTCTCCGATTGGTGGTTTCTGTTCATTGGAAATAGCCTGTGCTTTATACTTGTCAAAATCAGCTTGACTTAAAGTGTAAGTAGCAACTGCAGTTTTTACTTTGTCTACGATTGGCAAAAAGTGGCGACTATCAAATAGTCTGATACTTAATAAAGTTCCAATGTCTCTTGCCTTATTTGTAACCGCTCCGTTAATACGGTTTTGTTTCTCTGTTCTCAGTCTTTTTGCTTCTGCGACATCTATTTCGGCTGTTGCTAAGTCTGTTTCCTTTTGCTTTAGTTCGGTTTGAAGTTCTATATTTTCTGCACCGAGTAAAAATATTGGTTCAATATTATCTGCATCCCATTTTAAATTATCTTTTACAAAGTCTGAATTGAAAACTCGTATGTTTGGCTTTACTGCAAATGTGTTATCGTATTTTGCAGTTGCATTTTCCAATTCAAAAGTTGCTGTTAAGTAATCATCGTGCAACTTTCCTTTTTCTAAACATCTAAAAACTCTTGAAAGCGTTGTCTTTCCTGAATAGTTCCAGCCATAAATAAGATTAAATGTTTTAAATTCAGGCAAGGCACTTCCATTGAAGTTTTTTAAGACGCCAAAATCTTTTATTTTATTAATCTTAGTAATCATAAAGCGCTGTATTCAGCAGTCTTTACCGCACGCCTTTCGTGCTAGCTGTTGAATGTGACCCCAGGGAGAATTGAACTCCCGTTAACGGATTGAAAACCCGTTGTCCTAACCATTAGACGATGGGGCCATACCTGATATTCATACAGCAGTATGAGTATCAAGTTTCAATATTTTAACACATTTTGAAGTTTATTTCAATATACAAATATATTTACTCTTATAATATAAAAGCTAATACTATTTTCTTCGTCCTGCTTAATCCCAGAGGGAACCCCACGCGCTGACTCATAAATTAGTATTAGCTTTTATTTTTAGCCTCTCTTTACCTTTTTGGAAGTGCCTGGCAAGCCTGGCCATTTTTATCACCATCTAGTCCATTAGTATCACCCTTAACGCCGCCAGCATTGTCGTAAAATTGCTGCGCCTCGGGCTGAGTTTTAAAATCTACACAGTTATACTCATCAGTAGCTTTTGCTACTTTTGTGCCCGCTTTTACCTCTTCTGCGGTTACTACATTACCAGACTTGTCACGCAATACTTTGGATGCAGATAGGCTACCAGTCTTTATCAGCTTACCTAGATCTATGTCATTATTGGTAGCCTCTAAGCCTAGACCAACCCCAAGCAGCCCCATAATACCTATTAGCACTTTTTTCTCAAGTGTATCTGGCTTCATATTTTGTCCCATTTCAGACTTGATACCATCTGCTGTTGTGAGGTTACCCGTGTTTACATTTCTAAAATAGAGTATAGCTACTACTGCCATCAATACAATTATTACCGCTAACCTTACTTTTTTATTATTTCTAATATTATTTATTTCTGACATATATTTTATTTAACCTAATTAGCTACTTGTTGATTAAGTGTGATTATTTACTAGTTTATTTATTATATACAAATTATATACTTATACTAATATAAAGTAAATAGAGTAGTTAGATTAATTTTGTAGCTATGAGTGTATGGTCTTATATATATCCTCAGTGGCGCGTACAGCGTCGCCGCTAGCTATGTTGTTTTGATGATAAAGTATATTGGTACAGTCACCTGCGGCCCAAGTATTTTCAAGGTCTATATTATTTGTATCTACACATTTTTGGCTCCAAGGATTAATTTTTACTTTACCATATTCGTCGAGCATGGCTACATTTTTACACCAATCTGTTGCGGGTATTTGACCTATTTCTACAAATACGCCGCCAACTTCTAATGTTACTTCTTGATTATTTGAGTCTGTATATATTATTCCTGAGACGAATTTATCCCCAAGTATTTCTGTTGGAGTAGCGCCAATTACTAATTTAAATTTTGTATTAGTTTTTAGTTTTTCTATAGTTATAGCATCGGCACGTGGTTCTCCGCGAGAGAGTAGTGTCACGCTTTTGCAATAAGCGAGTAGCTGCGCTGCAGATTCAAATCCAGCATTGCCGCCCCCAACTACAACTACATCCATACCACCATACATAGGTCCATCACAAGTGGCGCAATAGGTTAGCCCTTTGTGTTCAAAAGTCTCAGCTCCCTTTATGTCTAGTTTTCTTCTTATCGATCCTGTGGTTATTAGCAAAGCTTTTCCTAAAAACTCTGTTCCGTTATCAAGGATGACTTTTTTTAAAGTTTTGTTTTCATTTTCTGTATTTAGAATATTCTCAGCGCTAGTTACATTGTAGCCGGTCTGTACAGTTAAGAAATTTCCAGCATATTCTTCTACATGAGCCTTAAAGCTTTTGGCTAGGTCATTGCCTGATATATGCGGAGTACCTATCCAGTTCTGTATATCGTCACTCACTACACTTTGTCCTCCCCATTCTTTTAAAATTAAAAGTGTCTTCATTTGCTTTCTGCTTGCATACACAGCAGCTGAGGCTCCCGATGGACCACCACCTACTATTATGAGGTCATAGATATTATTATTTGTGTTTTCCATATAAATAATATTATACCATAAAAAATATCTCATAAAAAGTTTATGAGATATTTTTTAAGTTTTATATTACGCTTTTTTCTTTCTCTGTAAAAATGGCGGAAGTGATCCCCAGTCATCTTCTTCCTCTTCGTCAGTCACTATTGGCTTGGTGACTCTTTTGTCATCTATATAGTCTTCGGTTTTGCTCACTTTTGAAAATATTGAATGAGACTCAGCAGGTTTTGTATCTATAGAATGCTCTATTCTTTTATTATTACTGTTTATATTATTATTATCAATATCTTCTCTATTTTCTTTTTGTACCTCATCTTTTCTAGAATTAAAAGCTGGCGCCGGAGCCTGTTCTTTTTCTTGTTTAAAATTTCTCTCTATTTTTTCCTCGGCGTACTTGTCAGATCTGTCAAATACATCATGTCCTGAGTCACGCCTATTACTTGCAGTTGGGAATCCAGTAGCTATTACTGTTATTTTTACCTCATCTTTTTTGAGGGTATCATCATTATATATACCGTATATAATCTTGGCATCACGTGAGACTGACTCGGTTATTATTCTAGAAGCTTCAGCTGTCTCAAGCAGTGTTAAATCTTCGGATCCGAATATAACATATAGCAGGCCCGTAGCATTATTGATAGATATATCCAGGAGCGGATTAGATATAGCCTGAGTGGCTGCGTCTGTAGATCTGCTGTCTCCGACACCATAACCTATACCAAATAGAGCAGTACCAGAATCTTTTAAGATCCTTCTTATGTCATTAAAGTCTAGATTCATCTTACCTGAGAGTCTTATTATATCCGAGATACCTTCTACTGCTTGCTTGAGTATCTCGTCGCACATCGCAAAGGCTTGGGTGACTGTTGTATTTTTATCCACGACTGATAATATTCTATCATTAGGTATTATTATAAGCGCGTCTACTTCTTTTTCTAGTTCAGCTAGTCCTTGCTCGGCTAGTCTCATACGCTGATTACCCTCAAAAAAGAATGGCTTAGTAGCTACACCGACAGTAAGTATACCTTCGTTTTTACAAATGGCCGCGACGATAGGAGCGGCCCCAGTAAATGTACCACCACCACAACCACCAGCAATGAATACCATATCAGCCCCTTTGATTGATTCCATTATTTCTTCCCTTGTCTCCTCGGCTGATCTTTTACCAACTTCTGGATCCATACCAGCACCAAGACCACGTGTTAAGTTTTTGCCAATATGAATTTTCTTTTCTGCAAGGCAATTATGCAGATCTTGGGTATCTGTATTTATGGCTATAAACTCAACGCCTTTTAGTTTTGAGTTAACCATATGATTAAGAGCGTTCTTTCCAGAGCCTCCTATACCTATTACTTTTATGTTTGCAGCAGTTTCTATTTGAGCGTAATTTAATTTAGCCATATTTTTGTAAGTTTTAATCTATATTTATATAATATATAGTATAACAGAATTTACAAAGTATAAAAATATTGACACTTGTGGTTAACGTGTCGTATTTTTAACATTTATTTACATGCTAAGGCATGAATTTATTTACAAAGCTATGAACTTTTAGATAATTATTTTTGAGCATATCTTTGTATATGGACATCTCGGTTGTATTATCAGAATAACGGCTTGCCCCATAATTTTTTATATAGTTTAGGTCACCTCGCATCTCAGAATATTTTGGATCAAAAAAAGTATTTATGCTTGGTAGTTTTAAGTCATACTTTAAATAACTTTCTATTTTACTTAGTCCGCTACTACCACCAATTATACGTATACCGCCTGGTAATAGTCCTGATCTTTTTATTCTAGATAATTCTAGATTAACTTCTTCTGAAAATTTATATATACTATTTTCTATTATTTCTTCGCATTTTCTCTTGCTATAATCTTTTAAGTTAAGATTTATTTTTATATCCTCCGCAGCATCTGGATCGACTCTAAGTAGTAGTGCTATCTCGCTAGTTATAAATTCACCTCCATAATTTATACAAGAAGATAGCAGTGGTACGCCACGCTCGTATACGCACACGCTACTTATGTGATGGCCTATATTAAGAACTGCAGTACCTAGCCTTTTCTCCTTTTCTGTTAATATATTTTCTGCCTCTACTAGGGGGCCTGAGAGTATTTTATCTATTTCTACATTTAGTGACTCAAAAACTTTTTTTAGTATCTTATAATTATGTAGATCATCATATATAAAAAGGACTTTAGATTCTATTTTTGCACCTTTATATTTTTTGATTTCACCTAATACTATATTACCGTCAACTTTATTTTTAATTATTATCTCATGCAGGATTATTTTATCTTTAAGATGATCAATTTTTTTCCTGGCGTTATTTTTAATATTTTCTATATCTAGATCAGTGATAACTCCGTCAGCTCTTTTGGTATAAGTAACTACAGACAGAGAGGCCGAGTTCTGCTCCATAGTTGATATTGTTAATAGTACATTTTTGGGTATAAGATTAAAGTCAGAAGCGATATTTCCAAGTATATTTTTAATATTTTCTCTAAAAGCTTTTTCGTTACTTATTATGCCGTATTCAACACCATAACTATCAAAAGAGTAACTTTTTAATATTTCCTCACCGTCAGATACTACGCATCTTATATGTTTTGAGCCTATATCTATTGAGAGTGTTTTTTTATCTTTTATATTTTCCCAAAAATTCATATTCTAATCTTACCATATTTTTTTCGTTTTCTGTAGTGTCATGATGTGTACCTTTTAGGTGCAGACAGCCATGTATAAAAAGAAATATTATATAGTTTTTATAGCTCATATCAAAATCCTTGTACTGCATTTTGGCAACACTTTTACATATATATATCTCGCCGCATTTGTCGTCAAGTGGGAAAGTCAAAACATTTGGATAATAATCTTTATTCCTATTTTGTATGTTTAGATTTTTAGCTTCTTCATTTTTTATAAAGTTAAGATTAGCTACAAAGTCCTTGCCTAGTATTTCATTTTTTATTTTTAAAAATGGTAAATCCCAAATAAAGTCGTCTTTTTTAGCTTCTTTATATACTATTTCAAAATTGTTATACTCTTTTACCATACTTATTTTTTACGCTAAGTTATTTCTTACGATTATTATATCATATAAAATATAAAAGGCGCCAGCTTCGCTAGCGCCTTTTATATTTTACTACCTTCTTCCGCCTTTTTTCTTTTCTATAACAGCGCCAAGTCTTTTTAGTCTTGTGTATTCTACGCCGGCCGCTAGTCTTTTCATCTTACCTCTTTTTACTTTAAGGTCAGAAAGAGGTCTAGTATTATATCTTTTTGATCTTACAGTAGGTAATACCATAGACTCTTGTATTTTCTTTTGAAATCTTCTTAGTGTAGAAGCTATAGGCTCACCACCATTTTTTTCTATTTTTACGTTTACTGTATTCATATTTGCTTTTCGTTTATATTTACTTATGAGTTTATATTGTTATATATATTAACATATTTTAATTATTTTCGCAAATCTATTTTAGATGTTTTATATAGTCACACAGCTTATCTATTTTGACAACCTCTTGGGTATGCTTTTTCATATCACGTATTATAACGTTACCATCTATGGCTTCTTTTTGACCAAATATTATAGCATAAGGTATACCCATTTCTTCGGCTGCGCTGAGCTGCGCTCCTAGAGAGTCTTTTGATAAGTTTTGATGCACAGGTATCTTTGCGTGGCGTAATACATCTATAACGTGTAGTGACTTTAACTTAGCCTCAAATCCAAGTTGTATAAAGTAAACTTTTGGAGTCTTAAGTATTTTAGGCATTAACTTTTCGCATTCAGGCATCATGGTTAAGCGGTCAAAGCCAAGAGCAGTACCTACGCTCGGTATATCTTTTTTAGATCCGTACATTTTGGACATATCATATCTACCACCTCCGCATATTGTAATTTCTTTTGTATCGCCAGCATCTGTAGTGTGTTCTTTTATTATTTCAAATACTGTACGCTTATAATAATCTAGACCGCGTACTAGTGAGTGATTGATTCTAAAAGGTATTTCCATCTCTTCAAGATATTGTAACACCTCCTTAAAATGCTTACGTGCGTCAGGTGATATACTATTTATAGATTGCGGAGCTTTTTCTTTAAATGTTTGACACAACTCGTCTTTGCAGTCGAGTAATCTTAGCGGATTAGTTTTGAGGCGTGTGTCACAATTTCCGCACATATTAGAAATATTTTTCTTATAATAGCTAGTTAGTTCACGCATATAACTATTTCTAGTGTCATTATCACCCATAGAGTTAATATCTATGATTAGGTCCTTAAATCCAAAGTCGGTGAGTATGTCATATGTAGTTTTGATTATAAGCGCGTCAGCAATAGATTTTTCTGTACCAAGTATCTCCAGGTTAAATTGGCGGAATTCTCGGAGTCTTCCTAGCTGCGGATTCTCATGACGGAATACTGGCCCATATGAATATAGCAGTATTGGCTGCGGCTCAGCTACCATTCCATTTTCTATGTATGAGCGTAATATGCCCGCTGTGAATTCTGGACGCAGCGCGACCCTTTCTGAACCTTTTATTGAGAAGCTGTACATCTCTTTTTCTACTACGTCAGTAACTTCACCTAGAGCTTTTTCGTATATGCTTGATCTCTCGAGTATCGGAGTATCCATCGGCTTAAATCCATAATATTCTGATATCTCCTGAGCCTTTTCAAACATTCCTTGTAGCTGATAATAATCTTGTCCGCGTATATCTTTTGTACCTTTTAATTTTGTAATAGGGGTCGTAGATTTTTTAGTCTCTACTTTTTTACTTTCTGCTTTTGCAGATGCCTCTTTTATTGTTTTCATATCTTACTTATTATTATACTCTCTTTTTATGTTTAGGGCAAATTATGTAAAAGAGTAAATTACATCCCAAAAATACTCGCATGTGTACCAATATCTAAAAGTTCTAAAAATATTTTATCGTCTTCCACTCTATAAATAAGTAATATATCCGGAGCTATGTGACACTCGCGACTATCTTTGTGTTTACCTAAAAGATTGTGATCTTTAAATTTAACCGGCAACTCTATTTGGCTAGAGAGCATAAACAAAACATAGTCAAAAGATTCTTGTTTAAAGCTCTTATGTTTTGAGATTCTCTTAAAAGACGTCTTGAATCTGCTTGATATTTTTACTTGTAACATAAGCTACCAAGTCCTAACCAATTTTAAAAAGTCAGACACGTTATATACGCTAGACTTTTTTACTGTTTTCTTTGCTTTTTGCGTATTGATTTCAAAATAGTTACTATAGGAATTATTCATAAAGTTATTATATCATAAATGATTCTTGAGTCAAGACTACTTCACACTTCCTGGATACAATCTCACCACTGGAAAGAGCTGAACGATTGGCTCGCCGGCGAGTTGTGACTTGTGTATTGGACCCCAAGCGCGCGAGTCATATGATCCGTCGCGGTTGTCACCCATAACAAAGTACTCATCATCTTTTAACTTGGTCTCGACATATTGAGTTAGCTTTGGGTTTTTGACAAATTCTTCTGTTAATTTTGTCTGATCACCATTTTTAGATATTATAGTAGTAGTCGTACCATTTATTATAACAGTTTCACCTGGTAGCCCTATAATTCTTTTTATAAAATATCTACCGCTATATTGTGAATCTTGTTTTAAAAACTTAAATACTACTACGTCATCACGAGATATCTCTCTATACTTGTAGGTCTTGTCTACTATGAGCAGGTTATTATCTTGGAAAGTCGGATACATGCTAGCACCATCAACTAGAAACGGCTGTATAATAAATACCTGCACGGTCCTTATTATTATAATAATAGAAAGTATCCAAATCAGAAAGTTCTTAGGTGTTTCGCTCTCTTCTAATATGTGATATCTTCTTAGTATCTTTGTAATTCTTTTAGAAAATATAGCCAAAAATAACACAAGGCATAATACTCCAAATATAGACAAGAATATTATTGAAAAGGGTGAATTAGAAATCTCAAAAAATTGCGAGAAGGCAGACATAGAATTTGTAGTTATTGGATTATTCATAGAGTTTTTGTTTTATATTTTAATTTATCTAAAAATATTGTAACACATATTTGTAAAAAGTTTTAGAGGTTTTGAAATAAATTTAAAACTTTTATTCTTATGCTATAATTGTATTACATGGAAAAAAACGAGAATAAAAAAGTGATAGCCTATATCGACGCCGCGAATATAATATTATCTTGCGAAAGGCTAGGCATAGATTTAGATTTTTTAAAGTTACAAGTATATCTAAAACATAAGTTTAGAGCAGACGAAATATATTATTTTACGGCCAATTTAAAAGAGCTCGTACTTTTAAGCGGTGATGGTGATTTTTCAATGTTGCTTGATTATGCAAATGAAAACAGTATAAAAGTTAATTTGATGCCAGCAGATAAAAAGTCTAGTTCTAAAATTTTAAGAATAAAAAGTTTTTTAAAAATCATCTTTCTTGAAGAGATAAAAAGCCTTATTACAAAAGAAAAGACCCCGGCGGGCACGTAGCGTCGCAAGGGTTTCTTTTCGTTAATATAATTGTATCAAAAGGAAGAATTTTTGTCAAATGCAAAATACACAGTAGGTGATTCTGCTGAATCGAAAAATACAACAGGAGATAAAACAGAGAGTAAAACAAAAATACAATAATATGTCCATAGAAAAATTTACAACTGAGGGCTTAGTATTAGCAGCTTATGATAGCGGCGAGAGTGACGCCGTATGTAAAATATACACCAGAGATTTTGGGGTGATAACAGCAAAGCAGTCCTCACTCAAGAAAAGTGTCAAGCTTAGGCCTCATATAATGCCGCACAGGTTTACAAATGTGACGGTGGTTAAGGGGCGCGAATTGTACAGAATAGCTGGCGCGCGTGAGAGTGAGATGAATAATCATAAAAATAAAATAGTCCCGCATATGTCCCAAATGGTAAATAGATTTTTAGGATTTGAAGTTAAAAATATAAAGCTATATGACAGACTGAGTCAGTACATCACAGTAAAAGACTTGGACGTTTCCATTGTTAAGCTGTGTATGCTTGCTGATATTATGATAACTTCTGGTTACATGGATACGCAGTCTATAGACATGAATCTAGAGGAGTATAAAGTTAGTAATACGGATGATATATATATAAAAGTTGTCACAAGCAAGGATCAAGTTGTTAAGAACCTGCGCATTGCTATAGAGAGTAGTATGTTATAATATATTTAACAAAATATATTAGATATTTTTAATAAAAATAGGATTCATGCAGCCAAATATAAGATCAGAAATACATAGTAATTGGGATCATTTACGAAGTGATAATTTTTCATCTGAAAATAATGGCGCAGAAAATCTTGCAGAGAATTATTCAGGGCATAGTGATGATCAGGTAGAACATAAAAAATCAATGTTCTTTTGGTTTTTTGTAGCAGCAGCCTCGTTATTATTAATAGCAGCCCTGTATGGCGCTTATCAGTATTATTCGCAGTCTAATACTATTTCAAATGAAAAGATTAATCTTAATCTAAATATAGAAGACAATGTAAAAGGTGGCCAAGAGGGTAGGCTCACTACTTCTATACTTAATAATAACAAAGTCGCCATGCTAGATACGACCCTAACTGTCAAAATACAAAAGGGTATGTCTAGAGACGGAGTTATAGACCAAGATATAAAAATTTATAAGTTGGGTGATGTACTTCAAAATATATATACAGCGACTGACACTGAGTATATATTTAACGGGCAAGAGGGAGACAAGAGAAAAATATCAGCGATACTAGAATACAAAGTTCTAGGCTCTAATTCTACCTTTAAAAAAGAGCTAATAAAAGAAGTAAAAATAATAAGTCCAAGCGTAACCATAAATATAAAAGCCTTAAAAGAAGTTATAGAAAATAATGAATACCTACTCAAATTAAAAGTTAAAAATGTCTCATATACTAGTAATGTGTCACTTGTTTTAAAAGTTGATGTACCAGCTGGATTTGCAATCAAAAAAGAGAGTGCTGATAATCCAGCCCAAGTAGAAATTAAAAATTTAAAAATAGGAGAAGAGAGAGAGTATAATGTGTCTGGATTTTTCAAAAGCTCACTCAGCGCCAGTAAGACTTTTGTAGCTAGCGTCTCGACTTATGAAAATCAAAACATAAAGTCTCTTATATCCGAATCATCTCAAGAAGTATTTTTGGTAGGTTCTCCTATTGCTTATGACTTTAAATTAAAAGTTAGTAACGTAGAAAAGAAAAGTTTTGAATCTAATCTTCAGAATGTATTAGAGATGTCTTTTGAGAATGTGTCCGAAAATTATATTTCAGACTTTGTAGTTACAGCAACACAAGGATCCAAAAAGTATAATTTTGATAAAAATGATGACACAGAATTTGAAAAAATAAATCCGCAAGAAAAGAGAAAATTAATAATGGATATAGGAAAAGATGTGCAGACTCCAAACACGAATATAAAATTTGAACTTTTTGGAAAAGTGAGAGGAGGAGAAAATAGTATATTACTCAAAAAGTTTGAGCTAAATATACCAACCATTTAACTTATTATTAGGTTTGACGATGGGTCTGTGCCAATAAATAAGTTATCATAATAATATGAAAATAGAAAAAGAATATAAATATACAGAAAATATAGAAAAAGTGTTAGAAAAAATGAAGACCTTAGAAAGTTATAAGATTATAAAAATGAAGAGAGCTGTTTTTGATGTTAAGGGTAAAAAAGGTTGGATGAGATTACGTTTGGAATCAGATAAGACCACCTTAACAATAAAAGAAGAACAAGATGATGGATTTTGTCTTGAAGAAGAGGTGATAGTCTCAGATTTTGATAAGATGTTATCTATATTAGAATATATTAATTCAAAACCTAGAGCAGTACAAGAGAATATAAGACATGAAGCTTTTATGGATGGCTGTCAAATATGTTACGATGAGTGGCCTAAGATAAAGCCCTATGTAGAAATAGAGTTTGAGTCAGATCAAGATTTGACTAAAGTAGAAGATTATTTTGGGTTAAAAGCAGAGAGTCGCAGCACCCTCACCGTCTCGGATATGTACAAAATGATGGATGTAGATATAAAGAATACCAGTATTTCTTTTTAATATATTTTATAATTAAATATTATATAAAAGTGTGCAATTTAAAATTATGTGCTTTTATGATATAATAAAATTATGAAAAAATATTTTTACATCATATTCATATTGGCAATTTTGGTAGGAGGGATTTACTTTTATTATATAGGTTCAAATACTATTAGGGCCAATAGGGGATTATCAGAAGGTGAAAATTACATTAAAAAAATGTACGCCGAATACGCAATAGTAGGCAGGGTATGCCAAGGTAAAGATACTGATGGTGATGGATATATATCTTGTGATTTTCGTATCAAGACAGAAACAAAAGAAGATGTAATTAACCTACAATGCCCGACCTTTATAAGCTCGTATCTGGGTACTAGTTGCAAGGAGTCGCGCCTTGCTTTTCCTATTAGATAAACAGCCTTTAACTAAACACGATGAAAAAAGAAATAAGTAGTTCTAGTAAAAAAATAAAAATTATATCTTGGAATGTAAATGGTCTAAGGGCAGTATGGAAAAAGGGTGCATTACAAAAACTTGTGGAACAAGAGAATCCTGATATTTTTGTGCTCCAGGAGACAAAGTGTACACCTGATCAGTTAACTGACGAGATGAAAAATTTTGCTGGATATATTAGCTATTTTGAGAGCTCAAGCATGCGTAAGGGTTACTCGGGAGTTGCTATATACACAAAAAGTACGCCAATAAAAGTTACTAATAGCATACTTACTGCCCTGGGTGAAAAGCATCCAAGAGTTGAGAGTGAGGAATCTTTTCAAAAGTTAGATGATCACGAAAAGTATAAGATATTTCTAGACAATGAGGGGCGCACACTGGTCGCTGAGTATCAGGACTTTTACCTGATGAATTGTTATTGGCCAAATGGTGGTAAAAGTGAGGAACATTATCATTATAAGCTTGCTTATTATGACAAGACTCTTAAGCTAATGCAAAAGCTAGAGAAAAAGAAACATAAGAGAGTTGTAGACGGAGCAGAAGAAATATTTTGTAAACCTGTAATATTTACAGGCGACATAAATGCGACAGTAGCCGATATTGACCTGGCTAGGCCAAAAGATAACAAAGATAAGCTTGGCTGTACCAAGCCTGAGCGGGACAGGTTGGCAAAATTTATAGAGAACTTTGTAGACTCATACAGAAAGGTAAATGGTGACAAGGTCCAGTATACTTGGTGGGATATGAAAACTAGCAGCAGGGCTAAAAATGTCGGATGGCGTATTGATTACTTTTTTACTTCAAAGTCTTTGGAAGATAAAATACTAGACGCCAAAATAATGGATGACTTTTTTGGTAGTGATCACTGCCCAGTGATGCTTGAGTTAAAAAGTTTTAAGTAGATTTTCTATGTTATAATAAAATTACAAAATAAATTTATGCAAAATATAACTAAACATATCAACCCTAAAAACTTATTCGTCTTACCTTTTGATCATAGGGCAGGATTTGCTCAAAAAATGCTAGGTTATGGTGAAGTTTTAAGTAAGCAGGAGAAAGACACAGTAACTAGCTACAAGAAAATAATCTATGATGCGATATTTAAAGCTATAGAAATGGGTGTACCAAAGGAGTGTTCAGCAGTATTGGTCGACGAAGTATATGGACTAGAAATTATAAAAGACGCAAAAGAAAAAGGTCTTGTAACTATGCAGACTACCGAAAAGTCTGGACTTGAGCATTTTGAATTTGAATATGGTACAGACGAAGACCAAAATGTTAGCGGAGAAAATAGTTATAAGAAAGTAGAAAATTATAAGACTCATCTTTTAAATATAATGCCAACCTATGCAAAGGCATTGGTCAGGTATGATGTGTCTGAAGATAATACAAAGCAGCTGGGTAACCTTAAAAATTTAAGTGACTTTGTAAAAGAAAATAATATTGGACTACTTATAGAACCGCTAATAAAAGTAAGAGGTGAACAGTCAGATTTTGACCATAATTTTAGATATATAGACTTGATGCAAATGATAACAGAAATGCAAGATTATGGTATAGAGGCGGATGTCTGGAAAATAGAAGGTTTGTATGAAAAGTTTCAATATGAGGAGGTTGTAAAAGCTGCTATAAATACAGAGAGTAGAGCGGGCGTAGGTATAATAATATTAGGAAGAAATGAGACCAAGGAGCATGTTATGGAGTGGATAAAGGCAGGACGTGAGGTTGGGGGGGTACTAGGATTTGCAGTCGGGCGTACGATATTTTGGAATCCACTTATGGAATACAAAGAGGGAAAAATAAATAGAGATGAAGCTGTTAGTAAAATAGCCGCTGAGTATTTTGAATATTATAAAGTTTTTACAAATAAAAATTAAGACACATGAAATCCTTTACTCTTTTATCTGGCCTACTTATCATATATGTTGGTATTTTTATGTACATGACATTAAATAAAAAAGACTCACTAATATCTGGAGCTAAAGCCAAGACAGAAAATATTGCTAACAGCGTAGATTCTACAAGTGTGCAAAAAATAGAAGAGGGTGAATAATAATTATAGTTATACAAAAACAATAAATAAGTTTTAAAATATAAATAATATGCAAAATATAATAACAAATCAAATAATCTTGCCAGTTATATCGGTATTGGCTATACTTATAGCGCTAGCGTACGTGATACGTCGTCCTTTTATAAGAGAGGGATCAAATAAAACTAAAAATGTAGTAGCTGTAGCTATCGGTATTATGTTGACGGTTCTTATAGTCCATCTATTGCCCGAAGTGTATTCTGGCGGGTCAAGCTTGAGTATTCTTGGGATAAATATAAATAGTTTAGTATTCTTATTTTCATTATTATGTTTTTATATACTTGGCTGGACTACACATAATCATGAGCATGATGATGAGCATGATACTCACACTCATAAACAGATAAACTTACACAATATAGAAAGTTCAGAGTTAAAACAAAATGGGTCATATTCTATATTTATAGGGCAAAGCATACACAGCGTAGCTGATGGAGTGGTGATAGCGAGTAGCTTTGCTGTAAATATATTTTTGGGTATTATAACTACTATCGCTATATCTTTGCATCATATACCTATGATGAGCGGCGTGATGATAAGAAGTTCTAAGAACAAACAAGAGGATGATAAAAATAGTAAAAATTTATTTTGGCTAACTATTGCATCCTCTGCTTTTATGTTTATAGGAGTCGCCCTATTTTATATAATAAAGTTAGAAGATTTAAGTAGTGCCTTACTTGCCATATCTGCTGCTAGCTTTTTATATGTCGGCGCTTATGACCTCACCTCGTACCTACGTGAATATGATGATAAAAAAATTCTAAAGAGAGTGTTATTTATATTTTTAGGAGTTATAATAGGACTTATGAGTCAGATTCTCAACGGAGAAAATATTATAAACAAAAATAATAATACCTCTAATATTTTTGGAGACATTACAAGTGTTAATAATAAAAAAGAAAATATAGATGAAGATGAGAAAGAAATATTCACAGAGAGTAATACAAAGATAAATGCAAAAATAGAATATCCCAAAAATAATAAAGCCGTTAAGAGCTGGATACTAGATATATACTCGCCATTTAAAAAAGATAGCGATAGAGGGCTGAGTGAATATGATAATAGGCCTTATGAGTGGGACTCAAGTTATGAAAAATCAGAAACTAGGAATTATATTTCTTATGTTTATAATAATTATACTTATACTGGCGGCGCTCACCCGCTAACTTTTAATAATGCGTATGTTATTGATAAAAAGACTAATAAAAATGTAGAAAATCTAAAAGAGGTTTATAGCAAAACTGTTTATGATAAAGATGGGAAAAGTCTTGATATATATAAATATATAGAGGGCTATAGTAGAGTAGATCTTAAAAATCAGATGATAGAAAATGGTGCGGCTGACATGGTCGACGTAGCATGGTTAGAAGATGGTACAGCGGCAACAAGTACTAATTATTCTGCTTTTTGGTTTGAGGATATAAGTACAGACAATACAACAGATAAAGAAGTTCTAGTTATACATTTTGGTCAGTATCAAGTAGCGGCTTATGCTATTGGTATGTTCCAAGTTAAAATATCAACTTCAGAGCTAGAAAAGTTTAAATAGTATATACGAAAAATACTTTTTTATATCAAAATCTTAGCCACATATTCACCAACAAAGTAAGCGACTATTGCTGAAGCGGAGCATATAAATACAGACTGTAATATCGTTCTAAATAAATTTCTTTTTAAAACTTTACCGCGTACATAACCTATAAAGATAAATGCGCAGAGGGTAACAAGCGTCGATACTATAAATGTATAAAAAGAAAGTAATGAGTCTGGCCCATAAAAATTATAAGCATATAGCGTTGGCATTAGTGGTATAAGACCAAGCAAAACAAAAGATATAAAAGTAAAAAAAGCATCAAATAAAGGATTGGTATTTTTTTGATTTTTAGAGTCCTCAGATAAATAGTCGGCGCTAGCCATAGAAAGACCATCAGCCATTACATTTGATATTCCAATTGCTATAAGTATTTTTAGAGGGACACCGGCGCCGTAGGCGCCGGCCATAAGTGAAAAATAAGATACCGCCCCGTCACTACCACCATATACCAGACTAGGCAGATATTTCTTAAAAGTGTTATTCATATTCTAATTATATCATATTTTTAGGTTAATTAGTGTTTGTGATATAATACTAAGTATGAATTTCGGTAAAGAAAAACAAAAAGTAGAAAAAATATTTGTCGGCATGTCAGGCGGCGTAGATAGTAGCGTGACGGCGCTACTGCTTAAAAATGCTGGGCATAATATTACGGGGTTTTTTATCAAGACTTGGCAGCCAGATTATATTGAGTGCACCTGGAAAGAGGATAGGCTGGATGCTATGCGTGTATGTGCCCAGCTAGACATACCGTTTATAACATTAGATCTAGAGTCAGAATATAAAAAGTTTGTGATAGATTATTTCTTGTCAGAATATAAAAATAATAGAACCCCTAATCCGGACGTGATGTGTAACAAGTATATAAAGTTTGGAGCATTTTTAGATTATGCTATGAGTAATGGTGCTGATTATATAGCAACGGGACATTATGCAAAAATAGTTAAGAGTTCTAAAATAGAAAAAGATAGTACAGAAAGATACGAACTCTTTGCTGCAGAGGACAAGACCAAAGATCAGTCTTATTTTTTATATCAGATACAAAAAGAAAACTTGAGCCGGATATTATTCCCACTTGCTAACCTGGAAAAATCACAGATAAGAAAAATAGCAGAAGAAAATAACTTGTGGGTAGCGGACAAAAAAGATAGTCAGGGTATATGCATGCTGGGTGGTGACGTGAGTGTAAAAGATTTTCTTATACGAGAGCTTAATCCAGAAAAGGGGCAAACCAAAAATGAATTAGGAGAAATTATTGGTGAGCATAAAGGTGTAATATTGTATACGATAGGTGAGCGCCACGACTTTGTAATAAATCAAAAAAACTCAGATAAAAATGAAAACAATACACCTTATTTTGTAATAGAAAAAGACTTAGAAAATAATGTTTTAATAGTCTCGCAAGATAAACTAACGCAAAGTGTAATTTATTCAAAAGATAATAATTTAAATAATCCAGATTCTAATAATAAAATATATTTAGAAGAAGTAAATATATTGATAGATATAAATAATAAAAAAGAATTAGAAATATTTAAAAATCAAGTATTGGCTAGATCTAGGTACAGAGGAGAATTATTTGAAATAAAATATAATGCAGAAAAACAATTTTTTACTACTAATAGTAATATTTTGTGTGTGAGCGGCCAAAGTTTAGTTATGTATGACAAAAATAATAGAGTGCTGGGCGGTGGGGTAATAAAATAGTAATACTTGCAAGTTATTCGCATTTAGTGTACAATATTATTCTAATTATGAAAATTGCATTTGTAGGAAAAGGAGGAAGCGGAAAAAGTTCAGTATCTTGGCTAGCTGTTAAAACCATAGAGGATATGGGTAATTTTGTGTTGGCTATTGATGCTGATCACAATATGGACCTGACCAGTAATCTTGGTCTTGATCCAGAAAAGACAATACTAATGCACAAGACAGACAAGATATTTATGGAGGCTGTTGGCCTTGCTGAGGATAAGCAGTGGTCACGCCTTATCACAGAGACGGAAAGAGCGCTCCCAACTTTTACACTTAAGCCTGCAGATGACTATACTCAGTCAATCAGTAATAAAGTCACAGAAAAGATATCGCTTATAAATGTAGGTCTTGGTAGCCCTGATGTTTTATTTAGCGACAAATGTGCGCACGGACTGTCTGGCCCGCTCAAGTATTATCTAGGACTACTCAGTGAGGGTGATGAATTTGTAGTTATAGATAGCGTGGCTGGTGCCGATATGCTTAATTATGGATTATATGCTGGTATAGACGCTGTTATTGGTGTTGTAGAGCCGCACAGAAATAGTATAAAAGTATTTGAGCAGATACAAGAAATATGCAGAAAGACAATGATACCATGCTTCTCTGTTGTTAATAAGCCGGCCGAAAATGATTTTTATCATGATTTTGTCGCTAAAAATAGTATGAATATTTTAGGTGAGATTCCTTTTGACCAAAACGTTATGAGTTATGATTATGCCTTAGTAAAAGATGAGACCAAAGAGTCAATGCAAAATGTTTTAGCAAAAGTTAAAAGTTTAAGAAGGAGAGGTAATCTAAATAGTATGCAAGATTTTCATACTATTAAAAAATCAAAAGCATAGTTTTTAAATATATTATTTCTCACATATTTGTTTATAATTTTTTGTAAATAAATATGTGGGAAATAATTCCCGCAAAGTTAGTAGTTCTTTTTAACGCACAACAAAGGAGAAGCTTATGTGTACAGTTCAATCAGGTAATAATTGGGATCGCCCAGTTAACAAGGGTGACGTGGAGATTTTGAAATCTCGTCACGGCTGCTTTAGCCCCAAAGTAATTGACGATATTTATATCGCAATTACCGATAACGCCAAGCCTAAAGCTGCGGTATTTGTAGCTCTTGTTACACTCGCTCATCGTCTTGATCATCAAAAATGGTCACATAACATTAGCGGTGTAGCCTTAATGCCATTCTCGGCAATGCATTTTGAGACTGGTGAGCGCTATCAGACAGAGGGAATGATCCCATTTCATGATGCTCTCTTAGCTTTTTGCTTAGGGATGCGTAATGTGGATTTGCTACAAAAAGCATTGGCAAAATATGGAATGCGATTTGTATCGTATCATGATTGTGGCTGCGGCATCACGTCTATCGAGAGTAATTTCGAAAATACAAACTTTTATCGCGCTCTGAATCACTGGCGTAGCTGGGGTGAAGGAGTTGGGAAAATGGTTCACAATGTAGACTTTGACACGATTCGTGTACTGCCTACTGATATGTGTGAAGCCGAGGTTAGGTCTTATGAGCGGATGTGGACTGAGCTAAATGTTCTACCATTAGCGTCTCTTGAGATGTCAAATGATGTACGTCAGGCATTAATAGCAGTCCGAGAAGCTGTTGCAGAGCCGCTTGCGCTAGCTGCATAAGATTAATTCAAAAACTTTTATAAAGGCGTCACACGTGACGCCTTTTTTCTTAGGAGATTTAGATGTTAACTCATCAAAAATTGTTTTCGTTTCAAAAGGTGTTAAGTCACCACAAATCGTTCTTTATATTTTTCTTGCTAGCTTATGTTGGATTACTAATCTCTCATGTATCCCAGATGGGCCTTGGTTCATGGCATATGGTGTTAGGATTATTTGCTGGATTAGTCGCTGCGTTATGGGCTCACAAAAGTCATGGCTATGCGCCTTCATTTTTCTTAGTCGCTCATATGGGCATAGAGTGGTATCATCATGCGCTGCATGGTAATCACTACAGCAACAGTGAGCTAGCATTTTACGGGGTGCACGCTATTTTTGACCTCATGTTTCTCTTTGTCGAGGCTAGGGTGCATTATGGTAAGTACGCTCATGTATTGCTTGTTTCTGCGCTTGTAATTATTGGCGTTATGTTCTGGTACTTTTATGTGCCAGCGCCTACACAGTCACCGTTTGCAATGTCACCACTACTTAAGCAGGCTCTCGAGCTGCAAAAAAGTATGGGAGGACATGTACACAATAATAGCGGAGGGATATTACACTCTGTGATGATTGGTGGGGTGATCGGCTGCGTAATTTCAAGCTTTTTTCTTTTATTAAAAGGTAAGCATGTGCATGTGCATTGATTTTTTGTTAGTGCGGCTGACCGTAAGGTCAGCCGCTAAGCCTCGCTACTCAAAAAGTATGCGAGGCTTTTTTATGTTATAATATGACAATCAAAATAAATCTTTATTCAAAATAATTTTTATGAATCAAAACAAAACGCAGTATATACCGGGCGAGCTAATAGAAATTAAAAATAACACAAGTAGTGAAATATATAGTAATGATAAAGTATTACCACCCAATTATATTATAAAATTTTTAGATAAGAGTGGAGTGTCTTCGACCACTGAGGTGTATTCTGAGGGTAATAAATACTCGGTCGGAGACAGGGTATATGTTAAGCAAGTGCAGGCTCCAGACTCTTCTTATATTGCGCTTGGTGACAAGATACGCAGCCCAGAAATATATGGGTCTATATTTATATTTTGTGCTGTAGTTATAAGTATTTTTGGTCTCAAAGGATTTAGGGCGTTATTCTCACTTACCGTATCCTTTTTAGTTATATTTCTAGTTCTTATACCAGCTATGGCCAAAGGCTATAATCCAGTACTACTTTCGGCCGGCATAGCGACATTATTGCTTGCTCTCAGTATGTTTATAACACATGGTAAGAGTAAGGTCACGTACGCAGCTCTACTTGGTTGTAGTATTTCTATATTTATAACAGTGTTAATGTCCTATGCTATTATTATATACTCAAAGCTGGGTGGTTATACCGATGCTGGATCTTATTATATAGAAAATGGAATGAGTGGTCCTGGTAGTTATATTAACTTATCGTTCCTAATAATAGCTAGCATAATAATCGGAGTGATAGGGGCAGTAGATGATGGGGCGATAACTCAGGCCAAAATTGTAGAAGAGATAAAAACTCTGAATAAAAATATCACCAATTATGACTGCTATAAGAGGGCTATGAATATAGGACGTGATCATGGCGGCGCGATGATAAACACTCTGATACTAGCCTATGTGGCTAGCTCTATACCGCAGCTTATGTTCTTATATACTTCCGATATACCGCTTAATATACTTTTAAATTCTGAAGTTGTTGCTACTGAGATTTTTAGGGCGACCATTTCTTCTATTGGCTTACTTTTGGCTATACCACTCACTACTTACTTCGCGGTGAGGTTTATAAAGGTAGCAGATCTAAAAGATAGAGTAGGGGATTCACATGGTCATTCGCATTTAAGTGGGCACTCTCACTAAGTGATATATATAAAAAATAAGTAAAAGAGCCGCCCTACGGGCGGCTCTTTTAATGACAAAATAGTTTTTATATTTACTTTATCTTACAACTTATAAATCCCTGAGTTAAGATATCTCTATCTAGATTTTTACCTATAAATATTATTTTACTAATTTTCTCCTCATTATTCCAGTTTTTAGATGGAGTCATATTAAATAGCATATGCACTCCCTGCAATACTATCTTTTTATCCTCACCGTTTATAGCTATTACTCCTTTGTATCTATAAAGGTCTACACCATAATCTTTTATAATCGTGTCTATATAATAGATAAACATAGCAGGATCAAGTTCCCCCTTTATTTCTATACCCACACTAGACACTTCATCGTCATGCTCATGTTCTGGTTTAAAATTATTGTATACAGCAGGCTTTATTATTTCTCCTTTACTATTTTTTATTTTTAAATCAAACTCATTAGCGTGATGCTCAGAAAATAAGAAAAAGTTAGAATCTTGAGTTAGGCTAAATTTGAATATATTAACCGAGTCTTTTAATCCATAAGTAAAGACTTGCTGCTCCTGAGGTATGCTCATGCCATCAAGTAATATATCTTGATTTTTTTCTGAAAATAGTAGGGCGAGCGGATTAGCTATTGTCATAAGGTCTGACATCTCTATGGACCTAGTCATAGGACCGAGTAAGATTTTTATCTTATCCTCGTCACCATTTTTATTTAATTCTAGAGTGTAATCATCTGCCTTAAAGTTATATAGAGCTCCGTATTCAAAAGGGTATTCTATTTCTAAGAATTTTGAATTAACATCCAAAGCTTTTTCTACATCAAAGCCATTTATGCCGAGTATTTTCTTTATGTCTATAATACTATTTTGGACTTTATATATTTTTGCGAATCTATTTATTTTAAGTATGTCATTTTCTATTTTTTCTATTTCTTTGGCATCCACCAAGTCTATTTTATTAAGCAGTATAGTATCAGCAAAAGCTATTTGATCTTTGTATTGCGGGCTACTCTCTAGATGTATATACATATGCTTGGCATCCACTATTGTAAGTATCGAGTCCAGATAAGTTTTTTGCATTAGCTCTGAATCAGTTAAAAATGTCTGAGCCACAGGTGACGGATCGGCGAGACCAGTAGTCTCTATGACTATATGCTCTGGAGGCACGTCTCTGGCCAAAAGTTTTTTAATTATATTTATGAGGTCACCTCGTACAGTACAACATATACAGCCATTATTCATCTCGACTATTTCCTCCTCGGCATGTTCGAGTATCTCATTATCTATACCTATTTCTCCAAATTCATTTTCTATAATTGCGAACTTTATACCATGCTTGCCGCCAAGTATGCTATTGATAAGAGTGGTCTTACCAGCACCCAAAAATCCAGTTATAACGGTTACGGGTATTTTTTTGTTTATAATTTTTTCACCTTTGGCATTTTCATCTTGCATATTTTTGTCTTAGCTAAGCTATTTTATTTTTATTATTCCCCTTTATTAAATATAAAGTTAAATTCTTTTTGTATATCTAATTTATTCAACCTGTAACCTATACAGACAAATTGTGTCTTCTGATCTTGATTTTTTCTTGGTATCATATATGTCTCAGTCACAGTATTTACTCTGTGCACTACAAAAAGATTTTCTTTACCTTTGATTTTAAATATACCTTTTATTCTGAGTATATTATATTCCGGATTCATTATTAGCCACTCTAAAAATCCGTCTATATCAATCGGGTCAGCATCTTCATCGCTAGTCATAGCGACCGAGCCTAGACCCTCTTTTTCTTTATATTTTGTTTCTATTTTATTTTCTAGATAATATTTTACTTCCACTTTGTCATTCTGCTCACTTTTTATTATTATGCTTTCAGGTATATGCTGAGTGACTAGCATATAGTCTCCAGCTTCTTTTATTTCTATTTTAATTGCTACCTTATTATCTTCTAAAGCTTTTTCTAATGTGACATCGCTCACTGTTATTTTACCATTTGCCCGCATGGCTTTTTGATCTAGGAAAAAAGTGTCAAATATTTCTTTTGATTTATTATTTATTAGTTCCTGGTCTATAGTTTTATCTTCTTTTCTTAGTAAAAATAACTCAGAAGTATGAGATGTACCAGATGCATAAAAGTCCATATTGTATATTCCCTTTTCAAAATGATAAGCTCCTATCCACTTATACGGTGTATCTTGCTGCATAAATCTTGGGTCTATGATTGACGCCCTCTCAGGATTAAAGCCAGACAAGTTTATTATTTTATTTAGGTCAGCGTGAGCATTGCTCATATCTAATATCTCAACACCGTTAGAAAGAGTATTGACCATAGCATTAACTTCAGCTAATTGTTTCTCGTCTACAAGGTCTATTTTTGACATTATTAGTAGGTCAGCAAAAGCAATTTGCTCTTGTATCACTTGCTCTGTTTTTACTTGGTCTAATATATTTTTAGCGTCTACTACAGTAACTATACCTTGCAAATCAAAATTCTCGTATATATCTTCTAGGCCATAAAATGTCTGAGCTATTGGTGACGGGTTAGCGACTCCAGAAGTTTCTATTATTAACCTATCATATGGATTACCTTTTTCTATGAGGGTTCTGAGCACTCTAACTAGGTCACGCCTAACCGTACAGCACATACAGCCATTTTTGACCTCCATTATCTCTTCATCTTTTCCTAAGATTAAGTCAGTATCAATAGATATAGCTCCAAATTCATTTTCTATAATACCAACTTTCTCTCCATTCTTTTTGCACTCATCTAAAATTTTATTTAAAAGAGTAGTCTTACCAGAACCTAAAAATCCAGTCAATACTGTAACTGGTATTTTTCTAATCGGTTTTGTTAGCTTAGATTCTTGCTGTAATTCTTTAGCTTCTTCTGAATTTAAATTAGGTTTTCCATTTTTATTTTGATTTTGGTTTTCGTTGGTTTTCATATGATAATTATTATATAGTATATTTTGTCTAAATGCAAGTTACTTGCATCCGTAATATTTTTGTGATAGTATTATTGCCAGGGTAAAACCGAAATAGTTCTTAACTTAAAAATTGGAGAAAATTATGGATCATAAAGTAGAAAATAATATAAATAAAAATCTGGTCTTTATGGCCATATTTTTAGCTATATTAGGAGTGATATGGCTAGTTGTAACGCATTCGATTGGTAATGCGAACTTCAAAGTTAATATGTGGAATCCAGAAAAATCAGTGGCTAATTTTGGAAAATATATCGGAGCATGGTCTACGTCTTGGATGGAGCCTGGAGTAGTGCAAAAGACTGCTGCGTACTTTATCTATGAGGTGGTCAAGCTCCCAATTATTCTGGGAGTCACTACTTACGTCTTGTCAGTTATACGCCTTTCTATACCTACAAGGTATCTGAAAAATAGTATCGGCGATGATGGATTAGTGGGGCAGTCAAAAGGATTCTTGCTTGGTATGATTACCCCTGTCTGCTCTTGTGTGGTGGCACCTATATACGCAGGGCTAATACAAGGCGGGGCGTCAACCAAGTCATCAGCTGTATTTTTATTTGCGGCACCGTCTATGAACGTATTTGCTATAGCAGTTATGGCTTATATTGGCGGCATACCACTTGTGGCAGCTTACCTAGTTATTGGTTTTGTCGGGGCATTACTTACAGCGCAGTTCGCAGGCTGGATCGGTATTACTCGAGAGAAGCTTAATACAGAAGTAGTCAAATGTTTTGACTGTGAAGTTAAGACGAACGTATTTCTGCAAGCTTTTCGCGAGACGAGGCATTTGATGGCTAAGTTATTAGTTGCTCTCATTCTGACTGGAGCATTCGCGGCGGCGTTATTTCATTTTAACGCAGTGCCTGTCGAGCTGCTCAAGTCAGCTGCATACTCATGGTATGCTCCGCTAATTGCTTTGATTGGGGTACCGCTTGATGTGAATGCGGCTTCATCACTCGCCCTTATGGCCGGAGTATTTGGTAGCGTTGCTACTGGAACCCTAGTAGCTTGGATGTTAGCGGCTACGCTCACCAGCATACCGCAAATGTTTATACTAGCAAAGATGTATGATAAGATGACGGCAATACGCTTAATATCTTTTTATACAGTTTTTGTGGCAGTAGCAGGTCTAGGACTTAATTTAGTCTTAGGTTAGAAATAAAAAAAACCTAAAACTTTACACAGGATTATGAGAAATCATAGTCCTGTTTTTTATTTTTATTTAATAAATTAGTATTTTTATACTTTATATTTTTTTTATTTTAAATATTTATCTTACTCTTCACATAGTTTCTACTTTCTGCATAAACTTTTTTGCCAGGATTAAAAATATTATCTGGGTCAAGTATATTTTTTATTTTCTTAAATATTTCTAAAATCTCTGGCGTATATTGAGTGCCCAGAGTGTATGACCTAGCTAGCCCATCATTATGATCACATGATATGGAGCCTTTGTATTTTTGCACTAGGGCGTACACCTCCTCAGCCATTTTTAAAATATTTTCTTTTATCATATTATTCTCGTCCTGACTTTTACCTATTTTGACAAGTGGTATTAAGCGTATTGATCCGTCCCCGATATGACCAGCATAAGTGTAGCGCATATCATACTTGTATATTATCTCAAGTAGCTCCTTTAGATAATTGTCATAATGCTCAATGCTTACTATAGTATCCTCGATAATTGGTATAGCTTTATAGCCGGACGGCGCAAAGTCACGAAGTAGGCCAAAGCTCGCTCGTCTTATATTCCAATAAGCATTTCTTTCTTCTTCATTTTCTAAAATATAAGAGTTGATAGTTGCTGCATGCATTTCACTTTGTAGTGATTTTAATTTAGATATATTTTCCTCGACGTCATCACTACAAAATTCTACAAATACTATTATCTTTTTATTTTTACATAGTATCGCATGCTCAGCATCTTTGGCCATATGTATTTTGGCTAGGTCATAAGTCTCATTATCAAAACATTCTACACTGGTAGGTTTATAATTTAGCATAGTCTGCACTACATATGGCAGATCATGTATATGCTCTAGAGGCACTACCATCATGTTATTATGTTTTTGTATTTTTATAGTTTTAAGCTTAGCCTCAGTTATGAATCCAAGCGTACCCTGAGCTCCGATAAAAAGAGGGGTTAAGTTAAAAGTCTTTTTTTCAAAATCTAGCAAGTCCCAAATATTATATCCTGCTGCATTTTTGTGAGTATTAGGTTTATTATTTTTTATAATTTCTTGATTGTCTATTATCAATTTTAGTATTTCTTTTTCAAAATTATTTTCCCGGCCTATTTCTTTTTCTCTTGCATGATATATATTATTATCAGCTAAAAGTATTTTTAATTCCAAAACATTTTTAGAAGTTGGGCCATACATAAGAGACTTTTCCCCGCTAGAATTGTTACCTAGCATACCTCCAATAGAGCAGAGATTTTTGGAGCTAGTATATGGTGCAAATATCTGTCCACTTTTTTCAAGATAAGTAAGTAAGTCACGAGTCATAATACCAGGCTGCGTAGTTATAGAGTGCTCGTCTTGACTTATTATCTTGTCTAGGTTAAGAGTATCTATTAGCATCTCCTCAGTCAAAGATCCACCACTCATACAGGTACCAGCTCCTCGTAGTGAGAATTTTATCTTATTTTCTATAAGATATTTTACTTGTTCCACGCTACCAATCTTTGCCACTCCGCTAGGCATAATTTTAAATATACTAGCATCAGTCGAGTAAGTATCCAAGATATTTTTATCTATTTCTATTTTAAAGTTTGTATCTATATTCATATACTTATTATATTATAAATAACATAAATTTTTATCTTGTTTTACACATAATATTTAAAATGCTATACTAATATGGAAATGCAATCATACACCCAAAATGAAATAGTCGAAATGATAAAAGAGGCCGGATTAAAATATACTGAGCATAGATATAATATATTGACTAAAATAGCTAAGTCCAAGTCACCAATCTCAGCTCATAAGTTAATCGAGGACATAAAGAAAAAGTATGACATAGATCAGGCTACTGTATATCGCAATCTTACCTCTTTGGAGCAGGTGGGTATTATTAAAAAGTCAGCACATAAAATATCAAGTGATAGCCATAGTCACGCTCATTATGAAGTTAATACAGGCGAATATCATCACAAAGTTATATGTAATAACTGCGAGACTATAGAAAAAGTCTCAGGTATAAATACTGAGGACCTACTTAAGAAAATAGTTAAGAAAAGTAAAAAGTTTAACACTTCAAATATTGTTAATTTTGAAGTATATGGACTATGTAAAGTCTGTGCGTAATATTCTCGCAAAATATTTCTAATGTAAATTATTTAAAAAGTTCCGCATATAATATATTAAATTATAAATAAAATTGTGATATAATGTAGTGAATAAATAAAAAAGACACTATGAATAAAAAATCTAATTTTAAAGGTGTGGCTCATACAAAAGAATCAAAAGACTGCGCTGCATGCGGTAGATTATTTTTTAACAAAAAGTCTCTTTCTAGTAGGGGTAATTGGGATGAGGTAAAATTCTGCAGTACATTATGCCGCAATAAATTTAAAAAGGAAAAGAGTCTAGCCAAGAAAGTTGTGAAAATTTAAATAATAAAAAATATGAGTATAGAAAAAAATCATGATTACAACGCAGAAGCTCTAGAATTACACAAAAAGTATGGAGGTAAATTAGAGACAAATGGGAAAGTTGCACTGAGTAACAAAGATGATCTTGCCATAGCTTATTCACCTGGAGTTGGGGCTGTGAGTATTGCTATTGGTGATGCTTATAAAAGTGCAGGTATTAGCGGCGGCGAAGCCGCCGCTCGCGACTATACCCTAAAGAGAAATACAGTTGCAATTATTAGTGACGGCTCGGCCATACTCGGCCTGGGTAATCTTGGCTCATATGCTGCCATACCAGTAATGGAGGGTAAGGCTGCAATACTAAAAAGCTTTGCAGGAGTAGATGCATTCCCAATTTGTATTGACACCCAAGACACAGAAGAGATTATAAAGATAATCAAAAATATAGCCCCTGTATTTGGCGGTATAAACTTAGAAGATATAGCAGCTCCAAGATGTTTTGAAATAGAGGAGAGACTGAGAGCCGAGCTTAATATACCAGTGATGCACGATGATCAGTGGGGAGCTGCGACTGTGGCACTTACTGCACTTATTAACTCTCTAAAATTAGCTGATAAAAAACCAGAACAAGTAAGAGTGGTAATCTCTGGAGTTGGTGCTGCTGGCGTAGCGACTGCGAGACTACTTAATAGTTATGGAGTTAAAAATATTATTTATGTGGACAGTAAGGGAATAATAAATAAAAATAGAGATGACTCAAAAAGTCTAACCAAAGAGAAAATAGAACTTTTAAATAATTCTAATATTAATAATTATGCAGACTTTTTTGTAGAAGAAAATAAATTTGAAATAGTTTCTGGCGACTTATCAGATGCTGTCAAAGGTACAGATGTATTTATAGGCCTATCCAAACCAAATGTTTTAACCGAGGAGATGATTAAAAGTATGAATGATAGGCCTATTATTTTTGCCCTCGCTAATCCGACTCCAGAGATAATGCCCGAGCAGGCCAAGGAGGCTGGGGCGTACATAATAGCTACTGGACGCAGTGATTATTCTAATCAGATCAATAACTCACTAGTCTTTCCGGGATTCTGGCGCGGAGTGCTGGACGCTCAGTATGCAGGGACTTATAAGAAAATAGAGCTAGAGATTTTTGTAAAAATAGCAGTAGAGTTAGCTTATCATGTCTCAGACCTGTCAGTCGAAAAAATACTCCCTGATATGTTCGACAAGACCTGTGTTGATATAGTGGCTAGGGCAGTACGGGGCTAATGTCACAGAATTAAGATTAAGTTGTTAGTATCTATATATGAGGGCTCATCTCAAATCATCTTTTAACTATACCATTGCAATATTACTCATTATACTAGGTTTTATTGGCTGGATAGTACCAGTTATGCCAGGAATTGTTTTGATTGTAGCCGGTGTTATAATACTCAGTATAGAGAATCCTAGACTTGAATCTTATATAGAAAATAAATTTTCAAAATATCCAAAAATAGAAAAAATATTTCTCCTAATCCGTGATAAGGTCAAAAGAGTATTTGGGTAGATTACTTTACCCTAATCAGCTCGCCAAAGTTATCGCGTATTATGCCTTTTGATTCTAGATTAGTTAATGCTATTAGCACCTCATGAGCGAGTAACCCGCTGTTTTCTATCAGGTCTTCTTTCTGTACTGGGCTACTTATAAGTTTTAAAATCGCATTTTCCTGATCGCTAAGACTTTCAAAAAGTTTAGAGTTAAAAGTTTTTTGATTTTGGGAGTTATTTTTATTAGAATTTTTACTAAGATTTTTATTTTTTGCATCATCTAGGTTTTCATTATCAAAGAGAGAATTAGGGTTGGTTACATAGTCGTAATTATTATCTATTTTTAGTAGTTCGAGTATGTCCTGACTAGACATCACTGGGTAGGCGCCGTCTTTAAATAGCTTGGCAGTGCCGCGTGAATGACTTGAAAATATAGAGCCGGGGACTATGGCGACGTCTCGGTTATATTCGAGGGCGAGGCGCGCTGTTATCTGCGTTCCAGATTTTTCCTCTGCCTCTATTACTAAAACTAAATCTGAAATTGCAGCCATAAGCCTGTTACGCGCGGGGAAATAATATATTTGTGACTTACTATCGGGTTCATATTCTGATACTGCAGCGCCGCCACTACTTATGATCTCGTTCAAAAGTTTTATATTACTTTGCGGGTATAACACCTCATCATCAAGGCCGGATCCTGGGAAGGCTATAGTCTTGAGATTATATTTGAGCGCTGCTTTATGCGCGCATGAGTCAATGCCAAGGGCGAGACCTGAGATTATAATTATATCTTCACCTTGTAGTCCAGATATTAAATAGTCGACAGCTTCCTTGCCATAAGTTGTCGCTTTGCGTGAGCCTATTACACACAATATTTTACTGCCATTTTTCTTAGCATCCAGTAACTCCTTATTTCCATAAAAATATAACTGCTTTGGTATTTGATTTATCTGATTTAGATCACTCAGTAGCGAATAGTTTTCAAAAGACTCTTTTTCTATTTTTAAATATTTGTTTGAGTCATATTTATTTAAATCTTTATTTTCTGAGTTACTTTCTTTTTCTTTTTTTAAATTAGTATCTTGCATCAAAATATTATAACACAAAATAATAGGCGACACCGAAGGTGTCGCCTATTATTATGTTGAGAAGAGAATAAGAACTAATGAGCTCCACCTTCTGACTTTGCCCCCTTTGTTACTACAAAGTAAGTTATTATTGCTCCTAATACTGCGAACTGCATAGGTCCTGATAGGTTACCATTGGCGAGTATTAATATTAAAAATCCTACTAGTATTGCTTTTCCTACTGCTCCCATTCCCTCTGATTCTGTGTGTGGTGCTGACATATATTTTTATTGTTGACTATTTTACTCTAAATAAATTTAAATTTCTTTAAAATTTATAGAGAGAGTTTTTAAATACGACTTGTATAACATATACTATACACTAATCATAATTATTTGTCAAGTCTTTTACATAATTTATTTAATCTTGCATTATAAACCTTATACAGCCTTACATCTTATGCGGATTATGCATTGGGCAAGATTTATTGCTGCATCTTGTTGGTATTGTTTTGGTACCCTCAATCATCATCTCATTACAGACAGTACAGAACTCTCCTGTTGGCTTGGTTTTGACTATATGCTTACAATCAGGATAATTATTACAAGAGAAAAATGGTCCAAATCTACCTTTTCTTTCCTCCATATATCCGTCACTACATTTGTTACACTTGACTCCAGTATTATTTTTGGCTTTTTCTTCTTCTGACTTTTCTATGTATTTACATTTTGGATAAGCTGAGCAGGCTATAAATTTTCCAAACTTTCCGTCACGCTCGACCAGATTATTGTCGACACCTTTCTCAGTACATTTAGGACATTTTTTATCCAGAGCCTTTGGCGGCTCCATTATGCTACCATCTATTTTTCTCGCCCCCATACATTTTGGAAAGTCTACGCAGGAGTAGAATGTCCCATTACGCGCTAACTTCTCTAACATACTACTAGCACACAGTGGACATCTTATATTTTCTGGGGCTGGATTAATGTCGGTTGCTTTGTCTATATCTTGCTTTGATTCTACATCACTATGAAATGGCGTGTAAAATTCACGCAGCATATCCGCGTACTTTTCAGTACCATTTGCGATATTGTCTAATTTATCCTCCATATCTTTTGTAAAGTCATCACTAATATATTTTGCAAAGTGCGCAGTCAAAAAGTCTGAGACAACTATACCTGTTGTGGTCGGAAACAGTGTCTTACCATTTTTATCAACATAACCTCTATCTTGTATTGTAGAGACTATACTAGCAAAAGTACTAGGCCTACCTATTTCTCTTTTTTCAAGTTCCTTGACCAGGCCCGCCTCGGTGTACCTGTTAGGCGGGGTGGTAGCCTTTTCTTCATAATTAATTTTCTCTAACTTGATATCAGCTCCAGCTTCTAATTTAGGTAGTTCTATATCGTCCCCGCGTGATGCGACGTCAAGCTTGAGCCATCCGTCATAGACGAGAACAGATCCATTAAGTGAAAAGCTCGCCACCTTTTTATTATTTGTGTCTACTATTATTTTGGTTCTTTTTATTTTGGCGGCTGTCATCTGAGATGCGAGAGTGCGTGACCATATCATATTATAAAGTTTCTTTTCCTCGTCATTAGTACCAGCATCTTTTGTACTCGCGTGTGTAGGGCGTACCGCCTCATGAGCCTCTTGCGCATTTTTATTTTTAGTTTTGTATTCGGTCCTATTTGCATAATCAGTCCCATACACCTTTACTATGTACTCATTAGCTTCAGTTAGAAAGTCTTTACTAAGTGAAGCTGAGTCAGTACGCATATAAGTTATAAATCCCTTTTCGTATAGCTTTTGCGCTATTTGCATTGTACGTTTTGGGGAGTAGCCTAGTCTATTACTCGCAGTCTGCTGTAGTGAAGAAGTAGTGAACGGAGCATTTGGCGAGCGACTAGCGTCGGACTCTTTTATTTCTGCTATTTTCCAATGCTCATTTTCACCTAGATTTTTGATCTCGTTCACCCTTTCTATTTCTTTTGGCACCTCGTCGCAGCTAAAAATAAGATTATAACTTTTAGATTCTTTGGCTCTGCCTACTGTCTTAAAGTCACCGGTTAGCTCAAAATATTTTTCAGGGATGAACGCTTGTATTTCTTTTTCACGCTCAACAAGTATACGTAGAGCTGGACTCTGTACACGTCCAGCTGATAAGCCGTATCTTACCTTTTTCCAGATAATATCGGATAGCTCGTAACCGACAAGTCTATCTAAAACTCTACGAGCTTCCTGCGCCTCTTTTAAATTTTCATCTATTTCGGTGGGGTGCTCCAAGGCTTCCTTTATCGCTTTTGGGGTGATCTCATAATACTTGACCCGCTTAGCGGTATCTAGCCCTAACTCGTCCTTGATATGCCAAGCTATAGCCTCGCCTTCACGGTCGGGGTCAGTCGCTAGGTATATAGTATTACATTTTTTAGCGAGCTGGCGTATCTCGTCTATGACTTTTAATTTCTTTTCATCCACCATATAAAATGGTTTAAAATTATTTTCTATATCAACTGCATACTTTTTGGTTAACAAAACTTTATCAACTTTTTTGGTACGCTTTAGCTCGTCACCTTTTATCACTCTTTTCTTTGCGTCAAAATAGACAAATTCTGATACTGGCAGGTCACGCACATGACCAATAGATGCTCGCACGACATACTCACCAGCGAGATATTTCTCGATAGTTTTTGCTTTGGCTGGTGACTCTACTATTAGTAACTTCATAATACAGAATATAACACACTTTTTATATTTTACAAAAATATATAAAATTTTTGTGTTGTGTTATAATTAATTTATGAAAAAAGTTTATAACAAATTAGTCCGAGACAAGATGATTGATATTTGGGATAATGATAAAAAGATAGGAGGAGTATATGATGATATATCGTACAAGTATATAAGCAAAGAAGAAATTTTAGAAAAGCTAAAAGATAAAATACAAGAAGAAGTGCAAGAAGTAATAGAAAGTTATGATAAGACTGATAAGAGTGACTTAAAAGAAGAGTTAGGTGACCTAATAGAAGTTATTGATGCCGTACTACATCATAATAATATCTCCTTGGATGAGGTCTTAAAAATAAGAGATGAAAAGAAAAAAGCTAGAGGTGGATTTGAAAATGGTTTATATTTAGAGTGGGTTGATTATGTTGAGGGTTATATGAAGAAATAGTTTTGTATAATGATCATAAGTTACGTATGCAATATAAGTATATATAAATTTTTGTGTTGTGTTATAATTATAATATAAATAAAAAATATGGAAAAAGCTCAAATAAAAGAAAATGCAATATTAAAAATTGGAGATATAGCTCCTGATTTTAAATTACTCGATCAAGACGGTATAGAGAGAAGTTTGTCACAATACACAAAACAAAATAAAAAAGTCCTCATATATTTTTATCCAAAAGATGATACGCCAGGATGTACTACGGAGGCTTGTAACTTTAGAGATAGTAGTAGTGAATTAGAAAAATGCGGACTTGTAATTTTGGGTGTGAGCAAAGATAGTATAAAAAGTCACAAAAAGTTCGCAGAAAAATATAATCTTAACTTTCCTATTTTATCAGATGAAAGTACTGAGATGATAAAAAGTTATAATGCCTGGGCACCGAAAAAATTTATGGGAAGAGAATTCTTAGGAGTATTGCGCAAAAGCATACTGATAGATACTAATGGTAAAATAGAAAAAATATACGAGAGTGTAAAACCTGCTGATCATACAAAAGAGGTGATGGGGGATGTAAGATAATTAGATGAATAAAAAGTGTAAGTGTAATTTATGAATTTTTTAAATATAAACCTTAAAAACATTTTTGTAGAAAAAAAGCATAATAATAATGCTTATAATAATGTTTACCTAGACCACGCTGCTGCGACACCTGTTGACGATGAAGTCGTAAAAGCTATGCATGAGGCAGAGAGTTTGTATGCTAACCCGTCAGGAATATATAGAATGGGAGTAGAGGCCAAAAATAAAATAGAAGAAAGTAGAAAAATAATCTCTAGTGTTTTAAATTGCGCAAGTCAGGAAATTATTTTTACAGGATCTGGTACAGAAAGTTTAAATATGGGACTAATTGGTTATATAGAAAATTATCTAAAAGAAAATGAAAACAAAAACTCAAAATCTGATCCTATAAAAAACTCTATTCCCACTATAATTACAAGTAACATTGAGCATTCTGCAGTACTTAACCCTGTTTTACATTTAGAAAGCAAAGGCCTAGTAAAAATTAAATACTTAGAAGTTGATGAGACTGGACGTGTTGATGAAAATCACCTTAGAGAAATACTTAAAAATTCCGGATTAGAAAATAAAGATAATATAATTTTAGTTAGTATAATGTATGCTAATAATGAGACAGGTCGTGTGCAGCCGGTAAAGGAGATTGGGAGAATTATAGATTTGTATAATACTAGTATAAACAATAATAGTGCCGGTGCGCGCGAAGCGCGCACCGGAGACAGGCACAATAAAATAGCCTATTACATAGATGCGATGCAGGCGGGGAATTATCTTGACCTAGATATTAAAAAGTTAAGAGCCGATATGCTAAGCATAAATGGCTGCAAGACTTATGGTCCAAAAGGGGTAGGCTTATTATACAAACATAAAAGTATAAATATTACGCCTATAATCCATGGTGGTGGCCAAGAAAGAGGACTCAGAAGCGGCACAGAAGATGTGGTTAAAATAGTCGGTCTAGCGCATGCTCTTAAAATAGCAAAAGAGAAAAGAGATATTGAAATCGTAAGAATGTTAGACTTACAAAATTACTTTTTAGAGAAAGTTAAAAAAGAAATATCAGAGATAAAAATATACACTCATAAAAATGATGTAAATAAAATTATTAATAAAAAAGAAAATATATTAAATAGCTGGTTAAAAAATAGTTTTAATAAAATTAACAAAGGAAATCTGGCTGTAGATAACAATAAAATTAGCGCTAGAATTAACTATTTTAATCTGGAGTCGCTACCTAATAACATAAACATAGGCCTGCCGGGCATACTGAGTGACGAGATGGTTATAAGGCTAGACTACAAGGGGTTCTGTGTATCTCACAAGTCGGCATGCAGTAGTAACGAAATAGGCGAGGGGTCATATGTACTGCGCGCTATGGGCGCTAGCGAAAAGGAAAGTAATGAAAATATTCGCATCACTATGGGTAGGGCTACTACTAAAAGAGAACTTGAAAAACTGATAGAAAATATAAAAGATATATACTATAAATATAAGATATGAGTACAAAAATGTAATGTGTAGACATTTAAGCGAAATTATGTGGAAAAGCGCTTGCTTTTAATCCAAATTGTGATATAATATGCAAACGCTAAAGATTGTGTATAGACCAGCGCGACAAGAAATCGGTGCCGAAAGACAAGCTAATTAACTAGTAAGTCTATAATTATCAATCTCCCATTAAAATTAATTATCTAAATATTATTTTAAAAATTCTCACACTTTAAAGCCATAAAACGTCCAGTGTGATTTTCTTATTTTTAAAATGCTATTTAATTTTTAATAATTATTTATTTTAAATATGAACAAAAGTGTAGCAAGCTTACCCAAAAAAACATTTGCAAAATATCGCAAACCCTTGATAGACCTCCCAAACATGGTGGAAAATCAATTACTTTCTTATAAAAACCTAGTCGAAAAAGATGTAGCAGAAATATTCAAGGAATTTTCTCCTATAAATGATTACTCAGACAAAAAGTTCTCTTTAGAATTTTTGTCATACGAGATATCAGCTCCAAAACATGATGAGGTGTATGCAAAAGATAATAAGCTATCTTATGAGGCGCCTATGCGCGGCAAGATAAAGCTTACCAATAAGATACTCGGTACCTCAAAGGAGCAGGATATCTTTTTGGCTGACTTTCCAGTGATGACAGTACACGGTACATTTATCGTGAACGGTGTTGAGCGTGTAGTGGTACCTCAACTCGCTAGATCTTTTGGTGTGTTCTTCGACACAGATGAGATCAAGGGCAAAAGATACTTTTTAGCAAAAGTTATACCTAGCCGCGGAGCCTGGTCTGAGATACTCTCTGAGCCGGACAATGAGATATCAGTGCGTATCGACAAGAAAAGAAAATTTGGTATTATACCACTACTGCGCGTGTTTGGACTTGGTACTGATGATCAGATCTTAAAAGCTTTTAACGCAGAGTCACAAGAATTTATACGCGCCCTACTTGCAAAAGATATGATAAAGTCACAGTCAGAAAGTTATGTAGAAATATACAAAAAGCTGCGTGATGGTGATATGGCTACTCCAGAAAATGCAAAAGAATATTTTGACGGATTATTTGGAGAAGAGAGATATGATATATCTCCTGTTGGACGTTTTAGATTTAACAAAAGATTTGATCTACCTACTGATGAAAAGAAAATAAGAAAAACTATTTCAAAAGAGGATATAGTTATGATCGTGGAGGAACTAATCAAACTTAACAAAGATGCTAGTAGTCAGCCTGATGATATAGATCATCTTGGTTCAAGACGTGTTAGATTTGTAGGAGAAATGATGGCCCAGCAAGTGCGTAAAGGTATGTTACAGATGAAGAGAAATATACAAGATAAGATGTCAGTTATCGACGTTGACACAACTCTTCCTATTACTGTTGTAAATCAGCGCCCATTACAAGCTAGAATCAAAGAATTCTTTACAGTGAATCAATTGTCACAATTCATGGATCAGGAGAATCTACTTTCTGAGATAGAATCTTTGCGTACACTTTCTGCCCTCGGTCCCGGCGGACTTACTCGCGAGCGTGCTGGATTTGAGGTGCGTGACGTACATACAAGTCATTATGGACGTGTATGCCCTATACAAACTCCTGAGGGTCCAAATATCGGTCTAATTTTAAGACAAGCTAATTATGCACGTATCAATGAATTTGGTATTATCGAGACTCCATATGCCAAAGTTAAAAATGGCAAAATAACAGAAGAGGTAGTATACATGAATGCATTTGAAGAAGAGAAGCATATTATCGCTCCGCTTTCTATAGACTATGACAAGAATATGAAAATACAAGGTGAGAAAATATCAGCACGTAGATATTCTCAGCCAGCTATTGTGAATGTGAGTGAGGTGCAGTACGTGGACGTAGCGACCAATCAGGCCTACTCAGTAGCAACATCAATGATCCCATTCCTAGAGCATGATGACGCCAACCGTGCACTGATGGGAAGTAACATGCAAAGACAAGCTGTACCACTAATGGTACGTGAGGCCCCTTATGTATCAACAGGTACAGAGGAGACAGCAGCGCGTGATATAGGTCGTATGATATACGCTGAGGACGAGGGTACTGTGACTTATGTTGATGCTAAAAAGATTAGCGTAAAGTACGGTAAAAAGGAAAAAGATTATAATCTTGTGACTTTTGCCAAGACTAATGTGTTCAATGTATTTCATCAGTCACCAGTAGTTAGTATAGGACAAAAAGTTGAAAAGGGACAAATTATGGCCGACTCATCTACATCAGAAAATGGTCAGGTAGCCCTGGGTCAAAACGTAACTGTCGCATTTATGCCATGGAGCGGATACAATTATGAGGATGCGATTATTATCTCAGAAAAGTTAGTACAGAATTCAAAGTTTACATCAATACATATACAAGAATTTATCTGTAATGTTCGTGACACTAAGCTTGGAGAAGAAGTTACTACTCATGACATACCAAATGTGTCAGAGGTTAAGCTTAAGAATCTAGATGAGGATGGTATTATCCGTGTCGGAGCCGAAGTTCTGCCAGGTGATATACTTGTAGGAAAGATTACACCAAAAGGTGAGACAGAATTAACTCCAGAAGAGAGACTGCTTAGATCTATATTTGGCGAAAAAGTTCGTGACGTAAAAGATACTTGCCTTAGACTTGATAATGGTAAGAGAGGTAGAATAGTTGGAGTAAAAATATTCTCACGTGATCGTGGTGACTCACTTGATAGTGGTGTTATCAAAAGAATACATATAGAAGTAGCACAGATCAGAAATATTACAGTTGGTGACAAGCTAGCCGGACGTCATGGTAATAAGGGAGTAATCTCAAGAGTGTTACCAATAGAAGAGATGCCGTACATGGCAGACGGTACACCGGTTGACGTTATATTAACACCGCTTGGTATACCATCACGTATGAATCTAGGACAAATACTCGAGATGCATTTAGGTTATGCAGCTGAGAAATTAGGCTATCAGGCAGTAGTGCCAGCATTCCAAGGTGCGAGCGTGGATGAGATACAAACAGAACTTGAAAAAGCGGGTATGGATAAGTCGGGAACAATTACACTTTATGATGGACGTACTGGTGAAGCATTTGAAAAGCCTATAGCAGTCGGTACTATGTACATGCTCAAGCTGCATCACATGGTTGAAGATAAACTTCATCAACGTTCTATAGGTCCGTACTCACTAATCACTCAGCAGCCACTAGGAGGTAAAGCTCAGGGAGGAGGTCAGAGATTTGGAGAAATGGAAGTATGGGCGCTAGAAGGTTACGGTGCAGCCCACACACTTCGCGAGATGTTAACTATAAAGTCGGACGATATAGAAGGTCGCTCACAAGTATATGACGCTATTATCAAGGGTGAAGATATAGATGAGCCAGGTACGCCAGCTTCATTTAATGTATTACTTAATAATCTGCGTGGCCTAGGACTTGACGTTGTCCCAAGACAAATAGCTGGTAGCGAGGAATATACAGAAGAAGAGAGAACCTCGGGTCATGATACAGAAAATAAAATTATTAACAACTAAGTAACATTCATAAAATAAAAAATAAATACCCAGTAGGTGATTCTACTGAATCAAAAATATGAAAACAATAAATACAAAAAATTTCGATGCGCTGACACTTCGTATAGCAAGTCCAGAATCAATAAGATCTTGGAGTTACGGTGAAGTAACAAGACCTGAGACTATCAACTATCGTACAGGTAGAAGTGAGAGACATGGACTATTTGACGAAAAGATATTTGGACCTGAAAAAGATTATGAATGTTACTGTGGTAAATATCGCCGTATTAGATATAAGGGCATAATATGTGAGAAGTGTGGAGTGGAAGTCACAAAGTCCATAGTAAGACGTGAGCGTATGGGTCATATTGACCTAGCTGTACCTGTAGCGCATATATGGTTTCTCCGTAATGTACCAGGACGTATAGCTATGATGCTAGGGTCTACGCTATCTGACGTTGAGAAGGTGATATATTTTGCTGGATACATAATCACAAGTGTGAATGAGGAGACAAAAGCAGAAGTTATCAAGTCCCTTGAGTCAGAATTCAAAGAGAAGATAAAATCAACTCAAGACGAAAAGACAAGAGATAGACTTATAGAATTGATGGACGCTGCTAAAAAAGAAATAAAAGATCTAAGACCCTGGAAAATAATAGATGAGTCAGTATATCACAGATACGCTATGCGTTATGGCACATGTTTTGAGGCTGCTATCGGAGCCGAGGCAATACATAATATATTTAAAAATATCGACCTTGAAGTATTAGAAAAGGACGTAGCAGCGCTACTTGCTGATTCTGGATCTACAGACAGGGAGAAATTAGAAAAGAGATTGTCACTAGTGCGTGCATTTAAAAATTCTGGCCAGCGCCCAGAGTGGATGTTTATGTCAGCGTTACCAGTAGTACCAGCAGGTATAAGACCTATGGTTGCTCTTGAGGGTGGACGTCACGCGACTAGTGATGTGAATGATCTTTACAGAAGAGTTATAAACAGAAATACTCGTCTTAAGAAACTTCTTGAAATAGACGCGCCAGACGTGATTCTTAGAAATGAAAAGCGTATACTTCAAGAGGCTGTTGACGCTCTTATTGATAATTCGGCTCGTCATGGTGATGCAGCTGTAGCCCTTACTGGTCAAAAAAGAGTCTTAAAATCACTTTCTGATAATTTAAAAGGTAAGACAGGTATACTGCGTGGTAACCTACTTGGTAAACGTGTGGACTATTCAGCTCGTTCAGTTATTGTGGTGGGTCCAGAGCTAACTCTTGAAGAGTGTGGACTGCCTAAAAACATGGCAATGGAATTATTCAAGCCATTCATAATCTCTAAGCTTATAGAAAGAGAATTTACTTTTAACATAAGAGGAGCTAACAAATTAATAGAAGACAGCATACCAGAAGTATGGGCTATACTTGAGGAAGTTATACAGGGTAAGTACGTACTACTTAATCGTGCGCCAACACTACATAGATTAGGTATACAAGCGTTCAAGCCAAGACTAATTGAGGGTAAAGCTATACAGCTGCATCCACTTGTGTGTGAGGCATTTAACGCGGACTTTGACGGAGACCAGATGGCCGTACATCTTCCGCTTTCTGATGAGGCTCAGCGTGAAGCTCGTGACCTGATGGCTGCGCATCGTAATCTACTTAAGCCGGGATCAGGAGACTCTATAGTTAATCCGCGCATGGATATGATACTCGGAGCCTTTTGGATGACCACAGTGGTACCTGGCGCTCATGGTGAAGGTAAATACTTTACCAGCCCAAATGAAGCCATAACCGCTAATGACTTTGGTATAGTAGATATGAGAGCCAAGATACATGTTATGCCAACTGATAAGCTAAAGTATGCACAATTTGAAGGTAAAGTATTTGAGACAACAGTAGGAAGATTATTATGGAATAGCGTATTCTCATCTGAGTATGCATATATCAATGAGGCAGTAGACAAAAAGAAAATGAATCAAATCATGGAGGACGTATTTTCTAAATTCTCAGCTGATGAAGCGCCAAGAATAATCGATAAGATAAAATCTTTTGGATTCAAGTATGCTGCAAAGTCAGGAACTACTTGGAACTTAACCGCAGTAACAGAGCCAAAAGAAAAGTATGAGATGATAGATGTCGGATGGAAAAAAGTTGAGAGTATAAATGAAAACTTTGGCGAAGGACTACTCTCAGATGATGAAAGATATGAAAAGACTATACATGTATGGCAAGATATTAGAAAAAGCGTGCAGGATGTATTGGCTAAAAACGTAACAAATAGTAGCTCAGTATATGACCTTATAACTTCTGGTGCGCGTGGCTCGATGGCACAGCTAATACAGCTAGCCGGTATGAAAGGTATTATCGTTAACAACTCGGGTAAGCAGCTAGACTATCCGGTATTGTCATCATATATACAGGGTCTAACACCAATGGAATACTTTATTACTACTTACGGTGCTCGTAAAGGTAACTCGGATACGGCCCTTAAGACAGCTCAGGCTGGTTATCTTACTCGTAGACTTGTAGACGTTGCCCAAGACGCTATCATTACCGAAGAAGATTGTGGTACAAAAGAGTATAAGACTTTTAGAAGACATAATATATTTGGAAATGAAATATCAATAGCCAAATTTGTCCGCGGTAGAATATTAGCAAAAGAGTTAAATCTAAACGGAGTGGTATTAGCCGAGAAGCATCTTATAACTGTACCTGAGGCCCTAGCAATAGAGGCATCAGATATACAAGAGGTACATGTATTTATACCGCTCAAGTGTACATCATTACACGGCGTATGTCGTAAATGTTATGGACTTGACATGGGACGTAACAAATATGTTAATCTTGGTGAGGCTATAGGTATAGTCGCTGCTCAGGCCGTAGGTGAGCCGGGTACACAGCTAACTATGCGTACATTCCACTCCGGAGGTGTGGCGGGTACTGACATCACTTCAGGTCTACCACGCGTAGAAGAGATATTCGAAAGACGTATGCCAAAGTCACCAGCGACTATCGCTCATGAAGACGGTGAGGTGTATGATATCAGAACAGAAAAGGGAGACCGTACTATAGTTATATTAGCCGATGAGGCAGATACTGCTAAGGGTAATAAGAAGGGTAAAATAGTTGAGTATAGCATGGGTCCAAGAAGATCTACTCTTGTCAAAAAGGGCGATAGAGTCAAAAAGGGTCAGATACTAACCGACGGATCATGTGATATAGATGAGATCTACAAGTACGCAGGTCCAGAATATGCTGAGGAGTACATTGTAACAGAAATACTAAAAGTATATGAGCTACAGGGTGCTGCTATTTCAAGAAAGCATCTTGAGGTTATCATCAAGCAGATGACTAGCCGTGTACGTATAACGTCTCCAGGCGACAGTAGATTCTCACAAGGAGACCTAATCGAGATCTCAACATTCAGAGATGAGAACAACAGAGTAAAAGCAAGTAATGGAAAAGTAGCTGAGGCTAACAATCTAATACTTGGAGTCTCTGAGGTGTCACTAACTACTACGTCTTGGCTATCGAGCGCTTCATTCCAGAGCACCACCAAGGTTCTAATCCAAGCCGCTACTCGCGGTCAGGTTGATAACTTGATGGGACTAAAAGAGAATGTAATCATAGGTAAGCTAATACCAGCAGGTACAGGTATAAGGGGAATTTAATTAGATAAGAATTTATTTTAAATTTTTTATAAATAAAAATAGTAATCAAAGCAAAAAGTGCGGCCTTCGTCTGCACTTTTTGCTTTTCCATTAGTGTTCCTCGTTTAAGGCGTGATGATTTTCTGCCGTTGGTATCTGATGTGCTGTTGTATAAAGTACAAAACTAAGTAGAGAAGTTAGACATATAGCAGTTAAGATTCTTTTTATGGACATTTTATTTCCGTAATCCCTATATAAATAAGCGATATACGCGACAAGTAGACCAATAGGTAATATAATAGACGCAAATACCGGACCGTCTAGATAATGCTGAGTGCCGCCGCTAACCATGCCGGTCCCGATAGATATCACTACCGAGATCAATATAAATGATACAAACTTTTTATCTATCCTATTATCATATTCTAAATATGTGCCATATATAAATGCTATTACTCCTAGGACTATTAGCGCTACATACTGAGTTACATTACCACCAAGTGTACCAGCGTGAACTATTGATCCAGATATTAGTCCTACCCCTACATAGCGTAGCATATGAGAGGCAAAAGATTTTTCAGGGCTACTCATATTATTTGTTTATATTGAACCAATCTTTTAACCATTTCTTTTGCATTGATATTTCGCTGGTCTGCGCTGAGATAATATCATTTGCAAATTTTGCTAATTCTTGCCTCACCGATTTATCTTTTAATAATGCTGTAGACATGTCTACGGCACCTTGATGATGTATTATCATGTCTTGTAAAAATGTTTTTTCTAGCTCAGCGCCAGCCTTGCCTTTCATATTTGCTAGCATATCCGTCATCATAGAGTCCATGCTCATATCTTTTTGCATGCTATTGCCTTGTATATCTGACATATTCATCATGCCTCCGCCCGGCATTTTGTGCATACTATTCATCTCCACTCCCATTTTCATTTCGTTATTTTTGTGAAAGAAAATATCATTCCAGTGCCACGAATAAGTTACAATAAGAGCTAATGCTAATATTATTGTTGTATATTTATAATTTATTTTCATATTGTTTACCTTTTATTCTTTGTTTAATTTATAAGAGTATCATCCAAGCTGCCATTATTCCCATCGTCATATTTTCTCCAAAAGTTACCCATGTCATAGGAATTTTAAATGTTGTGCCCAAGCATACGCATTGTATTTGGTTTTTATTTTTAATTACTAAGTATGCAGACAAAGATCCGATTATAGAAATGATTAGGACAGAAATATTTTGCCAAGGATACATATATCCCGCGAGATACATAACACCAAGGCATATTTCTATAAATGGAAATGCGTAACCATAAGCTGGCATTTTCTTTGCTATAAGGTCATAAGTGGCAAATCCTTCTTTGAATCCTTTTAGATCAACTATTTTGAATAGACCAAAAGTTACCAAAAATATTCCCATAAAGTCCATCATCCACAACATCCCGTCTAATCCCTGGGTAAATTGCCTAAGCGTAGACAGTAACAGTATAGAGGTGAGTATTATGATAAATGGGGTAAAGTCTTTTTTGTTTTTACCTATTAGCTCAGATCCGTCTGGCGCATGATGCTCGCAGAAAAATGAGATGACATCAGCTTCTTCTTTTCTGTATATGCCGTCCATAGAGCAGTATTTACATTTCATATATTATTTTCTTTTTAGTTTATAGACTTTTAATATCTCTTGATGCAAAGTCTCATTAGTCTTTTTTGTTTTGGTAATAGACCCCTCAGCTAGACAGTGATTAAGATGGCTCTCGAGCATAATATCCTCTATAGTTGATATAGCTTGCTTGATAGCGCTTGTCTGCACGATAATATCAATACAGTATCTATCTTCCTCGATCATTTTTTGTATACCGCGAACTTGACCCTCGATACGACTTAGACGATTAATGATATTATGTTGGTTTTTATGTACTCCATGCATGTTATAAGTATATACCTTGTGGGGGTATATGTCAATAATTATAAGTCATATTATTATAATTTCTTTGTTTTAATTTCTCCAAAATTGTGATATAATACAAGTTATAAAATATTCAAATGTTTTATAAAAATATGAACTAGTACAGTTCTGAAATGTACAATGGAGACGTGGCTGAGTGGTCGAAGGCACCTCACTGCTAACGAGACGGGGGTTTACGCCTCCCGAGGGTTCGAATCCCTCCGTCTCCGCAATCACAAATCTGACCCGCTAAATGCGGGTCAAATTTTTGGATATTTATAAAATATAAATCATTATGATAAAACTTCTTACAAATAATTACATGCTTGTTATTTTAAATATAATCTGTATTTATCTTTTCACTCTGTCTAATTCAAGTAGATTTTTTGGTAAAATTATAAATTCTATTTACCCTTGTAAACAAAATATTTTAAATTCTTTTCCATGTTATGGATGGGTAGATATCATTATTATGTTTTTAGTTGTAGTCATTTTCATAATTACTTTATCTTTTATAATATTTAAAATTTTACAATTTATAAAATCATAATTTTCTTAATATTTTTACTAGCTAGACTTTTCTAATTTGTTTGATCCAACCTCTTCACCTCGTCCAAAATAAAAGTCTTGTCCCCGTTACGGCTTGCGACTTTACCTTTTAATATTAGCGGTGTATCTAGAACTAACTTATCTTTTATTTTTGCATATGTTTTTGGGAATACTGCACATTCAAGACTAGAAGAGTAGTCACGTATGCCGATGAGTGCCATCCTGTCCCCTTTTTTTGTTTTGGTTACTTTTAGACTTTCTATTATACAAGCGAGCGACACCTCAGCGTCATCACTGAGCTCATTTTGTATGCGCTCTATGTCTATATTTCTAGCTAATATTTTATCTTTCCACGGATCAAGTGGGAATCCTGATACATATAACCCTAGTAATTCTTTTTCCCATTTTAATTTCTGGTCGCCAGTTGCAGGCGTTACTTTTTTTAATTTGAATTCTGGTTTTTGTATACTCAGCATAGTTGAGAACAGGTCATCTTGGGCTGAGTTATCTTTTATAACTTGTTTGTGATAATTTAAAATTTCTTCTATATTTAGCACTATACTATTACGCTCAGCTAGAGTGTCCATAGCCCCGCACATGGTGAGTGCCTCTATACTTTTTTTGGTTAAGTTTTTATGAGTGACTCTGGTCAAAAAGTTTTCAAAGCTTGTGTACTTTCCATTTTTATTACGCTCATCTATTATCGCGTCTGCGATATCTTGACCCAAGTTCTTAATTGTATATAATCCAAATCTAATTTCTTCTTCTATTTTATCTTCACTATTAATATTTATATTTTTACTAATAACTTCAAATCCACCATTTGAAAAGTTTATATCGGGTGGTAGTACGTTTATATTAAGTCTCTTACAATCTGCGATAATAGTCGCTATCTTTTCTATATCACCTGTCTCATTACTCATAATGGCGGTCATGTAGGCATGCGGATAATGCGCCTTCATATATGCTGTCTGATATGCTACGCGTCCATAACTAGCAGCATGGGCCTTGTTAAATCCATAAGCCGCAAACGGCTCTATTCTTGTCCACAGCTCATCAGCTTTACTTTTACTAAGGCCATACTTTTGAAATCCGAGCATGAGCTTTTCTTTTTGCTCCTCCATTTCTGCGGGTATTTTTTTACCCATGGCTTTACGTAGCTTATCAGCCTCAAGCCAAGAGTAGCCCGCCAAATGTATCGCCGTTAACATCACGTCGTCCTGATATACTATAACTCCAAATGATTGATCAAGTATAGGCTCGAGGCGAGGGTCTAGAAATTCTATTAGCTCTGGATTATGTTTTCTTTTAATATATTCTGGTATCATCTCGAGTGGTCCTGGGCGATACAGTGCTACCATCGCGTTAATATCAAAAATTGTAGATGGCTTTAATTCTTTTAAAAATCTGGTCATGCCGGATCCGTTCAGTTGAAATAGTCCCTCAGTTATTCCTTTTGATAACATCTCAAAAGTCTTAGCATCATCAAGAGGTATGGCCTCTATGTCGACATCAATATTATATTTTTCTTTTACTATGCCTATGGCTGTTGCTAGTATAGAGAGGTTACGTATACCCAGGAAGTCAAATTTGAGTAGCCCTGCCTCCTCGATAGTATACATGTCATATTGTGAGATGAGTTTACCTTCACCTTTTGGATCATATTGTATTGGGGTCCAGTCAGTAAGCGGTGCAGGGGATATAACAGTACCCGCAGCATGCACTCCAATGTGGCGTACTTTACCTTCGACTTGCTTAGCCATGTCTAAAATTATACTTGTATCCCTATCTGTGTCATAAGCCTCTTTTAACTCGGGTACTTCTTCTAATGCCTTGCTTATATACATTGGAAAGCCTTGCTTTGGTGGTGGTATCATGCGTGATATTCTGTCACCTACAGTATAAGGAAAGCTCATCGCGCGTGCTACGTCACGCACGGCACCTCTTGCCATCATCGTACCAAATGTCCCGATCTGCGCCACATGATCAGCTCCATATTTACGGCGAGCGTAATTAAGCACATCATCACGCCTGTCGTCCGCAAAGTCCATATCTATGTCCGGCGCACTTGGACGTTCTGGATTTAAAAATCTCTCAAATGGAAGCTTGTATTCGAGCGGGTCACATTTTGTAATACGAAGAAGATAAGTTACCAGTGATCCAGCCACAGACCCTCTAATATTAGTAAGTATTCCATTTTCTCTAGAGTATCTTAAAAGATCATACACAACAAGAAAGTACGGCGAGTATCCTTTATTTTTTATAACTTCTAATTCATAATCGAGCCTAGTTTTGACTTCGTCTGTTAATTCTTTTTTCCTAACTTCTAGACCTTCATAGGCTAATTTGCGTAGGTCTTCATCATATGATTTTTCAAATTCTATATCTGGAAATACCCATTTATTTAGCTCTACTTCAAAGTTAATAGAGTCCGCTATCTTACTAGTATTTTCTATTGCTTCAGGTATATCAGCAAAGGCATTTATAAATTCTTCTTTTGTTAAAAATGAGTAATCGGCCTGCGCGAAATGCGCCTTATAGTATTCTTCTGAGTCTATCTCGCTGTCTATTTGTATCATGACTTTATGGGCCGGCTTATCATTTATAGAGATATAATGAGTATTTTGAGTCGCTACTATTTTATTCTGCGGGAAATTATTTTTGACAAAATTATTATAAAAATCTAGGGTATTTGTTCTCATTTCTTTTCCATAACTCATATGAATATGATTGGTTATCTCAATACAAAAATCATCGCCAAATATTTCTACATATCTATTTAAAATATTCTTAGCTTCTAAAATATTTCTGTCTTCATATTTTTGTAAGCTTATACTTAGCTCGCCAGTAGGTCCGCCCGAGAGGCAAATTATTCCAAGGCTATTTTTTATTTCTTCAGAGGAGGTGTATCCAAAGGCGGCACCTCTTGGCTCCATCACCAAGTTATTCTTTTTGCTCGGCACAAAGTCCTCAAAAGTAAGATGCGGATTATCATTTTTAATTTCTTTTGTATTAGCTACGGATACTAGTCGCATCAAGTTCTGATAACCGACAAAAGTCTTAGCTATTAGGACTATGTCATAATACTGATTATGATTTTTTATTTTTAGCTCAGCTCCGATTATTGGCTTAATTTTCTTTTTCTGACATTCTTTTATAAACTCTATAGCGCCGTACATATTATCTGTATCGGTGATGGCAAGCGCGGTATAATTATACTCGACAGCTTTTTTGACCAGCTCAGACACATCAGGCAAAGCCCTTAAGAGGGAGTAATGAGTATGATTGCGCAAGTGTACTGGATTCATATTTTTCTTGGGTATATTATATCATATTTTAAAACTCTTTTTCTTTATTTGCAAAAATATTAAAAATATTGTATTATACAAAGTCCAAGTAGATAGTTTTATCTACTGTTCTTTTTAAGGATTTTTTAAACATGAGCCAAAAACCAAATTACGATAAGCCTTTGGAGGAAATGGATCCCAAAGAAATCTTGGACGAGTATGTAGCGCTAGTCTCAGGTAAAGCAGATGAAACAGATCCACGAAAAGGCGTAAAGATGGGGCTAGCTCCAAAGCTCAAAGAACGCATGGAGCTGCTAAAAGAATTTATTCTTTCCGGCATGGTTTCTGTGGTAAGTTAAAGGGCAGAAAAGCTATTATATTAGCAAACACGACACAAGCAAGCAATGAGAAATCTACGCTTGCTTTTTATTTTTCATAATTTGCAAAAATGCTATTTTTATTGTAATATTTATAACGGAGAAAGTTGCGATAATTATGTTGCAACTTTTTAGGAAATTCAACTTGAACTCAAATTTTGAAGGAGATATTTGTCATGGCAATTCTTAATGATAGTCAATTGGAAGAAAAAAATAAATACTGCTTAAGCATTTTCGCGGCAGAAGTAAAAAAGAAAAAAATTGTGAGTATTGAATATGACGAAATAGATAATTTTAAACTGTGTTTTTTTAACTACCTATTAAAATTATCAGATTCTGATCCTGCATTCGAATCTTTTATAAAAAGTCGTATAGTTTATGCTGATCAGTTAATTGATCTCTTACTAAGTAGTAACTTGTTCGAGTGGAAAAACAAAACCTCTACACTTGGTGGTAGTCGTCATGTGAGGTTTTTTAAAGAGTGTAGTCTGAGTCGGTTATAAGCAACCTGTAAATCTTTTCAGCTCGCTTAGCTTGATCAATCCTTTTTAGTCAATAAGTTAACAGGCAAGCAATGAGAAATCTGAGCTTGCTTTTTATTTTGTAACATTTGCAAAAATATTACTTTTATTGTAGTATTCATAGCGGAGAAAAGTTGCGATAATGATGTTGCAGCTTTTCGTAAAGTTCAAGCTAGTTTTATTTTAATTTTTTAAGGAGCTATCAAATGAATTATACTACAGAAAATCTTTCAATTTTTAAACCAAAACTGCCGAAAGATGAAAAAGAGTTGGCAGAGCTGAGAGCTAAAAATAATCCAAATAATCAGGCTGTTGGTCACCATACGGGTCGTTGCGCACACTGCGGCAGCGATGACCTGTGGGATGACAATCTTGCATACGGATGCAATGCTTGTGGTGCCATGCTTGGAGGTAATTAGAAAATAAACTCTTAAATTTAGGGTAGTTCTTTCAGGAAATTCTAGTTAACCAATATGCAGGTAAGTGTCCAAGGACATTTGCTTGCATTTTTATTTTCATTATGCTATACTTGCTCTCACGTTCATTGACAATATAATATTACGAAAATAGACACAAAGGTTCTCAAACGCTTTTGTTATAAGCTATTTTCAATCCAACTAATATTCACATTTATCAACACTTATATTTGTTCTCATATTTATTTATGAGAATTTACAAAAAGAGGTATAAGTGCGATGTGAATATCTTATGTACAATCTTTTTGTTCCACTTTTTATTTTTAGAGTTTGATCCTAGCTCAGGATGAACGCTGGCGGTGTGGATAAGGCATGCAAGTCGAACGGGACTAATCAGTTAGAAGCATAGAGTAAGGTCGAGTAGCAATACAAGAACAAGCAATATGTGGAAGACTGACAGTCTAGTGGCAAACGAGGTAGTAATATTTTGGAACTTCCCCCTAAGTCTTGAATAGCCCACCGAAAGGTGGAGTAACACAAGATGGTCTCGCAAGAGTAAAGATTTATCGCTTAGGGATAGGCCAGAACAGTATCAGGTAGTTGGTAGGGTAAAAGCCTACCAAGCCTATGACGCTTAGGAGAGCTGAGAGGCTGACCTCCACCGATGGGACTGAGACACGGCCCATACACCTACGGGTGGCTGCAGTCGAGAATCTTCCGCAATGGGCGAAAGCCTGACGGAGCGACACCGCGTGATGGATGAAGTGCTTCGGTATGTAAACATCTTTTATAGGGGAAAAAGTTTATTGATGGTACCCTATGAATAAGGACCTGCCAAACTCGTGCCAGCAGCAGCGGTAAAACGAGTGGTCCAAGCGTTATCCGGAATTATTGGGCGTAAAGAGTGCGTAGGTGGACATGTTAGTCAGTAGTTTAACCCATGAGCTCAACTTGTGGATTGCTATTGAAACGTCATGTCTTGAGTATGTTAGGGGTATGCGGAACTATATGTGTAGGGGTGAAATCCGTTGATATATATGGGAACACCAAAAGCGAAGGCAGCATACTGGAACATTACTGACACTGAGGCACGAAAGCGTGGGTAGCGAATGGGATTAGATACCCCAGTAGTCCACGCCCTAAACGTTGCAGACTCGCTATATTGAGTATCGACCCTCAATGTGGCTAAGCTAACGCGGTAAGTCTGCCGCCTGGGAAGTACGATCGCAAGATTAAAACTCAAAGGAATAGACGGGGAGACGCACAAGCAGTGGATTATGTGGTTTAATTCGATGATAAACGAAGAACCTCACCAAGGTTTGAAACTAGAATGTAAGCCGTAGAAACACGGCCCCCGCAAGGCTATCTAGCAGGTGATGCATGGTCGTCGTCAGTTCGTGGTTTGAACTGTTCCCTTCAGTGGGGTAACGAACGCAACCCTCGTCGTGTGTTTTAAATGTCACACGAGACTGCCCCCTTTCGGGGGAGGAAGGAGAGGATGACGCCAGATCAGCATGTCCCTTTGACACCTTGGGCTACACACATAATACAATCGCATCGACAACGGGTCGCGACGGGGTAACCCTGAGCCAATCCTTCAAACGATGCGCCAGTTCAGATTGAGGGCTGCAACTCGCCCTCATGAAGCCGGAATTGCTAGTAATCGCGGGTCAGCTAAACCGCGGTGAATACGTTCTCGTCTCTTGTACTCACTGCCCGTCAACTCAGGGAAGCTGGAAGTGCCCAAAGGCTTCATTAAATTGAGGACTAAGGCAAGTTCGGTGACAAGGAGTAAGTCGTAACAAGGCACGGCTAGCGGAAGCTGGTCGTGGATTAATTCCAAATTGGAAATCGTGCACACCCAATTGGGTGCATGCATTTCGGCGATTGACAAGTGAACAAGACTCTCGCAAGAGAATAACTATTCGTCTTAAAAGTTTTTATAGAACTTTATAATAAACTATACGCGATATTGCGAAATATATCAAAAGTCTCACTATATGTTAGAAAATTAAATTTTTCTTTACTAATTCACAAGGATTAGCGAGCTAAAAAGTGGAACAAAAAGGAAGTTCATAAGAAGTTAGAAGTAATATTATATATGTCAGTGAATGTAATACAAAAACCCTCGAAATAATTTATTAATTTGAGGGTTTTTGTATTTTTAAAAAGATTTTTGTATATTAAAGTTTTTAAAGTTCAAAAAATTTGCTGGACATTTAAATATTTTTGTGTTATATTAAGTGTCCGCTCATTGTTTCGTTCTTAATTTTTAAAAAGGAGGCCGTTATGGATAATCGTCAAAAACTTCAACAAATGCTTGATCTCACTTGTGCAATGTGGGACGACCCTTTAGTTTTTCATTATCAGAGTCTTGAGTTTGCTCCAAAAGGAATAATCTCACTGTTTCTGGCTGGGCCATCGTCAAGGCAAGATGTGCTCAAGTACAAGTGGCGAGCACTTGCTGTACATTATCTGCGCCTAGCTGGCTACAAGGGAGTAATTTATGTCCCTGAGCCATGTGAAAATGACTGGAGCTTTAAAGAAAATTTCCCAATGGAAATAGTGGACTGGGAAATAGAAAGGCTTATGTCTTCTACCATGAAGTTCTTTTGGGTACCTCGCCATGAAGTGCAGTTGCCCGGAAGAGTAACTAATACTGAGCTTGGATTTTGGCTTGGTAGAGCTTATGAGAATTTAAAAATAAAGGATCAGATTGTTTGGGGTTATCCAACAGATGCATGGAAAATGAAGTCCGAACACCACTGGGCAAGATTACCAGGAATCGAACCTTTTCACGATCTTGAAGCGATGTGCAAGCATGTTGCTGAAAGGCTTGAAAGTTTGTAAGTTTGCTCTCTCGCTTTGCGAGTGCAGGCGTCCATTAGGTCGCCTGTTTTTTCTTTTATTGTGTTATAATCAATATTAGTATAAAAATAAAAAATATGATGAATTTTGGAATGAGTCCCACATTTAATACAGAAAAAAAAGAGTCTGTAAATAAAAAAAATTTAAAAGAAGCTTTAGATTCACTTAAATTACAAGAAGCGTCTGCGGACTTGATAAAATCTCTTAAGTCTATGGGTGATAATATTTTTGAACTTATAAGAATAGGTGCATTAGCAGTACCATTTCTAGTATCTCAGGGTGCTTCTGCTCAGGACAAGCAGACAGAGTCTCAGATTGGTAATGAACTTTGTTTTCAGTCTCAAAATATTTGTGAGAATATATATTCTAATATAGAAGTAAAAGAGCGTGTTAGTAAATTAGAAAAGTTAACACTAGAAACCATCTCTGAATCTAATGCGGACGCTTTAAAAGATAATTTAATTGATGGTTCTGGGCTTAATTTAGAACTACCATCTAGCTTTTTAAAGAGTGCCTATATAAAAACTGGATCAAGTGAGATGGTGATTGAGTTAAACAAAAAATTAAATACACCTAGAAATATACTATCTGGTCCTAAGGACATTAGTGAATTAAAGAGTATGCAAGACAATATTAATGCCCTAGAGTCCTTATTTGCATCAAGGCCAAAGTTTTCTCTAAAAGAAATAAATAAGAAAGAAAAACAAGGCCCAGAGCATATTGGTAACATGGGAGGCGAATATGGAGATGAGTCTATTCAGACCTACAAAGTTACCAAAGGCGTAGGCTTTGAATTAGATAATAACAAATCTAGTCCAGGTGTACCCCCTATTGGCAACAAAGAAATATACAGTCTTATGAAATCTTTTGAAGAGCCTGGTAAAATTGTAGCTCAGTCATTAAGCCGCCTGATAGGATGTAATATAAACGATGTAAAAGTTCAGACGACACTAGCTGGCTCTATACATCTAAATCCTGATTCTAAATCAGTCAGTAATATACCCTATAACAATATACATCCAACTTATGAGGTTACAATGTGTAAAGATTCAGGCAGAACAGAAGGTGGTAAAGAAAGTTCTGTAGAGGCGTATTTTTCAATATTTAATAATAGTCAGGGGTACGGAGCAGAAAAAATTCAATCTATAGGAGGTAGAGTAGATAGGTTGGCTGTGGGGACTTTGTCCGGAGCAGAAAAAGAGTTAAAGCGGAGTAGAAGTTATCAGATGGCCAGCAACAGAATAGTAGTTACGGCAGGCTATAAAAGTGTTATGCCAATTTTTGATTCCAATTTTAATTTTGTTATAAAAAGTGGACTTCAATATGGTTATACTACCAATATAAATAGTGGTAAGTTATCACCTCACATGCATGTTGCTTTAGTTTACAGTAACAAAAATTCTTTATTTAATGGTTTAGAAATTGGAGCATTTCCAGCTACTTTTATAAAAGGAAAATCTAATTTTTCGACTCCGGTTGTTACTTTTTCTGCATCAATTAATACAAAATTCTAATTTAATACACACATATGAAAGACGCAATATTTTTAGGACTCAATTTTCAGCAGTTCGCTAACCTTACAAGCGCAGGTATAATCGCATTATTTATTTTAAATATAATATTTTTAGTTTTATTTTTTGCAAATAAAATTAAAAGCGAAAAACTATTAAACAAAACTAATTATGAATATTTTATTTATGCTCTTATTTTTGTACTTGGAGCGGGCATAGTTGGTGCTAATATTCAAGAAGTAGTGTATGGCGATAAGCCGTGTATATTGTGCTGGTATCAGAGAGTACTGATATATCCAATGTTCATAATCGCGCTCAGCGAATTATATTTTAAAACAAGAGTAGCACATAAGCTCATAGCTGTATTTGCCTTTTTAACGGCCGCCATAGGTGCTTATCACTATAGGTTCCACTATATCAGGTATGTCCTCAAAGACCTTGTCTCAGTGCCTTGTAGCGGCAATCCGCTCACACCAACTTGCGGCGAGGCTGGTGTTGTATCCTTTGGATTCATGACTATGCCGCTGATGTCAGTAGTTATAGGTGTATTTGTCTTAACTGTGTGTTATATTTTGAGTAAGAAAGATGTTTTTACTATTGACAAATAGTTACTATTGTTATATACTTATAAAGTTAAGAGATAAAAGGCGAAAGCCAAAAACTCAAAACATTCGCACTTTTCCAATTATTGTATTGATATATAAGGAGCTCATATGAGCAAATCTGTTAATCTCACCACTTTTGATTTTAATGCTTTTCAAGCTGCTTTTGCTGCTGCGGTCACCCAAAATCGTGGCGACTATCTAGGCAAGACTGTTGTTTTGTCCGGACCTAGTTCCTCACTCAAAATAGTCATGGGCATTTCTGTCAACGCGCCTGTAGACGGCGACTGGTCAGTCGCTAAAGTTTTTCAGGTCAAAGGACCAGAAGATCAAACTGGCCGCCTCGTATTCAGCCATCAGAAAAAAGATGGACGGAGCATGAGATCAAATGTGCTTGAATTTGACGGCACAATGTATGTTGTTGTCGGCTGCAATACGCATATTGATGCTGTATTTCCTCTTCAAGATTTGGCTAATCCTAAATTGTTTTTGTCTTATGACAAAAATGGACAACCAGTAATCATTTCTGGTGGTATGACTTTGGAGCAACGCTACGCTGTAAAGCGTGACATGGCTCAAGAGTTTAATCTGGATCCGATCTGGACTGTAGGTGAGAAAACTTTTGCTGACAAAGAAGCTGAGAAGCTTCGCGTTCAGCGAGAGGCCGAGAGACAAGCCAAAATCGTGGCGTACAGACAGGCAAAAGAAGCTGCGGACAAAGCTCGTTCAGCAAAGTTGTCAGCACTGCTACAGCGCCCCCGCGTGAATACGATTGCAGCTGACGGCAGTAAGAAGTTCGGTATCCCGATTGAGACTGTTGGTGAAGATGAGGTTTTACCTTCTGGCACCTTTTGCATAAAAATGCAGGATGGTGCCCCGGTCGAAGCTTATGTCCTTCGCAAGGCGACAAATGGACGCATTACTCGTACTGATAAAGTACAAGTTTATGCCCTCGGCGATACGGCGAAAGTTTCTGGGGTAGATACGAGTATTGTCGACACAATCGTGGTGACCGTTGACGGCAATACTGACGAGGTGGTGATTGTAGGTTCTTTTGCTGCTATTGAGCAGATGCGAATCGACGGCCTTAACTCTGGTAGTATTGTCGGAGTAAAGTCAGGATCCAAAGTGGATTTATATGAAGTAACCAAAGATAAGTCCAAGCCAATCGGCCACATAGCTGCTTAATTGCAGCAAATTCAATAGCCTAAAAACTTTTGACCAAGCGCGTAATCTACCAAGATTACGCGCTTTTTTATGATATAATATTTTTATGAGTGAAGAATTAAAAAAAGAGTATATTAAAAATTTTGACGAGTGGAACATCTTGAAAAAAGATATACAAGAAAAAAATAATTTAAAACAGATTTATGTAAAAGATAGAGATATTTGGTGGTGCTCACTCGGAGTAAATATTGGATCTGAGATAGACGGTAAGAATAAATTATATGAGAGGCCTGTTTTAGTTATTAAAAAGCACAACAAAGACATCGTTAGTATTTTGCCCATAAGTACAAAAATTAAAAATACTTATTATGAGTATATTTTTGATTATAAAAATAAAAAGCAGTCAGTTGTATTAACTCAATTAAAAACAATAGATATAAAAAGATTAGATAGAAAAATAGGAAAGATAGGCGGTGCTGTTTTTGACAAAATAAAAGAGTCTCTATTTTCTGATATATATAAATACGGAAGCCGCCTTGCGGCGGCTTCCTCGGATCCCGAAGGACTGAATAAACATATTATATCAGAATCAAATCTAAAGTCAAGCGATTCAGGAAAAGATACTAAAAAATTAGAAGTCCCATATCACTCGCAATTTTTAGAAGTACCTGATAGTTTTTGGAACATAAGAAGCTGCGGCGGAGCATGTATAAAAATGTGTTTAGATTATTTTTCTATATCAGCCCCTAGCATTTTAGAAATTATGAAGCTAGCAAAAGAGAGCGGCGGATATGATGTTAATAATGGATTTGTACATGACTTTGCTGTAAATTATTTTAAAGAAAATGGTTTAGAAAGTTATAGAAAAGAAGTTAGTAAGAAAAGTATTTTAGAAACAGAGGAGGATTATGTGAAAAGAGTAGAGTTAGAAAAAGAAAATATTTTTAATAAGATAGTAGAAAATGTAAATAATAATAATCCGGTTATAGTAAGTATAATCAAAAATATTCTTGAGCAGACAAAGTATCATTTGATACTTGTGGTCGGATATAAATATATTTTAGAAGAGAATAGCAGCGCCAGCGAAGCTGGCGCTGAAAACAAAAAAATAACTCATATAATCTATCATGAGTCAGAAAGTACAGACCCATCGCGCGGAGCTTTTCGTGAATGTGGGTTAGGAGTATTTGAAAAATCTTGGCGAGGTAAAGCTATTTTTGTGAGTATAAAAGATCATAATGAAAGCAGATAATTGTATAACAAATAAGTCCAGAGTGTGTAGAAGTCTATAATGTATGAAAATAGGACTTTTTGACTCGGGTCTAGGTGGATTAACCGTACTCACAAAAATTTTAGAAAAGTATAAAGATTTAGACGGCAGTATTTTAGATCTAGTATATTTAGCTGACACTATAAATGCTCCTTATGGAGCAAGATCTCAGCAAGAATTAAAAAACATAATCAACAAAAACATAGACTTTTTATACAAACAAAATTGCGACTTTGCTGTAATAGCTTGCAACTCAGCTTCTATTTTTAAAAAGCACACAGATAATAATACAAATAGTTACTTAGATAATTGCATTGATATGGTAACGCCAACAGTTAATTTTTGTAAAGATAATCTTTATAAAAATAATCTAATCTTTGCGACGACGGCGACTATAAATTCTAATATCTATAAAAATACTTTTGAAAATTACGGTTTAAGGTTAGATCAGTATGAATTACCTGAGCTCGCGAGCTTGATCGATAATAATATAAATATAAAAATAATAGATGATTATATAAAAACAGAAATGGGCAAATTTTTCGCAGAGTTAAATATTTTAGAAAAAAATACTATGGAAAATAAGAATATTATTCATAATAATGGATACGACTCTATCATTTTAGGCTGCACGCATTATCCGCTAGTTTTAGATATTTTTAAAAAGTATTGCAGAGATATAAAAATTATAAATCCCGCAGACCCAGTTTCTGACTTTGTTATCAGTAAAATAAAAAAGTTGAACTTGAGTAAAGAAAATAAAAATAGCGCCATCTCTTTACAAGTTTTCCTTACCAAGAAAAATGACTACATAGAAAGATATATTTTGGAAAATATAAAAGTAGAAAGTTTAGAGATAGAAGTAATAGAAATTTAGTTTGACCAATATTATAAAAATAAAATACCACAGACTATTAGTCATATGGCATTGGTTAAGTTTTGAAAGACAGAAACAAGATAAGAAGACTTGTAGCACTGTCTAATCTAGAGAGTAGAGTCTCCAAGTCTTCTGATCACTAGGCATGATAAAAACTTTTGAGGTTAGTGTCATGACGGCTAGATTTGGTTTATATTTAGACATGAGCCCGTCAAAAAGATTTTTGACCTTATCCATGCCATTAAAACCATCTTTTACTCGACAAACACCGACATGTCTAACTAAGTTAAAGTCAAAACTAGCGGCCCCTATAGAACTAGCTAACCCTAGATTCTTTTCGGGGCTACCAGTAATCACATAGCTCCCATCCTTAAATTTTAGCCTGACAGCCAAATAGTTTCCATTCATTTGAGTGGGTTCTATATCTTTTAAGATTGGAATTTTAGTAGAGTCTCCAAATGGAATTATTTGCGAAACAGCATTTTTGATAAGAGCTTTTGACAGACCGGGGTCTAATTTTATACCACCGATTATCGTCATATGATATGGCAGCCCAACTCCTGTTCCGACACTTATGAGATCTGGGTAACTTTTTTTCATTTCCAGATAAATGCCACCAATCACTTTTAGTGACTCTGAGTCCGGTACAAAGCAAATACAAAACTTATCAAGCTTTGCAAGGCTTTCTTTTTTAATTGCTGTTACAGACTTAATTTTAGTCATTTCAATCTCCTGGTTAAATATAAAGAACTGAGACTATACTACTTTATTTTGAATATAAAATCAAGCTTTAATTTTTGTTTAAGTAAATTATTTATAAGTTTTGTTTTAGTCTATTTTTTTGGTATAATATTAAAACGAATACAAACAAAATATGCAAAAAAATAACAGAGTATATATTAAAAATCTAAGTGAAAAAACAGAGCAAGAAGTTATGATACAAAGCTGGGTGCAGGTTAGGCGTGATCAGGGCAAGATGATATTCTTGGACCTGCGTGATACTACTGGTATTGTGCAGGGTGTAATACTGCCTATGCACGCTGACGCATTAGAAATTGGAAATAAACTTAGAACAGAGTGGTGCGTAGAAGTTACTGGTAAAGTCAACAAAAGACCCGAGAGAAATATCAAAAAGCTTTTAAATGAAAAGACAGGAGTAGAGGAGGTAATCATGAACGGTGACATAGAGCTAGAGGTGATGGCTATAAAAGTTTTAAATGAGAGTGAGACGCCAGCATTTGACCTGACTACAGACGGAAAAGAAGTCAATGAAGAAGTTAGGCTAAAATACAGATATTTAGATCTGAGGCGCGAGAGATTAGCCAAAAATATTAAAAATAGATCAAGAGTGCAGCAACATATTAGAAATTATTTTGTAGACAATAACTTTGTCGAAGTAGAGACGCCGCTCATGTCAGCGCCAACCCCAGAAGGGTCAAGAAGTTATGTAGTGCCGAGTAGAATTTGGAAAGGTAATTTTTATAGCTTACCCCAATCACCGCAACAGTACAAGCAGCTGCTTATGGTAGCTGGACTAGAAAGATATTTTCAATTTGCCCATTGTATGCGTGACGAGGATACGCGCGGAGACAGGCAGCCAGAATTTACCCAGCTGGACCTTGAAATGTCATTTGTAACTGAGGAGGATATTATAAACATTAATGAAAAGCTTCTGATAGAAATAGTAGAAAAGTTCTACCCAGAAAAAAGAATACAGAGTATACCTTTTCCAAGAATATCATACGCGGACGCGATGAGTAAGTATGGAAATGACAGGCCGGATATAAGAGAGGACAAAGAGGACAAAAACTTATTAGCTTTTCTTTGGGTTACAGACTTTCCAGCTTTTGAAAAGACAGGAGCTGATAATGTTGATGGTACCGGTGAATGGACTTTTACACATAACCCTTTTACGCGTGTGCGTGATGAGTGTATGAGCGATTATATGGAAAAGAAAAATATAGACAAATTAATCTCAACTCAGTATGACATAACTCTTAATGGATTTGAGATTGGCGGCGGCGGATTACGCAGTCATAAACCAGAAATGCTCAAGAGGACTTTTGAGATTATGGGTTATACTGATGAAAAAATAGAAAAAATGTTCGGCCATATGATTGACGCTATGAAGTTCGGTGCGCCACCACATGGCGGTGTCGCTTGGGGATTTGACCGCCTTATGATGCTACTCGAGGATGAGCCAAATATACGTGAAGTGATAGCTTTTGCTAAGACCGGTGAGGGCCGTGACCTTATGATGAATGCCCCCGCTGAGATTGGTGATAAGCAAAAGAGGGAGTTGGGGTTGATAAAGTAAAGGAGCTTAAATATCTTACATAAATTAAGACTTTATTTAGCCTACAAAATTTTTATTTATGTATGTTATAATATAATTACTTAAAAATAATTTTTAAGATATAAATATATGATAAAAAACTTTTTAGTTAATACATTAGCAGTAGCGATAGTGTTCTATATTTTACCAACTAATGTAGTAGGTAGCACATATCTTGAAAAGGGCGTTAGTATACTTGTAATTTCCCTTATAATAGCAGCCCTTAATTTAACCCTTAAGCCAATACTCAAGACAATATCTTTTCCTATTAATGTAGTAACCCTCGGATTATTTTCTATTGTTATAAATGCTGCTATAATAAAAATAGCAGATATACTTTCCCCAGCTTTTGCTATAAGTGGATTTTTGAATTATATAATATTTGGTTTAGTACTTTCTATTGTGCAGATGATACTTTCTATTTTTGAAGACAAAGATTAGAACATAAATAATAAAAAATAAAACCAGCGCCGACGAAGTCGGCGCTGGTTTTATTTTTTATCAAGTAAATATTTCTATTTAGTAGTTACACTATCTATCAATTTTGAATCAATAACTTCTGCTTCAGTCATTTCCTGTACGTCTTCTTGTATCTCGTCTATATCTTTTTCTATATTTTCCACATCTTCAGAGATCTCTTCCACATCTTCTTGAATCTCATCAATATCTTCAGAGATTTCTTGTACGTCCTCCTGTATTTCGTCAATATCTTCTGAGATCTCTTTCACATCTTCTTGTATATCCTCTACATCTTCTGATATCTCCTGCACATCATCTGAGAGCTCCTCTATATCATGCTCCACTATTTCTATAGCTTTTGTATTTTTGTTAACACTCATTTGTATAAAGATGGAAAGGTATATTGCCTCAAGCGACACCACAGTTGTGAGTATCAGTAAGGCCTTTTCAAAGTCAACGCCAAAAAATGTAGAGCTAAGCACAGTCACAAAAAATATGCTATGTGCTATAAGGCTAGGTACTGATCCTATAGCATTAGATATTTTTAGGGCTTTACTTTCTAGATTATTCATACTATACTTATACTATAAATCTTACAAAATTACAAGCAATATCTTGTAAATAAAATTGTGAGTAATTAACAAATTAAAATAAATTATATGTATATATTATTCGGCTTCTTAGGATTTCTAATTCCTGTAGTTATAGTAATTGGTGTTATATTTTTTCTAGTTAAAATTTCTCGCGGTAACAAAGATGACAAAGAGGAGAAGTCTCTGACCGCAAAAGAGGTGCTCATAGACGGAGGAATATTCTTATCCCTTATTACTAGCATAGTAGCACTTGTATCTATAATATTCTCAGCTATAGACAAAAAGTTTGTGGATGTTTTAAAGTCTGATATTTATGGGTATGGCAACACTCTTAATGAAGACGTTAGAGTCGCCGTATCTGTTATAATCGTAGCTTACCCTATATATTTAGGACTCGCTTATTATAAGGCAAGATACTTAAAAAATAATCCTAGCAGGTCAGCATTGCCAGCAACAAAGCATGTTAACTATATAACCCTCGGTGTAGCCGCTTTGTTTATAGTCGGCTCACTTGTAACCACTATATATCAATATCTTGGAGGTGAATTAGGTGCGTCATTCTTTTACAAGATATTAACTGTAGTAGTGATATCATTATCACTTGCTCTATATAGTTACTATTCTCTAAAGAGAAATTATTCACAAAAGTCATTAGTGCCAAATATATTCGCAATAGTATCACTGATCGCTGTTATAGTAAGTGTGGTATATAGTGTAAAAATATTAGGATCTCCTTCAGAAGTTAGACGTGCTAAATTTGACGAAAAGAGACTTCAGGACCTTTCAAATGTTCAGCAAGAAGTTCTAAATTATTGGACAAGATCAAAAGCTCTACCTACAACTATGTCCGATGTGCAGGGGGACGGATTTAATTCTAGCTTTGTAATACCAAAAGACCCAAGATCGAAAGATGCTTACACTTACAAAGTTTTAGAAAATAGTAAGATGGTCAGAACTACGGGTCAAGACTGCGCTACTTATTATCCAGGTAGATTTAATAAATCGGTCTACCCAACTCCTAATAGCACTATTAATGATTATAATTACGAGATATCTAAAATTACTTGCGACATACCTTCAAAAGCTACTTTTGAAATATGTGCAACATTTGAGACTGTGCGCGCTTATGATGAAAATGGTATCGACCAGTCATCTGTAGGATGGGATTCTAGTAATGTGTACGGTGTACGCGGTATAGATCCTATGTCAGCCAGGTATAATGATGCATTCTATTATGATTCTTATAATAAAAATCCTAATTGGAATCATAATAAAGGTAATACTTGTTTTAAGAGAACAATTAATGCTCTAAAATATCCACAGTATTAAGTAATAAAATATAAAAATCCTATTTATAAAAATTAAATACGCAAAAAGAACAGTATGCAAAACTGTTCTTTTTTGTTATAATATAATTATGAATATAGAGCAAATCAAAAATACTTTTTCTCCACTAGACATAAATACTGGTCCAGGAGCCGATGTTTATAATCCGCAGGTGAGTGAAATGGTAGAGCGTAATAATGTAGCCTGCATAATCAGGCACCCATCTGAAAATAGTTTTTTAATATCCAAATGGAAAAAGGTAGATTGGAATGGATTCTTAACAGGGGGTATAGAAGAGGGTTCTGATAAAATAGAAACAGCAACTCAGGAATTAAAAGAAGAGTCTGGATTTTTAAATATTAGAAAAATTATAGATATGAATTTTGCTAGTCATGGTCTCTTTTATCATGTTATTAAAAATCAAAATAGATTAGCTCATTATAATCTGGTTTACATAGAGCTTGAAAATTTAGAAAGAGTAGAAGTCTCAGAAGAAGAAAAAGCTATATGTGATTTTGTTTGGATTGAGGAAAATAAAGTTTTAGAGACTCTTAGTAGAAATGATATGAAATATCTTTTTGAATTTTATCAAAATAATAGTATATAATACATGCAAGAAGAAAAAAACGAAAACAAAATAGAAGAAAATAATTTGTCTCAAATTAAAGTTGGCGACAAAGAGAGTAGTTCAAAACCAAAATGCTATGTTCTAGACATGTTCGCATACCCGAGCGGCGAGGGGCTACATATTGGACACACAAAAGTTTATACAGCGACTGACGTGTATGCGAGGTACAAGAGAGCCTGCGGTTATGATGTACTACACCCAACAGGCTTTGACGCTTTTGGCTTACCGGCTGAGCAATATGCTATCAAAAATAAACTCAATCCAAAAATCTCAACTGCCAAAAATTGTGAGAACTTTATAAGGCAGATGAAAGATCTAAAATTCTCATATGATTATGATAATATCACATCAACCACGGATCCAGAATTTTATAAGTGGACGCAGTGGATATTTAAGCAATTATATAAAAAGGGGTTAGCTTATGAAAGTTTTGATCCTATAAATTGGTGCCCATCGTGTAAGACTGGCCTTGCTAATGAGGACCTTGAGGGTAATGCCTGCGAGCGCTGCGGCACTATTGTAGAAAAAAAGCCACTACGTCAGTGGAGCCTAGCTATAACCAAGTATGCTGATAGATTACTTGATGATCTCGACACTCTTAATGATTGGCCAGAGTGGTTAAAAGATCTTCAGCGTAACTGGATAGGACGTAGCGAGGGAGCTGAGATAGAATTTAAAATTATCGGAGGTGATAAAGATATTTCATTTAATGAGCATAATAATTCTGGACTGGTTGGTTATGGTACAAATATAGAGATGAATACAACTTATTCCTTTGAAAAGAGTTTAAAAATCTTTACTACGCGCGCTGACACTATTTTTGGTTGTACTTTTATGGCTATAAATTATAGCATCGCTAAGCAGTGGATAGAAAGTGGATGGGTGGCGAGCGATGAAGTTAAAAACTTTATAAACAAATTAGAAGAGGAGGAGAAAAATAGAACTATAGATTTTGATATTACAAAATTAGAAAAAGAGGGAGTAGACACAGGAGTAAAAGCTATCAATCCAGCCAACGGAAAAGAGATACCAGTATATATTGCTAATTATGTACTTAGTGACTATGGCACCGGCGCAGTTATGGCCGTCCCCGCTCATGACGAACGTGATTATGAATTTGCAGAAAAATATGGTCTAGAGATTTTAGATGTTATATGTAAAAAATATTTACTAACTGGTAATGATGCTGAAAGACCTGGCGCAGAAACTTTGGTTAGGAGAATAGTGGATCCAATAGTCAGAGATCTTGATAATAATTTTTATCTAATAAAAGAACCCCAAGATGGAGCTATACATTTTGCTGGCGGAGGTGTTGATGAAGGCGAAGATGAAAAAGAGGCTCTTAGACGTGAGATAATAGAGGAATTAGGATTCACTAATTTTGAAATAAGAAAAAAAATACAGCCACAAATATCTTGCTGGGGCTATCGCCACACTAAAAATAAAAACCAGAGAACAGTTGGCCCTGGATATGAAGTTGTCCTGCTATCATTAGATAAACAGCCTTGCGAGATAGAAGAAGGTAAACATGAGATGGTCGTAGTTTCAAAAGAAAAAGTTTTAGAGACTGTAACTTGGGAGCACCATAGATACTTATTTGAAAATTATCTAAAAGATATAAAAGTTTTTACTGAGGAGGGAACTTTATTTAATTCTTCTCAATTTGACGGTATGACAAGTGAGGAAGCGAAAGCAAAAATCGTAGATTTTGTTGGTAGTAAAATGGTTAAAAAGTATAAACTCAAAGAATGGGTATTTGCAAGACAGAGATATTGGGGTGAGCCATTTCCAGTTGTGTATGCGACTGACGAGAATGGTGAGCGTGACCATAATATTGCTCCTATTATGGTTGCTGACAGCGAGCTGCCTGTGTTACTACCTGATGTAGAAAGCTATGAACCGACAGGTACCGGTGAGTCACCACTTGCCGATATAAAATCTTTTACTGACGTGTTTGGATATATTAATAAGGATGAAGAATTTGAAAGTATTAATGGTGCGCACAGCGACAGAGAATTAAAAACTATAGATTATTATAAAAATCAAAGTCAGGATTATATAGATAACACAGAGACTAATCCAGAAAATATTTCTCCAGAATTTAAGTTAGAATTAGATTATGTATCTGAAAAATTAAAAGGTAAAAAAGTTTTAGAAATAGGTTCAGCTAGCGGGAGAGATGCTTTATATTTAAAAGACAATGGGGTAAATATAACATGTTCAGATATTTCAAATGCTTTTGAAAAAAGAGTAAAAGATTTAGGTTTTGATTTTTTAACTATTAATCCCACTACAGATAATTTTCCAGAAGAAAAGTATGACGGTGTTTTAGCTTTAGCTTCGCTATTACATTCTGAAAATATAAATATAAAAAAGATTATCAGAAAAATTAATTTAGCGCTCAGTGATGACGGTTATATTTACTTAAGAATGAAAAATGGAGAAAGTGAGCTAGAGGAAAATAGAAAAGGAGGTTTTAGATTTTTTAATTTTATAAATGAAGAAAAAATATCCAAACTTTTATTAGACTCAGGATTTGATATTGAGAGAATTACTTATTGTGAAAATAAAAAGTGGATAAATGTTTTGGCTAAGAAAGTGCAAAAATTAGAGCCTAAACTCTTTAAAAGAGAAACTAACACCATGCCGCAATGGGCGGGTAGCAGTTGGTATTGGCTACGCTTTACGGATCCTAAAAATGATAATGAGATATTCTCACAAGGTGCCGCTAACAAATGGGGGCAAGTAGACAAATATGTAGGCGGGGCTGAGCATGCGACTAGGCACCTGATATATGGTAGATTCTGGCATAAGTTTTTATACGATCTTGGACTAGTCAAAGACATAGAGCCATTTAAATCAGTAGAATGTGTTGGACTTGTCCTCGGTGAAGGCGGAGTTAAAATGAGTAAGAGGCTGGGCAATATTATTAATCCTGATGACATGATAAGTCAGTACGGCGTCGATGCTACGCGCGTATATGCTATGTTTATGGCGCCATTTGGCCAAGCTAGTCCTTGGGATTCAAAATCTATTGTCGGAGTGCAGAGATTTTTAAGTAGGGTGGAAAAATTAAAAGAGAAAGTAAACGTAGAAGATATTTTAAAAAATAAAATAGAAAATAATTTTGAGAGTAAAGATAAAAATAGTATAAATAATTCTGAGTTCTCAAATTCTATAATTCTTAATCAGACTATCAAAAAAGTTGGAGAGGACATTGAGAATTTTAAATTTAACACAGCCATAAGTCAGATGATGATATGTCTAAATGAATTTGAAAGTTTAGAATCTAATAATAAAAATCTGAGCTTAGAAGATTATAAAAAGTTTCTAACTATACTTGCACCATTTGCGCCGATACTTTTTGAAAAGTTAGAAAAAGAATTAGATTTAAAGTCAGAATGGCCAAAATATAACGAAAGCAAATTACAGTCAGACACTGTCAAAATAGCATTACAGATTAATGGTAAGCTGCGTGACACTTTTGACATAGCCCTAAATAGTGAAGAAAATGTAGTGATAGAATGCGCTAAAAACTTAGAAGCTTATAAAAAGTACGCAGTAGATGCTGAGGGTAAAAGCGTAGAACCAAATAAAATAATAGTAGTGAAAAATAAAATAGTGAATGTGGTGGTGTAAAGTATAAAGTCTAAAGATTTTCGTAAACCCAAGCATTATAAAAACGAATTATGTATTTAAAATTATTTTTACAAAACACTATTTTTGTGTTATTATATAGCTTATGTTAAGTTTCTTTAAAAATCTTTACTCAAGCATTCTACTTTTCATAAAAAGAGAAAATAAAATAATGTCAGAAGATGATATATTTTTTGGTTTTTGGAAAAATGTGAGCGAGAAATGTAAAAAAGAAAATAGGCCGATGGTAGTATTAGCGCCGATGGCTGACGTAACTGATGTAGCCTTTAGGTATATGCTAAATACTTATGGTAAGCCTGATGTGACATGGACTGAGTTTGTATCTTGTGATGGGCTGATGTCGCCGGGGCGCGAAGTACTAAAAAGAGATCTGGAGTACAGTGAGATAGAGCGCCCTATAGTCGCTCAGCTATTTAGCAGTAGTCCGGAAAATATGGAGGGTGCGACCAGGTTATGTCTCGAGCTTGGATTTGACGGAGTTGATATTAATATGGGATGCCCGGTGAATGTTATTGGTAAGCAAGGTGCCGGGGCTAAGCTAATCACTCAGCCGAAATTAGCCAAGGAGATAATAAAAGCTGCGCAGCGCGGGGCTAGGTATTTTGACCCTATTACCGGCGAGCATATAAAAGAAAAAAGCATACCAGTTAGCGTCAAGACTAGAATCGGATATAACAAAATAGAGTATAAGACCTGGCTGCCGGCTATACTTGAATGCGGGGTCCCGACCTTGAGTCTACATTTGCGTACCAAAAAGGAGATGAGCGGTGTCCCTGCTCATTATGAGCTGATAGATGAAGTTTATGACTTGATCAAAAAAATATCACCAGGTACTAACCTCATAATCAATGGTGATATAAAAAGTGTCGAGCAGGCAAGTGAGATGTATAAAAAGTACAAATTTGATGGGGCGATGATTGGCCGCGGAGTATTCGGAGCGCCATGGACTTTTACAGAGTTAAAAAAAGAAAAAAATGAAAACAAAAACCAGTTAATAAATTTAGAAGTTAATCCAGATCTAAAACAAAAATTAGGAATAATGCTAGAGCATACTAAAATGTTTGAGGAGAAGCTAAGTGACATCAAGCCTTTTGCACTCATGAAAAAGCATTACAAGGCTTATGTTAATGGATTTGACGGGGCAGCTGACCTACGCGCTTTATTATTTGCCACTAATAATTATAAAGAAGTAGAAAAAGTCGTGCAAGATTTTTTAAAAGATTACTCAAAAAGTTTTTCAGAATAAAGATACAATATTTACGTTTAAAAATTTTTGTCCCCAGTTATTTATTAACAGTCAGTATTAACTGTCTTTTTGGTGGTATAATATTACTACAAATAATGTATATGTTATATAAATCTATAAATAAAAAAACTGTAATAGCTCTTCTTTCCCTAACCCTCCTCCTCAACTCTACCCAAGCACAAACCAACACAACCTCTCTTGGCTTCATCGACTCCCTTTCCCTCAAAACCTATTGCACCCTCACCACTTTCCC
>JAYUJP010000052.1:0-1251 GCA_043765155.1 bacterium | reverse complement strand
GCAGAATTCAATACGATAGATGATCTGAATATTGAAAATTGAGTATGTGATATTTGAATGATCATGTCTCATCACAGCTTATCACTTTACTTTTGATTGAATAGGAAGTAATGAAGTGAGGAAGGGAAGTAGAAAACGACATGTTCAATTCTCATCAAAAAACAGCAAAAAAGATAACATTAATAATAACAATGATAATATGGAAATGAAGAAAAGTAATGATAATGTAAGCATCATAAACGATAACAATAACAATAATAATAATAATAGCAGTGGTGATGAGGAATGTAAAGATCCACCAAAAGCCATTAAACTCGCACCACAATCAGTGTAAACTGACTGACTTACTGAAACAAATTTATCTTAAGGTTTCTTTCTAGTTTATTGATTGAGTGGTTGTAGGAGTTTGTAACCCTTCACTAATGCGCAACACCAACTTACATCTCCTTTTATGCAAAAGGCATATGATATCTATCTATCAAAACTCACTAAACAAGAGGTTTTGTGAATAGAATTCCAAAATTAAGAACTTGTCGTATTCATAACTTGTCGTATTATCTTTTGTCCGATGCTGTCAAAGTTGTGTTGAGCCTAGGTTTCAAGTTTCTACCCATCGACAAGGTTACTTGGCTAATCTATGTTTCTTTCCCTAACCCGAATCCTAACTCGTACCCTAACCCGCGACCTATTTTGCATTTCTTGATAGGAAGAACATTCTACCAAAAAAACATTAAAAAAATATTAAAAAAACCACTAGAAAGTATTGAGTTTATATTTTATTTAAAAGTACTACTACTTCTAATTACGTGTGTACCAATTCATGGTGGATTTGAATACTGTTTCAACTTCATGTAATTCAAGTGGAATTTGCGCGGAATGAGATGACGGATGTTAACAGAAATAAGATACTTGTGAGTTGTTCAGTATTTATTAAGTTTTTCTTGATATAACGTTATACGAACTTTATACGGTCCCGTTCACTGTGTGTGCAGTATTTATCGCGAACCCGGATTTTCCCGTCTAACGGTGATTCCATTCTGCTACCGTCCTCCAGGCGCCCGTGTACGGGGATGTAGGTATCCCCCCAGGGGTGTGGGACCTTCTCCCCCCTTTACTCCCCCATAGGGCTGGATCTCAACGGTCAGATAAACCGGTTACGTTAAGCGGTGTATAAACGACAAGTTAGCTTACAGTTGGTCTTCACTTACGCGCCTACCCTTCGAACGTACAAGTTCCAGTTCGGGGGCAGAC
>JAYUJP010000051.1:0-1255 GCA_043765155.1 bacterium | reverse complement strand
CTTTCAAATTATTTAAAATTGCGTTTCCTTTATAAATTATAAATAGGCAAGGAAATAGGCTAAAAAACGAGAGAGCTGTCTTAGCGACAGCAAAAAAGAGAATAAAAGTCAGCTTCATTGTGGCATAATAGTTTGTCTGGGAACATATCATGACCGTTTTCACATTGTTAGTAAATTAACCGTCTCTTTGCCTTTGATTCTTTTACTACTGAATATGGCAGTTACCTTGTATGATGACAGTCGATTAATTTTCAAATTAATTCCCAGAACTAGCCGCCCTGTAGAAAATACAGAAATTATCGGGTTTTCTGTAATATAAACACCTCTCCACTCCCCCGAGCTAGGATGCAATTCAATTGGGATCTCATGATTTATTTCTAATTTGTTCATTGCGCTGCCATCACCACTTATCTCTATGAACTCCAAATGAGCGGTACATTTCTCCCTTGCCCGGACCGATAGAACGATCTTCCAAGGCCCCATGTTACTACTATTAAGAGCGCTGGCTCTCTCACTACATAACCCAGGGGTAATCCAGACACCCGAATGACTATCTGGAGTGACACTTTGACGGTTCCAGACAAGCGAATCATAGCTCACGGGGACACATGACGAAACCGTAAGAACTAGGCCGAACGCGATCTTAATTAGATCCATGGCGATTTGTAAGATTTTGAGTATAATTGTTATCAATCAAATGAGGCAACACATCATTCACCACATGGCCGATTAAATTTCCCAAGTCCGAAGGAAAACCAAATCGATGGGGTTCGAGTAAACCGATTAACAATAGGTGATCAGTGTGTTAATACGATAGCTCTCACTCTATTTATCGATGTTCGCCTCATGGCTAAAAACGTTACCTCGGCCGAAAAACCATGTCGAGAGAAGACTCTGACAAAAACCCTGATCCTTGATCATACATCGCCCGCCTGAGAGAAGTCTGGAGTGGAATTTATTTATAGTTTTCCATACCGATCCATACATCTATGACCCCAGAGAGACCCCATTTATTCCACCGCTTTTTCTAGGTAAAATTTGAAATCTTTGGGCTCTATATTTGTGGAATATTGCCTCCAGCGATCATCGTTAATTCTTATATTTAGTATTATCCCATCATTCAATATATTTAATCTAATGTCATCTGAATCAATTCGTAAATTCGATGCATATGTATTTATGTCTAATTTACCCCAACTATTTTCTTTTTCATTTAGAATAGAGATGATCAATTCTATCAACTGAGTCTTTGGGC
>JAYUJP010000050.1:0-34704 GCA_043765155.1 bacterium | reverse complement strand
AAATAGAGTATCTTTATACTGTGCCATTAACGGTCAGACATATACTTCTCAATCAGCATTTGCAGAAGGATGTAGAAAGTATTGTAGTATCAATGGATATTATTATACAACTCAAAATGAGTATGATGATTATTGTAAAAATCCAGTAAGTCAGGTATATTATTGTACTATAAATGGCAGAACTTATTATTCTCAAAATGATTATAATAACTTTTGTAGAAATGTTATTAGTATAACTCATAGAGTGGTTACGACTATACCAACTCAGATCACAACTACTAGCGGTAGATGTAACGCTGTTGCTATTATAAGTAACGGAGTAGGTACCAATGGATACTTTGAGTATGGCCTAACTCAGAACCTGGGATACAGCACCAACAGCGCTTATATAGGTAATCAGCCAAGCTCACCATTCTCAAATGTGTTATCAGGATTAACTCCTAATACTACATATTACTGTAGAGCGGTCATAACTAATACTAACGGTACTTATAAGGGTGAGATCATGTCATTTAGAACTGACGCTAACTATACGCCATACATACCATATGTACCAGCTCCAGTTGTGCATAACCCTAAACCAGTTAAAGTTACAAAAATTGTAAAAGGTAAAACAATTACAAAATATGTAGCTCCAAAGACTGAAAAGGGAGGAGTAGAGACTATTACATGTAAAGATATTGAGGGTAATACTGGCATAATAAAAGCAGGTGAAAAGTTAATAACACTAGATATGACAAAGTCACAAGGTGAATTGTCACCAAACAGTACAGTAGAATATACTGTTAAATATAGTAATACTTCTAGACTTACTCTTGCTAATGTTAAGTTAAAAGTTACATTACCTGCTGAGCTGTCTATACAAAATGGTAACTTAGGAACATTTGATGCTGGTACAAATACCATAACTATAAACCTTGGTAATGTACAAGCCTTATCAGACAGTCAAGTCAAAATACTTGCAAAGGTTAACGCTAACGCAGAAGTAGGTAGAACTGTAATAGTTAATGGTTATGTATCATACGAAATATTAGATTCAAAAGGTAAAGTCATGCGTGATGAGAATACTGCGTACCTTGTTTCTACTATCATCGCTAAGACTGACTCTGCTACTGCAAATACAAAAGATAATAATAGCAAATCTGACACAATCAAGTCAGCAAATAATATATTACCAAGCACTCTATTAGAGTGGCTAGCGATAATAGTGCTGATAACAGTCTTAATTGTACTAGGTAGAGTAATATACTCAAATCTAAAAGGCGAAAAGACAGCCGCGCATCATTAAGAAGTTGTAAAAACTAATAGCCGCCCCCTACGGGGGCGGCTATTAGTTTTTTTTGTCTCGTTAATCATCTTGTGTGCATAAGTAGCGCAAAATACATTTGATTTATAATATTATTATGAGATAATATAGTTAAATATATGTTTGGAAACTTTTTTAAACCACCACAAAATAGAAATGGTATAATAACACCAAAACAAGAGGGTGAGTCAATGGCGCCCAAGTCAGCAACAGATCTAGAGGAAAAATTTGGTCCAGAAGCTGTGTCTCGCAGAGGGTTTTTGAAATTTGGAGCTGCAGCCGTTGCTGGTGTCACTGGTATTGGTTCTATGGATGAAGCTTTTGCTGGAGAAGGCCCCTCTAGTTATTTAGCTAAGGACAAAATAGGATTGCGTAATTTGAAAAGTTTCCTAAATGATAAAAGTTTGGAGCATGTAATGCGTAACCCTTTGGGTGCTGAAAATAAAGACGTATATAATAATCTAGAGATTCTAAATAATGACTATGTTGCTGGTAAATTTCAAGCAGACAAAAGTAAATACTATAAACCAAAACAATTTCATAATCTAGCTCAGAGAGCTGGTTTAGAAAAAGAGGGTGGAGAATTTAGGGAGATAATTCTTAAATCTGATTTTATTATTGTTGGTGAGATTCAAGGGTCTAACATAGATATGGAAACAGGTAAACCCACAAGACACAGCTTTGAAACAAAAGGTTTTGCTGTTTTAGAAAAAGGAACAAAGGTCCTAACTAGGAAAAACAATGGTATAATAGAAAATTATATAGCGGATTGCTTTAATAGGATATACACATCAGAACTACTGTGTCCCCCACCTCCATGTGAAATAAAACCAGATGCTATCTGCAAAAAGTAAAATATTATGAAAAGTTTATATAAAATATATTTAATATCATCTTTAATTATAGCAGGTCTATTATTTGCAAATGCTGATTTTAATGACGATATGGAGCTTGAGTGTACCAGTTTTCCTTGCGTACCCTCAGCGCCAAGTGTATCAATCCCTGCGCCCACATATCAAGGTACCATGTGTTCAGATGGTTATTTGGATATAGATCATGAAGATAGAAACTGCCCACCAAGATTACCTTCTTGTCCCACTGGTTCATATAGAGAAGCAGGATCTCTAGAATGTGTGGGTGGTTATAATAATACAGATGAGCCGGTATATACGCCGTCTCCAGTATATACTCCGACAGCTCCGACAGCGCCAAGGCCCCCATCATCACAGCCCATAGTCTGGACTATTGGTTATGGCGTTTATAGTAATCCTACCCCCAGACCGTCAGCGCCATATGTTAACACTAATTGGGGCAGTGTTAGTGGTCCATCAGGTAGTGCACCAGCACCAATTTATAGACCAGTAACCCCTAATACGCCAGTAGTCAGCACCCCTCAAACTCCTTATGTTCCTACCAATTGGGGTACTGTAAGCGGCCCATCAGGCAGCGCACCTGCTCCAATTTACAGACCAGTAACCCCTAATACGCCAGTAGTAAGCACTCCTCAAACTCCTTATGTACCTACTAACTGGGGTGGTACGAGTGGGCCAGCACCGACCTATAATCCGCAATGTCAGCAATATTACACCTTGCAAAATGGGCAATGTGTGCAGACCCAAAAACAGTGTCAAAATGGACAAATAATAGGCGCAGCTAGTACGTGTTACAAGTCTTGCCCTGGAGGTAATCAGGTGCCAGAATCTTATAGCTGCCCAGTATTTTATAATCCGTCAGTTATAACAACTATAACAACTGATACAAATAAAACTAGCGCCAGATGTAACGCCGTAGCCCGTATCACCAACAGCCAAAATTATAATGGATATTTTGAATATGGCACTAGTCAAAACCTGGGACAAGTTACTAATCAGGGTAATATAGGATCGGCTGAGAGTGTGTCATACTCAAATGTTATATCTGGACTTAGCCCCAATACTACGTATTATTGTAGAGCGGTTATAACTAACGCTAATGGTACTTATAAGGGTGAGATACAACAATTTAGAACAAAGGGGGATGAGTACAAATATGTTCCTCCAGCTATACAAAAAGTGACAACAGTAGTCAAGCAGGAAACTATTACAAAAATTGTCAAAGGCAAAACAGTAGTTACTAAGCTCCTAGTAAAAGTCCCAGAGAAAAAAATAGTAGTGTGTCAGGACGTAGAGGGTAACAAGACAAACCTGGTAGAGGGGGAGAAATTTGTTGACATAGAGCTGATTAAAAGCGGTAGCTCTTATGCTGGAGAAATAATAGATTACAAATTTTTATATAAAAATAAATCTAATATAAACCTCAAGAATTCTTATATAAAAATATCTGTACCAAAAGAATATGAGTATATAGGTACTCTTGGAAAAGTAGATGGATCAGATGTCATATTAAATATTGGGGACATAAAAGCAAATGAAAGCAAAGACTACACTTTTAAATTTAAAATAAAAGATGATGTAAAGGTAAATACTAGCGTGGTGTCGAGCGGCTATATATATTATGAAATGTTAGATAAAAATGGCGATGACGTGTCTGATGAGAATAGTACATACGTAGTGTCTACAATCACAGATAAAAATGTAAATTCTATAGGCGCAAATAATAAAAATAATCAAGATACTCAAAATAGTGGTTTTAGTTACTTGTTTAAATGGCTAGCTAGCATATTACTTTTTATAATACTAATTATATTAGGTAGAACCATATACAAAAACATTTTACATAAAAAATATAAAAACAAAGTCTTAAATGCGCATCATTAAAAATTATGTTATTATGTACATATGAATAAGCGTGTATATAATAACGTAAAAATAGAAAATCTAAGCCAAATATCCAAAGATATTTTGGGTATATTATATTATAAAGATATAATAGAAGAAAATAAAAGTGTGGTGATATATTTGAACGGAGTTATGGGCGCAGGTAAGACAACTTTTGCCAAAGCTTTTGCGTTAGAGCTTGGAGTAATAGAAGATGTGCAGTCGCCAACTTTTACTATTATGAGGGAGTATGAAATAAAAGAAAAATACTTAAGTGGTGATTCTGCTGAATCGAATAATAAAGAAGAGAAATCAGAAGACAGTATAAAAGAAAATAACTTTGATATATTACTACACATAGACGCATACAGATTTGAAGATAAGAAAGAAGGAGATATTTTAAACCTGAAAAGCAGAATGGGTCATAATAAAAATGACCAAGAAAAAAATAAAGAAATACAAAGAAATATTATTTTGATAGAATGGGTAGAAAATATGTACGCTCCAAATGCAGATATGGAAATAAATATAGAGAAAATAAAAGACCAGAATGGAGACAACTCAGAAGAAGAGAGGACTATCTCTGTAAAAGTTAATTGATGGCAGAAAAATTATTTAAGAATATAAAAAATAATTTTTTAATATAAATTAACTAAAAACAAAAGCAGAATTATGAAAACAAATAATACCACAAACAATAAAAAGAATAATCTGAAGTTTAAAAATAAAGACAAAAAAGTCCTAATGCTTATCGACTCGCATGCATTATTACATCGTGGTTATCATGCTATGAGCGGATTTGCAACTAGGGACGGCAGGCCCACAGGCGCCCTGTTCGGATTCCTCAAAATGATACTCAACGCTAGAAATATCGGCGAGCCGGATTATGTTGTTGCTTGTTATGACCTCCCAAAACCCACTTTTCGCCATATAGCGTACGCAGAATACAAAGGTACCAGGACAAGAAGTGATGAGGATCTAAAGGTTCAAATCAATCAGTCCAAAGATTTTTGTCATGCCCTAGGTATGCCAATATGTGAGATGGAGGGGTTTGAGGCTGATGATATGCTGGGGACTATTGCTGAGCTGTACAAGGATAAATATAATATTATGATAGTGAGCGGGGATATGGATACGCTTCAGCTGGTGGACGAAAATGTAAAAGTCGCAACCCTTAAAAAGGGAAGTGAAATTGGAGTATTTGGAGTAAAAGAAGTATTAGAGAAATACGAACTTACCCCGCTACAAATACCTGATTACAAGGGACTCTCAGGTGATCCAAGTGATAATATACCGGGCGTAGCAGGTATTGGTCCAAAGACCGCTATAAAAGTTTTAAAAGAATTTAAGACTGTAGAAAATTTATATGAGTGCATCAAAAATAAAGTTAGTACTAAAGAAAATAAATATACAGTAGAGGACGTTTTAAAAGTAGTAAAAGGTAAAGCTTTTGAAAGTATACAAAAAAGCGAGGAGGAGGCGACTTTTTCAAAGACACTTGCCACCATAAGAAGAGATGCTCCGATAGATAAAAAAATATTTTATAATTTTGAAAAAGAGGACAGTGAAATGCATAAGGGGTTTGTAATTAACCTTCCTGAGTATGAGAGATTGTGTAATCTCTATGAGCTACATAGTCTTAAGAAAGCATTTTCTGATGATCAAAACAAAAGCGTAAATAATAATTCAGATATTATTCTACCTGCTATGAATACGGGTTTAGATACTCATGATAATATACAAAATGAAGCCTCTAAAAATATAATAGAAAAAGAAGAAATTATAATTTCAGAAAGAGAGCTGAGTGAGCTACAGGTTATGAGCGTTATACTTAAAAGTGAGCATATTAATTTACCTTTTGAGAAAATAAAAGAGCTGCACGGCATAAATGACGAATCTAATTATCAGCAGGTTAAAGATATTCTGTTAGAAAAATTAAAAGAAGAAAACTCTCAAGGAGAAAGATTGCTTGATTATTATAATAATTTTGAGCAGCCACTATTTAATATTTTAGAAAATATGCGTAGCGCAGGTATACTTATAGATACAAAAGAGCTAGGGATGCAAAAAGAAAATATCAAAATATTAATCTCTAATTTGCAGCAAGAGATATATAAGTTAGCTGGAGAAGAATTCTTGATTTCGAGCCCAAAGCAGCTCGGAGTAGTGCTATATGATAATATGGGGCTAGGTAAGAAAATTAAAAAAACAGCAAGCGGCGCCCGCAGCACCAATGCGGATATGCTCGACAGTATAAAAAGTGAGCATGAGATAGTGGGCAAAATTATTAATTTTCGCGAGATGAGCAAAGTTTTTAATACTTATATTGAACCCCTTGATAATTATATATTAGAAGACGGTAGAGTACATCCGCACTTTTTGCAGGCCGGTGCTAGCACCGGCCGGTTTTCATGTGAGAATCCTAATATGCAGAATCTCCCTCGCAACAGTGAGCTCGGTCTTGCTTTTAGAAAAGTGTTTGTAAGCGCCCCTAATAAAGTTTTTATCTCAGCTGATTATTCTCAGATAGATTTGCGTAGCGCTGCTATGTTATCACAAGACGAAAAGTTAATAGATATATTTAAAAACAATATAGATGTACATAAGGGAGTAGCCGCGCAAGTTCTAAATAAAAATTTAGAGGATGTAACAGATGAGGAGAGGCGCAAAGCCAAAGCCATAAACTTTGGTATACTTTATGGTATGGGAGTAAATGCGCTCCGTGATGCGATGGGGGTGGAGAGAGCGGTGGCCCAAGAATTTTACGATAATTTTAAGTCTACGTTTTCTACGCTTATGAATTATCTGGATAAGGTAAAATTAGAAGCGACACAAAAGACCTATACTACAACATTATTTGGACGTAGACGCGATGTGCCGCTACTTAGTTCTAATCTTCCGTTTATGCGCGCTCAGGGTGAGCGTATAGCTATAAATGCTCCGATACAGGGTACTAGCGCGGATATACTCAAGCTGGGCATGATAAATGTGAACGCAAGATTAGAAAAAGAAAACGAAAACAAAAATATAAAAAGTGAGAATGGCTTAGGAGATAAAAATAATAATAAAGAAAATTCTCAGATAAAAATGCTACTTCAAATACATGATGAGTTAGTATTTGAATGTGACGCAGGTCAAAAAGATTATTTTGCCAAAATAATAAAAGAAGAATTAGAAAAAGTTATAGATGTATATTTAGAAAAAGGGAATATAAAAGATAGAGTAAAAAATGAAAACAAAAGCGACCTAGATAAAAATAATAGCAAAAATATTAAGTTAGAAATAATTAATAATATTCCACTGATTGCAAATGTATCTTTTGGTAAAAGCTTATTTGAATTATAAAAATAAAGTAAGATAGAAAAATAATATAAAAATTTATGTTAGTAATCAGAGTTGGTGATAATCTAGAAAAAAGAAACAAAGCAAATCAGATGGCTAATATTTCTAATTTTAAAAGTATTTTTTCTGGTATGTATGACGCTTATTTAAAAGGTCCAGAAATAGAAAGCCTAAAGCAATATTTTGGAGAAGATATATTTGGAGGTATACTAAAAATAAAAATTGAAAACTGGAATAATGAAGATTATAGAGATTTTCTATATAGATATCTAGATGAGATACAAGACAGTAAAAATATTTTTATAATAGATGAGCTAGAAATACTGGATGTTACCTTTAAGAAAATATCAAAATACGCAGAACCAAAAAATGTTTTCGATTGTAGAGAAATAAAAGAAAAAAGCTTTAAATCTTTTGACCTAGCAAATATTTTACTCAAGAGAACATTTAACGAAAAAGACAATAATCTAAAAAGGAGAAATGCTTGGCTTATATATCAGGAATTACTCGCTGAGGGTGAGCACATAGAGAGCATAATAGGAGCCATAAATTTTAAATTTAAAGCATATAGACTTGAAAAAGAAGTGGGGCAAAACCTTATAAGCATATCTTATTCACATGATAGTAAAGGCGACGCCAAGGTTGACTTAGAGAAATATATTTTGAGCATATAAGATAAATTAAAATAGAAAGAAGCGCACTTTATTTTTCTCTAAAAATATGTTATTATGTAATAACTTTAGAAATACGTAAACGCAATATACCCATAGATGTATTGCATTAATTCTAAAGTAAAAGTTCAAAATATGTCCCTATAGCTCAGCCGGTAGAGCAGCTGCCTTTTAAGCAGACGGTCGTAGGTTCGATCCCTACTGGGGACACAAAAATAAAGTTAGTGTAAGCGAAGTGAATAAAGAGTGGTTACTAAAGTATAGTATGAATCTTAATAAAAGCCCTGCAGATAGTCCAAAAGTTCCAGCAAATCAAGAAGTACTCAGTGGTGCTGCTAAGCAAGAGTTTTTACATCAGCAATTAATATTGGAGGCTAAAAAAAACCTCAAGTTTGCTTTTTGGGATTTCCAAGCAAAAAATGGTATCAAAGCAAGCCTCGCCGATTTTTCACGAGATCCTTCTTTTGTAGAGTGTTTAAATAACACTAAACGATCCGGCTTAACATTAGACGATATGAATTTAGTGGTAGATTTTATGAAAGATGCCTATGGTAAAAAAGTCGCAATAACTTCTCCTAAAGAACAAATAAGCGACAGATATTCTGTCGGTCCAAATGATAATCTGCACTCAAATGAACAGGTAACCGTGGATCTGGATTTAAACAAAATAAAAGAAGATCAAAAAAAGCAAGCGTTAGAAATTGAGCAAGATAAAATAGTATTCGAGACCCGACCTGAAAAAACAGGTACAGAACGTGATCAGATTTTAAAATTAGAACGTCAGGCTAAGCTACAGGTAGAGACGGTTTTTGAAGGCATAAAAAAACAATTTAGACAGATTGGTCAAAATGTTTACACTAAGAGAAAAGAAGCCCAGTATGAAAAATTTTTTCGTAGCAAGAAATCTTATAATGAAGCCCAGGGTTTAGACCCTTTCACAGGCCTTTCCGTTGAGAGGGGTGCTTCTTACATGAATGATGTTTATAATAATGCAAAAAACTATATACCCAATGAAAAAGATATGATATTTTCTATCGAGGGTGATTCACTTATTTGTGAATACACAAATACCTCTGCACAAGAAGGTGGAAAAAATGAATCAGTTTCTTTTGATCTTAAAGATTTAGACGTTGAGTCTCGTAGGCAAGTGCTTTCTGCAATAGAAAATGATTGGAAGTCCTTTACCTTAAAAGAGAGAATGAAGTAAATATAAATTGTAGTAAAAATAGCTTTTACTTTTGACACATAGTGCAAAATACAGTTGCCCTCCCACTGATAATACTCTTTTGCAAAATAGTATTTATGTTAGAAGTTAAGCATACACCACATAGCTTGCCGGCCTTACCATAGACCTTGTGCTGATCCACATAGCCGCCCTTTGATCCATCTGAGAGCTTATAATCAGAAATAGAGGAGCCTCCGACACGTATTGCCTCACTTAGTATATGTTTTATATTATTATACAGATTTTCTAATTCTGGCTTTTTCAAAGAGCTGCATAGTCTAGATGGTAGAACTTTTGAGGCAAAGCACACCTCGTCACTATAAATATTACCACAGCCTACAACTATAGACTGCTCCAGTAATACAGTTTTTATATTCTTAGCACTATTTTTAATTTTAAGTTTCTTTATTTCCTTTTCAAAATATTCTAGGGTAAAGTTTTTGTCAAAAGGCTCTAATCCTATTTTTTGAAAATGATTATTACCTATAGCCTCTTCTAGACTTTTATAATATAGCACGTAGCCAAATTTTCTCACGTCATTATAATACAGATTTCCATTTTCAAGCTCAAATATTATGTGAGTATGCTTGCTTTGTACAGGGTGCGCCGTAGGCGCACCCTCAAAAATTAGCTGCCCCGTCATTTTAAGATGGACCAGGATTATAGAGTCATCTTCTAATATTATTATAATATTTTTAGCCCGCCTAGTTATATCTTTTACTTTTTTACCGATAATATTTTGTATAAAGCTTTTAGTTTTAGACTTGCTGCCCACTCTTATATTACTATGACTTGCCACTATTTTTTCTTCTAAAACTTTTACGCTTAGAATAGTTTTATTTTTTATGGATCTTTTTAGTCCTAGTCTTATTGATTCTACTTCTGGTAATTCTGGCATATTTTTTGATTAAGTGTAGTCACTACTTAGATATTTTTTAGCTCTAAAACTTTTTCTAACTCTTCGCGGGCAACGTCCGAGTCTAACCATTTTTCTTTTGTGTTATTGGCCCGCATTATATAAGGATCAGTACCTTTACCGCTTATTATCACACTCACATCATGACTAGTCTTACTCATCTCGTCAGCTTTTTGTATGGCTAAGTTTATGGCTAGTCGCCTATCTTTTTCTATAAACAGGCTTTGGCCTAATATTTTATTTGTGATCCCGCTCGCTACGTTATTAATTATATTCATAACGTCATCATCATAAGGGTCTTCATCTGTGACTATTACTATCTCACACGCATTGTCCGCAGCAGCTCCAAGTGAGGGTTGTTTTATTTTGTCACGGCCGCCGCCGCAGGCGCCGAGTACTGCTATTTTTTTGCCAGGATAGGCTGAGTATATTTTTTCTAGGCTATCTACTGTGTGGGCATAGTCCACTACCACTTTAAAGTTTTGAGCTCTAAAGTTTTTATTAGAGGTCAAAATAATCTCTTCTGCGCGGCCAGCTATATGGGACAGATTTTCCACGACTTGTTTTGATTTATGATTATCTAGATTTAAAAAGTCTGATAATTTTAGTGCAAGCAAGGCATTAGCTTTGTTAAAGTCCCCAGGCAAAGACAGGTTAAGAGATTTATAATTTTCCTGACTTAGGTTAACTGTTAATTTATTTTCTATATTAAACTTATGAAAATTATTTAGATGAGGGGACTGGTCTGTTATTATTATGGCTTTATTTTTCTTTCTCGATTTCTCCACCTGCTTGGCTATTTTTAGCTTGGCGCCCAGATACTTTTCAAATGAGCCGTGTGATTCTATATGCTCTGGGGTTATGTTCGTAACAAGTAATGCATCTATATGCACGCCGCTATGCCTGAAAAATTTTGACCCTTCGCTGGTCATTTCTATTATTGCGTAGTCGCAATCAGCGTCTACTGACTGCCTTAAGAATTTTTGTACAAAAAATCTTCCAGGCATAGTCATCTTAAAAAGATTTTTCTTACTTTCGTCCCCAATTTTAAATCTGATAGTTGAGAGTATGCTGGTCTCGTATCCGTTAGCCTCTAAAATAGCGTTAACATATTCTGTGGTACTACTTTTACCTTTTGTTCCGGTTATACCTATGACTTTTATTTGATGTGACGGGAATCTATAAATTATTTTACCTATAAAAGATAGTCCAAAATGATAAGCTGGCTGGCAATATTTATATATTTTCTTTGGTATTAATTTTTCTATAGCCCTTAGTATTTTGTTTAAAATGTCTTGCATATTACTTTTGTATATTTTAATATTAAGATTTTGATAATATTTTTAATCCTTCGCGGATCAGTGTGTTCATATCCAGATCTTGGTGCAGAGTAGATAGGGCAGTAGAAATATCGCGCGCGTTATAACCTAGAGTCTCGAGGGCGAGCTTGGCATTTTTCATATCGCTACTTTCGTCAGTCAAATTAATAGCGTCAAATTTACCCCTTAGTTCTAGTATTAATTTCTCAAGAGTTTTTCTACCTACTCCTGGGACCTTTGGAAAATTATCCACTGAGCCGCTCTCGATTGCGCGCACTATGGTAGATACATTAACCACAGATAGCATGGTTAGAGCTGATTTTGGACCTATACCACTCACGCTTATTAATTTTTTAAATAGAGCTTTTTCTTCTGTATTTTCAAAACCAAAGAGAGTTATCTGGTCCTCGCGTACATGAGTGTGTATGTGCAGCTCCAGGTCACTACCTAGCTTTAATTTTAAAAGTGAGGAGAGAGGCATCAGGACCTCATAGCCGACCCCAGATACATCCAGTGTGAGTGACTTGTCATCAGCATATATTACTTTTCCTTTTAGATAAGATATCATATTTTAATTTTTCTTATACTGATTATAACATTTTTTATCAATATAAAAATTTTGCAAAATTCTAGAAAATGTGTTAATATATAAATATCAATAAAGTGTCTAAACTTATTATCAATAAGAAACTTCTCTAAAGTATAAATAGTAAAAACAAAAATAATAAATAGTAAAAATATGGCAATAACAAAATCAGCTAAAAAAGCATTAAGAGTATCAGACAGAAAAAAGATAGTAAATGACAGAATCAAGAAAACTTTGAAAGAGGAAGTTAAAAGCGTGCGTACAAAGGTAGCCAAAAAAGTTACTGTAGCAGTCGCCGATCTTTCTGCAGCGTTCAAAGCTTTGGATAAAGCAGCAAAAAGAGGAACTATTAAAAAGGGAAATGCAGATAGAAAGAAATCAAGATTAGCAAAAGCTGTAGCAAAGTCTACAAAGTAGTTTTGCAAAGATGATAAGCGCTCGCCCGAAGGGCGGGCGCTTTATATGCTCTCGTAGTTCAATGGATAGAATATAGGTTTGCGGTACCTACGATGCAGGTTCGATTCCTGCCGAGAGCACAAAAAATACGAAGTATTTTTTTAATCGAGTAAAAATGACCCAAGTCATTTTTAAAGGATTCGAATACGGGGTCGAGGAGCAATATTTTTGTTGAGTCTAAAAGACGAAAACAAAAATATATGCGAGGTGACCGATTCCTGCCGAGAGCACAAAAAAAGTTTTATAACCGACCCCTGACCGAGAGCACAAAAAATACTCAGAGTATACATTTATGAAAAATGAAAAGTTAAATCACCTAGCTGTCATAATGGACGGCAACAGAAGATGGGCTAAAAAGCATTTTTTTAATGTTATAGATGGCCACAAAAAAGGGTCTGAAAATATTGTAAATATAATACAGTCTTGCTATGATAACAATATAAAGTATTTATCGCTATTTGCTTTTTCTACAGAAAATTGGAATAGGCCCAAATTAGAAGTCAATTTTCTAATGTTACTCCTAGACAAGACTTTGGATACAGCCAAAGAAGAATTTGTACAAAATAAAATAAGGTTTATTCACTTGGGTAGAAAAGATAGATTGACTAAAAGCATAATAGATAAGATATCTCTTCTAGAAGATATAACAAAAAGCTTTAATAAGCTTACCATAGCAATAGCTATAGACTACGGAGGTCAAGACGAAATACTAACAGCTCATGCAAAAGCTAATCAGAGTGGCCTTGGACTTGAAAAGTGCATGTATAGCAGCGAGCTGCCAGATATAGATATGTTAATAAGAACGGGCGGAGAAAAGAGGGTGAGTAATTTTATGTTGTGGAAATTGGCTTATGCGGAAATATATTTTACTGACGTGCTATTTCCAGATTTTGATAAAAATCAAATGAGTATAGCGATAGAGGATTTTCACAGCAGAAAAAGAAGATTTGGAAAATAGTATTTATTTTTTATTTTTAAAAAGTATTTAAAAATACAAATTAGATTTTTATCTACCAGAATTTTGGTAGCATAACAGGAGTTTTACTTTTATATTCTTGCCATTTACTTTTTACTTCTGGGTTCGTATCCTCGTCCCATCTTTTTTCTAACATTGGCACTCCAGACACATACATAAGCAAATAAGTTATGAGCATAGGTGATATTATCAAAAATAGAGCAGAAATATTATTAAAATATCCAAGCATAATAAAGAATATTCCCCACCATATACATAATTCACCAAAATAATTTGGATGCCTTGTATATTTCCACAGGCCAGTAGTCATTATTTTCTCCTGGGTTAATCTTGTTTTATCCTTTAGAAAGTTATCAAGTTGCTTATCGCCTACACTTTCAAATATAAATCCTATTATCCAAAGAGATATTCCTAGAACAAAAAAGTAAATATTTTGTAAGCCTAATATCATATCAGAAGAGAGCAGATATAAAGCAGGTAACATTATTATAAAAGCGATAATGCCCTGCAATACAAATACTTGTAGATATGACCTGACACAAAAATATAGTTTCCCCTTTTGTAGCCACTGCGCTCGCCATTTTGCGTATCTAAAGTCCTCAGGCTTATTTCTATTTTTAAGATATATACGCCAAAATAATCTCTTACCCCATATCAAAATAAATGTAAATGTTAGGATTTTGATCCAGGTTATATTTTGAGAAAATATAATAGCAGTAAAAGCAGAGAGGACAAATCCATACGAATAAAATATATCAGCTATGCTATTATCTTTTTTGTAGCAAGCGAAACAAAATATTATAGTATTTATAAATAAAATTATACCCAGAAAAGGCAAAAGCTGTGTCATGTTGTTTAAAATCAAATCTAAATTTGTAGTATTCATACAAATATTATAGCATTTTTCTAAAAACATGTATAATATAGATATATATAAACATGAATATGTTAGACAAAGAAACATTCAAATTTTTAAAAGACTTGGAAAGTAATAATAACAGAAATTGGTTTTTGCAAAATAAGCCAAGATATGTAAAGTATATAAAAGAGCCAATAGAAAGTATATGTGATAATTTAAAATCTACTTTTGGTACGGCGCATATCTTTAGACCAAATAGAGATCTTAGATTTTCAAAAATTAAAATACCCTATAAGACTCAGGCTAGCTTTGAGATAAAAGTTGGCGCCTCTGGATTTTATTTTCAAGTCTCCAAAGATTCTATTTTAATTGGTGCCGGTATTTGGGGTACAGAAAAAGACCAGTTACTTAATTTTCGAAATATTTTTTCTACAGAAAGTAAAAAAATTTTAGATGCGAATACGAAAACAGCTGAGTCTATTAAAAGTTATTTGGTCAAAATGGAAAAGCTTGGATTTGAAATCTCAAAAGAGGATAGCCTCAAGACTGCGCCCCGGGGTTTTGATAAAAATAATCCAGACATTGAAATGTTAAGACTCAGACATCTAGCTTTATTAAAAGAATATAAAATAGACAAAATAAAAGACTGGGTCTGCACCGCTGAGTTATTAAAAGTTATCAAAAAAGATTTTAATAATCTAAAAGAGTGGAATGATATTTTAAATAAAAATGTCGGAGCCACCAAAATTATTATGAAGCCAAGAACTATTTTAAGTTTAGTCCATTAAATACCGGCTATTGAGAGAAATTTTATTTCACTAACTTTGTTTTAATACACTCTGCTACAAAATCATTTAATTCTTCAAAATAGTTTTGATTATGTATAGACTTTGAAACTTTGGAGATCCATTCGTCTTGCTTTGCCTTATCCTCACTCTTAGCACTATCGAGTTTGCCCTGTTTTCCTAATTCTCCGATCAGGTTTAGCCTATCAGCTTCAGTGTCTTCAATAAATCCATCAAGCATAGAGTAAGTCCTAAGCAAGTTCTCAATAATTTCTGGAATGTTTTGATTGGTTTCGATTTGGTTTAAAATTTCTGGAATATAAATAAAGTAAGCCATTCTTATTCTTGCCTTTGAGCAAGGTAAAAGTGATTTATGGTGAAAAGGTTTTGGGTTATCACTTATAGCTGACCCGTACTCATTTAGTATTTTTTCTGCTTCTTGGGGGTTCATAAATTATATTTGGCGGAAGTGGTGAGATTCGAACTCACGGTGGGGTTGCCACGTCTGTTTTCAAGACAGGTGCCTTAAACCACTCGGCCACACTTCCGTATTGTTTTGTATTAAATCACAAGTGCCTGCTATTTAAGATTGCACTTGGCTGTAACACTTCCTTATTATTTTGTGTCATTCGCTTGAAAATATTTCAAGACAGGTGCCGCTGCTTAACTTTGCCACTCGGCTACACTTCCTTAAGAAAAAATTATAGCATATTTTTATAATAAATGCTACACTAACTTTAAGCGAAGTTTTGATTTTGTACACGATTTAGATTGTATAAATTTTTATAAATAAAAGCGCTAATTAATCTTAAACTACAAATATATGAGTATAATAGACGACATGATAACAAAAGTAACTGATGCAGCATCGGACCTTATCAATTTTGACGATATGGATATTTCGACCATCAAGAGTTACGCTGAAAAGTTTGGCGTATGGGATAATATAACAGGTATGTTACCAGCTGAAATGTCAGCAAAATTAGCTGACGGCACTCTTACAAAAGAGGAGCTTATGAGCGTTATTCCTGATCTAAAAGACATGATTATGTCTAAAATAGGAGGAGGAGCTGATCACGCTTCTACAGAGGAGCAAGCTTAATTAAGAAGTAAAAATAAGTAAGAGCGCTCCGAAGGGGCGCTCTTACTTATTTTTGTGTTATAATGTTAGTAATTATATGTTTGACGTAGTAAATATTTTGCAGACTTATGGGTATCTTGGAATGTTTATAATTGCCTTTTTGGAGTCGGGTATTTTCTTTTTACTTCCGGGTGATAGCTTACTTTTTTCAGCGGGTATACTTGCCTCTCAGAATTATATAAATATATATTTGACCATGTTCTTATTTTTCTCAGGAAGTTTCCTCGGGTCACTTGCTGGATATTATATCGGGGACAAGTTAGAAGATATAAGAAAGACAAAATTTGGAGCAAAATATATGCATAGACTTTTTAGCCAAAAGCATATAGATGAGGCGCATGAATATTTTCAAAAGAGGGGAATGATAACTATAATGTTTTGTAGATTTGTGCCTGTTATCAGAACATTTGTACCCATAATAGCTGGTATTGGACTAATGAATTATAAAAAATTTGTAATGTATAACTTTTTCGGGTCATTACTTTGGGCCGTATCAGTTACGGGTGCTGGATACCTACTTGGAAAAGAATTCCCCCAGATACAACATTATCTTGAATATATTTTTGCCTCTATTATTATTGTGACTGTTGCCCCTGTTGTTTTTGGTATATACAAAAAGTATAACAAGAAGTAGGTAATTCCTCTGAATCAGGAAAAATAATATTTTTTCTAAAAAGTTTTGTTTTGATAAATATATTTGTTATAATATGTTAAATTTTAGTAAACAAAAATAATAATTAAAAAGTACAATAAGTAAATAAAATAGCATATGAAATATTTAGGAATAGATTATGGGCACAAAAAAGTAGGATTTGCAGAAAGTGATGATATGGGAATGCTAGCATTCCCAATGATGATAAGTGAAAATAATAAGGAGCTTTTAAAAGACACTATTGAGATTATAAAAGCAATGGGATTTGCTAATATTGTTATAGGTGAAAGCTTAGACCAAAAAGGTAAGCCTAATAAAATAGCTGAGGACGCAAAAAGCTTTGCAGATGAGCTAAAGGATAAATGTGAAGAGTTAGGCATCAGCATAAAAATAAATTTTGAAAAAGAGTGGTTCACAACAGCAGAGGCCAGAAAGCAGCCCGACGCTAAGCGTGATGTTGATGATGCAGCAGCGGCACTAATACTACAGAGATATTTGGATAAGATAAACCCAAAGAAATTTGAAAGCGCAGAAGAAGACGATACAGAAAATCAGGAATAAAATATTTGTAATTTAAATATTGTAAATAAAATATAAATACATGATATAATATAAATATCAAAATAATACTATGTCAGAAGAAATACAACAAGAACAAAAAGTAGAAGAGAGTAAATATATAAGCATAGACGACTTTGCAAAAGTCGAGATAATGCTAGGTACTATAATTAGCGTAGAAGAGATTGAGGGTAGCGACAAGCTATACAAGTTAAAAGTAAACTTTGGAGAATATAATGAGATAGAAAGTGAAGGAGGCCTAACCGAACGCGAAGAAAAACACAGGACTGTATTTTCAGGTATAAAGAAATACGTAAAAATTGATGACCTATTAGGTAAACAATTCCCATTTGTAACTAATCTAGCCCCGAGAAAAATGATGGGAGAATATAGCGAGGCCATGATATTAGCCGGCTCAGAGGCGCAAGATGAGAACGAGATCTTGGCACTTATGTCACCGACCAATATTTTATCTAATGGCACAAAGTTAAGATAAATATCACCATGACTATAAAAGTAGAAAAAAATAGTACTCATATATTGTTAAAAGATAAGACAGAAAAAGTTCTGGTGCTAGGTTATGAAGAAATAAGGCTGCACGGATTTCAAGTTGTAGATCATATAGTTGAGGATGTCATAACAAAGTTAGAAAAGTTAGAAGAAGTATTTGTATCAGGTGATACGCTTGAGGCCAAAATGATAGCTAGGAAAATAGAGGATAAGATAAAGAGAGAAGTGATACTATTAAGTAATTAAAAAATACAAAATAAAAGCAGCGCCGAAGGCGCTGCTTTTATTTTGTAAACACTAATTATGCTGCCACATGCCCATCAACTAGCTTTCTATATATAAAAGTACTAGCAAATGTAATTAATATTATAGCTGGTATAACACCAACCAGTAGAGCTATAAGTCCTACTATCACTATACCAAAAGATAATAGTGACACCCCGATAAGCTTCCATATTTTTCCATCTGTCATATCAGCTGATTTTTTAAATGCATCAGCTATACCCATATCTTTGTCCAAAACAAGATAAGGTACAAACATATACTTAAACGCAAAGTATATACCAGGTATTATAAGTAGCACAAGTCCAACTAGCACAACTAAGCCATAAGCTAGATTAGCTAAAAAGTACATACCAACTTTATTTGCTGACATGTCATCAAAATAGAACAACTCCTTTATATCAACTTTATGTCCATCAGTCATCTTTAGTATCATTTTGACAGTGTTATAACTTAACCAAAAAGATATGACATAGCTCGCCAGTACTATTATCATAGATAAAGCTGCGCCCATCTCTCCTACCGCACCCATCATGCCACTTAAAAGACTAAATAGTCCTGATACGAGGACGGTAACTATACCTATTACTAACATGGTAGCCCAGAACTTTTTGGTCCTATCCCATCCGAATCCAAAAGCTTCTTCTAAAGTAAAATCGTGTTTTTTGTCACCATTATGAGCCTGAGCTATGTTATGATGCTCGTGCGTAATTTCTTGCATATTTTTATTATATTAATTTGTTAATTATATGTATATTATATCATAAATCGATATCTTTTTATTAGTTTTTAACATTATTAAGTATAAGCTATAGCACTTGCAGCATTTACCACGACAACAGACGTGGTATTTACTAGTCGAAGTATCCGCATTATGGAGTTCGCTCGTCGTTACCACCGTACCAGATTTTATGTTAACAATGCTTATAATACTTGTTCTAATCTAAGTATTATTATACAAATGCCTAAGAAAGGTATCAATGATTAAAGTAAAAAGAAAAATACAATTAGTAAAATTAAATAACTTGAATAATATTAATAAAAAAGTGTTATAATTATATTTATGAATAAAGAATTTGATTCATTTGAGCTTAAAAATTTTAATTGTGAAGATCAAATTAACTTAGATCAAGAATTTGGTTATTTAAAAATTATGAGGAGTGACGATAATTTGCTTACTCTCATAGAAGATAGTGAATATAAAAAAATAGACCAAAGTAAAACTACTTTTTCAGATTATTTTAATAGGGAATCTGCGCTTGGTTTTGTTCTAGATATTGGAATAGAAAAAATTAAATATTTAAGTAGGGGCTCTAGTTTTTATTTTGGGACAAAATTAAAAAACAATAATGAAAATAAAAAGATAACACAGAAAGATTATGACAAAGATTTGTTTGCAAAAATAGGAAATTCTTTTCGTAAAGGCTTTCAGTCAGGAGACTCAGATAAAGAAATTCAAGTTATTAAATTTCAAAATATTTTGGGTATTTACAATAATGCATGCTTACTTTTCCCAGGTTTTCACTCTGAAAGCTATTTAAATTTAATGCGAATAATTGATACTATTGCAGATATAAAATATGGGAAGGGTATAGATTTTGCAATTTTTGTTACAGAAATTTCAGACAAAATTAATAAAGATGTTTTTATTAGCATTACAAATTTAGATGCTTTAAAAAATAGAGTTGAAGTTTCAAATAAAATATTTAATTATCAGTTAAAACTACTTGTCGATAATAATAATAAAAATAAAAATATTAAAAAAGAAAAAGTCATAGATACTATGAATAACTTTAAAGCCGAAGATAAACTTATGTTTTCCCTTTTCTTTAGTTTGTATCAATATAGAAATCAAAATGTTCACAAAGGTTTTCCGTTTCCGGATATTATAAAAGACTCTTTTAAAACAGAGTGTAACAAAGATGTACCTTATATTAGTTTTGCGTCAGGTCAGTCTTGGGCTAGATACAATAGACCTAACGAAAATATGAAAGAAGAAGATTTTATTGATATTCACGAATCCCTTAAAAGTATAAAAAATGTTTTTAAAGACCAGTATTTTATACTCTTACCAACTTGGTATTTTCTAAAAAAAATTGCCAGGCAAGCAATCTTGAATCAATTAAATAAATTAACATAATTCTTTATTCGATCAAACTATTAAAATACATAATACCTTATTTTAGTTTTTTATATTAAAAGAGTATTGTAAGAAAGTTCTATTTTCTTACTAGCACGACTTGGTGTGCTCACAAAGTCTGGAATGGAACACTATAGAAAATATGGTTATAAAGTGGAATCTAGCTTTCAGAGATCTTTGCTTAATGGAAACGGCCTAGAAATAAGCCTTATTTGTTAAGTGTAAATCAAAAACACTATGTTAATTTATTTACCTATTAAGTAATAGAACAAGATAATACTAATATATATTATAGCACAGATATGTCTAACAATCAGATAAACTTTATACAAGCATACAATGATCCTAATAGTGGGACCTATAATAATGCATTACAGTCAGGCTTAATAGCTGGATATTCTAGAGAGTACAGCGAGAATATAACACATCTTAATCCAAAGTGGTTATCGGAATCTATCGGAAATAATGAGTTCTTGGCACGTGCTTTGTATAACCTAGAATACTTTTTAGATACAAAGGATTCTAGGTTACAAAGCATAAGGTGGCAAGCTACTAAAAAAGTATTAGATATATTTGAAAAAAGAATACTTGCTAAAAATTATTCTAAGAATAGTGATTCAGGGTTAAGATCTGTTAAGATTTTAACAGATGAGCAGAAAGTGAGGATGGATGAGATATTTTCTAACTTTGTGGTATAATACATATGCACACAACATAATAATAAAAAAGCAGCTCGTTTTGAGTTGTTGGTATTGAGTAGCATAGGCATTCTATGTGAGGAATTCAATACTAACAGCTTTTAGTTGTTATGTTGTGTGCACCTCACTGGGGTGCCTATTTTGTTTTTATAACATACAATTACATGAAAAAACTAACTAAAATTTTACTCATTACAATATCGACATTGCTATTTACTCAAGCAACATTTGCATACAAATATACAAGCGGATACACAAAGAAAAATGGGACCTACGTAGAGGGTCACTATAAGACCAACTCTAATTCGTACAAAGGAGATAACTTTTCTACAAAAGGAAATACTAATTCATTTACAGGTAAGAAAGGTTATAAGAACGCTTATTAGAAAAACTATGAAAAAAATATTATCACTTATAGTATTATCAATGTTTTTATATCCAGCCGTAACATTTGCGGCGTGGTGGAATCCTTTAACTTGGAAGATCTTTGCTAGACAAGAGGTCCCTTATAATCTGGAAGTCCAAAATGTTGAGGTGGCTAAGAAAAGCTCAGAGGAGAAAATTAATGAGCTACAAAAGCAAGTTGATGAGTTGAGGAAACAAAATTCCTCTTCTACAGCGACTACAACCGTTTTAAAAATTAAAAGTGTAGATAAAAATATCACAGTAGGAGAGGTTATTAAAAATAAAGCAACTAATAATTCTATAGACAAGATAACAAAAGATATTAGCTACAGAAAAGAGGCCATCATCTCATCTAAGGGTCTATTAGGAGCCACAGAGTCTTTTGGTTTAGAGTTAGAGAAAATTATAAGAGAATTAGATTCTGGGTTAAGTATAATGGAGAATGGTAAAAAGCTACAGACAAATAGGCCTTTTACGGAGGGTATGTCAAAAGAGTTTTATGAGATGGATTACCTCATCACTAGTGTATATGATTTAGATATCAAAGTTACAAATAGTCTAAAATTAAAACTTTTGTCTTTTAAGGATCATTCAAAAACTTACAACGATAACAGTATGGCATATTCTGACAGCGATAAGTATCTGTCACTAAGTGATGCAGCAAAACATATAGATAGCAATAATAAGTCTCTTGAGAACTTGAAATTACTAAGAGTCTCTGTGGACAATCTTTTAGCTAACTATAAAATGACATCAGATCAAAATGTAAAGTCCTTAAATATGGGGTTGCGCGGATTGATCTCTTACCTAGAATCAGGTATACCAAGTCCTTCGTCCGCATCTGTAGACAGAGAATACGTTCCAACTTTTAACATTGTTAGACCAGTAGCACCAAGGTATACTACATGTAATTACGTAGATTTCCTAAAACAAATAAACTGTACGTCCTATTAATTATTGCCAATAAGAGTTGATATTTATATATTATATTAACTCTATTTACAAGTTATTTCTGTAAGAAACTTTTATATTGCTATACTCTTGCATATTTTACTTTAACTTTATATAATTAAAGTATAACAATTTAATAAAACAATCGGTAGGCTTGGTAAACAATTTCGTTTTAAGAGCTAATTTTGTTTTTCCAAAAACAATTTTACCTTCAAAAAAAGACGAATATTACTTATCTTGTATAATTCGTCTTTTGTTATGGCGACACCTACTGATTTAGATGTTAGAGTTAAATAAATATAAGCAAATATTAAAGAAAAACGGAATAAATGACTTAGCAGAAGAGGAGATTGTTAAGTTAAGAGATAATCAGGACCAAATGGCTGAGGTGCTTTATAATATGTGGCGAACCAGTATAAACACTGCTAAAAGTCAGAAAATTAATGTATAATAGATATATGAATTACAGCGCTAATAACACAAGTAATACAAATATGAAAAATTGCTTAATATACGCCAGAGTAAGCTCAGCAAAGCAAGCGCAACAAGGCGAGAGTCTTAGTGATCAAGAAAGTGTATGTCGCATGGCAGCCGAGAGAAGAGGCTTAAATGTTGTAAAGGTGTTCACAGAGCAATTTTCTGGTAGAAAGAATGATAGGCCAGTCATAGAAGACATAATTAACTATATCAAATTAAATCCTAATAAGATTGATTATTTACTATTTAAATCAATAGATAGAATATCTAGAAATGGTACACATGGATATGAAGAGATAAAGCAGAAGCTCGCTAAGTATAAAGTAGAGATGATAGATGCTAATAGCGTGATACAGCCATCTGTAAATACTCTGGAGCATCTTGGAGTAGAGTATCCGTGGAGCAAAACTAGGCCAAGTGAGATAACAGAAATGGTAATCGCTCAGCAAGGTCAGGGCGAAGTGAATACAATCTTAACAAGACTTATAGGAGCTGAGGTTAGTCTTGTCAGAGATGGGTACAAAGTCAGGCAAGCAAATGATGGCTTTGTAAATGAGAAAATATATGTTGATGGTAAGAAAAAAGTTGTACACACTCCAGATCCAGCAAGGGCCCACTTTTTTATAAAAATGTTTAAAATGAGTGCCACTAACACAGACAAAGAGATAGTGGACCATGTGAATGCTGCTGGATACCTATCAAAAGTAACTCATAGATGGTCAAAAGATAAGACTAAAATTATGGGTACAAGAGGAGGGGTGCAATTATCTATCAAGCACTTGCAAGAGATAAGACAAAGACCCATTTATGCTGGCGTAAACACGGAAATATGGCTTGATAAGCCCTCTAAAACTAAATATGCTGGATTAGTAAGTGTAGATGTTTTTAATCGTGCAAATAAGGGAAAAGTCTTTATAAAAGAAGAGGTGAATGGTGATATAAAGATACTCAGAGATTATAATCCTCATCAGTTAAAGAGAATGAAAGATAATCCAGAATTCCCACACAAGTCCGTAGTGCTTTGCTCAATATGTGAAAAGCCTTTTCTTGGTAGCTCACCAAAAGGCAAGCTTAACCCAGTGCCGACTTATCACTGTGCTCGTGATCATAAATATCTTGGTATAAATAAAAAAGACTTTGAAAAGAACTTGTCCAGCTTTGTGTCTAAGCTAGAATACAAAGATGAGAGATTTATGAAAGCTTTTGAGGAGGTGTTAATGAATAAATTCAGAGAGAAAGAAAAAGAGCTTGGTGAGTTCTCGGTCCAAGTTGGTGCCACTGTAACAGAACTGGAAAAAGAAAAAATTATTCTTATAGATTCTTATATTTCTACTAAGAACGAGATCGTAAAAGCTGAGCTAGATAAAAAGATAAACGCTATACACGCAAAGATAGAAGAAGTTAGAAGCCAGCGAAATAATGTGGAAGTCCAAGAGAATGATATACATGCTTTTATCAAGTATGTGAAAATATTAATGGAACACCCAGTAGAAATCCTTGTAAATCAAAGAGATTCACATGTTTTGAGGTCATTATTTAGTGTGGTCTTTGATCAATTACCAACCTATAGTCAAATACTTAATGGAACACCAAAATTATCCTTACCGTATAGGCTAGTTGATGAATTTAAGGAGAATAATTCCTTGTTGGTGTCCCCGCTAGGAATCGAACCTAGATTTAAAACTTAGAAGGCTCTCGTTCTATCCATTGAACTACGGGGACATATTTTGTAATATATATTATATATTTTTGGAGCTCATATATAATAACACATTTTTAGGTAAAAGAAAAGCCAGACCATGATTAGCTGTTAGGCTAAAAGTCTGACCTATGAGTTTTTAATAAAACCCACAAAAAATGTTTTACCGCAAACCTCAAAACTTGTGATCGGCGACATAGAGAAGGTCTCAGCATTCTGAGAGACTCCTATATTTTTGTCGCCAGATAGGGTGGCTATCTCGCTGCCGTTTAAGTTCTCAGCGATATTTTTCGCCTCTTGTAACAGTTCATGTTGTAAAGTTACCCGACTCATATCAGAATCCTTTTCAAATTTATTTAAGGTACTATATTTTATCATATATATTATTTTATGTCAAGTTTTGATTCCAACAAAATCTTCTCTATCTTTTCTAGATCTGTCCAGTCCTTTTCTCCGTTTTTTGCGGGGTTATTTTGCTCTATCTTATAAGTTCTGCCAAAGTCTATCATTATAGGCATACCATCTTGACCCATCATCCAGTTTCTAGCCTCTAAATCGTTGTGGCAATAACCCATGTCCTGTAAGGCCTGAGTCTGTTCATACATAGAGTCTGTGAACTTTTTTATATCAAAATTAAGAATGGGTAATTTTTTTGTTCCGAGTATAAATTTTTGTAAATTCACAGCATTTGCATTACGCATTACTATTCCATTATACTCAGTATTACCCTCAATAAAAGCTATAAACTTTGGAGTATTTATTCTTATATTTTTATTTACCTCGGCTAATATTCTCGCTTCTGCACTTGCTTCGTTACCCAAATTCATCAGGTGGGCAAATTTTGACCTGTGCCTATTTTCTATCATCTTTACGCAAAAGTTTTCATCCAAACTAAATACTTGAGCAGCCCCACCTTTATCTATAAAGTTTTTCGGATCAGCTATTTGCGCAGAGAGAGAGTCAAGAAATTGCTTAGTTGTAAAGTCTTCACTTTCAAAATTTGTAATTACAAAGTTTTCAGCTTTTATATTTGCATAAAAAATCTCTGGTGTATGTGCTGGTCCTTTCATTTTTGGTGGGAGATACAGGACTCGAACCTGTGACCTTTTCAGTGTAAATGAATTGCTCTACCAACTGAGCTAATCTCCCTTTTAATTTTCAACTAATATTTACAAATTAACAATTTTATGTCGCAGTGGATTAAATCTCTAATTTGTGTTAGTATTATAATATATTTTTGGTATTTATGCAAATATAGAAAATAGAAAAAAAGAAAAGAGGCCTTAAGATAAAAGCATAAATAACCAGAAAAACATTTAAATAATATGAGCCAGATAAAAGTAATAAAAGGAAATTTGAACAATAAAGACAGAGCGCGAAATATGCGCGGTATTAAAAAGTATGAGGACAAGATTAACTTTATTATCAAAAATAATATAGACGCTAGTAATACTGGTGATAAGAAAACTTTTAAGCACAGAATAGCCAGTATAAAAGGTGACAAAGAATTCTCAAAATTCATACAAGATAAAAAAGATAGCGGCAAATATTTTGAAGATAAAAAAGAAGACGAGGATATTATTAATAGGGAGTCTACAAATAAAATAGAAGGACAAGAAGAGCTGGGTGAAAATAAACATGATGACTCTATGTATGACGATGAATCAGAGGTAAAAGTAGAGGATCCATATCTTGTCAAAAAGTTAAAAGATTATATACCAAAGACTGATTCTGAGATCAAAGAATTTTGCAAAAAGTATAATCTTAAAAAGGGATTTGATATAATTTTTGAAAACGAGAGAGTTATAATTATAGATAAGCCGGCTGGTATTATGGTGCACCCTGATGATAGGAGTACTGAGGTAACGGTTAGTGATATGAATTATAACTTATACCCCAATATGCGTGACGTAGGCGAGGGGGACAGATTTGGTATAGTGCATAGGCTAGACAGAAATACTACTGGAGTATTGGTATTGTGTAAGACTAGAGACGCTCATCATGACACGAAAAATGTTTTTAAAACTCACAAGATACGTAAGGTTTACAGAGCAATAGTTGAGGGTAATGTGCGTGATGATATGGGTGTTATAGATAAGCCTATGGCTAGGACGCGTAGTGACTTTCGTAAAAAGGGAGTTGTAGACATGTTCTCAAAAGACTTTCGCGGGGCTGAGCGTAGCGCTATTACTAGGTACAAAGTACTAGCTAGAAGTGAGGACAAAAAAATGACATACGTAGAGCTGTACCCACTAACAGGGCGTACTCATCAGTTACGCGTGCATATGAGAAGTATTAGACACCCTATAATAGGTGATGACCTTTATGGATCTGAAAAGGGTGCCACTCTCGCTGGTAGGAGCATGCTGCATGCTTACAAAATAGAATTCACCCTGCGCAAGCAAGAGGTAAAAGCTACCGCCAATGTCCCAAAAGATATGCAAGAAATAATAGATAAGAACTTTAAGATGTAACTTAAAAAGTTTAAGTATAAAAATTAAACAAAATAAAAACCTCACATTACTGTGAGATTTTTATTGTAACAGAGGCTAATATTACTATTAACTTGTCCCCGCATATTTCTATGCTTTGGTAACTATATCTTATCCTGTTTTTGGGACTGGAAGGTCACCAGAAATGGCGGCCTTATCGAAATAGCATTAACATTAGTATAGTATATTGGACTTATAAAGTCAAGAAAATTTAGCAAGTTTTTTCTTGCTTGTGCTATAATAATTTTAACAATATTTTATTATGATATTTTTAGATGAGTCAGGAGATGATGGTAAGTATATAAAATCTAATTCAAATTTTTTTGTGGTGGCTATTAACATTTTTGATAATGAAAAGTATAAAGGCGAATACAAAAAACTTCAGAAGATAATGAAAAGAGATAGGTCCCTTTTAAAATGGTATGGTTTTAAGGATTGGCAAAAAGAAGAATTTATTAAGTACTCTAAAAATATTGATTATAAAATTACAGCTTTTTGGGTAGATAAAAGCAAACAAACAGATTTTGATAACTTGTATTATCTGATTGCGGAAAAGTTATTTGGTTCGCTTTCTGTAAATAATAGCACTATTTTCTATAGCGGGCTACATTTAAAAAATATGTTTGAAAAAGTTAGACGTAGAGTTAAAGCAAAAAATAAAAATTATAAATTTACAGAGGCTAGTGGTGATGAGCTTTACGGGGTCGCTATCGCAGACCTTTGGGCGGGGTATATTAATTATGCAATGAAGAATAATCTAGAGATAGTAGCGAGTGATAATCTTATTATAAGAGAGTATTTGGAATAGGCCGTATACGCTAAAGTAAAAAATTTAACAAAAAATCATTATAAAAGATAGCCTAAAAATAGCTTGACAAATATATTAATTAGTGTATAATATATTTATTCACGAATGTAAGGTCATCTCGACTCAAACACGTGTAGGTACATTGAAAAAGGAAAGATTATGAATGCAGTAGAATCTATAGCAAAAACTCCTGTAGCAACTTTTGTAACGGCAGCTTACTTTGTTACACAGCGAGGTAAGTTGTGGGTGTCATGGTGTTTTACGATGCGGATAACTGCTGCTCACCTCGGAGCATTGGTGCCGCGTGGAATAGAAGGAGTGGAGAAATTTCTCGATCTGCCACACAAGGATTATCCAAACCGTAAAATTATCTCTGATATGGGAGGAGAGGCTTCAGTGAGAAAGTACGCCTTTACTCCAGATCAGCTGGCAGATATGATTGACACTCAACCTAACGGAATTGATGGTCCGATGCTTACGAATGGCCACGCTAACATTTTTTATGTGATTGGAGTGGACAAAATCATGTTTGGTGTCGAAATTCGCTGGCGCTCTCACCGCAGTGGGTGGCGAGTACGCGCCTGGGATCCTATGTCTTCTAGTGAATGGAGTGCTGGTGGCCGAGTCTTTCGCAAGACTCGATTGAGACGTAGAGTATCAAGGCTATAATCTTTAAGGTCCTTAATTTTTTGTTACCCGTACCCCACTTTCTTTAGAGAGAGTGGGGTATTTTTTATGATATAATTAAAATAGGAATAAGTTGATATTTATCTTAAATTATGTTAATATATATAAACTTTAGGAAAATCTAATAAAAATAAGAAACTCGGAACAATTTAGCATTTTGAGTAATATTTACAAAATAATATGACAACAACAATATCAACAATACCAGAAGAGACAAAAGCAAGAGGTGAGCTTGAATTTGCAAGTGGTGACACTGTAAAAGTATGGAGCAAAATCAAGGAAAATGATGGCAAGACACGTCTTCAGGCTTTTGAGGGTCTAGTACTAGCTCGTAAGCATGGAGCCGAGGCAGGAGCGACATTTACAGTACGCAAGGTGGCATCAGGAGTCGGTGTTGAGCGTATATTTCCACTATACGGAGTTAATATAGACAAAATAGAAATAGTTAGACATGCCAAGACTCGTAGATCTAAACTTTATTATGTACGTGACAAGGCTGTACGTGACGTGAGAAGAAGATTGAAAGCTGATATAGCAAAGCCAAAGACAGAAGCGGAATCATTAGAAACTTCAGATCAGGCAGAATAATTTCTAAATAAATTTAAAGCAAATTTTAATTAAGTAAATAAAATAAAACATCAAGCACGGCTTGGTGTTTTATTTTATGTGTGGTATAATCTGAGTAACAGCCCGAAAGGGTTTTAAAAATGGCTAGTTAAATTATAAGATAAAAAAAGTATGCAAAAAACAAACACAGTAGTAAAATTTATAAAAGATGTTAGAAATGAGATGAAATTTGTAAAGTGGCCAACAAGAAAAATGATAATAGGCTCGACTGTTGCGGTACTAGTAATATCAATAATAGTAGGAGCATATCTTGGAGCTCTTGATCTTGGACTTAAAAAAGTTCTAGCTTATCTTGTTAACATGTTCTAATTTTAACTTTTAACAAAATAACATAATATAAAAATATGAATCCAAATACTATAGCCAATTTAAAACAAGACGGGTCAGGAGGGCGTAACTGGTACGCTATACACACATATAGCGGATACGAGAATGCGGTCCAGAAAAATCTAAAACAACGCACTGAGTCATTAGATATATCAGACAGGATATTTGACGTTGTAGTACCAACTGAAAAGAAAATAAAAGTTAAAAATGGTAAGAGGGTAGAGGTAGAGGAGAAAGTGTATCCAGGATATATACTGGTGGACATGATAGTTGATGATTACACCTGGTATGTAGTACGTAACACTCCGCGCGTTACAGGATTTGTAGGAGCTGGCAATACGCCAGTACCATTAACTCCAAAAGAGGTAGAGTATCTACTGGGCAGAATGCAGAATGCTGAGCCTGTACATGAGCTTGATTATGTTGTGGGCGAACTAGTCACAGTATCTGAGGGGCCATTTAAAGAATTTGAGGGTAAAATAGATAGTATAGACTTAGCCAGAGGCAAACTTAACGTTCTAGTTAACATGTTTGGACGTGAGACACCAGTAGAACTCGACTTCTTGCAAGTTAGGAAGAATTAGTGTATTATATACAAGCTTCTAAGAAATAAGTAACTATGAACTTACTCTTTTCTAAAAAATCTTAAGAGATAATAAATATAGTTTTTTAAGTCAGCGACGCATGGTTCTCGAAACTTGTTTTGGGATTAAGCGGGGCTTTAAAAACTTATATTTGTTGTTTCTTTTATAAAAAAATAATTTAAATAAATATATGGATCCAAATAAAAGAGTAACTAAAAAAGTAAAAGTCCAGATAGTGGCAGCTAAGGCAATCCCAGCTCCACCGCTAGGTCCCGCCCTCGGACAGGCCGGAGTAAATATCGCAGACTTTACCAAAAAGTTCAACGAAGCGACAAAAGACATGAAGGGTCTATTATCTGTAAAGATCTACGCTTATGAAGATAGGACTTATGACTTTGTTGTAAAGTCAGCAACTACTACCAGCATGATCAAGGAGGCTCTTGGACTTAAAAGTCTTTCAGCAAAGCCTGGATCAATCAAGGCTGGTAAAATTACCAAGGCACAGATAAGAGCAATAGCTGAGGCTAAAATGGCTGACCTAACAGCTAACACAATAGAGGAGGCTGAAAAGATTATAGCAGGTTCTGCTAGGTCTATGGGGTTAGAGATTGCATAATTAACTTAAAATTAATTATCACACAAAACAAAAGCAGCGCCTTCGGCGCTGCTTTTGTTTTGTGAACAAGTTATTAGCTAAATCAGGGGGGGGGTGCTATAATCAAAGTATAAAAATATATGAACCCTCAAAAAACTTTTAGTCAAAAAATAACAGATACAGGAACCTTGCTAAGGTCAACGTTTAACCTATTTTGGCTTGGTGGTTATGAATTAAAAAAGCCTACAGTTAAAACATCTATATATGCAGGAATAAATACTTTATTTTTTTATTTGGCCATATTGAGTTTGTTGTGGTTCACTCACAACCCAGTGTATACAATAGGAATATTTTTAATTTTAATCTCTATCTGGATAATTCTAAAGGTGTACGGTATATTTTATTTTATAAGAGCTAAGGCAGATCAGGCTCTCATAGTGCACAATCACATAAAAGGTATTCCCATAACTTATGAAAAAGCTCATGAGATGAATGATGAAGAGGTTTATAAAATAAGAGGCATAGCTTTTATTGACTTACTTATAAAAAGCTCGTCCGCAGCATCACAAGTTAAAGTTAATGCTGGGCCACAGCCATCTATAGGTTTAAGTGGAATAAGGGCTATGATTCTTGGAATATTTTTTTCTTTTTTGTCAGAAGTGTGGGACCTGGTAAGTAATTATATGCTGCCGGCTGTTGTTATAGAAAAAAAGCCCATACGGGAGATAGTTCCCAACCTTAAACTGCTTAAAAATAATATACCAGGAACTTTGGCTGGAGTTTTTGCTATTGATTTTGCTGGGTCAATTATATCTGTTTTATTTACATGGATATATTCTGCTACACTAGCTATATTTGGAATATTATTCTTTTTATTAATGGGGCCAGGTGCTGTAGCTGGACAGAAAGCTTTTCTTATTTGCGTTGTACCAACTTTTATTATTCTTATGACAGTCTCTATTGTAAGCTCGGTATATTCTAGAATTATCGACTCAGTAAAAACAGTTTATTTTTCTTGTTTTTATACGACACTGGCCTATCCAGAAGTTATAATAGCGGAATATAGACAAACAGTAGAAGATTATCTTAATTATAAACCGAGCGGAGATCAAATTAATCTAGTAACTCAGCAAGTAACAATCACATAATAAAAAATAGAATACTAATAAAAAATAAAAATAAATTTTAGTAAAATAAAAATTAAAAATAAATAATAAAAATATGAAAACACAAGAATCTCAATCAGTAAGCATCAAAAATAATCTAATAAAAACATTATTTATATTTACAATTTTACTCTCTATAAATGCTTTACCTAATTTACAGGTATCAGCGCAGACATCAGACTGCAAAGACTCAGAACTGATATCAGAAAATTGTATATGCAAAAAAGACGGCGTTAGTAAAAAAGAGGATTTTCTCGAAGGCTTTAGTACTAATTGCGTAAAGAATAAAAAAGTAGAATTTTTTATAAAAGGGAAATCAGTCACCCAAGAAGAATTCTCTTCAGGTTTAGGGAGTATGCTTTTTACTGAAATGGCAAAAAACTCTTTTGCCGAAGGTAAATCCTCTGCACAAAAAACTTTAAATCAAACTTTTGAAGATTTTAAAAAAGATATAAAATTAAAACCAGAACTATACGGCGATTATCCAAAATTAAATTGCTCGGACCAAAGTGTAAAAGATTTACCCTTAAACCAGAGAATTAGTTTTAGCAGGGTGAATGGCAAGGGGTATATAGCCGAATGTAAAAGCGATGACACTCTTTCAATTAAATATTTTTTAGAAGATAAAGAAGTTTCAGAAGAGTATTATTCGAAAGACACATACAAAATAATTCAAGAACTAGCTACAACACTTTTGAGTGGTAATCAGAAAGGTCTAGACGATCTTTCTAACGGTATAATTCAGACCTGCTTTAGCACTGATCCTGAATACTGTAAGGATAAAAATATGAAAGTACCAAAATCTCAAACACTAGAGAACAAAAAACCTGTAACCAAGAGTCAAAGCTTTAAAAGTTCTAGTTTTAAAAAACCACTTAAATTTAGCTCAAAAGATAGTCAGGTAAAAGTCGTACAAGATATTCTATATAGTAAAGGTTATTTAAAAAATAAATCTAGAGGATATTATGGCAAGGCAACAGTAGATGCGGTTAAAAATTATCAAAAAGATAATAATCTTATAGTTACTGGCATAGTAGGCAAAGTTACTTTTAATAATTTAATTAATAATATTAATTTATAAATAAAAAATAAATCAAAACAATAGTGCCGCCCGTAGGGCGGCACTATTGTTTTGTAAAAATAAAACCCCATGTTATAATTACTTTATAAAATAAGAGCAAAATAAATTTTAAAAATACATGGTAAAAATTTTAGATAAAACAAACGATAGCATATTAGTAAAGCTGCCCCTTTCAATGGAGAAGCATATTAAAAGTTTGAGTAATGGTTTTGATACCATGTCTCCAGCTGAAAAAAGAAGTATACAGTCAATAAAAAGAGCAGCTCTTAAAAGTGGTTATATTACACATCAGGCCTTGTATGAAAAATACTTTTCTAAGTAAAGACTTGGGAGGTGAGTGGCATATAGTATATTCTAAAAGCGCAGAAAAGTTTCTAGATAAATTGTAAGACAAAGATAAAAGAAAAATACTAGATAAAATATTTTTACTCAGTGACGAAAATGCTAATTTAGATATAAAATACTTGATCAATTCTGAAAATGAGTATAGGTTAAGGGTTGGCAATTATCGAATAATATATACAAAACATTTCAATGTTTTAATAATAGAAATAATAAAAATAGCCGACAGAAAGGATATTTATAAATAAAAATAAAACAAAAATATAAAGTTAAAAAGAATAACACAGCCCGTAGGGCGGCGCTATTGTTTTGGTTTATATTTACTCTAATTCTCCGCCGCTAGCCAGCTTATATCTTTGTATAGCTTGATCGCGAGCTAGCTTATGCTCGATTATCGGCTCTGGTCCAAAATAAAAGTCAGTATCACTCAGCCATTTTTTCTGATATACATTATTTTTATCATAATTCTCAGCTTGTAAGTAGGCGTTAAATATTCTTATCGGCTTTGGATCCGCCCCCACACTTGCTCCCCATTGCCAGCCGCCATTATTACTAGCCTCATCTAGGTCGATAAGCATAGCTCTAAAATATTCCTGACCCCAGCGCCAATCTACCCCAAGATTTTTGGTGAGTATGCTAGCTACTATCATGCGCGACCTATTATGCATCCAGCCGGTTTTAGCTAATTGCATCATGGCGGCGTCTACCACCTTATAGCCTGTCTTACCTTGTATCCAGGCTATAAATCTTTTCTGTGCCTCAGAGTCATCAACCCACCTTATTGTACCTCTGAATTTTTCTTGGAACTCTGTATCCATTAGCTCCGGCTTTCTATACATTAAGTATTTATAAAATTCTCGCCATATTAGCTCACTGACATAACATGTAGCGCCAACATATTTTTCAGGGATAGCCTTTAGTGAGAATATATTCTCAAAGTCTTTGTGATCTATATCTGAGCTCATAATTATATCCTTGATTGTGCGTGCCGAGACTAGCCCCCAAGATAAAGCAGGTGACATTTTGCTGGTTAGGTCTAGTTCTAGGCTGTTTCTATCCGCCTCATAATTACTTATATTTTCTTTTACATATTTCTTAAAATTTCTCAAATTTTCCTCCTCTGTATAACTCCATATATTTAAGTCTTGTTTTGCTACTATTTTATTACCCGGGTTTGCGTCTCTTAGTATTACATCAATATCAAGAGTAATATTTCCCACTTTTATTTTTCTATTTTCATTAAAGAAGCTAAAGATATTTTCTTGTGTTATTTTATTTTTCTCGC
>JAYUJP010000049.1:0-1312 GCA_043765155.1 bacterium | reverse complement strand
GAGCTACGTGTGTGTAGTGACTCTGATCTACCCATGAGTCCATCGCTTCATCCTGAGTCAGCGCGTTCAACTTGATACGTTGGTTTCGCGAGAGTCCTAGAGGGTTGTTCGGGTCTCCGCGAGGTAGGCTAGGTCCGACAATTTGTCGATGGCGAGGACTAATGTAACCGTGTATAACTGCTTTGGTGGGCTCTTGCAAGGGCTGAGGCATATGTGAAGGCATTATTGCAGTTGCTAAAGATGGTGTCTTGATTGGGTTCTTCGTTGGAGATGTAAGATCACCGTGAGCATACTTGCATGTATTGCCGAACTTGCAGCTGCCTCTCGCAAAGTTGTGACAAGGAGCCTTGGACTTGATGGGCTTCGATGATGTAAATGCCTTGATGTGTATGTCCTTGGAGTATTACAGTTGTGAAGGGTGTGCAGAGCGTCCAGTCGCTGCTGATATGGCATCTTGCTTAGGCTGGATGCAGTAAGGGATGCAACAACGCCAGGCCTAGGGTCAGCATCAAACTTTTCATCCAGATATCCGTTGTTCATTTTATCGTTAAACTTTAGGTCAACTGCATACTCCCATTGAGACCTTAGCTCCTCGAACTTTACAATGTCTTGGCGTATACTGTGAGCAGGAATGAAAGGGTCGTAGGAAAGATGGCTGGATGGAGGAAAGAACAGTAAAAAGGTAGAAACATCTCTGATTAGGAGGGCGGTAAACACAAATAATACATTCTATCGAAGCCATTCCTTCGCAACCAAATTATTAGACTATAATCGAATCTTCTTTTAATCGAATAAAGTGATCTGAGTTGGTTATGTTAATTTATTTTATTTTTATTTTATTTGTTGTCACCGCAAAAGGTGAGAAAATAATCCGAAAGTCAAACTTTAATTATATGTAATCGCATTAATTGATGGAGTCACTTACGCAAAATTGATGTCGAACGAGATAAAAATTTCTCCAGCACCAGCGATGTCGAAAAGGAAATTTTTGAAAATTTTTCCCAGCACTGGACGAAAATTTAAAGAAGAAAAAAAAGTTTCCAATTTCTTTTTTTAGAATTTAGTTTTCTGGCATCACAGAATACAGTAAGATTCTATAAATTTTCAAACATATTGCTTCAATAGTGAGTTCAGCATTCTCAAAGTTTGAGGTAGTAAAATCGAGAAATCAGCGAGTTCTTACAGGTTCGTGAACCCTACCGCATCGTTGGGCAGGATCCATCCACTTTGAAACACATCAATGAAAATACTGTGAACTTCTTTACTTGTCACATCAAAACGCGTAAATCTGAAATACAGTTCATACTGGGTC
>JAYUJP010000048.1:0-1319 GCA_043765155.1 bacterium | reverse complement strand
CTTATTAGTATTAAACATGTAACTTCATAATGAAGATAAGTATCATGTATAAGCTCTACATTATAGTCTTTAATAATTATGTGTTCATGATAACGTAGATAGTATCTCTCATATAGAGTGCTGTGCCTATATAGGCCTTACACGGTTTTACGTATTTATATATTTGGATTTCAGGGTTTCAGACCCACAATCCAATAATAATCACGTCAATTATTTCAGTATCATAGCTAGCCTGTATGTCATTGAAATCTAACCGCTTGCCATGAACCTTACCTGTCATAGTAACTAATCACATGATCAGCTCACAATTACTGAAACTGATATGCGCGCTGCATACACTGTAACTAATTGAATCCAAGAGTATCAGTCAGAACTTATCCTTCCAAACAGTAGTCTTGTTGCGGCAAGATCTAGGAAGTCTATTCGGAGATTTCATTAGGCACCTACTCTTAATTGTGGTAGGCACCTAATTGTATAACAGGTTCAAAACGTATGTGTATTGATTACCGTTATCTCAATGGTTGTACCCCGGATGCTTCTTGGCTTATACCTAATATAGCTGAGATGCTTCGTCGTATTGGTAATCATAAACCTAAGATTTATGGTACTATGGACTTAACTCAAGGATGTCATCAAGCTCCTATTACTCTTGCTACTAGAGCTAATACTTCTTTCATCTTACTTTGCGGTGTATATCAGTTTACTCGTTTGCCTTTTGGTCCTAAACGAGCTCCTTCCTATTTCCAACAAGTTATGGCAACTGTTGTATTAGCAGGACTGATTTATATTACGTGCGAAATGTATATAGATGATTGTAATGTTTTTGGTAAGAATACTAACGAGTTTATATCTAGACTTCGTGGTGTCTTCTTACGTTTTCGAACTCATAAACTTTTCCTCAAGGCTAAGAAATGTTATTTCGGATATGCTGAAATAGATTTTGTAGGCAAAGTATTATCTGAGAATGGACTTCAAATGTCCCAAGCTAAAATACGCTCTGTTTTAGATTTTCCTAAACCAATCATTGCAAAACAACTTAAAAGCTTTTTAGGATTAGTCAATTATTTTCGTGATTTTATTCGTAATCAATCTTCTATTGTACACCCGTTACATCAGTTGTAATTGAATTACAATAAATCTAAGTAATTGTATGGACGCTTGAAGCTGATGCTTGCTTTGATTTGGTTAAATCTGAAACTGCGAAATGCACTACAGTGCACTTTTTAAATGATCATGCGCCTATTAGTCTTCAGACTGATGCATCTGATTATGGTGTAGGTGGTTATCTTTTCCAAGTAGTTGATGGCAAAGAAATCCCC
>JAYUJP010000047.1:0-1488 GCA_043765155.1 bacterium | reverse complement strand
AGGAAGAGAGAAAGAAATAAAGAATGAAGGAAGGAAAAGTAGATCTAAAGAAGATCAAGAATGAGGAAAGAGTGAACATGAAATGCAGAGCAGAGAATAACGAGAAGAGAAGCTGTTGAAAAAAGTGAGAAACACTTCTTTTATAAAAAAAAAAAGAAATCAAATCCGCCTCATAAAAATAATAATTATAAAACATGAAAATAAAAGGAAAACTAAGAACAAGGCTAAGAACAAGAATATAAATAGGTACAAGAATAAGAACAAAAGTAACAATAAGAATGAGAATAAGAAGGCCTCACCTCCACATCTAAAATCAAGAAATATTTCACTACTCTCAACAGCTCTCTCAGTTTGGAATCAAAATTCACGGAAAGTAATCGGTAATTGTGGTATTCTTCTTTCTGAATTCCGTTTTCTTTTTGCGATACTGCAGCTCGCGGAACTGAACGACTACAAGAAGAGAACGAGAAGGGAATGAGAAGGAATAAAAGTTACAGAGAGCATAAGAAAAATAGAAGAGGAAAGCTTGGTGCTGAGTGACAAACAATAAGAAGGTTTCAAATGAACGGTTACACCCGTACAGAACAGTACAGTACAAGATAAGAAAGAATATGAGAGAAGAGGTGACTTTCGTGAAAGACAATTACAAATAGAGCTGGCCAGTACATTTCTTCGCATCATCTACTACTATAGCCCACAAGCGCACTATAGCGCACATTTCATCACTAAAATAATGCAATATCAAAAATATAATTTAAACCTCAATATAGATTGCGATTTACGTACATACCGCAACAAATTGTTCTTCAACTTCACGTCAGAAGTCAGTTCCACATTAGTGCACCACTCACTGATCTTCGATTTCTCATATTCGGACAGTCGGCCAGTTAGCGATATGTACATCTGATGGACAGAATATGTCATCGCGTATAAAGTAGGAGACAAGTGTCAGTGTCAGTTTGTGATGTACATAATTCTATTTGTGGCCATTTTGGTCTCGAGCGAACTTTGCTTCGTCTTCACAAATTGAATCATAAATGGCTATTTCAACGACAGCATGTTCGTCATTTCATAGATCTCTGTCCCTGTTGTCAGAAAATGAATATGCTTAAAACGCCTATTCACGCCCACGGCTTTTCTACGTCAACATACACACCTATGTAATGCTTGAATATAGACTTTACAGGTCCGTTTCCAGACGGCGGGTACGTTCTAGTAATTATAGATACGTTTACAAGATGGGTTGAACTGTTTCATACTAAAGATGCTTCGGCTCTTTCTGCAGCAACTTGCTTAGTAAAACATTTCGGTCGTTTCGGCGCACCCCTCCAACTCCGTTCTGACAATGGTCCGCATTTTATTGCTGATCTTATAAGAAAATTTCTAGCCTTAGTCGGCGTTCAACATTGTTTAACTTTAGTCTATTCTAAAGAAGAAAATGCAATTGTTGAACGCATGAACAAAGAAATTAATCGTCACTTACGAGCT
>JAYUJP010000046.1:0-4128 GCA_043765155.1 bacterium | reverse complement strand
AAGTTTTTAAATATCAGGCAGTTATAAAAATAATTAAAAATATTACCTTTTTTTATTTTTCTTATTTGTACTAACTTTTTGTTATTATGAGATCTATTAGTTACTAACCATTCTAATTTATTTTCTCTATTTATTATATCTGTAATATTACTCAGTGCATCAGGAGCTAGCCAGTCATCGTCGTCGAGAAAAATTATGTATTCTAGATTAGTCTTTACAGTGCTACTTTTAGTGATGCTGGTATTTGCCAAATTACCTTTTTCTATATAATCTAGTGCAAAATTACGAGAAAAATTAACCCCCAGATTTTTCTCATTTTTAAAATATTTTATTTTGGTTAAGTTTACATCTATTATTTGTTCTGGATTATTTTGAAAATTTGAAGAAAAGGCTTTGCTATTTATAATATATTTATTCTCAAAAATAGAGTAGTCATAATAAGGTGAGTCGTTTATGATAATTATCTCCCAGTCGCTATGCGATTGCCCCAGTACTGAACAGAGTGTCTTTTCTAGTAATTCTGGCCTACTATAGGTTGGAGTAATTATTGAGTATTTAATTTTGTTATCTAATTCTTGTTGCATACCTTTGGGTTATATTTTTATTATGCGCTTTTTAAAATCTTCTTTAAAATATTTTTAATTTTAAGCTTGTCTAAAATTTTAATTATTAATTTGTGTAGCCCAAGTTTTTTTACAAATTTGACCATTGGGTGACCCCAAGAATAATTCCACATATGTACACCATAGCTCTTTACAGGAGCATTGGTTGTGATAATATTATCTGTATAATTTTTATTTATTTTAAAATCCTTTATATTATCTGCGTCAAAAGGGTAAAAAGAAACTTTCTCTAAAACCTTCACCTCGTTAGAATTATATTTATTTTCAGATAACACCCTAGTCATTATTCTGGGTATAGTCTCTATCTTTTCCAAGGTATCATATCTTAAAATAAGATCATTTAGGTATTTTGCGTCGCTAGTGGATGCAAAAAATGCAGCATTAACAAAGTTCTTATCTTCTTTTGAGAATACGCAGTCAGCAGTTAATATTTCTTCAAAGTTTTTAACTATATACATATCTGTATCCAAGTAAACCCCGCCATATTTTCGTAATGCATATAATCTAACGTAATCACTCACAAATGCCCATTTTTTATTAGCATAGGCATTCTTGGTGTAAGGATGTGAGCTTATGTCAAAGTTATCCTCATTCCACTCTATGATCTTATAACCCTGCATGTGATATTTCCAGCTTGCCATGCACTTTTCTATTAGCTCACCTTTTGGATTATGGCCGAACCAGACATAATGTATTATTTTTGGAATTTTATTTTCTTGCATATATTATTTTTTTAATAAATCTAAATATATAGCTTTTGTTTTCTCTATCATATTTTCTTTTGAGAATTTTTCATTATGCCAAAAAACTTGCTTATCATCATCGACGCTAATGCTATTTAGCTTTTTATTTACTTCGATATATCTTGGTATTATTTCTATAAGCTCAGAGTCCTTTTCATATAGGGTAGAGTGGGGTAAATTATTTATTATCTCTGGGACCCCGCCAACCTTTCTTGCTATTACTGGTAAGCCTTGCTGCAAGGCTTCTATAACTACATAACCAAGAGCTTCGGTATGAGAGGGGAGTAGGAACATATCAAATTGCGACATTATGCTGCTCACTGATTTTATATGGCCATATATAGTTACTTTTTTTTCTAATTTATTTATTTTTATTAATTCTTCAATTTTAGCTAATTCACCTGAGTTTTGCCCTATTATATGATAATGTATACCCTTTATGTGTCTCATTATTTTTATAAATGAAATATGATTTTTGTTTCTATTTAATTCCCCTACAGATACTATATGAGTTATGCTACTACCCGTTGATAGCTTTGGCAAGTTTTTACTTTTGATTTTCTCAGCACCTAGATATATTAGCTCTATTTTGTTTTGTATAAAATTAGGCGCCCGCAGGCCACTTGCTATATTTTGTGATACAGCTATAGTCCTATTTGAAATATAAACAGTTAGTAACATTAAGTATCTAAATATTATTTTTACTATCCTTGGCCTATTTTCGTTAAAAGGCCAGCCGTGAGTTGTGAATATTGTTTTAACATTTAAAATCCTACATACTATAGATCCAAGTACGCTCGCTATGCTGCTATTGATATGAACTATTTTAAAATCCTCTGAACCTACAACTTTATATATTTCAAAAAACATTTTTATAGCATGATATGGACTTAGGCTATTTTTTAGAAATTTACTTCGTATTACTTTTACATTTTCTTGCTCTAATCTCTCTATAAGCTCCCCATTACCACCCACCATAACATATATATCAAAATCATTTTTTATAGCACTAGTTGCTAGATCAAAAATATATTTTTGAGCGCCGCCCCAATTAGACTTTGTGATTATGTAGAGGAGCTTTGGCTTTGATAGTAGTTTTGTCTGCATAAGCTTGCTTTTATTCTAAAATAATTATAACATATATGTCATGAGCATAAAAGCAAATTTTAACAAGAAAATAGTCTTATTTACGGTAGATAGTATTTTATTTTTCTTAGCTTTATTTTTAGCTCTATTTATAAGGCGTTATGATATATTTGAATTTGACTACTTTTTGAGTCATATACCTAGATTTTTTATACTTTATATTTATATTATACTTGGTCTTTTTATTGCTGGGTTATATGAGATACCACAATTTAATTTAAAAATTAAAAAGATAAAATATATCCTTTATATAATTTCTTCCTATGTAATATTTGGGACTAGCTATTTTTATCTTTTACCCTCAGAATATTCTCCAAAGACTGTCTTGATAATACAAGCCGGCCTACTCTCTGTTTTTATAATAGCCTGGAGAATATATTCAAAGAATTTGCTCAAGTCTAACAAAAAAGTAAAAGCTCTTATACTAGATAAAACAGAAGACAGTAATGAGCTACGTAATGAGCTATTTAAAAATGATTATGGGATAGAAGTTGCCCATCACATAGAGCTATCTATCTTTGACATGGATAAAAATCCAAAACAGGTTCTAGTTGACACTATACATAGAAACAAAATAGACATAATAATAGCTGATCTTAAAAATGAAAAATTAACTACGCTACTACCTCACATATATACATTATCAGGAGCTGGAGTTAAGCTATATGATCTCAAAAACATGTATCAATATGTTTTTAGAAAAATGCCGCTGAGCGGCGTAGGTTATTTTTGGTTTTATGAGAGTGTATCCTTGGATACAAAAGTGTATGAATTTGTAAAAAGAGTAACAGATATAGTATTATGTATACCAATATTTTGCGTATGGTTTGTGCTACATCCATGGACAGCATACAAAATAAAACAAGAAGATGACGGGGAAGTGTATAGCATACAGGAGCGTATAGGCAGATATAACAAAACTATATTTATCAAAAAATATAGAACTATGAGCTTTACAGACAAAGGTAAATGGCTTGAAAATAGTGAGAACAAGGTAACCAAAATAGGTAAATTTTTACGTAAGAGTAGAATAGACGAGCTACCTCAAATATTCTCGGTATGGCGCGGCGATCTTAGCTTTATAGGACCACGTACAGACATAGTTAATCTTGGAGAAAAGTTAGCGAGTGAGATACCTTATTATAATCTACGTTACTCGGTAACTCCTGGACTGTCTGGCTGGGCTCAGACCAATATGAACTTTCAACCGAGGACAGTGCAGGACACTATAGAGAGACTCAAGTATGACCTGTATTATGTCAAAAATAGATCTATATTTTTGGATATTGTTATAATACTGAGAACTATAAAGACTGTATTATCAAGAGAGGGGAGTTAGATCTCGCTATTTAATTTATAAAAATATGTTATACTATTTATATAAATAGTATATAAATAAATATGCAAAATATAACAAAAGAAGAATTATTTACTTTAATTAAAAGCGCTGTAAAATCAGAAATAGATCCGGTTGCAAAAGACGTTGCAAGCTTAAAACAAGACGTATCTGAGCTTAAATCAGACGTATCTGAGCTTAAATCAGACGTATCTGAGCTTAAATCAGACGTATCTGAGCTTAAATCAGACGTATCTGAGCTTAAATCAGACGTATCTGA
>JAYUJP010000045.1:0-11673 GCA_043765155.1 bacterium | reverse complement strand
ATTTATCTCTAGAAAGAAATATTTTTATACTACATGATATGCCGTCATATAATAAGTTTTCAAAACAAATAAGATTAATTGTGTCTATTATTTTAACCTTAAGATACAGATCAAAATTATTCCTGATGATAGACAAAAATTTTAAAAGTGACATCACAACAAGAATGTCAAAAGTATTTGCGTCTGCTTATGTTGACTTTTATATAAAAACTAAAAAGCATATATCGCAGCTCATAATAGATATACTATACGATGCAAAAATTATATCAGAAAATGTCGTATGTAATTATAATATAAAGTTAAACGAGAAAAAATTAGATCTGAAAGATATACTTGAGAGTGCAAGTGAGTACATAGTCATGCACCCTTTTGCGAGTAATGCTGGCAAGAGCTTAACTGCGGAGTGGTGTATAGAATCTATAAAAAAAATAAACCAAGCTTATCCTTTTTTAAAAATATTAATTATCGGTGGCCCAGCTGATAGTAATAAAATACAGGCCATAATATCAGAAGTAAAAAATTCTTATAATATGAGTATGGATTATAAATTTTTGCAAAGTATGTACATAGTTAAAAATTCAAAACTTAGTATAAATGTCCCCTCGGGACCTATGCATTTTGCAGCTTTTTATAAAAAGCCGCAAATAGTAATATGGCTAGAGAATAATACATACTCGTACATGCCAACTTATAATCCAAATGCAGTATTTATAATTAACAATAAAGTATTTAATACAGGGAATGTTTATTCTGAAAACACAGATAATAAAGTATTTTTACCGGATACTGAGCTAGTACTAAATCAGATAAAAGATATTTTTAAAAAATAATATTATATAGAAATATAATAGCAGAAAAATAATTATGCTATAATATAAAAATATGAAAAAAACTACCCAAGTTAAAATAGTATTAAAAAAATACTTACCAAATAATATATTTACTATTACCAAAAAAATATTTAATAATACTTATAATAAAATAGAAGAATATATTTTTCTAAAGAGAACTGCTAATTTTACTTACCCAAAATATATAAATATAGACGATAAGGGCGTAGCATTTGAATTGCTCATAGATCCTAAAAATGGAGTTCTGGACAAATATCTTTCTATTAATACAAAATATGAGAGACATATAACTGAGCAGATGCATAATCATATAAAAGCTGGGGATATAGTGCTAGATATAGGAGCTAATATAGGGCTACATACCATACTCCTGGCTAAAATTACTGGTAACAGCGGACAGGTCCATGCATTTGAGCCAATACCGTCAATATATACTCAGCTAGAAAAAAGTATCGAAAAAAATAATATTAAAAATATAAGAGTGGAGAAATTTGCTCTCGGCGAGAAGCAAGAAGAATTAGATATAAATATAAACCTAGGCTGTGTAGCCAGCTCGTCTATACTTGATAAAGATGTTTCTAATATGACTACAAATATAAAAATACAAGTTAAAGCTTTGGACTCTCTTAACTTGCAAAAGGTGGACTTTATCAAGCTAGACGTTGAGGGTTATGAGTGGAATGTTATAGCTGGGGGTATGAATACTATTAAGAGGTATAAGCCGACAATAATATTTGAATACTCACCTGATTATTTTAGGAGGGCCGGCAATAATGACGGCAACAAAATCTTAAACTTTATGATTGATAATAATTATGTTATGTATGACCTTGAAAATAAAAAGAAAGTAGTGGCATACATAGAAAGCTTTGAAAAGGAATTCGCTTTTGGCCTCAGATCTCAGACTAACATATTGTGTCTACAGAAATAAAAAGCTTAAATATTTTATCTCTTTTTAAAATTCCTCCTTTCTATAATTTTATTACCCATTATTATGCCGGGCTTTTCTATGTATTTATATGTCACAGCTGAGAGTAAAATAGTACAGACGGTTAATAAAATAAAGTAAATTATAAATATAATTTCTGGTCTAAAATAATTATCTAGATATTTAAAATGATTAGAAAATATGACTGGAATTATAAAAAGAAAGGCAAAGTGAGTTAAATACATAGAGTAGCTAATCTTGCCAATATAAACAAATAATCTATTTACAAAAATCTTGAATCTAAAATGCGCTAATAATATTATAAATATCCCAAGTAATGAAGTTCGCATAAGCATGGAACCTGCAAATGTACCTACTGTGGTTATTTTGGTCAAATACAAGCTGAGGATAAATAAGAAAATAGAACCTACAAAAATATAAAATATATTTTTATTAGCTAAAAATAAGTTTTTAAAGCTACCCTCTTTTGTGATATTATGACTAATATTGTGATATAGTATCATGCCCAAAATAAATACAGGTAGCTGATTAAAAATATTAAAGTACATAAAGCCATACCAATATTGATTCATCTCAAGTCCTTTGATAAGAAAAATAGCGTAACTAAATATCCAAGAAAAAGTAGTAGACAGGGTAAGCGCAATGTATAGAAACTTAACCCCAAATCTTTTGTAAGTAAAATAAAAAGCAGGGACTAGTAAGTAAAACATCATCTCGACCCCAACTGACCAGCCGCCAGGCACTATGGTGTTGATCCAGTAAGGTGACAAGCCATGTAAAAAGATAAAATGTGACGCTAAGTTGGCCATAGTTAAAGTACCAAGATTAGTCGCCTCCATGCTAATAGCTGGAAAGGTGGTGTATTGCCAAAAATAATATATAATAGCGAGGTAGAACATTGGGGCAATGCGGAAAAATCTCCTTATATAAAAATTAAAATTAGAAAATCTCTCACCCTCACTACGCTGTGCCATAGAGTAGAAAAGCGTAAACGCGCTTGCCATATAAAATAGCTGTACACCCATACGACCTTGCCCTACAAATATTTTAAAATAACTATTAAGATTAGTGCTACTTAAAAATGTCAGAGTATGTACAAAAAGTACCATCAGCACCGCTATGCCGCGAATAGCATCTATATAGCCTAGCTTTTTTATATCTTGCATAAGAGATTTATTTTATTCTCAATATTATAGCATATAATGAAAACAAAATGAGAACAAATAATCTTGATATTTATTTTGTTTTTGTGTTATTATTATAGTATAAAAATAAAACAAAAATATGCAAATAATATATGGATTTTTAGCGGCTGGATTAACTTTTACAATACTCGACTATGTATGGTTAGTAAAGGTTATGAAAGGATTTTACTTGGAAAAGTTAGCACCTTTTATAGAAATAAAGGATGGGTCACTAGTAGTTAATATGTACGGAGCTGTGGTATTTTATATATTAGCACTTTTTACTACTTACTGGTTTGTAGTTAGACTAGCAACTGATAATACAAATGCATTTCTATCTGGCGCATTGCTTGGATTTTGTATGTACGCATTTTATGACTTTACAAATTATGCTACTCTAAAGGGGTACCCGCTCTCGCTCACAATAATAGATACACTATGGGGAACATTTTTGATGGGGTCTGTATCTCTAGTTATGTATTATATTATAAATCTAAAGTAATAATAAAATATTAAAAGTTAAATCCCCGCCTTCGGCGGGGATTTAACTTTTAAAATATTTTTTATATCTTTTCTATACTTATAATCTCTCCAGTTTCTACTTGCACTATTTTCATTTCTTTTTTATAATTCTCATCGACTAATTCTAACTTTTCAGATGTAATAGTCAAGTTAATATAATCAGAGGCTTTTAAGTTAAGCTCTTTTCTCAGGTCTTTTATAGTGCGAGATAATTCTCTCTGATCCCCCTCTCTTTTAAGTTCTGGAGTTATGTTAATGTCTAATATACTACTCTCTAAGCTTATATCTATTTTTATCTCTTTTATATTCAGTTCCTCTTTTAATATTTCAGAATATATATCCAGATTAATATTTTTGTTTATGGTAACACTAAGTAGCGGCTGCCTTACGGGTATGCCCTTTTTATCATTTGCCATTTGCCTCATCATAAGCACATCAGTAACTGCGTCACGTACGTCCTTCATTTCTTTTAAAATTATATTTTCTTCTGAACTTATCTCTTTCTTTACTGGATATCTGGTCAAATGCACGCTTTCTGATACATATTCTTGAACCTCACTTTGAACTTGATTTATTTCTTTTGCTAAGACGTCTTTGTACACTCTTTCGGCCAAAAATGGCATCATAGGTGCTACGCATTTGGCAAAATTACTAAATATATACTTCATGGTAGCCAGAGCCTCTGTGTCACCTTCTTTTAATCTATCTCTACTACGGCGCAAATACCAAGTCGACAAGTCGTCTACAAAATTAGTAACCCCGCTCACCGCCCTGTCTAGCTTATAATTCTCATAACCATCCACGCTTGTGTTTATAATCTCTTGAAGTCTTATAATTATCCACTGATCTAGAATATTATTAGAGATATTTTGTTCTAATTTGTTTTCATTTTTTATTTCCAATTTTTCTTCTTTCTCTAACTTGTACAAGTTATAAAAGTCTAAAACATTTTCTATTTTGCTCACCACTTTTTTATAAGCATCCTCAACTGTTGAGTCCGCAAATAGCACATTCTCACCCTGCATTACAGGCGAGTCAGCAAGGGCAAATCTGAGCGCATCCGCCCCATACTTTTCGACAAGTAGCATCGGGTCAGTGTAATTTTTCTCACTCTTGCTCATCTTGCGCCCATCACCAGCCATCACTGTACCATTAACAATTACATTTTTAAATGGTGACTTATCAAAAAGCCCAACCCCAAGATTAATAAGTGAGTAGAACCAGCCGCGTGTCTGATCCATACCCTCAGCGATAAAGTCCGCAGGGAAATTCTTTTCAAATATCTCCACGTTTTCAAATGGATAATGTAGCTGAGCATAAGGCATAGACCCCGACTCGAACCAGCAATCAAATACATCCCCAATTATTTTCATATCTACTCCCCTGCTATCTTTGAGTATCACATTGTCAATATACGGCTTGTGTAGATTGATCATACCTGATTCATCACGAGGTAATACCTTCCAGTCTAGCTCTTTAAATCCTGCAGTGGGTACATATGCCGTATGTAATCTGTATCCTGGAGTGGACTCTTCTCTTATAACTTCTTGATCTGACTTTGCTAGGCCGCTATTAACTAGACTTTTTATTATACCAAGATGAGTTATTATAAGAATATTTTTATCTTTATATTTTTCTTCTAATTCTACAACAAGATTGGTCGATCTTGTTTTCATTTGATTCCAAGATTCTAGACCTCTCTCATTGCTATTTAGATCATTAGCTAGCTTTGTAAAAACTATCTTGTGGGCATCGTCAAAAGATAAACCGTTCAACTCTCCCATACCATGCTCACGCAATCTGTCATCAAAGATGACTTTGGCATTATCAAAACCAATAACTTCACAGACTTTTTCTGCCGTCTCTCTTGTTCTTAAAAATGGAGAACATATAATAATATCTATTTTTTTATCTTTTACATTTTGCGCTGACTCTATTACTTGCGCTATACCATTTTCAGTCAAATGATTTTCTGTATCACCTGCTGAGTCATATCTCTCCTGGCCGGGCACATTATGTTTTGCCTCACCGTGGCGCATAACATAATATTTATTTTTACTAGGCTGTGCTATTTCAGCCAGTGAGCCTATGACTTTTGTTTCAACCCCATCAACACTACGCCATATCGGTAATGGTGCGCCCCAATATCTGCGGCGTGACACAGCCCATTCGCGCGCACCCTCTAGCCAGCGACCAAAACGACCGTCACGTATATGCTCAGGTACCCAAGAAACTTTTTGGTTCTCACTGAGTAGCTTATCTTTTATTTGGGGTACATCCACAAACCATGATGATGTAGCATAATTGAGCAGCGGAGTCTTGCATCTCCAACATAACGGGTAGCTGTGAACTATTTTTTCTTTACTAAAAAGTTTTCCATTATGGGCTAGCCACTTAACTATTTCTATATCTGTACTTATGCTATCATCTTTTTTCTTAACTACTAATCCATTTAGCTCAGGTACGTTTTCGTTTACTTCAGATACAAACGAACCGTTCATATTTACATGCTTGATTACTGGTATATTATTTGCTTTGGCTAGCTCCATATCCTCAGTACCAAATGCTGGCGCCTCATGCGCTATACCTGTACCACTCTCATCGGTTATAAAGTCCGCATGCCACACACGCCATATATTTTCTGCATTTTCAAGCTCGCTCAAATATTTCTCATTATTAAAAGTCTCAAATACAGGTTTGTATTTTTGTCCTATTATTTTATCTATGTCTATACTCTTCTTTGAGATTATTTTCTTATTGGCAAATACTTTTTCTGCTAACTTTTCTGCGCAAATATAAAAATTATTTTCTAACTTTATAACTTCTGTATTATTCTCATCTTTTGTTTTTATTTCCTCTTCTAGGCAGATTTTTACATAGCTGAGATTTTTATTCACAGCTAGCGCAGTATTACCTGGCAGCGTCCATGGCGTAGTAGTCCAGGCAAGTATAAAAGTGTTAGGCTGATCTACCAACTCAAACTTTGCAGTCACAGTCATGTCAGTGATGTCATGATATTCGAGGCCCACTTCACTTTGCGCCAGCGGAGTCTCACATCTTGGACATATATGCATTATCTTGTACCCCTCATAAGCAAGCTTTTTGTCATAGAGATTTTTCCAGGCCCACCAGACTGACTCAGTATAAGTCCAGTCCATAGTCTTATAACAATTATCCATGTCTACCCATCTGCCTAGTCTTGGTATTATTTTCTTCCACTCGGACTCATACCTCAGCACACTATCAGCTGCGGCTTGGTTAAATTTATCTACGCCATACTCCTCTATTTCCTTTTTACTATTTAATTTTAAATCTTTTTCTATGAGGTTCTCGATAGGTAGCCCGTGACAATCCCAGCCCCAGACGCGGCGTACAGTCTTGCCCTGCATTGTATGATATCTTGGTATCGCATCCTTAATAGTCCCCGCTAATATGTGGCCATTGTGCGGCATACCAGTTGCAAATGGGGGACCATCGTAAAACGAAAAGCTTTGTATCTCCTCTTTTTCAGCCTCGCCGCTTAGGTTCAGATTTTTACCAGCTGGATTTTTTATACTCTTTTCAAAAATTTTGTTGTCGCCCCAAAATTTGAGAACCTCTAACTCTTTTTCATTTATTGTTTTTTTAGGGTTTAGTTCGTTATTTTCTGTATTAGAGTTTTTTATCATATTTTCTTATTATAACAAATAAAAGCTACTCATGCTACATCCTCTCAGGTGCGTGCATAGCCAGGACTTTTAGTCCGTGAGCTAGTATTTCTCTTGCCCTAAATGCTATAAACTCATTTTCAGGATTACCCGCGACCCTATTATGTGCGTACCAGCTATTGGCCTCGCGGCAAAGTAAAGTTAGATATGTTACTAGCTTATGCGGTGACATTTCACTTATAACTTCTACAAGTATGTCCTCGTATTTTTCTATAGTTAAAATAAGATTTTTATTTTCTGGGTTTATATTTATTTTAAAATTATTATTTGAATTTTCTTTTTTTACTATTTTTAAAATAGAACTTAAAAGTTTTTTTATTAGGCTTTTTTTTACCTCTTCTGTGTTATTGTTATTTTCTATTTTATTTTTTGCCACCGCACAAAGCCTTGCATGTGTATATTGCAGATACGGCCCGCTGTCACCCTCAACGCTTATGACTTTGTCCATATCAAATATAACATCACGCCCTATAGCCTGCCTCAGTACTGCGTACTTTATACTCGCTATAGAAACTTTTTCTATGAGGCTATCTTTTTCTTTTTCGTCTATAACTCTGGACTCTAGGAATTTCTCTTTTAACTTTTCTCCGACATTTTCTATTAGCTCATCACCAGCTATAATGTTACCTTTACGGCTACTCATTTTTCCATCTGCGAACTTCATCATACCGTGCCCATAATGCATCAAGTTATCTTTTAATTCTGGTCTAAGTTTTTCTATAACTTTTTCTATAACTTTAAAATAATCATTAACCTCATTTGCAGTTATTACTACACTCTTATAAATATCAAAATTATTTTCTTTTGCATAAGCAAGCTTGATTTCCATGTTACCCAGATCCTTGGCCTCATAGGTGGGCAGGCCATTTTTATTTACAAATACTCTCTTATGTAGTTTTTTACCATTATCACTAATTTCTTTTTCTCCATCGAAAATGATAGCACCCTCTTCGCCAATTTCAAAAACAAAATCTTTTTTAAATTCGCTCTCTACATTATTCATAACAATATCAAGTCCGATCGGTGCAGCCTCACTTTCAAATATATACTTATCAAATTTTGTCCCTAACATTTTATATAAACTTTCAAAATACTCGAGACTCCAAGCACGCCCAATCTCATATATTTCATTTATCTCTGAGTCTGACTTTTCATATATCTTTTTATTTATCTCAGCAACAAGATTAATTATTTTTATATCTTCTTCTGATTTTTCTTCTTTAGAATTAGCTGCGTCAAATTCTGCGTAGCCTGTAGCATACATCTTTCCCAGCCATTCTACTTTTTGCTTTATGTTTTTATTTTCTTTATCACTTTTAAAATTATCAAATACTATTTTATTTTCAGGTTTTAATATAGAGAAAATATTTATAGCTATATGGCGACCTATGTCACCCTGATAATTGATACGCTTAACCTTTGCACCAGCAAGCTCGTAAAGTCCAGCCATACTCTCACCTATAATATTTGTCATGAGGTGACCGATATGAAAAACTTTGAATGGGTTCGGGTCAGTATACTCCACCAAAATATTTTTATCATTTAAATTATTTATATTTTTATTTTTAATATTATTTAAAATATTTTCTAAATTAGACTCAGAATTTTTATTATTAGAGAAATTACTTAATAGAAACTCATCACTAAAAGTAAAATTAATAAATCCCGGGCCCGCGACTTCTATTTTTGAGAAAATATTTTCACTATTATTTATATTTGCTGTATTTTTATTTGTTATATTTTCTGTGTTAGAAGTAAAAGTTTGTATACTTTTATTTATACCCTCTACAATGTTCTGTGCTACATCTTTTGAATTTTGTTTTAGGTCTTTGGCCAGAACCATAGCAACATTGGTGCTAACATGGCCAAATTTCTCTTCTTCTATGTATGACACATTAAAGTTAGCCAGTTCAAAACTAGAAAATATTTCTCTGTTTTCTTTTAAGGCTTTCTCTATTTGATTTTTGACTATATCTAATAACATTTTATGTTTATCTTTCTTGGGTCTATTTTAACATATTTAAGATAATAAAAAAATAGAATAAACTAAAAATAAAAATAGGCAGCACGCAAGCGTACTGCCTATAACTTAGCAAACTATTTTGCTACTTGACACCTAACAGACTCTTAATCTGCGGAGCGGCCAGAACTTTTTTATGAATCTCGTCACGAGAAAGCTCTCGCCCATACTCGTAACAATCAATTACAGTCCATCCAAAATGTTTGGCATAAAACTGTCCTGCTGAATGGGAAGCACGTAAATACTCCTTATCCATCTCAACCAGATCTGGAATTAATCCATTTCCTTGTGCTCTTGCTTTCGCTCTAGCTTCTGATACCTCCCAAGGTAACGACAGATAAATAGTAAGCTGGGGTGACGGCAAGTCTAACATGCCGTATTCCAAATTAAAAAGCCACTTGCCAAATTTTTCACGCTCATCACTAGTCTTAAATTTTCCTCCCTGATGAAGAAGATTAGACTCAACATACCTATCAAAGACAAGCACATCAGAGTTAGCAATCAATTCATTTAAAAAAGGTAATGACTCTCGCCTATCTGCTGCATAGATAAGACTAGCGGCATATGGGTCCAAATTTGCAAAAGAAAAATCTGGCATGTGATTTTGATCCTTACCCAAAGCGTGACGTAATAACTTGCCACCAATAGTGCGCTCGTAACGAGGAAATGAAATCCTTTCTACTTTTTTGCCAGAATCAGAAATTACTTTAGCCAGTAAGCTTGTTTGTGTCTCTTTTCCTGCTCCATCAGAACCTTCAAAAGCTATTTTAAATGCTTTCATACAATACTCTCCAAAAGTTAAAAGAACTTACTTTCACATATTACTCTTTTTGCAAAAAAAACGCAAATATGATAGAGTTGGGGCTGATACATCTTAAAAGTAATTCTGCTTTGCTAGATGTCTGATCTTTTAACTTAACCGGAGAAAATTATGACAGCTTTTCATGACGTGGGATACTTGGAATTAACAAAAGAAGTTAATAATACGGGCGCTAATAAAGGTGACAGAACCGGTACCGGTACAAAATCTTTATTTTCTAGATCCTTACGCTTTGACCTGAGCGACGGCAGTTTACCTTTACTTCAAGCCAAGTCGACTCCTTTGCGAATAATCGCAGAGGAGTTGTTCTGGTTCTTAAGGGGTAACACAAATATACGTCCCCTTATTTTAAAGGGTGTAAATATTTGGAATGAGTGGCCCTACAAAGCTTATCTCAAAAAAATGGGAATTCTTGTTCCTGACTCTGGCTCAGAGGAATGGAAAACAGGCTTAAAAGATTTTATTGAACAAATAAAATCTGATGAGGAGTTTGCTAATAATCATGGTGAGCTTGGTCCTGTATATGGCTCACAGTGGACAAAGTGGGCAACATATGAGAGTTGTGGCTTTGGATCTGACGGGTTAGTAATCTATAAAAAAACTAATCCGATAAACCAAATAAATAGGCTTATTGAGTCTATTAAAAACAATCCTGACTCTCGCAGTCATATTGTTACGGCGTGGAACCCTGCTGAGTATGATTGGCTAAGAGCTAACTCTCTTCCCCCATGCCACATGATGTTCCAATGTTATGTAGCCAATGGTAGACTTTCTCTTGATCTTATCCAGCGTAGCTGTGATACATTTCTGGGTGTACCGTTTAATATTGCCAGCTACTCTCTTCTTCTTATCATGTTGGCACATGTTACAGGCCTCGAGGTTGGCGAATTTATATGGAACGGTAAAGATGTGCATTTGTATAACAATCACATGGAACAAGTAACTGAGATGCTTAGTCGGGACCTGAGACCCTCTCCGTCTATTGAGATTGTAGGTAAATACTCAAGTATTACCGACTTTACCCTTGAAAGCTTTAAGCTTACTGGAAACAACCCTCACCCACACATTCCAGCTCCTGTCGCAGTATAGGCTTAGAAATAAGCTTCGAAACTCCTTCTTGCCCCTAACGTTGAATTATGTTAGTATGCAAGAGGAGTTTTTTTATGCCCAACTTACTGATTTAATTCTTGAGCTAGGCATTTGAAAAATATTTTAAAACTTGTAACCTTTTTTAACATTTAGGAGATCTAAAATGGACAAAAACAAACCAAAAACAGAAATTATCTTGATTGGAGCAATATCTAAAAATGACGCTGTAGGTCAGACTAACGGCCACAAGGGTATGCCTTGGCCAAATATGAAAACTGATCAAAAGTTTTTTAAAGACATCACAATGGGTGAAGATGACGTGGGTCACCCCATGGTAATGGGCAGAAATACTTTTCTGTCATTTGGAAATAAACCTCTTCCCGGTAGGCATCATATCGTATTATCACACAATACGAACTGCACAATAGGTGATCAAGTGACCTGGCTACCAAGCGTAGAAGAGATAATCGCTCACTCGGAAGCAAATAAAACGGGAAAATTGTTTGTACTAGGCGGGCCAAAAACTTGGAA
>JAYUJP010000044.1:0-4271 GCA_043765155.1 bacterium | reverse complement strand
ATAAAATAAAAGAAGAAAGTAGTAAAAATAAAATAGGAGAGAGTATAGGAGAGATAGTACATAAAAGTTTTGATAATATTTATAGTGAGCAGGACTATGTGGCTAGCACTATAAGTAACCTAATAAATAATAAAAAGGTTAACCCAAAAGAAATATCTGTGATATCTAAGAGCCACTCTAATCTAAAGTCACTAGCCAAAATGATGAATGAGCATAAGGTCCCATACAGTTATGAAAAGAAAGAGAATGTTTTGGACAAGCAGCATATAAGGGAGCTAATAAATATTGTAGACTTTGCAAGTAGTGGCACGCAAGGTGGTGACGATGAGAACATGGGATTAAAAGAAGAGCTGCTACCCGAAATATTGTCATATACATTTTGGAATATAGATAGAGTCGAGATATGGAAAATAGCCGAAATAGTTAAAAACGGAGAGGTTGAAATAGGTGAGCTAGGCGAAAAGAAATATAAGAAAATAAGCTGGCTGAGCGCTATGCTAGGTGGTGCAGATACAAATAGTAGCGTAAAAATAAAACAAGTTGCTACATTTTTGATAGAGTTAATAGGTGATGCAAAAAGTATGCCGCTCGAGCATCTCCTCGATAAAATAATAGGTACTACTAACTGGGAAATAGATGAGGCTGTGAGTGATTATAATGAGAACAAGGAAGGAGGAATAGAGGGTGTTAGCAGCGCCACCGAAGGTGGCGCTGGAGAGAACGTAGAAAATAAAGTAGACTCTGCTAATTTTATAAGCCCATACAAGTCTCATTATTTTGGTGCTGATAATTTTAAACATAATAAGCCGGAGTATTTGGAGTTCCTCTTTGCGCTGCGCACCTTTATGGGGGCACTTCGCGAATATAAGCAGGGTGAATTATTATATGCAAAAGATCTGCAAGAATTTGTGGCTATATATTCTAATAATGACAACTTGTCACTCACACTCATAAGTCCATTTGCGACTAGTGATGAAGCGGTTACGCTACAGACAGCGCACAAAAGTAAAGGTCTAGAATATGAGTATGTTTTTATAATTAATAGCGACGAGGATGAATGGAATGGTCGCGGATTTTCAAATAAAATAGGTATGCCTGCTGAGTTAAAACTTCTTCCCGAGAGTGATAATCTAGATGACAAGATGCGCCTATATTATGTATCTATGACTAGAGCTAAGCATACGCTATATATTACTAATAATAAAAATAAATTTGGTCCAATATTAAATTTAAATTCTGAGGACGCTGAGGATTCTGAAAATAAAAATTCTGAAAAAGTAGAAAAAAATAAAAATAATTTAGAAAACAAAATCTCAAAAGAGATGATAAAAGTTATGAGTATGGCTGGTAAAAAGGAGTATGTAGATGATGAAAAAGTTCTACTCAAAAGGTTGCTCGAAAATTATAAAATGCCGGTCACGCACCTGACCAATTTCCTAAATCTTGGTAAAGTAGGTCCCGGCAGATTTGTGGAGCAGAACCTACTCAGATTCCCCCAGGCTATGAGCGCAAGTAGTGTGTATGGATCAGCAATGCATGAAGCAATGCAGAATTATTATCTTTACTTTAAAAAATATCAAAAACTAGCCGATATAGAAAAGCTAAAAGCTTATTTTGAAAATGCTATGCAAAGGGGCACACTCACCAAAAATGATTATGACAAATATCTAAAATCGGGTTATGAAAACCTGGAAATATATTTAAAAGATTTGTTAAGCAGAAAAGAAATAGAAGGCGCAAGAAGTAAAATAAAAGAGAGCGATATGGTCGAGGTTAACTTTGCAAACGAAGGAGTGCATATAGGTATAGCGCATGCTAGCGGTAAAATAGACAAGATGCAATTTGAAAATAATGAAATAAGAGTTACAGACCTTAAAACAGGTAAAAGCTTTGACTCTTGGGAACCAAAGGGTGCGAGCGCATATGACAAAATCAAGCTGCACTTTTTCAAATATCAGCTAGCTTATTATGCATTACTAATTAAAAATTCAAGATCATATTCTAACTATAAAATAGATTACGGCTATATAGAATTTTTAGAATGTGATGATAAAAATAAAATAAATATACTCGAGCTTAAAATAGATGATGAGCTACTGAATAGAGTCTCAAGATTAACCAATATAATTTATAGCAAGATCATAAGCCTAGACTTTCCAGATACTTCAAAATACCTAACCAAAGAAGACGGCACAGAAAAAGAACCAATCCTACAGGACATTTTAGATTTTGAAGAGGAGCTGCTAAATCAGACGACCTAGAAAAAATTAAAAGTAAATATGTTATAATATTTTGTAAGTATGCAAAAAGAAAGTATTAATAATAGGCAAGACAAATACAAAGCTATATGGCTGTCGCATTCATCTATTGGTGACTATGAAAAGTGTCCGAGATTATATTATCTGCATGACGTCTACAAGGACCCAAAGACCAAAAGAAAGATAAATATAACTAGCCCATATATGTCACTAGGTATAGCTGTACATAATGTTGTAGAGGCACTTAAGACTTTTAAAGTGGAAGAGAGGCGAGAGATAATAGAGAGCACCAAAGATAGTTTAATCTCCAGCGCCAGCTTCGCTGGCGCTGGAGAGAAAAAAGAAAATACATTTGAGTTAAAAAGTGAAGGAGAAGAGGAGATTAGTAACAAGAATTTACTTGAAAACTTTGATGCAGAATTTGCAAAAGTAACAGGCAAAAAAGGTGGATTTATTTCATCTGAGCAAGAAGCGGAATTTAAAGAGCGCGGAGTTAATATGATCAAAAACGTAATAGCTGATCCAAAAATGCTACTGAGTAAAACTGTCTCAACTAAAAGTTATTATACAGGTGATATGCTACCCAATTTTTATATAAGCCCCGAAGAGAATATTATACTGTGTGGTAATGTGGACTGGATAGAATATCATGAGCCTAGCGCGACAAAAGAATTAGATAATAAAAATGGAAGCATATCTGTAGTTGATTTTAAGACTGGCAAGAATGAAGAAAAAGAAAATAGTATGCAGCTACCAATATATAAAATACTTTTAGAAGAGCTGCAGCATAAATGGAAAGTTGTAAGCGGTAAATATTGGTATCTTGAAAGTGGTGAAGTGGTAACCAAAGAAATAGAGGAGTCTAGAATACAAGAAGTAAAAGATAAAATTATAAAAATAGGAATAGAAATAAGAGATAAAAAATTACAGTGGCTAGAGGGCGCAGATTATGCCAGAACCAAAAATAATTTTGATAGTAAAAATGCTGGCTGGGTAGCTAGGGATAATTTTGAAGAGAATTTTAAATGCGCGCGCGACTCTGGCGAGAGTAGTAGCCAATATGAGTGTGACTGCAAAAAATATGAAAAGACACTCGCTGGCGAGGCAGAGTATCTTGGCGTGGATATGTATAACAAAGATTTATATTTTATAAATTAGATATTTTTCCCGTATATAATATAGAGAATTACTCTATAATAAATAAAATTAAAAATAATTTTTAATTAGAAAGTTTAGTCTATAATTCTAATTAACTTTAAAATAGAGTAATCAAGGTCCGAGTATAACTTTGAATACTTTTCAAATACAGGCTTCATTTTTTCATTTTCTTTGAGTTCGGCTTGTATTTGCTTGATTATTTTAGACCTACTTGTTTTGGTTTTAAAATCAGAGTTCTTTTTATTTTTCTCATAAAATATTTCTAACTCGCTAGTTATTATTTTATTTATCTTTTCTTGGACTTCAGGTATATTTTTAAATTCTGGCAGGCTAGCTATGTCACAAATATGCTCCAGTATAGTACTTGATTTTAGATCACGCGCTTTGCAGATCTCTTCTAAAGTTTTATCTTCTAAAATTAGCTTGAGAGTTACTGACTGAGTGGGAGTACTATCTTCTTTTCCCTTTTCCTTGAGCTCTTTGGCTTTGATTTTATTTTCTTTTGAGATTTTTTCTATATCCTCCTCGGTGAGACTTTCTTCTAGGCCTCCCATTTTTACTCTATTTTTTTTATGTAAATCATCTAATTCATTTGTGTCATATTTCTGTATAGCGGCTCTCGCTTGCTTACTTTTTTCTTTTAATATCTTGTCATATTCTAGAACGTGACTAGCCACCATCAGCGCCTGATTATTGAGACCGTGTAATTTGAGCCCAGCTAGGGAGCGCACACGTGATAGTGCAACATACCCCATACCATAGCCAAAACCTGCTGATAAGTCTATCTCGGCCTCATCCAGCGTCATACCCTGACTCTTATGCACGGTGATAGCCCAGGCATAACGGAGGGGTATC
>JAYUJP010000043.1:0-47482 GCA_043765155.1 bacterium | reverse complement strand
GCTACTAGCTCAAAATCAGTAGATGTAAAGGTTATATGTAGAGGTCAGGAATAGTATTCTAAAAATATAATTATACTAATCTTATAAAAAACACCCAGTAGGCGATTCTGCTAAATCGAAAACAAAACCCACACATTGTGGGTTTTGTTTTGGTAAAATAACACAAAATATAATACATAATATGTTATAATTATGATATAAAGATATTAATAATATAATTTAAAAATCTAAAATAAATCTATGATAACTTCTGCCTGGCCATATATACTACGTCTTGCTCTCTCTATGTATTTTGTTTTTAATCATTTGCCTGCTCTACTGTCTGGATTAAAAGGTGTGATGACTGGGGGTAAGATATTTGCCTGCACTAGTGAGTTCTTACCAGCTGTAGCTAGTTATAACTTGTGGCATGGATCATTTATACTATTGGCTGCGCTCATATTGTTTTGGCCGCGCCCTGTATTATTCTTGTCTATATCCCTATTTGTATTACTGATCGAGGTCTATCTTAACTTTGACATGAACAAGTACGGCCCCTCTACTGTGCTCATAATAGTATCAATACTAATCAATATCGCCCTCCTAATTATATATGGTAGAGGTAGAGGCTATTAAAAAAGAAATATTTACATGGATAATTTTGATAAAATAAAAGACGAGGCAGAATTAAAGTATAAAGAAATTGATACTGTATATTGCCCTTTCTTAAAACAAGATATACTCTTTAACTCTAGAGGTTTAGACCATCTTAAATTTAAAAGGGAGCGTATAGCAAGAAACAAAAAGGATCAAATTTCTAGATTCAAAAATTTACATCTTGTAAGTGATATAGTTAGCAGATCTCATACACTGCAAGGTATACAAGAAACTCAAGGATTTGAAAAAATAAGAATACATAGTAGGACAGATACGAAACTAGTAAAAATAACTTATTATGAATTCTTTGCTGTTGTAGCCGACAAAAGAATTAAAGTTATTATAAAAAAAGTGCAGGATTCTTCTCCTTTTTTCTGGAGCGTGATACCGTATTGGGGTAAAAATAAAAATAATTCTGAGAGAAAATTACACGATACTAATCTTGTAGATGAGTAAATAAAAAATCTGTCTAAAAATAGACAGATACTTTATTAGTGCTTGGTTACAGCTTGTAGCCGTGAGGGAGCGAACTCCCCAAACACTAAATATAGTATATCAAAAGAAAAATATTATGTCAAATACATTTAAAATAAAAACTGAGAAAATATGGAAAAGAATATAGCTAGAAACATTGAGACTTATAAGCGTATAACTCCGCTGCAAAAAGAGGCGCTATACAGGCTTGGGATTTTGAATGTTGATGACCTGCTGCGTTATCAGCCGGTAAGATATATTAGGTACGGCGATAATAGTAGTATAGAAAATATAGTCCCCGGCGAGCTAGTGACGCTGTACGGTACTATGAAAAAGGTGACAGTCAAAAAAGCTTGGAAAAGTAAAATAAATATGACTGAGGCGACTTTTAGTGACGGGCAAAAGGAGCTCAAGTTGTTTTGGTTTAATCAGCCCTACATAGGCAAAATGTATCCTGAAAATAGTCTAGTTATGATAAGCGGTAAGCCTGAGCAAAAGCCAGGCGGACTGACTATTAGTAATCCTAATATTGAAAAGATTAACAGTATACCCGAGGCTGGTGACTCACTTTTTTCTAAAAAGAATCTAATCAGCTCAGAAGAAAATGATAAGCTAACTGAAAAATACGGTAAGCTAACCCCAGTCTACAATGAGACCAAAAATATAAGTAGTAAGTTTATATATGAGAGTATAAGAAAGATCATAAGTAGCGACTATTTTAAAAAGGGATTAGTGGATCCCGTACCAAAATATATAAAAGACGAATTACATCTACCTGATATCAGGGACGCTGTGTTATATACACATTTCCCTACTGACGAAAAGTTAGCGCAGGCCGCCAAAAAAAGATTTCTTTTTGAGGAGATGTTCTATGTGCAGCTCAAAATAGTCCAAGAGAAATTTTTAGCCAAGGGGTCACTGGCGTATATTATAAATGAACCCTATATAGATGAATTTTTCTCTTTGCATAATATCACTCCAACAGGTGCACAGAAGAAAGTTTTGAGTGATATGCTCATAGACCTAAAAAGTGGTAGGCCGATGCAAAGACTGCTCGAAGGTGATGTGGGGTCAGGTAAGACTCTTGTCGCTGCTGCCCTCATATACGCAGTTATCAAGAGTAAGAGAGACAATAAAAAAGCTGGCACCCCTCTGCAGGCTGTATACCTTGCGCCTACCGAGATATTAGCATTGCAGCAATATGAGACATTGATACAATTACTCGCTCATACTGGTATTAGCGTAGGCTATCTATCCGGTAAGCAGGCTCTCAAGTTCCCATCCAAAGCTAATCCTGACTCATACACTAGTGTGAGTAAGCCTCAGCTTATAAAGTGGGTCGCTAGCGGTGAGGTGTCATTACTGGTGGGGACGCACGCCGTCACCAAGAAGCGCGTCGAGTTCAAGGACCTCTCGCTCGTAATTATAGACGAGCAGCATAGATTTGGTATTAATACCCGTAAAGACTTGGCCCACAAAAAAGGAGATACAAGAATGGAGATACCTCACTTACTCTCAATGACAGCAACACCAATACCTAGAACACTCGCCCTCTCTATATTTGGCGACCTAGACTTATCAATAATAGATGAGCTGCCAAAAGGAAGAAAAGAGATAAAGACATTTTTCAAATATGAAAAAGATAGGGAAAAAGTTTATGATGACATGATAAATGAAATAGAAAACGGTAGGCAGATATATATAGTCTGTACAAAGATAGGAGTGGACGCAGAAAAAGAAGAGAACAAAAGTAAAAGTTTTTCAGAAGATTCTGGTCCTGAAAAAAAAGAACGTAGATCAGTAGAAAGCGAAGTCGAAAGTATAGAAAAGTATCTAGTCAAAAATAACAAGTCCCATGTTAATATAGCCGGCCTACATAGTAAGATTAAAAACGAAGACAAGGAGGAGATAATGAGCGAGTTCAAGGATAACAAAATACAAATCTTAATAGCGACTAGCCTCGTCGAGGTAGGCGTTAACGTGCCTAATGCGACAATCATGATAATAGAAAATGCTGATAGGTTCGGTATGTCTCAGCTACATCAGCTGCGCGGACGTATTGGGCGCGGAGAACATGCGAGCCGCTGTATACTATTTTCAGATAGTGTTAATGAGGTGAGTGTAGGCAGGCTCAAGAATTTCTGCTCCACCATAAACGGATTTGAGCTTGCTGAGCTAGACATGAACACGCGCGGCATCGGATCACTGCTCTCACGTAATCAGTCGGGTATGAGCGACCTAGGTATGCAGGCACTGCAGAATCTGAAGCTTGTCGAGGCTACCAAAAAGTATGCGACGCAGATGATAAGCAATGACCTTTATCTTGACAATTTCCCAGAGTTAAAAACCAAACTCGCAACCTTTGAAGAGGTGCATATGGAGTAGGGAGTCATAAAATCTTCTACCTATAAAATAAAAACAGCAGGTACTAATACCTGCTGTAAATAATTAAATCCCTTTTAAATAGGAGCCGTAAATTATTGGTGGTGCCATAGATATGCCACTTTTGTTGAAATTTCCTAAAGCTCTCCTGAAAGAATCTTGATGAACATGACATTCAAATTCTACAAGAAAACGATACTCCCATAAACGGTTAGGTGTTCTTATTTCATGAACAACCCTCATATTTATATCCTGACTAGAAAAAAAGCTCAGGGTTTTTTGTAAACAGCCAGATTGCGCCAATGTCATCTCAAAACACATCATAGTTTTGTATTCTGCAAAATCAACTTTTTCAGGATCGATCTTATCTGACGATTTTGACACTATGAAAAATCTTGTGTGGCTATTTGAATCAGTTTTTAGATCTGGCTCTGCTGCAAATAAGTTATACTTTTTTGCAGCAACTGAACCAGTCAAAGCTATTGAACCAGCTACTTCTGAAGCCCTCTTTGCGGCATCACCAGTTGAAGCAACAGCCTCAGCAACCATTTCTGGATACTTGGAGCGCATCAATTCAACATACCTTGAGCATTGAGTTATGCCAACACCATGAGAAAATATTCTCTTTAGATCAGCTGGCATCTTACCATCTTTTGAGTATGCTCGTATATCCACAACAAGAGACACTTCCTGTATCGCTTTTATGGACTCTAGTGTCTGCCAATGAGCAAGTGAGGCTAGTGTCTCTTCGACAAATCCGGCCACAGTATTCTCAATAGCTACTACACCAAGACTGACATTACCCAGGGCAACAGCTTCACAAATTCCTTCATGGGATTTATATGAGACTGCAGCATACTCTCTCTGTTTACTGGTAATCGCTAAATACTTTACCGCTGCCTGATAACCAAAAGAAGCTCCTTCTGGCCCTAAATAGGCAATAATTTTTTTAGCCATTTTACACCATCACTTTCTTTAAATTAACTTAACAGAAAAAAACTTTTTTTTGCCTACAGTAATCAAAATCTTATCTTGACCTGAGGGAAAAAGTTCGTCTAGCGAGACATCACTTTTCAAGACTAACCCGTCTGCTTTTACTGCATTACTGGTAATAAGCCTACGTAGCTCTGATTTACTTACAGACGAATCTGCTTCTGACAAAACAGAAACAATTGTCTTTGACTCAGCATCAGAGCGCGATACCCCAACTTGTATAGCCAGATCATGTTTGTCCCCATCTTCAGAAAATAAACTATTTGATTTTGCTTTTGCTTCATCGGCAAGTTTATCTCCATGAACGATTTCTGTGACTATATAAGCAAGGGTTTCCTTAGCTTTTTTTAGATCAACATGACTAACTCTTGGCAAAGAGTCGATATCTGAAACAGACATAAATGTATAAACTTTTAAAAAGTTAAACACATCCTCGTCTGTACAGTTGATCCAAAACTGATAAAAGTCATAAGGCGTGGTCTTGTTTGCATCTAACCAAACAGCGCCGCTTTCCGTCTTACCCATTTTTTTACCATCTGAAGTCTGAGCCAGTGGTATGGTTAAGCCAAAAACATTTGCGCCATTTGACCTGCGTACAAGATCTGTACCTGCGGTTATATTTCCCCACTGATCACTGCCCCCTATTTGTAAAGAACAATTATATTTTTCAAAAAGATATTTGAAATCATAAGCCTGTAAGAGCTGATAGTTAAACTCAACAAAAGATAAACCTTCACCAGAATCAAGCTTAAGCCTGTAGGTGTCGTTCTTAACCATTTCGTTAACTCTAAAATAAACTCCAACATCTCTTAGAAATTCTAAATAATTCAAACTTTTTAACCAGTCTGCATTATTTAAGAAAAAGCCTTCAGGATTATTTGTGTTAACAAATTTTTGAAGCTGCAAACCTATGCAAGACTCGTTATGCTTCAAAATCTCCGAAGATAATATATTCCGATCTTTTGATTTGCCGCTAGGGTCACCGATTAATCCAGTACCGCCACCAACCAACATTACAGGGACATGTCCCATGCGTTGTAAGTGTGCAGCCACCATGATACCTTTTAAACTACCGACATGCAGAGAATCTGCTGTTGGGTCAAAGCCTATGTAAAAAGTTACAGGACCCTGATCAAAAGCAGCTGATAAGCTTTTTTCATCAGTAATCTGATGAACAAGGCCTCTACTTTTTAGCATTTCTAATGTTTTCATATATTTCCTTTGTAAAAAATGATCCTTTCCAATTTTACACTAAATTTAAACTTTTAACAAGTCTTGACTATTTACCCCAATATTTTTGATTCCATTTTTACTAGTTGCAAATAAAATACAAGGACTAGAATGTGACACTCCGATATTCCCATTTTTGTCTATAACTATAAAACCTCCTAAACCTCCAACTTTCTGCACCAGTTCATCTCTAACTTTATTAGCGGCAGATTGAGCGTTCATACCAAGTAGCTCTATGTAGTCAGCGACTCTTTTTGCGACAGATATTTTTATAAATTGCTCTCCGAATCCTGTACAAGATACAGCGCATGAGTTATTATCCGCTATAGTGCCAGCCCCTATTATTGGAGTATCTCCGACTCTGCCAAACTTTTTATTAACTATACCCCCTGTAGAAGTTGCAGCGGCCAGGTTACCTGACGTATCTAAAGCTACAGCACCGACAGTACTAAATTTTCTTTCTTTTGAATCTAGACTAGAGTGATCTAGTCTAACTTCATTTTTTGCAACAGCTTCTTTTAACTGCTCTCTTCTGTAATCTATTATAAGATCATCTTGATTACATTTTTCAATGTTATCCAAAGTATTAATAAAATCCTGAGCACCTTTTGCAACCAGAAAAACATGATTTGTTTTTTCCATTACCGCTCTTGCTACACTGATAGGGTGTCTCACGTTTGTAATAGCAGCTACTGCACCATTAGAGAGATTAGCCCCGTCCATAATAGCTGCATCCATCTCTACATTACCTTCACTGGTTAGAACTGAGCCATAACCTGCATTATAAAGAGGGTCATCTTCGAGCATGCGAACACAACACTCAACAACATCCAAAGAGCTTTGACCTTGAGATAGCATAGAGTCTCCAACATCTAAAACTTTTTGCATAGAGTCTTTATACTTATCATGATTAAAAACAAGACCGGCTCCACCATGGATAATTAAAGTATAATTTTTCATATATGTGAATATATTATACAATAAAAAAAGAGAAGCGCAAAACACTTCTCTTTTAAGGTTATCATACAGACTCCAGTACTAACTCGTAAATAAAGACATTATCTCTTTCTGGTAATTATCATCGCCAGCAATCATTATGCCAGCTTTATCTGACAATAAAGCCCCCCAATTAAACACAACTACGCCCTTGTTGCCATCAAAAGAATGACGCTCTAGTATTTCTGAAATATCTCTAAAAGAAGAGTGTACCGATATGGCTAACCATTTGACTACGCCTAATCTTTTAGCGGTTACGGTAGGATAAGTGCTTCCGTTAAGTCTTGGGTTACACTCCAAAACATAACTTTTACCTTCTGCGTCCACTAAAACATCTAAGCCTAAAACCCCCCTAAAGCCAAACTTTTGTGCATGGTCAAGGATATTTCCGTAGTCTCTAGTCTCAATACTTACGCTAGAAGGAAACTGATTTCCAACATGAGAATTACCATTAAGAATCTGTTCAGTCATAGCTAGAGCTTTCCAAGAAAAATCATCTAGCGTGTATTGCAGATTTAGAAACTTAACAGGCATTACATCTCGTTGGACTTGCCAGCTGCTACTGCGATAAGCTTTTACAAGATCATCTAATTCCTCTGGTGAGTCATACTTCAATACTCCTAGTCCGGAAACTGACTCGTCTGCTTTAAAATACCCAGAAACAGGAAAGTTATCTTTCTTAGATAAGTAATCTCTAGACCAGAAGGTTTCTGGAGTGCTTATACCTAATTCAACACATAGCTCCATAAACTTAGTTTTTGAGTTAAGAGTACTTGCCACTTGAATATGTCGAAGACCATAAGCTTCTAACAGTTCTTCTGTTCCCATGAAGCCAGAAAAGTCATAGCGGGAATATATTGAGGCTTTGTATTCATCTAGGTTATCAGACCAGATTACATCTTGTGTCACCTTTAGTCCAACTCTTCTGTAGTGACTCTGAATAAAACTCCACAACTTCTCTAGTTTTGGAGAAAGTTGTATGATGTCATTTGGCCTAGTTAGGCAAAGGGCTCTGGATGGGTACAAATCTAATGTACCCAATATTGCCTCTCTATGCGCACCATTTTCACCAACTGTCGCATAGCTGCTGAGGGCTGTATCCCTATGGTTAAAAAAAGCTGATTTATATGGTTCATCTACTTTATTAAGCAGATCGTTTAAGTCATGTATCATTTCGTTTCCTTTAAAAAGTGCAAAAATAAGTCCGCCTATAATATTACACTAAAAATAAAAATATTACAAGTCAGCCAAAAATAATATTTCTTGTCGAGGCTACCAAAAAGTATGCGACGCAGATAATAAGCAATGACCTTTATCTCGATAATTTCCCAGAGTTAAAAACCAAACTCTCAACTTTTGAAGAGGTGCATATGGAGTAAAAAGAAAGTTAAATATAAGGTAAAAATAATTTTTTACATTGTTAAATTTTATTCTAAAATTGTGCCCTCAGTAGGATTCGAACCTACGACCATCTCCTTAAGAGGGAGTTGCTCTACCAACTGAGCTATAAGGGCATTTGCAGGACTGGCCTGCTCTATCGACTAATTTTGCTTGTGCCCGGGGCGGGACTCGAACCCGCACGAAGTAATCTTCGAGAGATTTTAAGTCTCTTGCGTCTACCATTCCGCCACCCGGGCGCTTTTTGTATATTTTCTTAAGCTTTTACTTTAGAGAAATTAAGATCTTTCCAAAAGAATTTACCTTCAGAACTAACACATATAATAGCACATTTTTAAGAAAATTTCTAGACCAAATTTTTGTACTCCTCAAATTGCTTTTGACTTACTAGCCCCCTCTCGTTTAGATTTTCTATAATCAGAAATCTCTCTAATTTTTCAAATCTATTTTCAGATTTATCTCCCTCGCTATTTGCAGCATTTATAGATTTAGTATTTATTATTTTTTCTTTTATTTTTTGATTTGGAGCTTCTTCTTTTGTAGTATTTTTATCACTGTTATTTATATTATTTTTCCCTGAACTTTTTTCTAAATCTTTTATGAGCTGACATCTAGATAATATAGTAGGCAATAGCATGCTTATATCTTTTGTAAAAATAATAATAAAGGTATTTTCTGTTGGCTCTTCAAATATTTTTAAAAGTGCATTTTGTATTACTGTATTGCGTAGACTCCTATCTGTAATTATAAATCTCTTTTGGTTAGATTTTGAACTTTGAAAATCTCTTATCTTTTGCAAGTCATCTATTTTGAAATTTAAGCTTCTACTATCAGAATCTGTTGCTTTTGGATTGGTATCAAAACAAATATAATTTATACCAGCTTTAGATAATTCTAATTTTAATTTATTATAATCAGAATCAAGATTAAAAGAGTCTTTTTCTAAAATTATGGTCGCATGAGAAAATATTTTATTTAATATACTGTCTAACATGTTAGTAGCTATTACTCTACATTCTTGATCATATACTCAGCAACTGTCTTGTTAGGTGTGTCAAAAGATACTGTATCACCTTTTACTTTACCCATAAGAGCAACTCCAAGAGGTGACTCATTTGATATTTTACCACCCTCAACATCAGCTTCCTCGCTACCTACTATTGTAAATACTCTAGCTTTGCTGTCACCCTTTTTAACCACATGTACAGTCGCTCCCACCTCAACGCGTCCAGCATGATGCTTTTCGGCTATCTCAGCATGCTTAAGTATATACTCTATCTCGGCGATACGGTCTTCTAAATGAGCCTGATCTTCACGGGCCTGACTATACTCAGCATTCTCAGATAGGTCACCAAGAGACTTTGCATACTCTAGAGCTGCTGCAATCTCTTTTCTTTTTGATCCTTTTAGCTCGGCTAGCTCATTTTCTAATTCTGCTTTTTTTTCTAATGTGATGTATTCTTTTGCCATATATTTATTTTGGGTTATTTATTTTTAACGTGTAATTTATTAACTGTAGTATACCACAAAAAGCCTAAAAATAAAATTAAACTGATATACAGCCTAAAACTTAACTCAGAATTTAATATATGCCATATCAGCATCAATCATATCCTGAAAGACTTTTCTCATTATCTTTGAAGCGCCTACAGTATTAGTGCTGGGACCATTTTCTATCATAAAAACAAATACATATTTGGGTGATGTGCCGGGGTTATTATAAGGATAATAACCTGTAGACCAGCTATTAACCTTTTCATTTTTAAATCCAAGCTGAGCTGTACCTGTCTTAGCAGCTACCTCAAAAGGCAAGTCCTCAAAGTAATGAGCGGTACCGACTGTGCTAGCTGCCTTGTTCATACCCTCTTGGATAATCTCTAGGTACTTTTTATCAAGATTAAGGTTTATATCTTTTTTTATAAATTCACTATCTCCTTTTACTTTTGCTATTTTAGGGGTGACTAATATACCACCATTAGCAACAGCAGCAATAGATCTAGCTAGTCCTAGGGGACTAGTTTTAAATCCGTATTGACCAATAGAAGAGTGATAAGTATTACCGAGTAGCCAATCACCCTCTTGAAAATTTTTCTTTTTCCATTCTGGGGTTGGTATTATCCCATCTTTTTCTGAGACAAAGTCAACTCCTGTCGAGCTCGCAAATCCAAACATACTCATATAATTATCTATCCTTTTTATACCTAGCCCTGGCTGATCTTTATAGCCACCGCCAACTTGATAAAAGTATTCGTCGCTTGATACTGCTATGGCCTCTCTGGCATCAACATATCCATGAGCTTTCCAGTCACGAAATATAGTATCTGGTCCGTCATATCTATTTTTGATTATAAGCTTACCGGTACTTAATATACTTTTAAATTGATCTATAACTCCTTCATTTAGGGCAGCATACGCCATAAAAGGCTTGACTACCGAGCCTGGAGTATACAAGCCGCTAATGGCTCTATTTAGCATTGGGGTCTTTTTATCTTTTAGGTAATTTTCTTTTATATCTTGCTCGGCCGTACCACTAGCATTTACAAAAATATTATTATTATAATCAGGATAAGAAGCGGCTACTATCACCTCACCGCTATTAACGTCCATTAACACTCCTGACCCTCCGGTAAATCCTTGGGCATCGACCACTTCTTTTAGCCTATTATAAAATATACTCTGTGCCTTAGTATCTATATTCAATTCTAATACCTCGCCCTCTTTTGCTGCATTAAGAGTATTATCTTTTACTATTTCACCTTTTACGTTTAGCTCTACTACCCTCTCACCTTTTTCACCCGAGAGCTTAGTATTGTAATATTTTTCTAAGCCGTCTATACCGACATAATCGTCACGCCAAAATATGCCGCTCTTATCTTTTTTAGGATAATTGACAAAGCCAAGAAGATTTGAGAACCCTTCACTCTCTATATAATGCCTTTTAGGTATAGCCAAGGTCTTGGCCTCAAGCTTAGAGTCAAGCGAGTCATTCCAGGCTAAGGGCACACCATTTCTATCTTTTATCATACCTCTATAAGCAAATATCGGGGACTTGTTTGTGTAATTACTCTCCGCTTTTGCCAACCAAGATTCTGTGTCTCGTATCTGCAGTGTGTATGCCTTATAGGTAAAAACAGAAAACATTATAATAAGAAAAGACAAGGAGAAAAGAAGCGAATCTTTTAATACAGGCTTTTTAAAAGATGCAGCGGCATTTTCTGTAGCCAGACCCGAAAGATTACGAGAATCTAAAAATATATCTTCTGGTGATATTTCTACGTTATTTTTCTTACCTGATATTTTTAGAAATGACATTATATAAAAAGTATATTATTAATATAATTATAGTATAAAAAGGGATTTTATCAAAATACAAAATATCAACAAAAATAAAAAGAATTATTACAAAAGTAATAAAAAAAATAGACAGTTTATTTGTGATATTTTTTGTCATGTTATTTATGATGTTTTAATTTTCTATATAAAATATACTTTCACTATTTCTAGTAAAATTAGACTTGATATAGACTATTTTTTCGTTTTCATTTTTTATATCCTCTATTTCTATGATTTTACCTATTTTTAAAGATGGATAATTTTTTATATATACGTCCTCGCCGACTTTTACAGAAATAGATTTTAATAACTTAGCCGAAAAGCCATAAGATCCGTCGCCTATAATATTAAAATAAATATTAGTACTTGTGGCAGAAATATTTTTATCATTAACAAAAACTTCTAACTCTTTTTTATAATTAGTAAAAAGCTCAAGTGTTGAATACTCTAAATTTGTATTTTTAATTATGCCCACCGGCCTAAGACCTGGCACATAGACTAGAGCATCATTTTTAACTCCCGCCTCACTACCTTTATTTAAAATAATATTATTATAGATAAAACTGGACCTGTCTAAAAAAGAAGAGCTAGCAGGTATAAGGTCAACTACACCTGACTCAGAAAAAGTATTACTGCTAGTCGAATTTTTTATAAGATTTTTAAGATATTCATTTTCATTTTTAAGAGAGTTTAATTCTATTAAAGCTGTCTCTGTGATATTTTGTTTTGATAAATATTTTATATAAAAGTTTATAATGTCACTTTTAAAAAAGTAAGATATCCCATATATACTAATTATAAATACAATTGGTGTTAACATCTTTTTCATACTTTATATTTTTTGTTATTAAAAATTATCTGCAACTAGTCTTATCCCTCTACCTGATGTCTATCTCGTTTTTATCCTCTATCAAAACATTTTTATATATCTCTATATTTTCAAGTATAGTGCCGCATCCACGAGCAACAGCAGTAAGCGGGTCATCACATATTATAATTGGAACTTTTATCTGTAGCCTAAATAGTTCATCTATGCCGCGTATAAGCGAGCCGCCGCCGGCAAGTACTATACCTGAGCGCATAATATCTGAGAGTATTTCTGGAGGTGTCATCTCTATAACCTCTTTTACTGAGTCTACGATGAGGGTGACACTATTATACATAGCCTTTCTTATATCATTATCAGTTACCATTATTTCTTTTGGAAGTCCTGAGCCAAGGTCACGACCCTTTACTTGCATACTTTCGTCCTCACCTACTACCATAGCAGAGCCTAGTGATATTTTTATATCCTCCGCAGTCTTTTCGCCTATGATTAACTTGTACTCATCTTTTATATAATTTATAATATCATTGGTTATCTTGTCTCCTGCTACTTTTATAGATCTGGCTTTTACAACACCTGAGAGTGATATCACTGCTATGTCAGTAGTACCGCCGCCGATATCAACTATCATCGACCCCTCTGCAGCATGTACAGGTAACTTTATACCTATCGCAGCTGCCATTGGCTCCTCGACTATATAGACTTCGCGCGCGCCTGCGGCGCGCGCCGCATCATACACCGCCCTAGTCTCAACATTGGTAATACCCACAGGTACGCCCACTACAACACGGGGCGCCAAAAACTTTTTGTGTATATTATTAGCTTTGTTAATGAGGTAACCCAGCATCTCCTCGGTAACTTCATAATCACTTATCACTCCATCAACAAGTGGTCTCACACATTTTATATGTGTTGGTGTCCTACCCATCATTTGCTTTGCCTCGGTACCTATGGCAACCATTCTATCTGTTTTTATATTAACCGCAACCACTGACGGCTCATTGATAACAATGCCAAGACCCCTAACATACACTAGCGTATTTGCAGTCCCCAGGTCTATGCCTATATCATTTGATAGTTTATTTTTAAGCTTTTCTAACATTTTTTTTCTAGCTTTACGCGTATTATATTTTCTTAAACTCATTATATCACAAAAAACTTAATATAAAAATTAAGTCTATTTTACTCTAATTTTATCTAGAATCTAAATAAATAATTAATTACCTGTATAAAAATCAGCGCAAATCTGCTTCTCAAAGACTTTGTTATTTTTGTCTATAAGCTTAACTGTATCGGTCGCAAATTCTAGCTTCATAGAAAAGTTACTCTCATCTGTAGGTGAAAATAATATACCCTTAAAGTCTAAATTGGTTAAATAGCTCCCGCTTACCATAACAAATCTTGTAGACCCTTCTACGAATTTTGAAAAATAATTATTTCTGTCCAGCTTGATCCTCTCATTTACATTTTCTGTCATATAGTAGCAGCCGATAATACTGTCACGCATTTCTTCTACTTTCTTTTGCGCTTCTTGATTTATAGGGGTTAATGGATTAGAAGTTGTCATGAACTCAGACAAGCTAGTGGTAGGGCCTAGCAAGTTAGTATTATAATTTGGTCTTATATCTGCGTATCCACAATTTTTTGGGTTTGTAGTGGTACCATATTTTGATATATTAAAATATACTTCCTCCAAGTTTTTGGGTTCACAGTTTTTAGAATTATTTAAATCTACTTTTTTATTTAACGTGTAATTATTATAAGCAAAATAAGTGGCCAGTATTAAAAGCATTAATATTAACACATAACTTAACTTTATTTTTGTAAATACATTTTTCATACTTTTATTCTAACTATTTTTATTATTTTTATAAAATTAATTATAACATAAATACTTTTATAAAAAATAAACTAGATATTATAAAATATTTTGATTCTTGTCGAATAGGCTAGCTGTAAGGGCGATAGCCATAGCATCTATCTCGTCATCGATAATTTTTTTGGTAATATCTATTTTTAAAATATTTCTAACCATATAGTCCACCTGATCTTTGTGTGAGTGACCGCTACCGCAGACACTACTTTTAACCTGCATAGGAGTTAGCTCTATTATTTTTATATTATTTTTATTTAAAATATACTTGATAGCACCACGCGCTTCGCTCACACCCATCACTGTCTTTTGATTTTTAAACACAAAAAGAGTTTCTATGCCAACACAGGATATTCTGTTATCTTCTGTGCTATATTTTTGTATGACTTTTTCTATCTCGTCACATACGACTTTTACACGCTCATAATCAGCTAACTTTTTATCTGTGATAATACAGTTCGAATATAACAGAGTATCTTTTCCCTTTTCATTTTCCAAAATACAAATCCCCACTCTGTCATAGCCTGGATCTATACCCATAATAAGGTTTTTTGTATTCATATTTTTATTTATACATTATATCATATAGATATCTTATATATTACAAAAATAATCTATCAAAAAATAAAAAACACCAGCTGAAATAAGTCAGCGGGTGTAATATTTTGATTGCAAGCTTTTTAAAGCTTACTTAATTTTTATTTCCCACACCGTGTGATGGAAAATTTCTGACCGATTGTACACCTTAAACTCATCACGCAGAAATATAAATCCGCCATTAGGCAATATTTTCAATACTATGTCTCTATCCCATTGTCCTGCATCTTGATGAGGAAAGCGATGCTTAATATATAGTATGTCGCCTTCAGCTTTCATAATCTCAGAACTAAACTTTCCATTGAGGTTTTTGTTAGTTCCTTGCGAATAGGATTGCTGAGTTTCTATGCTACCTACCTCCAATGAGCTCGGAATAAAAATGTGTTTGTAGGCGTATTGATGATGATCAAGACCTATGCCTCTGCCAAAATAACCATTTCGAGTCTTGGAGTCAAGAGAAAAAATTTCCCATAAAAATGGATCTTCTGCTTTATGCTTGGTCTTACTGCCATACCTTTTAACGCTATATCCGTCACTTGTTTTACTGTAAACCATTAGCGGCTGAGCTGCTGGGTTAACGTTTGAGTTGGGCATTTTATCGCTGTACGTGTAAAGTACAACTAACTCAGAATCGTTAACAGCATTTGTACTTTTGCTTTGAGCTGATACTGGACCCACAAAGCTAAAAACTAATAAAAGAACAGATAATTTTAGAAAAACACTGTCTTTAAAAGAGCTAAATTTCATAACTATCTCCTGTTTAAAGATAAGCGCTAAGCAAAATGCTTTGCTACTTTTTAAATTCAACTTTATTATTATACATTTAATAATAATACATGTCAAGTAAAAATTTTACTTTTTACCCACTCTTAACGAAAACGTACATTGACTATAGGTCCTTTGTAAGCATTAAATATACAATTAAATCCGTCATATGTAGCACCCACCAAGCATGTATCACAAAAGCCTAAAGAAAATATAAAAAAAGTTCCAGCCGGACATCCTCCTCCACTTCCATTACCTGAGCCATATCCAGCATCTCCACCTCCTGAGCCGCCACCACCACTACAAGTTCCATTTCCTCCTGACCCACCTGACCCACCTGGTCCACTGGAAGATATGGCTCTTGTTACTAAAGCTATTTCTGAGCATATAGCACCCTCAGAATCATAACCTTTTAATAGGTTTAGATCTAAAAAAGTTACCACCGTTAAAATTACTGCTATACCCGCTAATTTTTTATTTATATTTTTAAACATATATTTATTTTTAAATTATTATTTATTACTTTATTTTACTAAAGTCAAAAGACTTTGATTCTAAGTAGATCTTAAACTCTTTTGAATTATCAGAAAAATCTTTTAAAGTATTTAAGCTAAACAACCTAAAGTCATCTGGATTATACTTGCTTTCATTTTTTATATACGAAAAATTAAAAAAATTGTCCATAAAAAATACAGACCCCACTATTTTCTTAGACATATAATCTATTTTTGCTTGATTTTTTTTATCTTCATTGACAAGCACATAATTATAAACAAAATAAGTCATAGCTGTATAATTAGTTTTATATTTTTTGGTTAAGTATAGAGAATTATTTAGCATCTCATAACTATCTATATTGTTATTAGGTACTGAGTTTTCTTTATATAAAACGTTTGTCATAGCCATTTGATTAAGACCCACTATATAGTCAGTTACTATATAGTCTTTTTTTTGCTCACTTAAAATATTTCTAACTATATTGTAGTTATCTAGACTTTTCTGAACTAACAGATTATCTTTTTTGTTACCCCTAATATAATCTTCCATAAAAGAATGTGCCAGCATACCATTCATTGCTACTGACGGGTAGTCTTTTGATATAATATAATTAAGCTCATTATGGATTTTTGCCTTATCTTCATAAACAAGCTTATCACCATTTTTTACAAAATCAGCATACTCTTTTGACACTGGAGAAGATTCTAGTAGCTTAATATAATTTTCAAAACCTGAAGTATTTTTAAGCATATAAATAGTTGGAAATAAATATCCTGTTTCAATAAAATTATGAAGTACAAAATATAAAATATCTGATTTTGTGCTACTAGCTAAATCACTCGCGAGTAATGGTTTTATATTCTTAAAAAATTCACCTTTATTGTACTTATAGTCCATTTTGACTTCTGCATATCTTAATGTATTTACTGAGTACTTTGAACCGCTTGTAGCATTATCAATATAAGTATTTAAATCTTTTTTTATTTTTAAATACTCTTCTAATGATTTGATACTGGCTACCTCTCTGTACTTTTTAGGTATCTTATTCTCTAAAAGCTCAGACTCATTAATGTACTTTACAGTGGGTAAATTCCAACCTTTTACAAGTTTTTGAGATTTTGTACTGTAACCATAATACAATATACCACCTAATAATACTAAGATTATAATAGCTCCAAGAAAAAGCTTAATATTTTTATCATTTTTTGCAAGTTTATTTTCCATATTTTTATTCTAGATAAATTATAACATTTTTTTAACGCTGCAATCCTTAGACTTGTACACAGTTTTATAAAAGATACTTAAAAGTCTAAACTCAACAAAAAGTCTCTAACTTTTTGTAAATCTTGATTTCTATAATCTTTAATAAAGATAACTGTTGATCTATCCACTTCTCTATTTATCATACTTACCCTTATGTAATAGCTATCCCCATAGCTGCACTCCACTAGGCTTAGACGTAATAAATTATAATAATTTAAATCTTTTAATATATCCAAATTATCGAAACAGTTATAAATCTCCTCATCTTTACTTTCGTCTATATTTTTTTCATTAACTAAAATAATGTTATTAAAATATATAGAATTGAGCATTTCTAGATCAGAACCTTTTTTTATAGAAAAAACGTCAAAATTAAATTCTGTTTCTGAATTAAGTTTTACTTTATTTACTTTTATTTTTGTTTCTATTTCTTCTTTTAAGTTACAGCTTATATACTTTTCTATGTCTAAATAACTTTTTTCACTACAGATATACCAATGGTCAAGATTAAAATTAATTCCTGTTTTTATTTTTAGTATTTTATTTTCTCCAGATATATTGTCATTCTGAACTCTATTATCTAAACTTTTATTAAACAAATAACTAGAGCTAATTGCAACTAATATAACAATAGTTAAAAATACTCCAGATATTATTGTAGACTTTTTTGTTGGCATTTTATCTATATCTATCATTTCGTAATCTTGCTTAAAAATAACTTTTGCTATACTAAAAATAGTAAAAGCAAAGAATGGAGCAGCCAGTACGTCTACCGTGTAATGATATCTACCTAAAATAGCACTAAACCCTAAGACAAAAGATGCAATAAAAAAGAAAGCACTAAAAAATGGCTTTCTTTTATAAAATACAAGGCCAAATAAAAAAGTATTAGCTACATGTCCAGAAAAAAATAAGTCACCCCCAAAAGTAAAATTAGACCCTATAAAATAAGACTCAAGAGGTGTAGGCAGGCTTGTTAAATTTATAAAAATAGCTCTTACCAAGATAAAAAGACTTAGTGTTTTTAGAGTAAATAGTATGTATCTAGGAAAAAAGAATAGTATGTAATATCTAAAATCAGATATTATAAAAGTCGACTCAGCGTGAATAAAAGAAGTGTCTAGTCTCGGTATATTATCATGAACAATGTCGTGAAGAGAATTTTTATTAGAAGATATAGTTGCTATTAGTCCATTTAAACTGGTAAGCTTATACGCTAACTCAACACAAACTAAAGAAAAGAATAATGATACAAAAAATAATTTATTTTTATAAAAAATAATTAGTCTCTTAATGTAATTTTCTATTATTTTTTTCATGACACTTCTATCTACTCGCACCCTTCTGTCCAGCTTTTTAGAAATGCTTCTAACGGTATTAGTTCGCCTTTAGTTAGCTTATCCTTACGCTCTTTTACTTCGACACTCGCGCCGCCTTCGGCGGCTATCGTCTTAGCTGATACTAACACTCGCATCGGTATACCTATAAGGTCAGCGTCACCCAGCTTTTCGCCAGCGCCCAGTCCTGAGCGATCATCCCATAATACTTCTACTCCTACTTTTATTAACTTTTCATAAATATCCTTTGCGTAATTATATACTTCATCACCCTCTTCTTTATGTAAAGAGACTATATGCATGGCGTATGGTGCTACCTCATGTGACCACACTAGTCCATTCTCGTCACTCATAAGCTCAGTCATAACACCCATCACGCGCGCTGGACCTATACCATATGAGCCCATAATTACAGGTACCTCTATCCCCTCTTCATTTTTAAAATTAAGATCAAGAGCTGATGAGAACTTTGTACCAAGTGAAAATATATTACCCACTTCACTTGCCACTTCTACTCGTAGCTCATCACGACTAATTTTTAGATCAGCGAGCACTTCTTCATTTAAAACTTCTTTGTTAATGGCCATACCGAGTCTATCGCACACATATATCTCGTCCTCACCTGCCTCGCAGACAGTCTGAAATTCATGACTATACTTTGCAAATACTCCGCCGCTTGCAAATGTCTTGTAAGTTTTCTCTCCTAGTCCTAATCTCTTAAATATTCTGATATACGCTTCTGATATTTTATCATACTCAGCGTTATGCTCAGCTTCGCTTTTACAAAAAGTGTATAGATCCTTCATTATGAATTCGCGAGTTCTCATTATGCCGCTTTTAGCGCGTGTCTCGTTTCTAAATTTATTTTGAAATTGATAAGCAGATAGTGGCAGGTCTTTGTAGCTATTTACAAATTTACTAGCGATATTTGTAATGTCTTCCTCGTGAGTGAACCCCATACCTAGCTCGGTGTCATTTTTAAGCTTGGTTGTGAACCACACATCTACGTCAGGATTATCATTCCACCTGTTAGTCTTTTTCCAGATTGCGCTATCTTGGAGCGTACTCATAAATATCTCTTGCCCTCCTACATTATTCATCTCCTCTCTTATTATTCTTATAATATTTTGCAACACTTTCTGACCAAGTGGTAAATACGAATATACTCCCGCCATTTCTTTGTGTATATATCCAGCACGTATTAGTAGCTGTGCGTTTTTACTACTCTCGTCACTTGGCGCTGTCTTAGAGGTTTTTGAAAACATTTTTGAGTATTGCATATTTTTAGTTTAGGTCGATTATATATTTTTCTATTAAAATAATTATAACACAAATACAATCTTTAGAAAAAGAAAAACGCGAAGACAGAATCTTACGCGTTAAAGGTTTTAGAGTGTTATTCGTCAGATCCTTAAAAAAGGTCTCTGGCGAGCGGCTGTCACACAACGCGTTATATGCATCCCATTCACGAAAAGCTAGAGGAACCCTGAGGTGAAAAGTTCTTAGTTCATGGTTTCGGAGTTGCTAACTTCTTACTTTTTGTAAGAGAGTTCATGTTCATAGTTTGCCTCAAAAAAGATTATAGCACAACAAGTATAAATAATATAGACTACGCAAAAGAAAAAGCGGGTAAAATTTGTATAATTTTTACCCGCTCGTATTAATTTTTAGCAGTAACCCATGCGTACTTGTTTTGAACTACCATGCCTTTGTTGACGTTGTTTTATGCGCTGTGGCCGTTTTTCTGTTTTGGGTAAAGCCCATTGACCAACAATTAAAACTTTTTCTACAAAAAAGCCTTTAATTAATTTTTGAAGAACAACCGTCACTTTGGTAACTTTTTCCTTTTTAGCCGAAATTATTTTCCAGCCAGCAGCCAACATATTTTTGAACACTTTTGTGGCTGAGCCCAGTTCATGTGGCGGGATTTGAATCATCTGCAATCTCCTCTTTTTCCGCTTTTAATTTAACAGCAATACGCTTGCTAAATAAGCGGAAATGTATTATAATATACTTAATTCAAATTTGCAAGAGCTAGCCACACATTAGTAACATTTATTAATATCTAGTTATAAACTCTGAATAATTGTAGAATTATCAATTAAAAATAAACTTTTAATCTTAACCCTGTTCAAAAAATAACTGTCTTTTAATAAAAACTATTAGTTAACTCTAATAAATTTTGTTAAAAAATATTTATAAAATAAAACAGAAAATTAAAAGCCGAGCAAAAACTTTCTCATGTTTGCTCATGAGTTTTATTTTTGTAAAATTAAATATTAAGTTATTTATAAATTTAAAATATGGCAGAAGAAATAGTAGAAAATAAAACAATCAACAATCAAGACACAGTAGAAGGTGTTGTGGTTGCTATCGAAAGATCAGCTGTATACGTAGACCTAGGAGTATATGGTACAGGTATGATATACGGAGTAGAATACATTAACGCTCGTGAGCTTATCAAAAAGATAAATATAGGTGACTCTATCTCTGCAAAAGTTATAATGACTGAAAATGAGGAGGGTTATGTCGAGCTATCACTACGTGAAGCTAGAACTGCTCTTATCTGGAGTGAGGCTGAGGACGCTATCAAGGAAAGGAGAACTCTGGACCTAGTAGTAAAAGAGGCAAATAAAGGAGGTCTAATCATAGACTGGAATGGTATCAATGGATTCTTACCAGCATCACAATTATCAGAGGAGAATTATCCAAAGGTTGACGATGGTGACAAAGATAAGATTACTGCTGAGCTAAAGAAACTCATCGGCAAGCGTATATCTATGAACATCATATCGGCTATACCAAAAGAAGGTAAGCTTATATTTGGACAAAAAGGTATGGACGGCAAGTCTGGATCAACTTCAAATAGTTATGATAAATCAGAATCTAAAAACTTTGATAAGTCAGGTACATCAGCAGCACGTGCTGAGCATTATCTTGGCGAAGAGGTAGACGGTGTTGTTACTGGAGTTGTGGACTTTGGTATATTTGTTAAGCTAAGCGATGGTATCGAGGCGCTAGTACACAAGTCAGAAATTGACTGGGGACTAGTTGAGGATACTAAAAATCATGCAAAAGTTGGTGATAAAGTACACGCAAAAGTCATAGACGTAAAGTCGGACAAGATATCACTATCAATCAAGGCAACAAAAGAAAATCCTTGGATTAGTGCTACTAACAAGTACAATAAGGGTGATACAGTCTCGGGACTTGTTATCAAGTTCAACAAGCACGGAGCGCTAGTATCTATCGAGGAAGGCGTAGCCGGACTTGTACATATGAGCGACTTTGGTGATGAGCCAAAAATGAGAGAGAAAATATCACTTGGTAAAATGTACAAATTTGAAATAAATGTATTTGAACCAAATGAGCAAAAAATGACTCTAGGATTCAAGGCGTAATTAGAAATTATAGAAAAATAAAATTTGAAATAAAAACAGGAATAAAATCCTGTTTTTATTTTATATCTCCTTTACCATATATGTCTCCTCTAGGTGATATCCTCTTTTTCTATAATACTCGCGCACTCCGATACCAGAAATAATAGCGAGTTTATTATATTTTGGTACCAAGTTATTTTTAAAATATTTATTATCACCGCCCGCTATCTCCTCTACCCTTTTAAGCAAAGCCTTACCCATGCCTGTGTGCTGACTTTGATTACCCTCTTCACCGACACGCCTCATGGTACCGTAGACATGCAGCTCACGCACTAGCGCACTCTCACTTAGTAGCTGTGATATTTTATTCGGGTAAAGCTTAGCAAATTCTTCTGTCTCCTTATACCACTTTTCTAATCCCCAGTTTTGAGATTTTTTAGTATTTAAATTTTCTAGATTTTTTACTTCATCTATATCACTAATTTTGTTTTCATTTTCTGCATCCTCTTTCTCTCTTTCTATTTGAAAGGTTTTATTATCTGCATCTTTTTTTATTTCTGCAAATTTTGGTAATCTAAGTCTCAAGAATCCTGCTAATTTATTTTGCCCTCTTGCATCTTTTTCATTTTCAAATTGTAAAAAGCATTCATATCCATGACGTGTCTCATACCAGGTCTCGGTCATATTAAAATCTTTTGGGTCCACATCTCTGTCCCTAATTTCTCTTGCCCTTATGTCTACCTGCGGTACATTTCTGGCCTGTTGATACTTATCTACGTCCTCACGCAGATTAGATTTTTTAGATCCAATAATAATATAATCAGCAGGTATATCACGTATCACCCTGATCAGCCTTGTATAATTTGGTACATACTTTTCACAATCAGCGAGCACATGGGTAAGGGTGATATCGTCATAAGCTTTGTACTCTATCTTATTTTGAGTTACCATCTTATATAACAATGAGCCACGTAGTACCATGCACGGATATATTTTCATCATGTCTGGGTGATGGTCTAGGCCATTATACAATTGCCTAAAAGCCTCTACATCCATTTCTGGATTGCTAGTCGGCAGGTTAGGCATCATATGATACACAACCTTGAAGCCATAATCACGTAGCATCTCACTCCCCTCCGCTATACTTTTTGCAGTCATTTCTCTTTTATTAAAATCAAGCACACCCTGATCAAGATGCTGGACGCCCAGTTCTACCTTGGTCACACCCAAAATACGTAGCCATTTTAATTCTGACTCGGTTATATAATCTGGGCGAGTCTCTATGCTTAGACCTATGATACGCGCATGCACTGACTCATTTATAATCTGAAGTTCCTCTAGGCTTTTGCTGTGACTAGCCTCTAGAAATTCGCGCCCCTCCTCTACAGACTTCCAGTTATTACAGGCCCGAAAGCTTTCTTTTGTGAACCATTCTTGATATTCTTTTGGGTAAAAATTCCAGGTACCCCCTATCATTATCATCTCAACTTTATCCACTGGGTGACCATTCATAGTGAGGGCGCGCAGGCGCATACTTATCTGCTTATATGGATCAAAACGATTAAGTAGGGCGCGCGCCGCTGCAGGCTCACGGCTCAGATATGACTTTGGCATATTCTTTTCAGTAGGACAATATATACAGCGCCCAGGACAAGTATAAGGCTTGGTCAGCAAGCTTATCACCGCAACCCCCGAGTTAGATCTTACTTTTAGTCTTTTTAGGATTTGTATCACACTCTCAGACTTTTTTATCACGCTGCCGCTCTGATTTAAAACTTTCTCTTCGATTAGCTCATAATACAGCGCTAGTAATTCTGGATTATTAGGCATTGTGCCTGGGTTATCGACTTTACTATTTATCTTTTTCCTCACACTTAGTACGCGGTCATGCCAATATTTGTCACGCATAATTAATCTCTTAAGCTTGGCCACTTTTACCTCACTATCTATGTTTTCAAATATATTAAAAACTCCTAACTTATCATGATTAAGGTCATCAGTTCTTATCTCTTGCGGATTACTTCTGCTACTATTTTGCGACATAAATTTTATTTATATTAAAGTAAATAAATATACAAAATTTTTTTCTCTATTATTTATTTTATTTTTTTAGAAAATAATTTTAAAAATAAATTACACTTTTTAATTTTTTATTTAAAATAAAAGAGATTTTAAGAAGTGCTTTGTATAATCATCTAACCTACGATAAATAAAACTTTTAGCTTATATTTTAAAAGCTTTACTTAAAAATATTATAGCATGAAAAAATAGTTATGGCAAATTAAAAATACCCTTTCGAGTATTTTTAATAACTATTTATACTTTAGTTTTTAAAATGACATAAAGGAGATAGTTTTGGTATTTTATATATACTAAATATACTATTTCCATTTTTAATCTCTTCTAAAGAGTGAACTTTGGCTAATAAAACATGTGTATCTATATTATAAACAGCTACAAAACTGTATCTCCTTAAAGAATCAGGAACCAAAATATCATAATCAAGATTGAGATTATCAAAACTTTTATTGAAGTTTAGAGTTTGTAAGTTGTGAATAAAATAAATAAAATTATTATGTTGCATTTTGCGTGGGGTTATTTTTTATTAATGTTGAGGCAGAAGAACCTCTAGCTTAAAAAGCTTTCTTTCTTACTCTTAATAATATACTAATAACAAATATCTGTCAAGGAAAAAAGGCTTTTTATTTTATCTTTTTAATAATTGAGCACTCCAGTTTTTATACTTATATAAATATTCTTGATCTAGAACTTTATCTTCTCCAAAAAACTTTTTATATATTAATACAAAATCTTTTATGGCTTGATCGTACTCATTTATATTAGTCTTGCCAAGAAGTATCATCTCATTATAATAATAAAAGAATGGCTCTATCTCTTCGGTATTAGGTGGATAATTTAAAGCGACCTTAAATTCTTCTTTGTCGTATTTTGACCTCATATCCTCTAATTGCTTCATAATTAGATTAGCAGATTCCATATATAAGCTAGAGAATTCTTTGCTTGCAAGTATGAGGTTACCTGTATTTTTATCTATTCTGTATATCATGGGAACCGTAGCACCTCTTGAGGCTGGATACGAGAAAACATTGCCCACGAGTACTATGTATAATTCATTATTTTTAGAGAATACTCTACTGTTTATTTCTGGTTCATACGCTTCATCAGAGTACAAAGCTTTGTCACCTATTTTTGGGGCCTCGTTTTTACTTTTATCATAGACAACAGAAATGGTGCTGCAGCATCCATGCATACCACCAGCATTAAGAAAAATATTTATATATTGTGTATTATCTAAATAAAATTCTTGTATTTTATTTGGATACAAAGCAGGAATTTCCTTTGAGGAGATTATTTTATCACCTTTTAATATAGTAAGCTTAGTGTATTGTAAATCATCAATGTCCGAGAAAAAAGATTGATACTCTTTATCCCAAGGAGAAGCTACTACTAATTTATAATCTCCAAGCGTATAAGTAATCTCTGCATTTTCATACCAGCCCTTTTTAGGCTTTGATTCATAATCCAAAGTTTTTTTAATTTCTATACCACGCTTAGAGAAACTTTCTGATTTTACCTTATCTTCTGCATCAGACAGTAAGTAGCGGAGTTTATCTTCTACAAATTTTATATCGACACTAGCACCGTTTAATTTTTTTATCTCACCATCAAAATATAACCTTCTGCTATCCAAGCTATAGTCTAAGGTTAGGGCTAGATCTAAAATTTTACTATCTTTAAAATAAAGTGCTTTTTTATATGTCTGGATCTGACTTTTATCTTGGTTTTGGTTTTTATTGTTAAAATATATAACAAGAGGTATCATTACTAATAAGCTTGTAGCTAAAATAATAAAATTTTTATAATTAATAACTTTTTTCATTTTTTAATTATAGCATATAAAAAGTGGTATATCTTAGTATAATATGCTAAGATTATATTATGAAAACAGAACTACGTTTTATTATTGTTATTTTACTTGCGATAATCGCTTATGTGTTAATTTTTAATATGAACGGTAGTCAAAAAGAAGTAAGAACGGTAACAGTCGGGAGATTCCAAGACGGTGCGCTTTTAAGTGAAAGTATTTATTACGTAAATATAAAAAACCAATACGTTATAGAGGAGATTCCAGTACTTAAGCAGTATAATTCAAATCCAATGAAAAAATATAAGGACTGCTCAATAGTATCTTGGGAAAACTGGAACTGTTCAAATGAAGATACGTTAAATACGGACTTTGGAATGATCGACGGAAAATTCTTTAATAGAAATCCAGTGTTTGCAGGCCTAACATACAAGATTATAAAATAAAACGGTTTTAATTTTCCTAAAACTTTATAAATATGTTAAAGTGTCTATATGAATCCGAAGCAGAACGAAAACAAAAAACTCTATAAGCCTGGACTACTCCGTGACGTGGATAAGGAATTAGTTGAAAAGTTAAGCGATGAAGAGAAAATACAATTCACAATAGACGGATATGACAGGGTAGCGAATGAATGGGACAAGACTAGGCAGAACTTTTGGCCAGAATTAATATCAGAGATTACAAAGCATGTAATAAAGGCGCCGCATAGCGGCGCCTTGGGAGAAAATAAAATCTTAGATCTTGGTTGCGGTAATGGTAGGCTAATACCCGAGATAGCTAAATTAAATAAAAGTAACGAAAACAAATTAGAGGTACCTTTTATAAAATATGCAGAAAATTATAATATTAATTATGTTGGAATAGACCCCTCAAAAGAATTGATTAAAATAGCAAAAGAGAAATACCCAAGTTATGACCTGCGTGATTATGACGGTCTAGTTTTGTCTGATTTTCAAGATGAAGAATTTAACCAGGTTATAAGCATTGCTGTACTGCATCATATACCACCTGCAAATGTGGTGGCCTGGTTAAAAGAGGCTAACCGAGTTACCAAGACAAATACTGTTTCTATATTTACAACCTGGAACCTATCAGAAAGTAACTATGATCTAAATCAAAATGCTGACGCTGTGATAGGGTTCGTACATCACAAAAATACCCGCTACGTGCATTATTATGACTATGCCGAGATAAGAGATATATTTGAAAAATCAAGCTACTCTATACTTGAAATAAAAGAGATAAAGCGTGAAAGCGGCATGAGTAATACTGTGATAATCGTCAAAAAATAGCATACATTTTAGCCCTTGAAAAAAAGCTTCAAATATGTTAGAATACAACCTGTCATGAAAACAAACAAATCACTGATCAAAAGGTTAAAAATAACTAAGAATGGAAAAATCTTAGCGAGAAAACCTGGTCAAAATCACTTTAACGCCAGAGCAACTGGTAACAGAACATTGAAAGGACGCAGAATGCAAGAATTCAAAATGACTGGAAAAGAAAAGGCTAGATTTTTACCTGGTGCATTATAGTCAAAATGCGCATTTAAAATATAAAGGTGAATAACAAATAATAAAATATTAAAAATATAAATATATGGCAAGAGTAAAACGAAATAAAATTGCAATGAAGAGAAGACGTAATGTCCTCAAGGCCGCCAAAGGTTATAGATTCCAGAGATCTAAAACAGAAATGGCTGCGAAAGTTGCAATTAGAAAAGCAGGAGCATATGCATTTGCCCACAGAAAAGATAAAAAGACAGACATGAGAAGATTGTGGACAGTTAGACTCAATGCATTTTTAAGAGAAAATGGTACAACCTACTCAAGATTCATAGCCGCAGCTACAACTGCTAACATGATGGTAGATAGGAAAATACTAGCGACTCTTGCTCAAGAGGATCCAAATGCAGTACTGGCGATAATAAAGCTTGTAGCCCCAATAGCAAAAGTAACAAAGTAATATTTCAATAAAGTATTAAAAATTAAAAGCAGCGCCTTCGGCACTGCTTTTATTTTCTATATTATTTAATTAGTGCTATAAATATATTTTTAAAAAATCTTCGCACAGCGTGAGCCAATTTTTAAAAACATATTTATAGCGTTCTGGTTTAGGTGTTCTTGTTTATTTAAAATTATAAACTCCTTTGCTTTTCTCCTCTCTCTTTGCACATAGATACTATTTTATCTACTAGTCTTTTTGGGTCTGAATCAAATACAACAAGTGGATTTTCTCTGTTACTATTGGCGATAATATTTTTGATAACCTCATCTGTAGCCCATTCACCCTCGAGTATACCTATTGGCATCTCGCTCTCCCAAGCTACTGTAAACTCATGTATAGTACCTATGCGACCGCAGCCAATAATAATAGCATCTGACGAGCGCACCAGCATAAGGTCACGCCCTGGAAATCCAAACCCAGTATATATTATAACATCCATATAATCTATGGGTAACATATAATTCTCAAGATGTTCTCTTTTGGTAGCTGCTGGTGACAAGCCAAAAGAAAGTGGCGCCCCATCTATTTCTTTGTATCCTTGCGCTACATATAACGGGAATCCTGAGGTAGCCCCAGTTGCGAGCTGAACTCCAGCATGCGCGCATTCGCGTCCCACCTCTAAGGCTTTTAATATTATGCTTGGCCCACAATGCGAGATTTCAGCTGCTCCGCTTATTGATATTGTTATTCTGTCTTTCATCTATTATATTATTATTTTCTATTAACTTTTTTTGTAAATATATTATAGCACAAAAAACTACATCTCCAGCTCCACAGTCTCACCAAGCTCGGGTAATTTGACTGGTATATCATAATTCTCACTTATGCGCTGGCCTAAAAACATTGCGCTTTTAGGCTCACCCAGAACTATAAATACTTGCTTAAGAGTATCAGCACTACTTTCGACAAATTCTACCAAATGGGCACTATCCTTGTGCGCCGAAAAGCCGCCAATCATAGCTATCTCACATTTTACATTTACATCTTGATGATTTACTAGAACTTTCTTATTACCCTCATAAAGCTTACGGCCTAGTGTACCTACCGCTTGATAACCCACAAGAAGTAAGGTGGCACGAGGGTCTGACAAGTATCTTGCCTCATGATGTACTATACGCCCTCCATTACTCATACCACTACCAGCTATTATTATTTTGGCACCCATGTCATGATTTATAGCCATACTCTCCTCTTTTGTTGCTGTTATCTTGAGACCTGGAAAGTTAAATATGTCGTCACCTCCGCTAACTATATTATTTATATCGCCGTTCATATAACTCTTAAGATACCTCTTGTACACTTTGGTTACATTAATTCCAAGCGGCGAATCTAAGTATACTGAGCATCTGGGCATCATACCTTTTTCGACAAAATTATTTATTTGAAAAAGTATCTCCTGAGTACGCTCTATAGAAAATGCAGGTATCATAAGCGTACCACCCCGCTTAACAGTTTTGATTATTATCTGTTTTAATTTTTCTACTCTGTCGTTTATATCTTCATGATTTCTGTCGCCATACACACTTTCCATAACAAGATAATTTATATCCTTTATTTTCTCTGTATCGCGCAGTAGTGGTGACGGAGTATTGCCGAGGTCGCCAGTAAAAAGTAACTTTTTACCATTCAGCTCAAACTCTATCATCGAGCTACCCATAATATGTCCTGCATCTAAAAATCTGACTTTTAATATACCCTCGCTAGTATGCACTGGTAATACCTCATGATAATTCTGAGTGTGCCAGTTATGCATAGCCCTAATAACATCTTTCTCCTGATACATTGGAGTTATGCCCTCACGCTCTGCTTCTTTTTCAAGTAGGTGTAATGAGTCGAGCATTATAAGCTCACCAATATCCCTGGTTGGCGGCGTGCTATATACTGGACCAGTATAACCATCAGCGTACAGCTTTGGTATACGTCCTACATGATCAAGGTGGCCATGAGTTACAAATAGCCCATCTACTTTTGTCACATCATAAGCAAAAGCTTTTCTATTTTCATACTCGGCTATACGCTCACCTTGATATAATCCGCAGTCGACGAGAAACTTTTTGTCACCTATTTCAATCAAGAAATTAGACCCTGTCGGTGTACTCGCTCCTCCTGCAAATGTTACTTTTATTTTGGACATAATATTTTTATCTTTAATTTGAGAAAGTTTTATTTATATTTTCTATATATATTATATCATACAAAATAAAATTATATCTGATAAATATACTATTTTAAACCTTAAGCTTAACTTTAAATAATAATTATCTTGGTTCAGTAGAATCTGCATTTACCTACTTTTAAAGAATATATAAGCTAAAAATGAACCGAAAATATCATCAAATAAGTCCTTAACAGTATCTAGAATACCTCGCCAATCTCTATAATTTACAACATCATTAATATATTCATATAACTCCCACGCTAGTCCAATAACAAATACAAAAGCAAATATATATAATATGTTTTGCTTATAAAATAATTTACCCCTATTTTTATAATCTATATAAAATATAAAAAGTAATCCAAATAAAAATCCGCCCCATATGTGCATGGGTATATCTAGCCAAGGTATAATATAATACATATCATTTGGCACCAAAAACAACTCAGAAAATATCTGCGTAGCTAATATTAAAATTAGGACCAAAAATATCTTTAAAGCTTGTACATTTTTTATATTTTTAAATATATTCATATTTATATGATATCATTATTTTGTACAAAAGTAAAAAACCTGCAAAGCTTCGCTTTGCAGGTTTTTAAAAAGATAGAGGCCTCTACTCCACCGTTAATACCTCTGGACCATTTTCAGTTATTAGTACAGTGTGCTCAAAGTGACAAGACTTTTTACCATCTTCGGTTACAAAGGTATAACCATCTGAACATATTAACGCTTCATCAGTGCCAAGATTAATCATTGGCTCTATGGCGAGCACCATACCAGGCACAAGCTTGGGACCCTTAACCCCGTCATCATAATTAGGAACAAATGGCTCCTCATGCACCTCATATCCGACACCATGACCTGATAATATTTTGACTATGCCATAATTTTTATTTTTACTATTTATATTCCCTTCTATCGCGCGCGCTATATCAATAACATAATTACCTGGCTGAGCGGCTTTTATACCTGCTGCACGGGCTTCCTTTGTGTCGCTCATAAGTGTCTTCTCCTGCTCAGTTATGTCACCGCAGGCTACAGTAATAGCATGATCGGCTATCATCCCTTCGTGAGCTAAGCAGCCATCTATTTTAACTAGGTCACCATCACATATTATAATATCATCCTCGGGTATACCATGCACTATCTCGTCATTAACGCTAATGCATACACTAGCTGGATAAGGGTATTCAGCCCCAAATGGCCTATAGCCAAGCAATACAGGCACATCCCCTCCTTCTATTACCATCTTATTAAAAAGCCTATCTAGGTCACCTGTACTAATACCAGCTTTTACACTCTCACCCACAGTTCTGATTATGCGCGCCAATCTCTTACCAGCTATTCTTAGCTTTTTAATATCCTCTGGTGTTTTGATTCTGATTTTTGATGTTTTATTTGACATACTTTTTTATTCTTATTTTTAAATATTTATATTTTTATTTCTCACTTCTAATTTTTATTTTAAATTACTTATAGATTTATTTTAGAGACTCTCTATTTTATTTATTATATCCTGGCTTATTTGTTCCGGAGTCTGCTCACCATTAATATGTAAAAATTTATAACTATTACTTTCTTTTGTATTTTCTTTTGAACTTTCTTCTTTATAATAATTTATACACGGCATTACATCATTTTCGAACCATGCCATTTTTCTATTAACTTCCTCCTCATTTTTATCATCTTCCCTACCTCTGTTTAAAAGTCTATCTTTGGCCCAATTTTCTGACACATCTAGATATATAACAATAGGATTTTTATAATTATAGAAATTAATAGCGCTACTAAGTACGTGCACCTCGATCAATTTTCTAGGTGCGCCGTCAAGAATAATGCTATCATTTTCTTTTATGTTATTTATAAAAATATTACCCCAATTCCAAATAGCCAGAAACTCTGGATTAAGCCCTCCTGTGTTTGTGATTTCCTTTGATATATTTGCTGTGTACGTATCTCCAGATATTAGCTTTCTAAAACCTTCCCCGGTTGTTACATGTGTTATATTTTTAGAGTCTTTTACCTCTAGGCTTTTGTACTTATCTTCAAAATACTTTACAAGTAACTGAGACTGAGTGCCTTTGCCGCAACCAGAACGACCTATCATTATTATAAAGCTTTTCTCTATCTTTTCTGTACTATTTCTTATGTTTTTTGTATTAACATTTTCATTCATATTATTATTATACTACACTTTAAGTCTTAATGTCAATGTGCAAATAAAATATAAGTAATAATAAAATATAAATACAAGATAATTAATATATAGAAAAGTCGCTACTTATCTTATTTTTATAATTAACTTTTGTTGCAGATGATACCACTGCTACGGCCAAGGCCATAAGCACTATATGCGAGCCGCCATAAGACATAAAGGGTAGAGGTATACCCGTAACTGGAAATAGGCCGAGATTCATACTTATATTTATAAATACATGCACAAAAACCCAAGCAAAAACCCCAATAGTTAAAATAGAAGAAAAGTTATCACTAGTAAAATACGCCAGATACATAAGCCTAGAGAGTAGGACAAAATAAATAATAAATAAAATAATAACCCCCACAAATCCCCACTCCTCGGCATAGGCCGAAAATATAAAGTCGGTCTGATATTCGGGGAGAAAGTTAAACTTAGACTGAGTACCCAGTCCTACACCTTTACCAAAAGTTCCTCCGCTACCTATGGCTATGAGTGCCTGATAGACATTATAACCACTACCTCTAATATCTCGCACTGGGTTAACAAAGTTAAGTACTCTATTTTTCTGATACTCAGCAAATACAAAATTCCACATTAGAAGTACGCCAGCAAGACCGAGTATGAACATAATAAAAAGATGCTTTTTGGATAATCCGGACATAAACACAACAAAGAACCAGATGAACATAATTACCATCGCTGACCCAAAGTCAGGCTGCAGCATTATGAGGCTAACAGGTATAAGAATATATATAAGGCTAACAACTATATGCCTTAAAAATTGTATCTCCATATGACGTTTTGAGAAATACTTGGCAAGAAGTAATATTATAGCGAGCTTAGCGAGGTCTGCAGGCTGAAAAGAAAAGAAACCTAAATTAATCCAGGCCTTGGCTCCGTTAATGGTAGCTCCAAAGAATACAGTATATAAGAGCAAGGCATTGGCAAAAGCGTATATGATTATTACAAGCTTTGAATTTTGTAGAAATGATAAATTGAGCCTAAAAATAATAAGAAATAGCGACACTCCAAGTATTACCCATATAAGCTGCTTTTCAAATAATGACTGACTATTATAATTATAAAGAGAGAGCGTAGAAAATATACACAGTATCAAAATAGGTATAAAAAGTAAAAAATCAAACTTCTTGTAAAATATATTTTTAAATTGATCTAGTAGACTCATGATTTATTTATACAAATTAGAAACAGTAATTATATCTATATTTTTGACATTGGCTTTTATCATATCTACCCACAAAAAGTTAAGACTTTTAACCTCCTCAAAGGCCAAGCTATTTATGTCTTGATAATTTATCGCAACTATATTATCGAGTTCGTCCCGAAGCAGTACGTATAGTCTTAATTTTTCATTAATATCCTGCTTGTATATATTTTTAATTTTTATATTTAGCTTAGCATCCATGGATCCAGTGCTATCTCCATTATCTAGCTTATAATCAATAAGAGCCACATCATAGGCACCATAAGTACTATACATGTCATAACTTATATTTTTAACAAAAACTTTTGAAACCAAGCCGCTTTTATTATTCTGATTTTTATAATTAGATATCAGAATAGGTATATATTTTTGAGTACCTGCAAGTGTAGTCTTGTTTATAGTCTCCAAGAATTTACCTTCTAAGTCATATACATCTATATCGACCGAAATATTTGTAGGTGCTATATTCTTATTATTATTTTCAAGCAATATCATTATGTCACTCGAAGACGCGGCTGCCGGGAAAGATTTTTGTAACAAAACTTTTAACTCTGAATAAGTGTTTTTACATTGCAAATTACAAGCTCCGCCGCAATCTACTCCACCCTCAAATCCGTTTTGCTTTTTATCAAAACATGTAGCTTGTGGATATAAAGTTGGATACAACTTATAAAAAATAAACCCCAGTACGAGCATCGTCAAAATAGCTATATAAATTAAGCGTCTTTTAGAGCTCCAGTCAAGATTAGAAAAGTAATATTTAATTTTTTCAAAATTATTCATAAATATATTATATCATATTTACAACATAATTTCTCTTTGATTTTTTATGATTATCTATTTACCTAAAAATTTGTTATTAATAATTTTATAAACTTTATCTAATTAAAATTGTTATTTTATAACAATTACAAATTCACCTCTAACTTTGTCTTGATTGTTTACAAAGTAATTTATAACATAATCTATGTCACCGATCACAACTTCCTCATACATTTTGGTTAGCTCACGGCAGACTACATACTCTCTTTTTATTTCTGATAGCTCTAAATTATTTTCCTCTGCGACTTTTATTTCCAGATCTCTAAAGCTCTCGAGTAACTTTTCTACCCTATGTACGCTCTCATAGACAATACTGGTCATGTCACTCTCTATAATATCCTTGGTCATAGTCTCACGGCCTTTTTTGTGAGGCATAAATCCATAAAATGTAAAATTATTACCCACGGCTCCGGAGAGTGAATACGCAGTAGTCACGGCGCACGCTCCAGGTAATGACTCTATAATTATTTCCAAAGAGTTCTCTAAATTTATCTCTCTTATCTTATTAACTAGTAATACTCCTGGGTCAGAAATGGTCGGCGTACCAGCATCAGATACATAACACAAATGCTTACCCTCTTTAAGTAGGTCTATTATTTTATTTATTTCTCTATTTGTGCTATTAGCGTGAAAAGTGAGTAGCGTTTTATTTTTCTGGACATCATCTACCCCCTTATTAGGATCTTGATCTTTTATGTTGTAATGCTCGAGTAGTCTACTTGTTGTTCTAGTATCTTCACAGATTATATAATCACACTCAGATAATACTCGCACCGCTCTATAAGTTATGTCTTCTAGGTTCCCAATAGGTGTTGCCACTAATGTGAGCTTACCAGCTGTTCTCATATAGTCTCCTTGCTCATTTTCTTCTTTTTCATTATTTCTAAAATTTTTCATATGGTTTAATCTTTTTTAAAATGGGTAAAATAATACTCTAAGATAAAGCTAGTTTCTGGTATTAGATTTAGATCTTTTAACTCTTTTTTATCTTTTACAAAAATAATACCCTGACCTTCTTTTATAAATAAATTACTTTTATTTATTCCTCTGATAACATAAGTTTTTCTAACTTTTGAGATACTTGGTATATCATAAACCATAAGAAGCTCTAAATCTTTTTCTTTTATTTTTATTGATAACTCTTCCTCTATTTCCCGCAGAGCAGTCATTTCAAATGATGAGTCCACATCTTCATAGCCGCCACCAAATAATCCAATCATATTTCTATAAGAGACACCCTCTACGTCATCGCGATGCTGCAACGCAACAAGGTTATCATTTGTTACAACTATTACGCCAGAACCTTTATTTTTATAGTTTTTATATATATCTATCTTGTTCTCATTTTTTTTTTCGAATTCTTGCATATTTTTTATATTTAATTTTTGTTTTATATTTAAATTACTCTACCCTTGTAATATCTGCACCGAGCGCAGCGGGGCGTAGCTCTATGTTCTCATATCCTCTATCTATCTGCTCCGCGTTGTCTATCACGCTCTCACCCTCAGCACCTAGGGCTGCTATTAGTAGGGCTATGCCGGCCCTTATGTCTGGGCTTGTCATAGAGCGCGCATGCAGCCTACTTTTCCAATCATTACCTGTTACTACCACTCTATGCGGGTCACACAAAATAATGCTGGCCTTCATGGCTACTAACTTATCTACAAAAAACATCCTAGCCTCATACATTGTCTCATGGAAAAGTATAGAGCCTTCACACTGTAAAGACGCTACTATGCCCACACTGAGTATGTCTGGGCTTATTTTAGGCCACGGCTGACTATAGACGGTGGTCATTGAGCCGTCATACATTTTTTGTATTATATACTTTTCTAATTTTAAAACTTTTATATTATCTCCTAATATCTCATATTTACAGCCGAGCTTGTCAAACACCATAAGCGTAGTACCTAAATATTTCACACCAGCATTTTTAATTGTAATCTCACTTTTTGTTGCCATGGCAAGAGATATAAAGCTGGCAACTTCTATAAAATCAGGTAAAATAACATGTTCTACTAATTCTTCTTTCTCTTTAATTAAAGAATTAATCGCAGGTTCTTTTTCTATTGCCTCTTTATTATATTTATTTTCTTCTTTAATTTTTGTATTTAGAGTAACTCTGTTTGATCCAAGCCCATACACATCTAATGTATTAGAATTTATAAAAAGAGTTAGAAGTTGAGTTATATAAGTCTCGCACGCAGCATTAAATACAGTAACATTGTTTGCGTTAAGCGATAAAGCCATAAATACATTAGCTGTACCTGTTACACTCGACTCATCTAAAAGTATCTCGGTGCCACTTATTATATTTTCTTTTTTAAGTTCTAAATAATCATAACCCTTGTTATCTTTTTTAAGCTCCGCACCTATCTTTAAAAATCCTGTTATGTGACTATCTATAGGCCTCTTACCTATTTTGTCTCCTCCTGTTGGAGGTATATATGCCCTTCCATATCTTGCAAGCAGTGGACCCATAAGCATAAGTGAGCCGCGCAATTTTTCTGCTAATTTAAAGTATTCTTCGGATTCAAAATATTTTTGATTTATATTTCTAGTGTCTATATATAGAACATTTTTCTCTGATATATTTTTTTTCACCATCTTTTCATCTTCTAATTTGAAATTATTTTTATTAACATTTTCTTTATTCCATTTTATTTTCGCCCCTCCATTTTCTAAAATTAAAAGCAAATTACGCACGTCTAAAATATTTGGACAATTAACTATCTTAATCTTCTGCACTAATACACTCGCCGCTATTATCTGTAGCGCTTCATTCTTAGCACCCTGCGGCTCTATTTCTCCGCTTAATTCTTTTCCTCCTTTTACTTTAAATCTGGACATACTATTTATAGATCTAATTATAACATTAAAAAACGCCAATCAAAAATTGATGGCGCGTCTACAAAGTGGTCAGAGTAACTGGTATTTAACCAATAATCTTGTTGCTCATGGCAACACGCTTTATACTTAGGATGTTACCCTAAAAACTTTCCTAGATTCAAGAACACACATTATAAGTGCAACCTGTCTAGTTAAGCTTAAGCTATACTCTGTAAAAATCTGTATAATTTAAATACTCTGTTCTCCCGAAAAACTACTTTTGCGGATAAATCCACTATCATCGCTCATTGTGGGCTTGACGACTCTGTTCGGAATGGGAAAAGGTATTACCCCACAAGCAAATCAGGAGAACAGAATATTCAAATTCTAAATATATTATAAATTAAGTTTTTAAGTTTAATTTACAATAATATCTAATATAAGATATTTTGGTTCGTTAATTTTAATTCAATCTTTATATCACAAAATTTTTATAGAGTGTTTCAACTCTTTTATTTTTCACAAACTTAATACGAACTTGTAACAAAACAAAATAATGTTATTTTGTAGTATACACATTTCCTAATAGGAATTTCGCGTAATTAGTAAGCCTCGACTAAACGCATTACTGCGCTTACATCTAGCTCCTATCAACCTAATAATCTCTTAGGACGCTTCAACGATTGTTAATCTTGAGGGTAGCTTCCTTCTTAGATGCTTTCAGAAGTTATCTAGTCCCGACATAGCTACTCGGCGATCCACCTGGCGGTAGAGCCGATACACCAGAGGTCAGTTCACCCCGGTCCTCTCGTACTAGGGGCAAGTCCTCTCAACAATCGAACGCCTGCAGAAGATAGGAAACCAACCTGTCTCACGCATGTGAAGGTTGTGTTTTAAATGATAATCTTGGTTTCAATAATTATCAACCTCTGTCACCAGAGGAATCGGACTATAGCATATTCTCTTACGAGAACGCTGACGTGTAGTCTCTACGGGCAAATATAATTTTGGAATTATATTATTCCCTCGGAATTGTCTTGTATAAAAAATTTACAAGATTTTTCCGATATTAGTCAGCTTGTTTATATACATCACTGTACATAACCGCCGTGATCAATGTCTTTTTTGTTAAGTTAAGTCTTAACCCTCGGGTTCAAACTTAGAGAATTCTATTAGATAAAACACATCTGATAGCATTACTAATTATTATTTATAAAAATATATGAGATATATATTTTTATAAAATTACACATCACTATGTAAATATTAGTATAGCTTATCAATTCTATCTGATACAATTCTCTACGGTTTGAACCCAGCTCACGTATCTTTTTAAATGGCGAACAGCCATACCCTTGGTAGCTTCTCCACCACCAGGATAAGATGAGCCGACATCGAGGTGCCGAACTTTGCCGTCGATATGAACTCTTGGGCAAAACTAGCCTGTTATCCCCGTGGTAGCTTCTATCCGTTAATCTTCAACCGCATCTAATGCGTGTTGTCGGTTCACTAGGTCCCAGTTTCCTGTCTGCTCGACATGTCCGTCTTGCAGTGAATCCAGCTTATGCCCTTACACTATCGGCACGGTTTCCATTCGCGCCTAGCTGAACTTAATGAACCCCTCCGTTACTTTTTAGGAGGGAACCGCCCCAGTTAAACTCCCCACCAGATACTGTCTGCGTCCGTTTTTTCCGGACACGTTAGCGCTTGCCACTTTGAAGATGGCTATTTCACTGTCGGGTAGATGTGAGCCAAAACCCACAACATCAAACCCCTGACCACTATTCTACGCAACAAAGTAACAAACGCAATATCAAGCTAGAGTAAAGCTCACGGGGTCTTTTCGTCTATCTGCAGGTAGGGGGCATCTTCACCCCCAATGTATTTTCACCGAGCTACTCCCCGAGACAGTTCCCCACTCGTTACGCCATTCGTGCACGTCTGAACTTACCAGACAAGGAATTTCGCTACCTTAGGACCGTTATAGTTACGGCCGACATTGACGGGGGCTTATAACGGCCAGCTTGATATAATCGCACCACCATTATTTGACCTTCCCGCATTGGTCAGGCGTCACCCTGTATACATCCTCTTACGAGTTCGCACAGAGCTGTGTTTTTGATAAACAGTCGGCAGGGACACTTTCGCTGCGCCCTCCATCACTTTATCTTCAAATTGTCTTATGTGTTTAGTAGAGACCCCAAGATGTCTCTTGGGTTTGAAAGATTGACCTTCAGAATACCATGGAAAGAAATACGAGTAAATAAATGCAAGAAATTATAGTGGCGCCAATATTTCCTACAGTCATTTCTACTCGACTGAATTTCACTCCCCGATAAAAATCGGGATTACATGCACCTCGATACATCATTACGATCTCCTTTAGTTGCTGAATATAATCTCCACTAAACACATAAAACTAACTTAAACATATGCATGACAGAGATTCAGAGAATCTGTGTGTATGTGATTATATACACATACATATTTGTCTCTTATTATATGGATTGCCGTCACATATAATAATGCTGTAATTAAACAGACTTTCAATTCTCTAGAACCTTCACATGCACTTTATTTTAAAAATATCTTACGATATATTTAAAGACAAAGTGATGGAGGGAGGCCTTATCGCTAACTTACGGCCGCTTTTTTGCCTAGTTCCTTGGGGAGAAATCACTCGTTCGCCTTGGTCTACTCGACCTGACTACCTGTGTCGGTTTACGGTACGGATTGATAAAAAATTAACGCACAACTATTAATCCGGATAAGCTTACGCTCATATAGACTAATAGTCATGTTCTGTATTCACAGAATGTAGAACCTTTTCTTGGCACCGTGCTCACCCATTTTCAAGTGTATTGCTACACCCTTCAAGCTTAGCCTCTCATTTATATCGCGGATTTGCCTGCGATACACAATCAGCTACCCTACCCCAATCCAATAAGGGGCATGAATTACAACAATGCGTCAGTCCATCACAATTTTACCAAGTTAGGGAATATTAACCCTATGTCCATCGGATCCGGCGTTAGCCATCTCCTTAGGCCCGACTAACCCCACGTCGATCAACGTTGCGTGGGAATCCTTAGTCTTTCGGCGGGAAGGGCTCTCACCTTCCTTGCGGTTACTTGTGCAAGCATTCGTACTTCCACACGCTCCAGTATGGGTCACCCCTTTACCTTCAACGCAGAGTGGAACACTCTCCTACCGCTGTGCAAAAATGCTACAGCCCGCAGTTTCGGTGGTATGCTTTAGTCCCGATTATTTACGGCGCAGAATCTCTCGATGAGTGAGATGTTACTCTTTCTTTCAATGGTGGCTGCTTCTAAGCCAACATCCTCATTGTCAATGAAACTCCACATCCTCAAGTACACTTAGCATACACTTTGGGACCTTAACTTGCGATCAGGGCTCTTTCCCTCTTGTCCACGGAGCTTCGCCCCCGCAGACTTACTGCCATGCTTCACTGTGTGGCATTCAGAGTTTGATAGGCGTTGCCGTATTTCTACTAGTCAAAACCTTCCAGTGCTTTACCTCCACACATCAGCGCATGACGCTAGTCCAAAAACTATTTCGGAGAGAACCAGCTATTACCAGATTCGATTAGCTTTTCACTCCAACCCACAGGTCATCCGAAGGAGTCGTACAACCTACCGGTTCGGTCCTCCATCTATCTTTCGACAGACTTCAACCTGCCCATGGGTAGCTCATCTGGCTTCGGGTCTAATACATACAACTATTATTTCGCGCTATTCACACTCGCTTTCGCTTTTGGCTCCGTGGCTTTCTTCCACTTAACCAGCTGTATATATTAACTCGCTCGCTCATTCTTCAATAGGCACGCAGTCGAGGATCAAGTCCTCTTCTACTCTTTGTAAACATGGGGATTCAAATCTATTTCACTCCCTTTCCAGGGTTCTTTTCACCTTTCCCTCACGGTACTAGTTCACTATCGGTCTCAAGGAATATTTAGCCTTACCGGTTAGTTCCGGCAGATTCTCCCAAGCTATTCGTGTCTTGAGATACTCAGGAATAGAGACAAATTAGATATAAAGATTTCGACTACGGGGCTATCACCCTCTATGGCTAACCTTTCCAGGTTATTCTTCTATCAATATATTTTATGACTAATCTAGATAATTCTACGTCTCTACCCTACAACCCCGTACATGCAAGCATGTCGGTTTGGGCTTCTACGTTTTCGCTCGCCGCTACTTGCGTAATACTTATTTAGTTTCTTTTCCTCCACTTACTGAGATGTTTCACTTCAGTGGGTATGCTCCTAGGCACTGCTGCCTTAGGTTACTAGACATTACTCTAGTAGAGTTTCCTCATTCGGAGATCCCCGGGTAAGATTGTTAGGCATCAACCCGAGGCTTATCGCAGCCTGACTACGTCCTTCATCGCTTCCTTGAGCCAAGGTATCCACCCCATGCTCTTATTTTTCCTATTAGGAAATGTATATGCTACATTCCACTATTTTTATACATATAATTGTAAACATATTAGTTATTACTTCTATAAATATCTTGCGACATTTATTATCATTATAACTTTTAAATTTACTCTCACATGTTTTTGTCTGCACACTTTCGTATACAGACATGCTTTGCTACAAGTTCATTGATAATTTTAAATTAAAAATTTAATTATTATCTTATTATTTTTGTGATTTCTCATCTTAAACAAAATTAACATGATTTACTTTCATAAATTATTTCTTTCTTATTTAATTTGAGCTACCTAGCTGCTATACATTAGCAACTAGGATTTTGTGATATATAAGCTAAAGACCGAAAAGACCCCTACTAAAAATAAAATTATAAATAATATTATCATAGAGATAAATTGTCTTTGCTTATGATTGAATTGTCAACGAACGTGAGAGCAAGTATAGCATAAAGTTTTTAGTATTGCAAGCGCCTTTTGCGTAAAGATTTTTAACACCCAATACCGGCCCTTACTATACCTTTTTATAGATCTTTTGCAAAAGAAAAACCCCTACTAAGTAGGGGTTTGTATTGTGACCAATAACCAGATATGCTCAGGCTCCGTTAAGAGAAAAATCTCCCGTCTTTTTGTCTTCCTCTTTCTTTTCCTTTTTCTTTGGCGGGTCTTTGTCTGTTAAGACTAGACCCACTAAGACAAAAGATTTTAGGGTGTGAAATAAAAAAAATAAAAACATTAAAGAACTCAAAAGATTAAAAGTCACATATTTTTGATCTAGGTATATTGGTATCATGAAAAGTATGTAAAGAAGGGACTGTCTCCTTAAACAAAGCTGCATCAAAAATGCATCTCGCGACAATTGTGTCTCACCTCTTCCAGAAGTTAATAAGATACACATGTCTCTGGCTAACCCTTTTCTAATTTGATTAATACCTCCAAGAAAACTGATGGTCCCCAATATGCCAAGAAATAAAAGGATAATGGTAGGCGGCCAAGCAGGCTGTAATTTTGCAAAAACTTTAAACATTACTGAGCAGCAAGCGTAAGATATCACCATTGCTATGGCAACTTGCCTATCTTTTACTACTTCTCCTCTTAATAAAAATCGCCAAACACTAACGTGGCAAGCGATAACGATTTTCTGGATAACCGAAATGACTGAGCTAAACATGAGAATCTCCAATCTTTAAGACGTTAACGAACTGGGTTATGTTTTAATTTAACCCCCAAAAGAGCTATCTCACATATACTACTACTTAAATTATAAAAAGTAAAGATGGAGTAAAAGTTATTATAACTACTTCTCCGAGTACACATAAAACATAACAGCGGCGAAGGTATAGGATATAACAGTAGCCCAAGCGGTACCGATAAGGCTAAAAATAGGAGTAAGAGTGAGAACTAAAATAATATTTAAAATAACAGAAATTACAAATATTATAATCTGCAGCTTATGCCTATTCTGAGAACCAAACACAGAAAAGTAATAATATAGGGCGTACATAGCTGGTATAGATAACGCGTATATACGAAGTACGTTCTCAGCACCTAAAAACTTTTCTCCATATATTATGTTTACTACTAATGGAGCAAATATAAATATAAACACAGAAATAATAGATCCTAAGAAAATATAAAAATAGAATATCTTTTTGACTTTACCCTTGCTCTCTTTTGTGTTGGCGTCTAACATATGAGTCATACGGCCTATTAGTGTCAAATATATAATACCCGCTAATGCATTTGGTATCTCGGCGACTTTTACAGCGGCTGCATATATACCCATAGTAAAAGCATTTGAGACGGCTGCAAGTATGAGCTGATCAGCGCGTAATAGCAGCTGCCACAGAAATATAGCGAGTATGCTAGTTTTTATATTCCAGAAAAATATAGTGCTGGCGCTCACGCTTTTAAAAAAGTTAATTTTTTTAAAATAAATAAACATATCACTCATTTTTATCCTATTTATTTGCAAGAGCCTACTCTTATAATAACTGTTACTCATAAAATAAATACTAAATAGCACGCATATCATAACAACGTCTAAGCCGGCGACAAAAACAAAATACTTTAGATCCGCCTCTAAATATATAAGAGTAAGTTTTAATAAAAGAGAAATAGTCGCAGATATGCTTTGCATTGTGGATACTAGCTTAGCTTTCTTTTCATATAAACTGTAAAGCTGAAACGCTGACAAGCTCTGTAAAAATAGCGGTGCCATAAAAATACACACTAATATAAATACGTCATGAGGCAATGTTATATAAGCGAGTATAATGCCTATAATGGTCAAAAAAGAGGCTAGGAAAAATTTGTGTTTTATATACTCGCGCATAGACGCAAACTTATCCTCGGCCCTAGCAATAGACCAAGAATAATAATAATCTGCTCCGCCTACTATGGTTATATATAACGCTGAATAATTCTGGACAAAACTGTATAGCCCAAGATTAGCCGGACCCAAATATCTAGCTACAAAAAATACCGCTATAAAAGAAGATATATAGCCTATAGTATTAGCTACTCCATATAAAAACATTTCTCTGGCCATTGAGAGAGATAAAATAGTCTTAATTTTTCGCTTTATAAAATTCATAGTTTAAATTTTTATACTTATTAAAATTATTATAACACAAAATACATAAGCGCCGCCCTACGGGCGGCGCTTATGTATTTTGAACAGAATTTATTATTAATTTAAGATTACAAATTAATTTAGAATTAATTCTTTGCCTCCTTTTTAAAAGGGATTTCGATTAAGTCAAAAAATGCTTTTGCCTCCTCTTTTGTCTTGGCAGTAGTTACCATAGTAACCGCCATACCAAATACGTCCTTGATCTCTTCATCTTTTATCTCTGGGAATATCGTATGCTCCTTGATACCAAAAGTCATATTACCAATATTATCAAGTGATGTCGCAGATAGTCCGCGAAAGTCCTTGGTACGAGGAAGTGCTATGTTGATTATCTTATCGATAAAGTCATACATGCGCGCCCCACGTAATGTTACTGACACTCCTATTGGGTCCCCTTCACGTATTTTAAAGCTCGCATTTGATTGCTTTGCTTTTCTAAGTGTTGGCTTCTGGCCTGTTATTTTTGCTATTCTATCCATAACAAGGTCATTCCTCTTTCTGTCCTTTCTCATCATAGTACCAGTAGCTACTGACACACTTATTTTTGTTAGCTTTGGTGCCGCTAACTTGTTAGTATAACCAAAAGCTCCTTTTAATGTATCAAAAGATGCTTCCGCTTTTCCTTTTACTGATTTGTTTGTTTTCATATTATTTTTATTACTTACACCTATCTACTTAATTTATTTTTAATATAAAAAGTAAGAAGATTAAGTAGGCTATTATTCGATACGCATGATTGGGTAAAATTTTTATAAAAATGTATAACTTTTATATTTATGTCTTACTTATACATCACGTATTTGCAACTATTATCTTTTTAAATATTTGATAAAGTAAATATATATTAACACATATTCCCCAATTTTGCAAAATTTAGATACCCACCATTTTATTTATCAGCACCTCATTATCTTCTTTTAAAAGGTCGCGGAGGAATCTGTCATACATCTTATATCTATAGTTAAATTCTTCTAGGTCTAGTATATGTATGTTTAACTTTTTGCCCACCTCTATACCTAGCTCAGCCACTACTTTGTCCGCAAGTCCACTCTTAATAGCTTCTCCCACATATAATATGTCAAGACGTGACTTATCACTATCTAAAAATACTCCAGAAAGTATAAACAGCTTGCATCTACCAATGGACTTGAATCTATCTAGAAGTACATCCCTATTAGCATTTTTAAAATCAAACATCAGCTCATTGAGGGACTTTAAGAATCTAAACTTTTTGTTAAGCGTATAACATGTATACTCTCTTACTCCTGACTTTATAGCATTACCCGATTCATACTCTACCGAGAATCTTTCTTTTGACTTGATAATAAGCTCAGACTTTTCTAGATCCGAGATATCGTCTCGTAGTTTCTCTTTTTTAATTTTAAGTTTCTCCTCTATCTCATCTACATCATATAAACCATTTTCATTGCCTAGGAAAAATCTTATCAGTTTTACTTTTTCTGTACTTCCAAATAACTTACTTAGCTCTTGCATATTTTTAATTAGGTATAATTACCTACTGGGTTATTTATTTTATATAACAAAGTTGGTCAGACTTTATAAAATAAAAAGTTTTTTAATCTATATTTATAATATTTTAATTATATCATATTTGGCAAAATTAAATATATTTACAAGTTAAGATTTATGTTATAAATAAAAGGGCGTACCTGCGGTACGCCCTTTTATTTATTTTGCATATCTGCCTTCATTTTTGACAAAGGCTTCTTTGCTGGGATATTTATATTTATATCCATACTTTTTACTTATCTTGCTACCGTCCACTGCTATCGGGTATGAGTAACCTTTCCAGCTACCTTCGGCTGTTGGTATTTTACCCCTTGTCATATGCCACAGAGTAAAAAATGCTAGCCTAGCCATCCACGGTTGTATGGTTATATACTTTTTGTTCACAGCCTTGGCCATATCTGGACCCATTACGCATTCACCTGGAGGTGATATGTTAAATACTTCATATACTGCTACTCCTTCTTTTTCTACATTATCAAAAGCAAGAGTAGCGACTATATCAGCTACATCATCCTCATGTATGTACTGCCTTAACCATTTTGGAGTTACTGGTACAAAGTTAGTCAGTAGTGACACTATATTATTAACAAAAGACGTCCCCTTTAGACTACCTGAAAGGGCAGATTGTAGTCCAAATCTTATTCTGCCCACTCTACCTCTTGGACCCGTGATCGCAGCTGGGCGCACCAGAAATACTTGTATGCTATTTTTCCTAGCCTCGCTTAGCTTTGCGTACTTTTCCTCAAGATGTTCCTCGGTCCATTTCTTTTCTTCTGCGTACAGGTATTTTGTTTTTCTAAACTTATCATTTTCTGTATAAAAATAATCAACACTATTATCTGCAAAGGCTCCATAGCTCGCTACTGTCGAAAAGTGTATTAATTTTTTTATGTTAATATTCTCAAAAGCAAAATCAAAAACTCTATCCGAGCCGTCAATATTCCACTTATATGACAGGGTTCTATCACCATATATCTCACGTATTTGCCATGCAGTATGCACTACAATGTCCGGATTATATTTTAGGACTTTCTCCTCCCACCCCTCATCGCTCATGTCATGCTTGATATATACTAGCCTATCTTTGTAGTTTACATTTTCGAGCAGGTCTATCATTATGTCTTTTGGATTTTCTTTGTCCAAAGTTATAACCATATTAACATCATCTCTTTTGAGATATTGCTCACACAGCATAGCGCCCACATATCCCGCTCCTCCTGTTATAAATATATTATGTTTCATATTTTAAATAAATTGTATATTATAATATTTTTTAATTTGTTAAAACTAACTCTTCTAATTTTGAAACTCTTTTCTCAAGGTTCCCGTAGCTAGAAATTGAATTTTTTATATCTACTCTATTTTCAGAATACATATTTCCGTAAACACTCATCCTGTCCTCTGATTGCTCCATGGCAGCCTCAACTCTATCTGAGGATTCTAATCTATTTTCCTCTAACATTTCCTGAATAGAAGAAAGTATTGTTTCCGTCTGCGTATCTATTTTAATATTTATGTTAGTGACTTCTACTTTAAGTCCAGCAATATCAGACTTTACAATTATCATGTCTGATTTAAGCTCAGATACATCTTGTTTAAGCTCAGATACATCTTGTTTAAGCTCAGATACGTCTTGTTTAAGCTCAGATACATCTTGTTTAAGCTCAGATACGTCTGATTTAAGCTCAGATACGTCTGATTTAAGCTCAGATACGTCTGATTTAAGCTCAGATACGTCTGATTTAAGCTCA
>JAYUJP010000042.1:0-1596 GCA_043765155.1 bacterium | reverse complement strand
GCAAAAATATAATAACAACCTGTTAATAATAAAGCGATAAAAATACCTAATAAAATCTTCAAATTTGTTTTCATATATTAATTATATAAACTTTGACTCAAAAAAGTCTTTTATACTTATACCTCCCTCTTTTAACTGGGCTGGAATAAAAGAAGTTTCGGTCATGCCTGGTAATGTGTTAGTTTCAAGTACATATAATTGATCATTTGTGTTATTCAAAATAATATCAGTCCTAGATATATCTTTGCACCCTAGTACATTATGACACTTGAGGGCCAGCAACTTTATAGCGTCACTAATATGTATAGGTATGTCAGCTGGTGTTATTTCTTTGCATTCACCAACAGTATACTTTGTATTGTAGTCAAAGATTGTATTACTTTTTAATATAACCTCTGTAACTGGTAATGCAAAAGTGTTGCCTTTATAATCTATAACTCCGCAAGTAAATTCTCGTCCACTTACAAATTCCTGTAGTAAGAATTTATCACTTTCCTCTTTTATATTTTCTTTATTTTTATTGTTCTTTTCTTTTTTATTTTTATCACTCTCTCTATTTTTGTTCTCATTATTTACTTCCGGCTCTTTTATAAATAATTTACTAATATTTTCAAAATAGTCTTCATAATTTTCAAATTTATATAATCCTACACTAGATCCTCCAGAAACAGGTTTTGCTATAATAGGAAAATCAAACACGCCCTTTATATCTTCAAGATAATTATCTTTATGTATAATTTTGGTCTTGGGTATTAATATATTATTAGCCTCAAATATTTTATTAGAAATATCTTTATTCATAGCATTATGAGAAGCTATGCTATCTGAGCCAAAATATTTTATATCGGTTTCTTCTAATCTTTTTTGTATTTGTCCATCTTCACCGTACTCACCATGTAACATTGGTATAACATAATCAGCTTTTTCTTGTTTTAGATAATCAAAAAAACTCTCTTCATCTAATTTTAAGTCTGTATCTAAAATCTCAAAAACCATATCTTTTCTCAAAAATACTTTTGTAATAATATATTTTTCTAAGTTAGGAAAATTGTTACTCTCTTTATCCTCATCTTCATTTTTACTTTTCTCTAAGTTACTAAAAATATTTCGAGCCGACTTTACAGATATCTCATGTTCGTTAGAAGGTCCTCCGTATACTACGCAAATTTTTTTAACCTGACTCATATTTACTTAAAATTATTTATAGGACTTATTTTAATAAATTTAATTCCTGTAACTTTATTAAATTTTTCTTCATCTGTACCTTTATCTAAATTCAAACAACTAGTGTTTCTACACTCATTTGGTCTACCTTCATAGTCTAGACATCTTCCAGTATTTTTATCAAAATTAACACAGTCAAAAGTTGCTATTTTTTCTTCAGGGCTTACTTCGTTTAAAAGTATTTCTTTTCTTCTTACCCACAAATCACTACCATCTAGCTTTGCTGGTAACTCTTTACCGTTTATTATCTCTCTGTTTGGTATTTTAACTGGATTACAACACCAGCTACAATTTTTATCGACACATGGTCCGTGTTTATTATTTTCCATATTTTAATTATATCAAATAATCTAGCAAAACCAAAACAATACC
>JAYUJP010000041.1:0-1654 GCA_043765155.1 bacterium | reverse complement strand
GAACTATTCAAAAGACAGTTTGCGCTCAGAAACCGGAACGCAAAATCACGTGGAATTCAATCCAGAAATCTAACACAGAAGAGCTACCTCTACACTATTTTGAAATAATGTTGCCCGGCTGTCGAAAGCTAAAAGATATTTATTACAAATGGCATTCCAATGAAGGATCAACAAAAAAGGAATGGTGTGAGACTGACGGAGTAGTCATATATGGTGACCACCTCATCGTTGTCGAGGTAAAGGCCGGCTCCTTTACTTACACTTCACCAACTAATGATTTTGCAGCATACATAAAGTCTATAGAAAACTTAGTTCTGGTACCTGCCAAACAAGGATCGCGATTTATGAAATATTTGGATAGCGCCGATACGGTAGCTCTATACGACTCCGACAAGAAAATTACTTGCGAAATATCAAAAAGAGATTTCCGGAAAATAACTATCTGCGCTTTAACGATCGATCCATTCACCGAAATCGCGGCACAGATCCAGCATCTGAAGCCTCTTGGAATAGAATTGGATAAAATCCCCGTCTGGTCCATATCCCTCGATGACCTAAGAGTTTGCTCCGACATATTTGTAAATCCCCTTATTTTTCTACACTATTTAGATCAACGCATGCGCGCTTATGAAAATCAAGACGTCAATACGTATGATGAACTCGACCATGTGGGTCTTTATTTTGAGTTCAACGACTATTCCTCGTATGCAAGCGAGCTTAGGCTCTCATCAAATTCGGAGATTACATTTGATGGATATAGGACAAAGATTGATGATTTTTTTCATGAAAAACTTCTAGGACTAAAACACGAATCGGCATTCTCACAAAATATACCTAAACAACTTCTAAAAATCCTTAATTTTTGTTCAGGAAATCCCAAAGAATTTGTTGGACTGGCGAGTTATCTTTTAGATTGCTCACATGATTACCGCGAAATGATATCAGACGGCATTGAAGGAGTATTGGTCAGTCAGCCACTTCGAAAGAGATTGCAGGTGCTTTCAACAACCGGAGAAGTGAGGATTTCGATAGCCTGTTGGCAAACTTACCGGTTTCCCGCCGATCCGACATTCTTTACCAAACAGGTAAAGAGTGAGTTGGTTTGTCACGGTGAAGAAAACCGGAAGGGGCTTGAACTTTATTTTGACGATAGAGGCGAGATTACTGCTATAACTTGGAGTAATGTAACCTCAGAGGAGATTTCCAGTGGAGAGCGGATCCAATTCGAGGCACTCGCTGGTGAAATGAGGGCTCGGCGAGTAGCCCAAGCTAAAACGGCTAATCGAAAAATCGGGAGAAATCTCAAATGTCCCTGTGGCAGCAATAAAAAATTTAAAACCTGTTGCGGCGATCGGTGTGGAAAAATTCCATAAAAAATTTGATCGAGACACCCCGCCTTTAGCTAGCGAGGAAGCCGCCTGTCGCTTCAGCTCTCAAATGGAGGTCAGTTTTAAAATTCTTTTGGAGTGCCCAAAAATCGCATCCTGAGGGCATTTTTTGCTTGATTAATTGGTTGTTAGATTGCGAAAAAATTATGCCTAACAATCATCACCTCGATACTGAATTCTCCCGTCGTTTCTTCGCCCCCGTCACCGATGTCTATCCACAATCCGCACGCCAATACCGCTGCACTGACATTTCCGACATCCACTAT
>JAYUJP010000040.1:0-1838 GCA_043765155.1 bacterium | reverse complement strand
CCATATATTTAACTCCGAGGCCGTTACAAGTAGCGCAGGCACCGTACGGAGAGTTAAATGAGAACAAGCGCGGCTCTATTTCAGGGAAAGAAAAGCCACAATTAGCGCAGGCGAACTTGTTACTCATAATATTCTTCTCACCCAATATATCAAATTCAACCAAGCCGTCACTTTCAGTGACGGCCCTTTCCACCGCTTCACTCAGTCTCATAACTGCATCTTTTTGACTTTCTTTTAACTTGAATTCATCTATGGCTATCTCGTCCACTATGAGCGATATCTCATGCTTCTTATTTTTGTCCATTTCTATGCGCTCCCTCAAGCTTTTCCTCTCACCATCAATTATGATCTCAGTATAACCTTTGCCCAAGAAATCATATAGCATCTGATAATGCTCACCTTTACGGCCGCGCACTATCGGTGAAAGTATTACAATATTTTTGTGTGAGAATTCTACCCCCATCACGCTAGACTTTATGTCTTGATATTTTACTTTTTTAATTTTGTCTAGGACAAAATTGATTATCTCTTCATTGCTAAGTTTTTGTATCTTGTCTCCGCAGTCCACGCAGTATGGCTTACCCACTCTCGCATATAGTACGCGCAGATAATCGTATATCTCAGTAATAGTCGCCACCGTAGATCTTGGATTACGACCCGCAGATTTTTGGTCAATAGAAATAGCAGGAGAAAGTCCTACTATCTCGTCCACATCAGGCTTTTGCATTTGATTGAGAAATTGCCTTGCATATGCTGACAAGCTCTCGACATATCTACGCTGCCCCTCAGCAAATATTGTATCAAATGCAAGAGAGCTCTTACCCGATCCTGATAAGCCGGTAAAGACTATCATCTTGTTACGAGGCATCTCGACTGTAATATTTTTAAGATTATGAGTGCGCGCACCGCGGACTATTATCTTTTCACTTGGTTGTACTGTTTTTGTTTTGGACATAATTATTTTATAAATTTTTTATTTAATACACATTATCGTGTGAGCCTATATCTGTAATAGTAACAACTTTTTTTATTACTATTATAAAAATGATTCTGTCTGAGTAATTTATACTACAACTATAGTATCCCTTTAAAGATCCTGACAACTTGTGAGTTTTTAGTGATACCTGAAAAGGGTCCTGTTCTAGCTTCTCGATAACACTTACTACATTTTTTATTTGTAATCCTGTTAATTTCTTTAATTTTTTCTCAGCATTTTTAGAAAATTCTACCCTATACATAACTTTTAAGTAATTCTCTAGCGTCTACAGTTCTCCCATATTTTATGTCTTCTCTGGCCTGTCTACCGCTTTCTAGAATATCTGCCTCCGTCAAGATCCAAGTCGCTTTTTTATTAATATTGCCAGCTCTGCTTTTTATTACAGAAGTTTTATTAGAGCCGCCAACGTGGCAATCTATCGCCTCCTTTAACATTTTTTCTGCCTCTTTCATATTTCTAGCTTCTGTCACTAATCCTGGTAAAGCTGGTACAGTTATAGTCAAAATACCATTTTCATTTTCTTCAAAAAATGCAGTATATTCTTTATAATTTTTTTCTACTTTTAACATAAAGATATTATACAACAAAATCCCCCTTACCGCAACTTGAAAAATAAATTATATAGGAATATAATTTTTGTATTATGGAACAAATAAATATAAATCAAGATACAGCTCCTCTAAATGAATATATTAGAATAAACGAGAAAAGTAGGTCTACAGAAAGGCTTACTGTTAAAAAATTACTAACTAACGGAGTATTTGATCACTCTGTTTTATACGAGGTTTGCATATATGATTCTCTTGGCGAAAGAACTTTAAAGGTAGACGAAAAAGATCTT
>JAYUJP010000039.1:0-1838 GCA_043765155.1 bacterium | reverse complement strand
TATTACATCAATATCAAGAGTAATATTTCCCACTTTTATTTTTCTATTTTCATTAAAGAAGCTAAAGATATTTTCTTGTGTTATTTTATTTTTCTCGCTAGTTTTAGAAATAGTTGTAGCGTTATTTCTATTTTCAAATACCTCTTTTATTTTTTGAAAGTCTTTATTGTCTATACAATTTATATTTTTGGTATTTACTTTTTCATATGTTTTAGCATTTAAAAATTCTCGCCATATAGCTTTTTTGAATGGGGTAAAGACAGAATAATAATTACCAGTCCCAGATCTTGTCTCCCTATCAACTGTGAGCATGTCGGGTATGACAAATACTTCTAAGTTTTTTTCTTCTGAGCCTACATCACTTTTTTTATTAGATTCACCTTCTAGCTTTTTTATTTGTTTGTAAAAGTCTGTGTACACGTCCTCATTTACAAATATTTTGATATCAAACATTTCTGATATTTCTATCAGGTTTGTAGCTGCTTTACCTTTTAATATTAAAAATTGTTCAAAATGTTCCACGTAACTTGGCAACGCTTTTGATAAGAAAAATCTCTGGGCATAGCCAAATTGAAAGTCAGTATTAGCCCTGCACATATAATCCTCCAAAATGAAGAGGGGAAGTAAAGGTGTATCATTTTCTTTGCTATATTTTATAGCCTCACTCAGCGCTGGATTATCATGCAGTCTAAAATCTCGCCTAGACCAGTATACAACCAACTTCTTTTCCTTATTATCTTTTAACATATTGCTTATATTTTAACATAAAAAGTAAAAACAGACACTTTTTATATGGGGTTTTATTTTCGTTTTAAATATGTTAGTATTCTTTTAGAAATCTTTGCTATATTTGGTAGAGATAAAATAGTACTTTTTAAAATAGGAGTTAGTTATGAGCATCAAGTCAGACAAATGGATACGCAGTATGGCCGAGAGTACTGGCATGATTGAACCCTTTGAGCCAGGTCAGATTCGCCAAGTTGACGGTAAAAAAGTTATTAGCTATGGCACCAGTAGCTACGGCTATGACATACGCTGCGCGCCCGAGTTCAAAGTATTTACCAATATTCACAGCACCGTAATAGACCCGAAGAACTTTGACGAAAAGAGTTTTGTTGATTTTTCAGGTGACAGCTGTATCATCCCGCCCAATAGCTTTGCACTGGCCCGCACGCTTGAGTACTTTCGCATCCCCCGCAATGTGCTGACTATTTGCTTGGGCAAAAGTACTTACGCGCGCTGCGGTATCATCGTTAACGTGACGCCGTTTGAGCCAGAGTGGGAGGGTTATGTGACATTGGAGTTTTCCAATACCACACCGCTGCCAGCTAGGATTTATGCAGGTGAGGGCTGCGCCCAGGTGCTGTTCTTTGAGGCAGATGCTGACGATGTGTGTGAGACCTCTTACAAAGACCGAGGTGGTAAGTATCAAGGTCAGACTGGTGTGACTTTGCCAAAGGCTTGATGGCCATAAAAATACCCCCGATTACGCGCGCGTAATCGGGGGTTTTGTTTTGGGTTTTAGTTTGAGTTAATCTTACCAGCGGCGTTTCCAGGTTACAAAACTAAGCTCGGTTCTATTTACTTCATCTATTTTTTTGACCTCACTTTCTATTTTCCAAGGTGATGATGCCATGCTGAGACTCTCCCTTGAAAATTTTGAGTAAAAGACATCTGCTTCAAAGTATGACTTATTAAAATAAGTCATCAAAATAGTGTCAGCATTAAAGTAAAAGCCATTCCAAGTTTTTGGCCCGCCTAGTACAAACAATTTTCCCGTTTTATTTGCTTCCGAGTGAGCGATTATCTCTTCTACGCTTGGTAGCCAGGTCACTTGA
>JAYUJP010000038.1:0-1841 GCA_043765155.1 bacterium | reverse complement strand
CATAGCCAAAACCTGCTGATAAGTCTATCTCGGCCTCATCCAGCGTCATACCCTGACTCTTATGCACGGTGATAGCCCAGGCATAACGGAGGGGTATCTGCGAGACTTCAGCTAATACCGCATCATTGTCGTCCTTGATCTGCCACAAGTCAGGGCGCGCCACTATTTTCTCACCACTATGCAGCAATACTATTGGGTATCTCTCAATATCAAATCCCTCGACTATCCCAAGTGTACCATTTTGATACTTACCAGTCTTTTCATTTTTAATAAACATAACCTTGGTACCTAGTTTTAATTTTAATATTTCTGGCGCCAAAATATTTTGTTTTAGGCTATCAACAAGATTTTTTTTACCCTTACCCACCATCACGTAATCATGCTCCTCAGCACTTTTGAGCGCCTTATAGTTTTGATTATTAACATTATCAACGTCACGATTGTGCGAATATAAACGCACTGGACTTATTAGCTCATTCTCCTTGGTGTCATTGAGGGACTCGAGCGAGTCATAAATATTCTCATCAGCCGAGCGTATCATATTTAAAATATTAGTGAGTGTATTATCTTCCTGCCTATAATTTTCGGTAAGATAGCAGATAACGGGCTTGGCATTTTGCCAAGCCCTACTATTAAATGCGTACTCATTCTTAGCATTCTGATCATTTTTGGCGTACACACTTTTCTTTTCCTCCTCATTCATATCGTCCCAGTCTTTTTCGGCAAATAGATTTTGCGCCTCTTTTTCTTGTGCTGCCATTTCACCTCTATTACTTTTTACTACTGGTGGAAGCTGAAAAAAGTCCCCGCAAAATATAACCTGTACTCCGCCAAATGGTTCAGAACTCTTTCTTATAAATTTCATAATCTTATCCATCATGTCTAGCCTCGATGCGTGGAGCATAGATATCTCGTCTATGATTAAAACCTTAGTACTCAAAATTCTTTTGTTCAACTTTTCATTCTGACTCATATTCTCTAAATCCCAGTCAGTGATTCTATCCTTGATACCTATGCCTGAAAAAGAGTGTATAGTAGTACCTCCAATATGTGTCGCTGCTATGCCCGTACTCGCAGTCACAGCGTGCATTACCGAGTGAGCGCCGAGGTACTTGATCAGCTGATTGATAACATATGTCTTACCCGTACCGGCCCCGCCAGTCAAAAATGTAGTATGTCCCAGCTTTAATATATCAAGTGCCTCCTTTTGTGTCATGTGTGTAATTTATATTTTATAAAAATATTTTTAGTACTTTTTCTTAAATACATTATAACTTTTTTAGAGTTTATTTTACACTTGCCGAGCATGTATTTTTATGTTAATATACAAAAGGAATTTTAATTAACTAGTTCGTTTTAAAAAAGGAGAGCGAAATGAAAGTAAAAACTTTTTCAATGCAGAATACGCCCACCACTTCTGCAAAGACTGGAGAAGAACTATATGCAGAGATAGAAAAGTGGTCTGTTGGAAAAGTTATTCTTTATAGTCCGTCCGTGACCCAGTCACAAAGTGAGCATATTACTCAAAATATAAACGGGAACCTCTCTTCAATTACTTTATTTTTGTATACGATAACGTTTTTTTATGAGGATGAGGCAAAAAAGACAACTAACTCAACATAAACCTGTTTATGGCTCATAAAAAGCGCAACATACTGCGCTTTTTTCTTTTGCCAAAATTATAAAAATGTGTTATAATATAAGTAGAAAAATAAATTTATGACTGATAAAAACGAAAACAAGCTCACCTCTAAAAAATCTGAATCGAGTGAGAATAATACAGATAGTAAGTACAACCTAATTATAATCGGTGGGGGAGCGAGTGGTATGATGGCCGCCGC
>JAYUJP010000037.1:0-1888 GCA_043765155.1 bacterium | reverse complement strand
AAGAGAAAAAGCAACTCCAAGAGTCGAGCGTATATTACTAGCTGGCATAACAACCCAAGAAGCTAGCTATGCCCCAGTCGAAGATTTTAGAATGTCTGAGGACTGCCTACATCTATACATAACTTTGACCGAGGGGAAGAAGCATGAGATACGTAGGATGCTAAATGCACTTAACCTGACCATAGTATCACTAACCAGAATCAGAATACAAGGATTCAAAATTCAAAATATGAAGCCAGGACAGATCAAAGAATTAACTAAAGCGGATTTTGCCAAAGTTATTAAGAGATAGATTTTAAATAATAGATCTAAGGTATTGGATTGAGTGCTTATTCTATATAAGTGTGTGACGTCGTAAAAGATATATTGTGCGACATCAGTAATATAACTAAATCAAGATTAAGCTTAGAAAATAAATAGCAGTATAAACACATAAAAAGACCCAGGTATTTAACCTGGGTCTTTTTAGAAGAATTTAGAACTGGGTTATGCCCGCCCTGCTACATATCCTGTAGTCCAGCATAGCTGTAAGCTGTAGCCTCCGCTTGGCCTTGATATATTTAAGATATCACCTGTAACGTACAGGTTCTCAATAAGGTTAAGTGACATATTTTTAAAATTAACTTCAGACAGCTCTAGTCCTCCATCAGCTATGATTGCCTTATCATAACCCATTAACCCCTCTACTTTGAGTTTTAAATTTTTAAGATTTTTAACCATAAGCTTACGCTCATCTTTTGTGATGCTGTGTACGTCCTTGTCCAGATCTATTTTGTCTAGCTCTGCAGTATACTGAAATATACTCTCAAGAGTTGACTGCGGGTATATTACGTTTAAAATATTTCTGAGCTTTCTATTTTTATTTCTATCAAATATTTCAAGAAGGAATTCATCTAGCTCCTTTTCGTCTTTATCCTTAAATAAGTCCAGACTCATAATAACCTCACCTTCATTTAGCCACTCACGTATGTCCTTAGAAGTATTTATAATGCTGGGGCCTGACATACCAAAATGAGTACATAATATATTTATATCTAGTGTACGGTCAAATGGATTTTTATTATTTAAAACTTTTCTTTTTATGCCATCAACATGAAAAGTCACTTTTACATCCTTAAGTGTTTTACCTGTTAGCTTATGCACCCACTTACTATTTATTTTAATAGGAGTTAGTCCTGGTGTTGGCTCTACGATTTTTAATCTTAGAGATTTTAGAAAATTAAATCCGTCACCAGTTGACCCTGTCTCAGCATGACTCATACCACCAGTTGCGAGTATGTACTTGTCAGCTACGAGTAGCTCTTCTATTTTACTTTCTGTTTTATTATTTTTTGATTGATTTAAAATTTTAACTCCTAAGACTTCTTGTTTATTATTCTCTATTTTCTTGGTGCTAATACCTAATACTTTTGTACTTAGCATAACTTCGACAATATTAGATCCGTCTTGATTTTTATATTTATACATCTCAGATTCTAATGCCTTGTATACATCCATAGCCTTTTCTGATATTGGGAATGCTCTCTTTTTATCTTCTGTTTTTATTTCTATACCTATATTTTTAAAATAGTCTACAGTATCTTGCATTCCAAATTCTGCAAAGGTAGTATGTAGGAACTTTTTAGATTTACCATAATTAGCAAGTAGCTTTTCTGTGTCCTCCTCAGCATTAAGTATATTACATCTACCCCCACCAGTAATTTTTAGCTTTTTACCTAGCTCAGTGTTATGTTCTATTATTAAAATTTTCTTTTTACTATTTGTATCTGCGAGCTTGGCCGCCGCAGTAGCGGCGGCCATCATACCACTCGCTCCCCCACCGATTATAATTAGGTTGTACTTACTATCTGTATTATTCTCACTCGATTCAGATTTTTTAGAGGTGAGC
>JAYUJP010000036.1:0-1897 GCA_043765155.1 bacterium | reverse complement strand
TATCTATTCCAAGTAATTGATGGTAAAGAAATCCTCATAGCATTTATTAGCAAATCTTTATCTAAGACTCAACTACGTTGGTCTGTTATACAGAAAGAGGCATATGCTATTTACTATTCGTGCACGTATTTAAAATGCCTACTACGTGATCGTAAATTCACTATTTTTACTGATCATTTATCTTACAAAGTTCTAATCCTATGATTGTTCGATGGCTTATGGCTTTATCTGAAATTTCATTCAAGGTAGAATTTATTGCTGGTGTAGATAATGGTATTGCTGACTCCATGTCTAGACTCTGTCGTAATAATATGGTTGATTCCCCTACAGAATATTCTCCTGAAGTTATTCTAGCGGCAAACATTATTACTAAGTTTAAAGTGCCTTCAGACAAATATACCTGTCTGAAGGCAAGCAAGGATTGCTCGGAGGACATGGATTGGGGAAGGGATATTCTTATGTTTCCTGCGCGAGAACTGGAGAAGGCCAGGGAGCAGCTGAAGTGCGGCAATAGCCTTTGTGGAGTCTACGACTGATGCAGACTGGGCTTTCTAGAAGTAGACAGAATAGCTCGAGTAGAGGTGCTTTCCAAGTGTGGTGGAAGCGATATTATCCGTACCGGAAACGTGCGACAAGAAGGCCTAGGTCAGTGGGGGGAGCTGGAACTGGGAGAGGAGGCGCGACAGGGACAGGAATCGCAGCAGGCGGTACATTATTTATAGTTATTGCTACATTCGGGCCAACAGCAGCTACCATTTCAACCAAGTTGTCGAGGTGCTCGAGTGGGAGCGGTTCTGGTAAGTCGTCAGCTAGTGGAATCGGTGCAATTAAAGCAGGGAGGGCAGGCTGCGGACGATTCCGGTGCTTGAGTCTCCAGTGGTGCTTAAGCCCTGTGGTCAGGTGTCTCGTGTTGCAGTTAGGGAATGGGCCGTCGGTTAAAAAAGCAGGTCCAAATGAGTTATTGAGATCCGCAGTGCTAACGTTCTTGTGTCTGCCCTCCAAATATCTGCCACGGCTACTCATGCGAATAGCCATGTGACAAATCACGCAATTCCATGCCATGATTATAATAAGTGAGAAGAAAAGTACCAGAAAATAACACGAAATCCGAAAATTGCTCAAATCCGTGTAGCTCAAATACGAAAGTTAGCTCAAATCCGTAGTAAAAGCTGGAAGTGTCAGAATAGCCGAAAAGCGAATGTGAAATAGCAGAACTCTGTAGCAGTGAACCAAATTCAATATGATATTCAAAATCCGTGAGAATTGTGAAAATCTGTAACTTAGTCAAATCCGTTAATTAGCACGAAAACGTAACAATAGTCCAAATCCGAAGAATAATAGCTCATACAAGCCGCGCGAACAGCATAAAAGTACTTTTCTCGTCAACGCGCAAACGACGACAGAATTGACTTACCCACCTATGTGATCTCTTACGCGCCATTATTCGAACTCTGATTGAGCCTTGGCTTAGAGAGAGTGAATTTAGTTTTGGGTAAAATCAACTTTACCTTGTGACCAAATAAACAAGAAGTTTCTCTGTATCTCTTTTTCTGTTACAACATAAAATCCCAGACATGTCTAGTGGAAAAGCAAAAGATTTCAAAAAGCAAGATGCAGATAAAGCAATTGCCCAACCTGAATCAAATAAGCCAGATGAAGACCAAGCAATCAATCAATCTGAATTAAGCAATAATCTTACTGCCGAGCTCAAAAGCATCTTCAACGATTTTTACGCTCAGATTCAACAAGATCAAGAGGCCACTAGATTACAGTTCACCGAATTGCGTACGGCCATTGGTGCTTTGAACAAGCAATCTCCAAAAAACAGCCCAAACTTAATGGACGAAACGCAGACGCCAATTCCTAATCGTTTCGAACCGAACAGAAGATCTACTAT
>JAYUJP010000035.1:0-2052 GCA_043765155.1 bacterium | reverse complement strand
TAAATATATGTCAATAACATTAAACGTAAAAAATAGAACAGGAAAAGAAAAAATAGAAGGAATGATGCCAGCTGTTATGTATGGCGCTCACGCAAAGACAACTTCTATCTTTGTGGACAGAATAGAATTTAAAAAAGCACTTAAGTCTGCAGGTGAGTCAGGAGTTATAACAATGACCGGTGATCATACTGAGAATGTGCTATTGCATGACATGCAAAGAGGTGCTGTTAGTTACGAGCCAATACATGCTGACTTTTACGTAGTAGAAAAGGGACAAAAGATGCATATCAATATACCTCTAAGATTTGTAGGTGATGCCCCAGCTGCTAAGATGAATGCTAATATAGTAAAAGTATTACAAGAATTATCAGTAGAAATGGACCCTACCAAAGCTCCTCATGACATAGAGGTAGACTTATCTACTCTTGTAGACACTCATTCAGCTATACATATCTCAGATATAGCACTTCCAAAGGGTGCAACATTATACAATGTTAATGCAGAGGACGTAGTGGTGTCAGTTGTGGCGCAGTCAGATGAAGATCTTTCTGCTGCTGTAGAGCAAGTAGATATGGAGGCAGTAGCAGTTGTCGAGAAAGGAAAGAAAGATGTAGAAGAAGTTGCTGCATAGCAATAAATAACTTATATACTTTTAAATTAGAATTAAAAAATTATATACAAAAAATGAAAACGCTTTGTAAAAAGCGTTTTTGTTTTTTAAATAAGAAATATTAAAATAAAAATCTGGTTTCTACTAGATTTTTGTTAATAAAAAGTCACAAAGTTCACTTTTGCGTGTTATAATACTTATATGAACTCAAAAAGTACTTTTAATTACTTGTATAATTTTTTACCCAATATTTTGTTACCTGTGATTATAATCGCAGCCTTTTTTGTTGCAAGTCTAAACACTTCTTTTGCGCAAAGTAGGGAGGACTTGCAAAATGAGCTTAAAAATCTGGAAACAGAAATATTGGGTCACAAGAAAAATATAGAAGAGAAGAAAAAAGAGGGTAAAAGTCTAGAGCGCGATATAAATATACTTGATACTAAAATAAAGAAAACAGAGACAGAGATAAAAGTTACCGACAGGAATATTAAAAATATTTCCTATGATATAAGAGAAAAAGAAGACAATATATACACTCTTGATAAAAAAATAAAAAAAGACAGAGAATTTATAAAAAATACCCTTAAGAAAATGAACACCGACAAGAGTGATAACTTTGTAGTTACACTACTTAGTAAAGATAACTTTTCGGACTCAGTAGATAATCTTAATAATCTTGATAATCTTAAGTCGTCACTTCAGTCCAGTGTACAAAATATAAGAACTACAAAAGAAGTAATAGAAGGGGTAAAGGTACAGCTAGAAGATAAAAAAGAAAAAGAAGAGGATTTTAAAAGCCAAAAAATAGTGCTTAAAAATGAAATAGATCAAAATAAGCAAGAAAAGAAAACTATATTAACGGTAACAAAGGGACAGGAAAAACTTTATAAAGAGACTCTCGCCAATACGGAAAAGAAGGCAAGTGAAATAAGATCTAAACTCTTTTCTTTTCAGGATGGTACCAGTGTAAAATTTGGAGATCTTTATGATTTTGCCAAAAAAGCCTCAGCTGCGAGCGGCGTTAGAACAGAGTTTATATTAGCGATACTAGAGCAGGAGTCAGGCCTGGGTAAGAATGTAGGTCAATGTTATATGTATAATGACACCGGAAGTCTAAAGCATATAACTAATGGCGGAGAGAGAGGAAGCATGAAGCCTGATAGCTTGCAGCCATTTTTGCAGATAACTTCAGCGCTTGGCCGTGACAAATTCAAAACAAAAGTCTCTTGCTCATTATCATATGGATACGGAGGAGCAATGGGTATATCGCAGTTTATGCCGGCGACCTGGCTTGGATTTAAAAGTCAGATAGAAAGCGCAACTGGCGCCTCTAATGCTGATCCTTGGAATTCTGCTCACGCTATTGTAGGTACAGGATTTTTACTCAAACAAGACGGTGCAAGCGCTCAGACTTTTTCTGCTGAGAGAAATGCAGCTTGTAG
>JAYUJP010000034.1:0-2076 GCA_043765155.1 bacterium | reverse complement strand
CGGGTTTCACAATTGGTGGTGTATTTAGTTCAACGCCAATAGGGTTAGTTTTGAATACTACAACTGGAGCAATCGATTTGAATGCCAGTAACCCTGGTACTTATACTGTTAATTATGCTATTGAAGCCAATGGTAATAATTGCTTTTCTGCGAATGCAAATTCGCCTGTTCAAATTACTATAAATCCATCGACAAATTCGGTAACTAGTTTTAGTTATGCAAGCCCAGTTTGTTTAAACGCGGCAAATCCTAGTCCGATTCTAGCCACTGGTTTCACAATCGGTAGCACTTTTTCTGCCACACCAACGGGATTAGAAATTAACGCCAATACCGGAGTTATCAATCTTGCCTTGAGCACGCCAGGTACTTATACAATTAATGTTGCCTATTTAAATAATATTATAAATTGTATAAATGCAAATAATAGTTCTGCTACGATTACCATAATCCAGTCTGTAAATGCAATTACTACGTTTACTTATTCAACTCCAGTTTGTAAAAACGTAGGTACTTTATCGCCAAATTTAACTGCACCAGGATTTACTCTTGGAGGAACATTTTCTTCTACAACAGGATTAATTATTAACCCAACAACCGGAGTTATCAATTTAGCAACCAGTACCTCTGGAACTTACATTGTAAATTATAATGTAAATTTGACTACAACAAGTTGTTTAGTCGGAAATTCACCTTTTACAGTCAATATAACCGAACCAACAGTAACAACATTTAACCCCATTGTAACAAGTCTTTGTAAAAACGAATTGATAGTGCCAATTTTACCATTAACCTCAAGTAACGGAATTTCTGGAACATGGTCACCTGCTGAGGTTATAACGACAACTGCCGGAAATACAGATTATATCTTTACACCCAGTTCTAGCTTTTGTGCAACAAGTCAAAAAATTATGATTACTGTTCTGCCAGAAATAATATCAGAAATAAAACCAGACTGTATCAATACGAATTTAACTTTATTATTGTCTGGAACTACAACTCAATTTGCGGCAACAAATACCTATACATGGAAAGATGAAACTGGCGCCATAATAGTCAATTCAAACGGCACAACACTAAATGTATCAGAATATATAGCAAACACTCCTAGAAACGAGCAGATTCCGTTTACTTACACAGTACAAATAAAAACTTTAGATGGTTGTACGACTACCAATAGTTTTACTATTGACAACCTATATTGCGATATTCAAAAAGGAATTTCTCCGAATAATGATGGCAATAATGAATTCTTCGATTTAAGTAATTTTGATGTAAAAGAATTCTCGGTTTACAACAGATACGGAACAAAAGTTTATGTTAAATCGGGTTACAAAAACGAATGGACAGGACTAACCGACTCAGGAGAAGTTTTACCAGATGGCACCTATTTTTACAATATACAATTTGCAAATAACGATACCAAAACAGGTTGGGTTTACATCAATAAAGAGATAAAATAAACAAAAAGATAATCATACCCATGAATAAAATATATTTAACCCTAACGATTGTTTTACTGAGTTTATTCAAATTACAAGCCCAGCAAGACCCGCAGTACACGCAGTATATGTACAACATGAATGTCATTAATCCGGCCTATGCAGGCAGCAAAGAAAACCTATCGTTTGGGTTGCTGTTCAGAAAACAATGGATTAATATCGATGGCGCTCCGACCACTTTTACACTATCGGGTTCTGCGCCAATAGGCATGAATCTTGGTGCTGGACTTTCTATAATATCAGACAAGATTGGACCCGTAAATGAGACCAATGCTTATGGCGATTTGTCATACACATTAAACTTGGGTGGCGAACATAAATTGGCGTTTGGACTAAAAGCAGGAGCCACTTTTCATAATGTAGGATTATATTCGCAAATAGGGCTCAACAATGTTCCCGATAAAAACGATCCAGCATTTGCAGAAGACAGCAGAAAAACTTTTTTCAATGCAGGAACAGGCGTTTTTTATTATACCAATAAATATTATGTAGCAGTATCGATTCCGAATATGATAAAAAGTACTTATTTGGACTATAGCGGCAAGAAATTCGGAACAGAAGTATCGCATTTTTTTGT
>JAYUJP010000033.1:0-5620 GCA_043765155.1 bacterium | reverse complement strand
AAACCTGTCTCTTTTAAGTAACTCTCTAACATCATAACAAGCTTATTTGAGCTATCTGTGGAGCTGCTTGTAAAAATTATCTCATCATTACTCGCATTTATAAACTTTACTATTTTCTTTCGACTCTCTTCATATTCAAATGTCGCCTTAGTTGCACTAGCGTATAGCCCCCTATCTATATTGGACCTATAGTCAAAATAGTACTCATTCATCTTGTTTACAACATAATCGGGAGTAAGTGAGCTAGCCGCAGTATCGAGGTAAATCATAGAAAAATGACCTGCATTATCTTTTGCATTTATATAATTATTAAATATTTGAAAGTCTTGCTTGTACATATTCTATCTTTATTTTTTAGTTGCCTAAAAAACCTTCTACTATTTCTTGCTCGCCATTTATTATATCATAGCCATGAGTAGCAAGATACCAGATTTTATTTTTATCAACACCGCTCACACCTATTGCGTGAGAGGTTGGAAAAGTATTGCTAGCAATATCCAAGCTAGGCTCAGCATCTATCTCGGCGGTATTAGATAATATGAGGAAGTGGGCCTTTTGGGTGCCGGCTCCGCCGGCACCCACGCTCGCCCCAAGCGAGCTCCTATATATAATTTTAGAATTATCATAAGCAGCAGCGCGAGCTTCTATTTTAGACATTACATTTTTGTTATTAGCTATTATATTGTGATACACATCACTGACAATGTCATTATCAACTTTACCATTTGCTTTTATATTTATTTTTATATCATCAGCATGACTAACACAAGTTATATGCATTAACCCATTAACAATATTATGCGAAACATATGTATCGCTAATACAGCTTAGCTCATACACTCCTGACTCTGTCAAAACAACATCACCAAAAACATTATGCAAAATTTTCTTTGGCATTTGATCTAAATCATGTGGGGTGCTAACTTTTAACCCATACGTATTCTGCTTATTTATTTGTGTCATATTTTCTTTTTGCATACTTACGACATCTCTAGCTCTACTAATCTATTAAATTCTACTGCATACTCTAGTGGTAACGCGCGTATTATATCACCTACGAATCCACCGACAATCAAGCGATACGCATCATCTTTTGAAAATCCTCGTGACATCAGGTAGAATAATTCTTTGTCCCCTATTTTACCTACCGTAGCCTCATGTGAGATATTTGCGCTCATATTTTGTATCTTGTTGGTTGGCCAAGTATTACTCACACTTTTGTCGTCGAGTATAAGTGCGTCACATCCGACAAAAGATTTGGCATTATCAGCGCCCTTAGCGACTTGGACAAATCCCCTATAATTTGAGACTCCTCCGTCCATGCTTACACTCTTACTTCTAATTACCGACTTGGTATTTTTGCCTATGTGAACTACCTTGCTACCTGTGTCTTGATTTTGATTTTCGCCAGCAAAGACTATACCCATAGCATCACTCTTACTACCATCTCCAATAAGTATAGATGTCGGATATAGCATAGTAACTGCTGACCCCATATTTCCATTTATCCAGTTCATTTCAGCGTTCTCATATACGAGCGCCTTTTTGGTATTAAGATTATAAGTATTCTTACTCCAATTCTCAACACTTATGTACCTTGCTTTTGCATTTTTCATAACTATCACTTCAACGCAGCCAGCGTGTAAGCTACTAGAAGTATATTTTGGCGCACTACATCCCTCAATATATTCTACGCTCGCACCCTCATCTACGATTATAAGTGTATGTTCAAATTGCCCTGCTGATGGGGCGTTCATTCTAAAATAAGCCTGCAAGGGCATAGACACATGTACGCCGGCTGGTACGTATATAAAAGTGCCGCCGCTCCAGACCGCTCCGTGCAGCATAGTAAATACATGATCCTTGGCAGGGACGCATTCACTCATAAAGTATTTCTGCACCAGCTCTGGATATTTTTGTACGGCTACGTCCATGTTCTCAAATATCACTCCCTGCTTAGCCAGGCTATCTTTTATTTTGTGATAGACTATGCCGCTATCATATTGCGCTCCGACTCCACCCAAATACTCATGCTCAGCCTTTGGTATACCTAGCTTATCAAATGTATCCTTGATCTCCTGAGGCACCTCAGCCCAGCTACTTTTCTCAGCTATTTCAGGAGTTATATAATATGATATCTTATCTAGCTCAAGCTTTGATAAATCTGGTCCCCAGTTTGGTAGCTTAGCATTATCAAAAAGCTCGAGCGAAGCTAAGCGTCTCTCCAGCATCCATTTGGGTTCATTTTTGTCTGAGCTTATCTTGTGTATTAGCTCAGCAGATATGATGCTTTTTAGATTGCAATTGTTTGATATGTTTTTAGTATTTGACATTTTTATACTTATATTATATCACAGAATTAACTTTTTTAAAAGTATTTTTTATGCTAAAATAAGATTAAGAAATTATATTTAATATATGCAGGAAAATAACACTAATTTAGAAGAAATAAAAAATAATCAACAAAGAAATAATACTACAAATATAAATCTTGAAAAATTTAAAACTGGCTATGATGCCAGCAAATACGAGAAAAATATCTATGAAAAATGGGAAAATTCTGGATATTTTAACCCTGATAACTTGCCAAAAGAAAATATAAAGCTAGAAAAGTTCACAAATGAAATTATAGATAAAGATGGAAACAAAGAATCATTTGTAGACCTCAGAGAAAAGACTTTTACTTGTATATTGCCACCGCCAAATGTAACCGGAACATTACATACTGGTCACGCTATTATGCTAGCTATACAGGACACTGTGGTGCGTTATAAGCGCATGACTGGGCACAAGACATTGTGGCTACCTGGTACTGATCATGCGGCCATTGCTACTCAGTCAAAAGTTGAAAAGGAATTATCCAAAAAAGGCGAGACAAGGCACTCTCTCGGTCGTGAAGTATTCTTAGGAAAGGTAAATGAATTCGCAATGGAGTCCCAGGCTACAATACTTAGTCAATTTAGATCAATGGGTGCAAGCTTGGACTGGTCACGCCTTGCTTTTACTTTGGATGAGACTAGAAATAACGCGGTGAACGTGATGTTCGCTAAGATGTATAATGATGGGCTCATATACAAGGGTCATCGTATAGTTAACTGGGATCCAAAAGGCCAGACTACGATTAGTGATGATGAGTTAGTTATGGAGGAGAGAAAGTCCATCCTTTATACTTTTAAATATTCAAAAGATTTTCCTATATCAATATCAACAACAAGACCTGAGACAAAAGTTGGAGATACTGCTGTAGCTGTACACCCTGATGATGTTAGATACGCAGAATATATAGGCAAAGAATATGAGATTAATTTTGCAGGTTGCCCTATCAAAATAAAAATTATAGCTGATAACGCTGTAGACAAGGACTTTGGTACCGGAGCACTTGGAGTTACTCCTTCGCATTCGCAAATAGACTGGGAAATAGCCGACAGACATGATCTAGAACGAAAACAAGTTATCAATGAATATGCCAAAATGTGTAATGTTGAAAACGAGGAATTACTTGGTAAAAAAGTTCTAGAGGCTAGAGAATATATTGTAAGATGGCTAAAAGAAAATGATCTAATGCGGGAAGAGAAGCAAGTTGATCAGTCTGTGCCCACAGCAGAGAGAACAGGAGGAATTATAGAGCCATTACCTAAAAGTCAATGGTTCGTAGCAGTTAATAAGGAGTTCGAACATTTTAGTAAAAAGACCACCCTAAAGGATCTTATGCATAATGCTGTAGCACAAGCAGATCAAGATATGAACCCAAATCAGATAAAAATGATGCCGGACAGGTATGCAAAAGTCTATCATCACTGGATAGATAATCTTCATGACTGGTGTATAAGTAGACAGATATGGTATGGACATAGAGTGCCGGTCTGGTATCATAAAGATGATAATATAGTATCAGTAGGCACTGCTCCATCAGACATGACTGGTATTAGGCAAGACGAAAATACGTTAGACACTTGGTTCTCGTCAGGTATGTGGACATTTTCTACTCTTGGCTGGACTGGGGACGATAAAATAGATCAAGATAAATTAAACGATCTCAATACTTATCACCCTACTGATTTTATGGAAACTGGGCATGATATATTATTTTTCTGGGTAGCACGTATGATAATGATGAGCACTTACGCTCTTGATCAGAATCCATTTAAAACAGTATATCTTCACGGCCTAATACGTGACGCTCAGGGTAGAAAAATGAGCAAGTCACTTGGCAATGTACTCGATCCTCGCGATCTGACAGAAAAATATGGTACTGACGCACTACGCATGGCACTCATAGTTGGTAATGGCCCTGGTAACGATCTCAAGCTCGCTGAGGATAAGATCAAAGCCTATAAAAACTTTGCTAATAAGATATGGAATGCAACTAGGTTTGTATTAGAAGCCGGTGAGCAAAATGTTTATGCTGATGATACAGAATTTACTGAAGCTGATCAAGAAATATATGATACCTGGAAAATACAAATACAAGAGATAACAGATGATATAGAAAATTATAGACTACATCTTGCTAGTGAAAAGTTATATGATTACTTTTGGAAGACATTTTGTGATGTGCTTATAGAGAATAGTAAAAAGCATCTGAACCTATTTGGCGGACAGGCATCTGAGCCGTCACTGAGTAGAATGAAATTACTTGATACTCTACTTCGCGAAAACATAATAGCACTACATCCATTTATGCCATTTGTTACTGAAGAGATATGGACATCTATTAAAAAAGAAAGCGACGATCATTTGATAATCACGAAGTGGGTAATATGAAATATTGTAAAAAATAAAGTGCCGCCCTACGGGCGGCACTTTATTTTTTATAGTTTTTATTTTTAAAAATTTACTTAGATTGCATCGCCATTGCGGCGCTAGATATTTCGGCTATTTCTTGAGTTATAGCTGCCTGACGAGCTTTGTTATACCACAGCTTTAATTCACCTATCATTTCACTAGCACTATCTGTAGCTGTCTTCATAGCCATCATACGGGCTGCATGCTCGGCTGCTCTTGCTCTCAAAACTGAGCCGGATATAATATTTTGTAATAATATCTTGACCGTATACTCATATACCTGCTCTATATTAGGCTCAAAACTATATTCTAGATCATCGTGACTATTACTCTCTAAGCTATTTTTAGGTTTATTTTTTATTTCTCCTAATTTATTTTCTGCACTGCTAATGTCAGGATTTAAAATATTTATATTTTTAGCCTTAAATGGTAATAACACTTCGCTACTAACTACTTGAGTGTTTATATTTTCAAAGTCTGTATATATTAGCTCTACGCTCTTATATTTATGGTCAACAAAATTAAGTGTGATGTTTTTGATCATAACTCTCACGTCACTACTTGTGAACTCTTTGCCGATAAAAGATAAGACTATATTACTATTTTTGTTCTTGTTTTTATTATCAAATCTTCTCGCTATCTTTTCTGCATATTTGCCGATACAGATAAATCTAAGATTATTATTCTCGGACTCTACTTTATAATCTTTTAAAATCTTTCTGTATATATTAGAATTATAGCCGCCGCAAAGTCCCTTTTGCCCAGCTATAACTATAAGTAGCTTAACTTCAGAATTTTTGGCGGTAGCATAATCATATTTTTCACGCTGTGAAGC
>JAYUJP010000032.1:0-17455 GCA_043765155.1 bacterium | reverse complement strand
AGTGAAAAGAATATATTAAATTAAATTAGTAAATATGAGACAAAGTATAAAAATAAAACAAAAAAAGAATAGCTTTGATAAGCTTGTAAGCTCGTCTTTTTTGGCTTTATTTGTAGTGGTATTTTTTTATATATATCAAAATGTAAGTATTGTTTTTAATATGATAGAGTACAAAAAATCTATAACCAAAATAAACTCTCTGGAAAAAAGTAATCTTGCTATAAATAGCTCGACCACAGAATATAAGAAAAACCTAGCTCTAGGTATGGAGCTAGATAAAAATTATACAAAAGTTAAGCAGGGTAACTTTGTTATAAGAAAAAGCTCAGATTCCAATCTAACTTTACTCTATGATATCAGATAGCAGCAGAGACATTATATATAATACATATAAAAACTCCAGACTAATAATTATTGTAGCTTTTATAATTATTTTTTTTATAGTCTTAGTTGTGAATCTCTACAAGATACAAATAAGAGATAGCTCTATATATACAGAAAAAGGTAAGCAGCAATATACAGCCAAGAGAAATGATTTTGACAGAGGAAAAATATTTTTCTCTAATAAAAACCAAAAAGGTGACCTGGTAGCTGATACTCAAGATGTTGAGATTATTAAAAATGATAAGAAAATTATAGAAAAAAAGAGAATATATCCATATGGTGAAATAGGTGCCAAAGTCCTAGGCTTTGTCGCGTATGATCAAAATGATAAAGTGGGTAGATACGGTATAGAAAAATATTATAATGACATACTTAGCCGTGATAATGAAAAGTTCTGGACTAATTTTTTTGCTGAAATATTTGGGGAAACTAAGGGGTCGCTAATAAAAGATGAGCCCATTAACGAGGGTGATATAATATTAACTATTGATGATGAAGTGCAAAAATTTGTTTATGACACGTTAGAGAAAACAAAAAAGGAATGGGGTAGTGACGATATTGGAGCCATAATAATGAACCCAAAAGATGGGCGCATATATGCGATGGAGGAATTATCTACTTTTGATCCAAATAAATTTGGCAAGGTGGACGATATAAAAGTATACAAGAATAATCTTGTTAGCGGCGTATATGAGATGGGGTCGATAATAAAGCCGCTAACCGTTGCTGCGGCGCTTGATGATGGAAAAATAACAACAGACAGTTTTTATGAAGATGTTGGAGACAGATTACTTAATGGTAAACATGTTAGAAATTATGACGGCAAGGCGAGAGGCTGGGTAAATGTACAAGAGATATTGAGTCAGTCGCTCAATATCGGTATAGTGCGCATGGTAGAGTTACTCGGCAATAGTAAATTCCAAGAATATTTTAAAACTTATGGTATAGGGGGCGAGACAGGAGTGGACCTGCCTAATGAGTCATCTGGATTAACTTCTAATCTAGACAGTAGTATATTTGTTAATAATGCTACGGCTGGATTTGGCCAAGGTATAGCCATTAGCCCAATACAGACAATAAGGGCGCTCGCTACTCTTGGCAATGGGGGCAAGCTTGTTAACCCGTATATAGTCGATAGTATAGAGTACAAAGATGGTAGCATCAAAAAGATAGTGCCTGACGAAGGTGTGCAGGTATTTAAAAACAAAGATACTAGCGAAAATATTTCTAGGATGTTGACTACAGTAGTGGACAAGGCATTAGTAAAAGGTAAGCATAAGATGGAGCATTATAGTGTTGCTGCAAAAACAGGTACAGCGCAGATAGCGATACCAGGAGCTGGGTATTATGAGGACAGGTATCTACATTCTATATTTGCTTACTTCCCGGCTTATGACCCGCAATATATTATTTTTATGTATCATACTAATCCAAAAGGTGCAGAATTCGCCTCTCAGACCCTCACCGAGCCACTTTTTAAAATGATAGACTTCTTAATATCTTATTATGGAGTAGTACCGGATAGGTAGAGGGATAGATACATAAATAAAAATCTCTACTATTAATAGCAGAGATTTTTATTATGTATTTTTATTTCTCTTTTTACCCTTGGTCATTTTCTTCTGGATTAACAAATTCGCTCTTACTCATACGTATTCTATCTTGGAGTAATATAGAGTCCAGTTTTTGGCGTATTTTTTCACCTTCGTCTATTTCTATCTCGACAAAAGGTATAGTCTTGACTGGTAGCCTGCGCTTTATATCGGTACGCATATCAGCGCGCATGCGCTTAGCAAAGTCAAATACAGCCTTTTCTTTTTCAAGTGGCATCACAGTAATTCTGATTGTAGCCTGTCTTAGATCTTTTGATACATCAGCACTGGTAACGGTGATCATAGACTGACCACTGGTGTTACGCTGAAAAAAGTCCTGAGCTATTTTCTTTAGCTCTTCATTTATTTTAAGCTGGCGTTCTGATTTACCACCATTTTTCTGGTCTTTAGATTCTTCTTTAATTTTTTTCTCTCTATCTTCTCTCATATATTATTTCTTTAGTTTTACGTAGCTAATGCGTAGTAGGATTTTTATTTTTATACCATTTTCTTTCTCTCTATCTCAACTACAGTTAATATGTCACTAGCTATTATCTCATGCTTGGTTTCTATCTCGACTCCACACTCATTACCTTCGGTTATTTCTTTTGCTTTCATTTTCATCTGCTGCAGGCCTACTATTTTACCCTTACCTATCTCATAATCGCGGCGCATTATTTTTACTGTTGCACCTTCTTTTATTATACCTTCTAATACTTTTCCTCCGACTACACGTATGTCCTTGGTGGTGTTAAATGTCTTGAGTACTTTTAACTTACCTATAACTTTTTCTATCTCTTCATATGGTAATTTTTCTTGGACTATATCCGCGAATCTTTCGGTTAGCTTATATATTATATCAAAAATTTCTGGGTTCATCTTAAATCTATCAGCTTGATCTCTCGCCTTACTTTCCATGGCTATGTCAAATCCAAGTATAGAGGTGTTAGCGTCCCCGCTTGCCATCATAATGTCACCCTCAGTTATATTACCCACACCTTCACCTATTATTTTTATCTTGATATCAGCTGTCTCATTTTTCTTGATCTCATTTCTGACAGCTTCGAGTGAGCCTAGTGATGAAGTTTTTATTATTACTGGTATAACTACTTTTGCATTTCTATATAGTCTTGGGTCTAGCACAACTTTTTTCTGATCTGATATTTCTTTTTCTTGTATTTTTTCTAACTCTTTTTTATTGCTTGATGATATAAAAATTGATCCAGCCGCAGGCACCGAGTCAAAGCCTGTAACCTTTACCGGCTCACCTGCTATACTATTTTTGACAGCTTTACCTACAAAGTCCTCAACTATTCTAATTGGTGACATAGATAGTCCTGCAAGTATGGCTCCTGAGCTAGGCAGTATACCGTCACTGATAACGAGCGTCGCTGATATACCGCGCTTAGCATCTATAAAGCTCTCGAGTACGCGGCCAGTAGCTTCTACATTTTTGTTATATGATAAGTCAGATATCTCAGCCAGTAGTAATATATTATCGAGTAGCTCAGTTACGTTTTCGCCAGTCTTAGAAGATATACACACATATGTCACATCACCGCCCATACCTTCTAGGTATACGCCAGCCTCGATTAGGCTATTTTTAGCTTTTTCAATATTAGCCCCAGGCTTATCTATTTTGGTTATGGCTACTATAAATGGGATTTTGATTTTCTCTATTGCTTTGTACGCCTCTTTTGTCTGCTCCATAACTCCGTCCTCGGCGCTTACAATCAGCACTGCTATGTCAGCTATCTCAACTCCGCGCTCACGCATATTCTGAAATGCCGCGTGTCCAGGAGTGTCTAGAAATGTTATTTTTTTTCCAGCATGAGTAGCCACGTACGCCGATATAGTCTGAGTGATACCACCAGCTTCGCCGTCAACTACGTTGGTCTTGTGTATATAGTCCAGCAGGGTAGACTTGCCATGATCGACATGTCCGACTATTGCGACTACTGGCTGCTTTACTGTTTTGTTTTGGTCTGTAGACATATTTAAAATTTGTATTATTATAACATATTTTTAATAAAAAAGATAGGAGAAGTATTGGATTTGTGTTATATTGTAAAAGTTAATTAACAAGTTAAAGGATTAAAAATCATGACAACATCACTAATAGAGTATTTCTACGTTTACATTTGGTTCGCTTTTACGACTTTTGTAAATATGTTTATGACTGTATCTGGATCAGGAATAATTAATCCTGTTACTGCGGTATTTACCGATCCTCAAAGAGCTATCGCCATAGGAGGGGGTATATTTTTTTTGAGTGGACTACACAGAGTCTATCTTTTTAGGAAAAATATTTTGTCTGATCCTAAAAATATCGGATACATAAAAACGATGCTACCGACCTCTATTTTGGGCGCACTCATCGGAGGCTCGATAATTGCGACTCTCAATATAAAGTTAGTTGCGGCGGTTGTGATAGTGTCCTCACTATTTTTTATCTTTAAAACTATAAAAACTTTATTAGTAAAAACAGAAATAAAAGATAGCACTAGCTACAAAAGTGATATTTTGGTAGCCATCCTAACTGGATTTTTCCAAGGAGCTGGTATGCCAGGAGTAGACATGAGAAACAATTATTTGCGTACTGTGATACCCGAGGTATCGGTGAGAGCTGTTAGTTCTGTTATTGGGGTTAGTAATTTCTTTGTGGCCTCGGCTGTTATTTTTATACATACCCAGATGCCGGCTTCAGATTTTTACTTTATACTCAGCCTGATACCAGTGCTAATTATAGTTCAGGTATACGGTAAAAAAGTTTTGATTAAAATCCCAGACAAGACAGCAAAATTATTAGCAGTTAGCATGTCTGTGGTTGGAGTTATTTTAGTCGCGTACAAATATCTGCTTTAGTTTTTTAAAAATAATAGTAGCAGGTATTCAAATCTTAAAGCAGTTGCCACATCAGCAGCTGTTTTTATTTTTTGTGATATAATGTCACTTAAGAATATTTTATGAAAAATTTTGAAGAGTGGAGCAAAGTTAAAAAAGAAGTGGACGATTTTAAAAATAGAAATATCCCAATTTTTCACGAGTCAGAAATATGGTGGAGTAGTATCGGTCTTAATATCGGTGACGAGCAAGATGGTAAAAATGAAAGTTTTGAGCGGCCAGTTTTGATTTTAAAAAAGTTCAGTAAAAGTCTTTTTATGGGGATACCTCTTTCTACAAAAATAAAAGAAGGTAAACTTTATGTTAACTTTAAAGCCGAAAATTTAGACTATTCAGTATTATTATCTCAGACCAGAGTTATGAGTGTCAAAAGATTGAGTAGATTTATAAGCAAATTATCAAGAGGTCGTATGAGTATTGTAAAAAATGCATACAAAAACCTTTTGGAGCTTTAGGTGACGAGACTTTGGGGGTGTAATTTTAGAAAATCGAAAGCGCGCTTATGCGCGCTTTCTCAGTTGGCCGTTTGGCCATTTGTAATACAAGTATAGCAAAAATAAATATAAAGTCAAGCATTTAAAAAAATGATAGGAGAAGTATTGGTTTTGGGGTATAATTACATTAAGAAATATTTTTATGAAAACAATTCTGGTAGACGCTATAAATACTTTTATAATAGAAAATAAAGAAAGTAAATATGAAATTAATAAAAATCTTTTTGATTTATTAGAAAGTTATGATAATAGAAAAATAATAGTGACTAATGCGAATAACGAGCAGATGTTAAAATTTGGCTTGGATAAAATGCCCTATGAAGTATTTTCCCTAAAACATAATCCAGATAAAATAGACTCAGAATATTTTAAAATATTATTAACCCTTTACAATTTAGAAGCAAAAGATATTATATATTTTGAACACAATAAAGACGCCGTAGAGTCTGCATCGTCGCTAGGTATTATTTCTTTTTATTACTATAAAGAAAAGAGAGATCTTATTTCTTTGAAAGAATTTTTAGATAAGAATATATAAATTTTTAAAGCATACATGTTATAATATCACTTAAGAATATTTTATGAAAAATTTTGAAGAGTGGAGTCAAAAGAAAAAAAGTATAGATAATAAAAATCATATACCACCTTTTATAAAAGAAGGGTCTATTTGGTGGGTAAGTATAGGATTAAATATTGGTTCTGAGATATATGGTAAAAATATTGACTATGCAAGACCTGCTGTTATTTTAAAAAAGTTAAGCTCAAAAATCTATTTAGTTGCACCTATTACATCGACAATAAAAAGAGGATTCTATTATGAGAAAATAGTAACAAGAGAGCAAGACAGTTATGTCTGTTTTGATCAAATAAAAACCTGTGATTACAGGAGATTTATATACGAGTATACAATACTAACAGAAATTGATTACGTTAATGTAAAAAATAAGTTTGACGCTATTTACACACAAAATAAACCTCCTCGACCAAAGGCCGAGGAGTCAGAGGACGATACTGCGCCTCGCATTAATGTAAGTATATCAGAAGCGAATAATAAGTCAAGCACGAAGTAAGATTTAAAATTTATTAAAATAATCTGAAAAAATACCCAGTAGGCGATTCTACTGAATCGAAAATAATATAAAAAAATATGAAAAAATTTAACTTTGAAATACAACATAAAAGTAGCGAGGCACCTCTTGCTAGGGTGGGTGTTATACATACTCCGCATGGGGACATAAATACCCCGGCGTTTATAAGTGTGGGGACAAAGGCGACTGTGAAGGCGCTCATTCCAGAGGATATACGCGACAAAGTAGGCGCGCAGGTGGTACTAGCCAATACTTACCACTTATATCTTCAACCTGGCAGTGAATTGGTAGCTAAGCATGGCGGATTCGCAGCGATGATGAACTGGCGTGATAAAGATGGGAACATAATGCCTACAGTAACCGACTCAGGAGGATTCCAGGTATTTTCACTGGGGCAAGCAATGGGAAGAGGAGTTACAAAAGTCGCGACTAGTTCGCAGCTCGCACTTGAGGCAAGTATAGAGTCACAAAATGAGACAGAAAATTATAAAAAGAATAATAAAGAAATAGAAGAAAATAATAAAAATATTTTCTTAAAAATAAAAAGTAAAATAAAAAATATTTTACAAAAAAGTAAAACAAAAGCATCAACTCCAAAGTCGCTAGTCAAAATAACTGAGGACGGTGTAGAGTTTAAGTCTATTGTAGACGGCTCAAAACATTTCTTTAGCCCTGAGCGTAGTATGCAGATACAGCATGACCTGGGCGCTGATATATTTTTTGCATTTGATGAATGCACCTCACCGCTTGCCCCATACGAATATCAGATAGAGGCTCTCGAGCGCACTAGCCGCTGGGCCAAGAGGAGCCTGGACGAACACAAGAGGCTAGGAGTTAGTAACGCGACAGGTGAGCAGCAGGCATTATACGGAGTGGTGCAAGGGGGAGCGTACGCGGACCTTCGCAGGAGGTCCGCGCTGGAGCTAGGCGCCATGGACTTTGATGGTTACGGCATCGGAGGCAGCTTTACCAAGGAGGATATGGGGCTCACTGTTAAGGGTGCTACTGAGAATCTCCCTGAAAATAAACCTCGTCACCTACTTGGCATCGGCGAGCCCATAGATTTTTTTATCGGGGTCGAGTACGGAATAGATACTTTTGACTGCGTGACTGCAACGCGTGTCGCTCGTAATGGCGCCATATATACTTTGGATGGCCGCATCAATATAACTAATAGCAAATACAAAAATGACATGTCACCAGTCTGTGATGATGTTACTTGCTACGCGCACAAATATACCAAAGCCTATCTCGCTCATCTATTTAAATCAGAAGAGATACTTGCTAGCACTATTGCTAGTATACATAATCTTCACTTTGTAACAAAATTAGTCGCAGATATTCGTAAGTCTATTTTGGAAAATAGATTCTTTGAGTTCAAAAAAGAATTTGTGAGCAGGTATTATAAAAATAAGTAGTAAATTATAAACATATGCAAGAATTTAAATTACCAGAGTTTACTAATAATCCGAACGTTGTAGCAAATATGCCTGTTCAAGAGTATTTTGAAAGAAAGTGCAAAGAGTTAGGGCTAGAGCGTTTCCCAAAAGTAGATTTTGTGGCCATACCAGTAGACCATACTGGAAGTCAAAATGCGGCAGAGGTGGTAAGTGTTGCTAAGAAAAATAATTCCGCCATTCTTTTAATAGAAAATGTAGAGTCGTATGCTGGCAATAAAGATAAGTTGATAAAAGCTTTAGAAAAAGCTGCAAAAAAAGAAGGCTTTCTTACCAGTCCGCCTATTTTTTATAAAGAGCTATTAGATTGTGCCGAGAGTTCTGGTGTAATTTTAGATACCTATGAATATAAAAGACAAACATTAGAAGATGTTGTCAGTTATGTTATGAAAGTTCACAAATCGAATAAAATATTTAAGGGTTTAGATTTAAGGCCTATGTATAAATCTGGCGACATTGAAACCGCTTTAACTCTAATTAAAAATAAATTATTTTCAAGTGGGGGGTTCTTTGACACGCAGACAGAAAGAGAGTTTCTGATGTTAAATAATATGGGGCCTAGAATCTTTGAAATGGTGTCTAAAAACAAAAAATTATTATCATTAGAAAATTTAAAAGTCGCATATTTTGCGGGGGCTTATCATGAAGAAGGTCTAATAGATAAAATGATTGAAAGGGGTGACAGTCTAGAAATCGTAAGGCCAAAAAATTTTACTGATTTTAAAGTAAAAAGAGAAAATATGTCTTTTGTCTTTTTGGCCGCAGGATTCTTTGGTGTATTTTGTGATGAGGTTAATATGGATGGTTCTATTCTTAGCCCGTCAAATCTCTATAAATACCCAAAACAAATTTTAGATCTTATTATAAAAGCAAAAAAAGAAAAAGATCCAAAATCATATTTTATAGAGGGGTACGAAAAGCTAGTTAATTCAGGCATTTAAAACATGAAAACAAAATCTAAGAATTATAAATTGTATATATTTATTATATTAATTATTTTAGCTTTATTTACAAGTATTTTTGTATCTAAGAAAAGAAGTAAGATTTTTAATTCAGAAAATAAAAACAAAGTAGAGAATATTCTACCCAATAAAGAAGGTATAGAATTTGAAGTCAAAGAGAAAAGCCTTAGCGTACTTATGGTGGGCGACATTATGACTGATAGATATATCAGAAAGCAGATTAATAGAGAGGGTAATGCTGAGAACTTTGTACAAAATTATCTTAATAATTTGTCCGAGGTTAACAAAAATTATGACTATGTAGTTGCTAATCTTGAGGGTCCGATAACAGAAAGTAAAAGTAAAAGTCTAAATGATGATGGGACTTATGGTAAAGATTTGCTTTTCACTTTTCCAACTTCAACTACTGAGATATTAAAACTCTTAAATATAAAAATAGTAAGTCTAGCCAATAATCACACTGATAATTTTTATCGTGCTGGTTATGAGTCCACCCAAAAGTTTTTAAAAGAAGCTAATATAAAATATTTTGGTAATCCATATAATGCTAATCTTGATTCTGATGAAAATCTGAGTGAGATATTTTGTCAAAAAGAAATATGCGTGGCATATATAGGTTACAATCAATTTACTAAAAATAATAGCAGCGGATTAATTATAAAAGAAATAGAGAGGTTAAAAAATTTGAACAAAGAAGATAAATTAGGAGAGGGTGAGTTAGAAAATAGTAGCGTAGACTTTATAATAATAATGCCCCACTGGGGCGAAGAGTATGAAAAGCAGGCAAATCAGAATCAAGAAAAATTAGCAAAAGAGTGGATAGATGCTGGCGCTGACGCAGTCATTGGCGCGCACCCGCATGTAATACAAAATAGCGATGTCTATAAAGGTAAATACATATACTACTCGCTTGGTAATTATATTTTTGATCAATGGTTCACCTCAGATGTTCAAAATGGGTTAGGGGTTAATATATTTTTCGAAAAGGTTAGTGTGGGCAAAGAGGGTGACGCAGAACACAAAGTAGAAAAGTCTATAAGCATAAAAGAGGAAAATAATAAAAATATTTTTATAGATAGAAACGGAGTGAGATATAAGTAGTCTATTTTTCTAGTATAAATTTTAATAAAAATTATCTGACTATAACATTTCTAACTTATTAGAAATTAAATGTAAAGCATACTTGACACTACTTATGCACAGGTATATAATTAGCATATATAAATAATTTAAAAAATAACATATTATTATTAATATAAAAGCAGATACATAAAAATAAAAATAAAAATAAAAAAATAAACAAAATATGAAAAAAATAATCTTAAGCATAGCATCAGTTATAATCATAGTAGTAGCTTACTGGCTAATATCTCCGCTCTTTAAAAAGACAGAATTAAATGAAGCGGTGCCTATTTCAAAAGATGCTAAAAACATAGAAAGCTCTAACATGAAAAGCCCTACAATAACCTCTGTATCTGCAACAAGTGCTGCACCAATAACAGTCTCCGCATCTGTGACAAGCTCCGCGTCTATAGCAAATACTATACCAGTAGCAATTAAAAATATTTCTGGTAACTTTGTTGATGGCGCTCACGTAGTGAGCGGAGTAGCAAAAGTTATAAACGCAGACGGGGCTAACACTCTCAGATTTGAGAATTTCTCTACTGAGAATGGACCTGATCTTTTTGTATACCTTGCTACTGATAATAGTGGCAAGGACTTTGTTAACCTGGGAAAGTTAAAAGCGACCAATGGTAACTTTAATTATAATATCCCGGCTAATGTAAACGTGGAAAAGTATAATAATGTCCTCATCTGGTGCCGCGCCTTTGGAGTGCTATTTGGCAGCGCGGAGATGAGGTAGATTGGCATATAAAATAAACTTGTTAACAGTGGGTTACTAGTATATAATCAGTATATATAGTATGAAAAATTTAAAAGAACTAAAACAAGAAGACTTATTATTAAAAGATGGTAATCTAGAGCTGAGACCTCTATATTTAGAGAGTCCAGACCTTGAACATGTCGCAAGTATCGCTAATGATTACAATATAGCAAAGTATATAGGTCATACATTCCCGCACCCATACGGTACAGATGATGCAAAATCTTTTCAGGAGTATGCAAAAAGTGCTTGGGAAAAAGACTCTGAATATGTGTGGGGTATTTTTATGGGCGGTGAGTATATGGGTAATATAGGTATAAAAGTCGATTATGATAATGAGATAGTTAAAAATATTGGTTACTGGCTCGGTAAAAAATATGAAGGTTATGGGTATATGACCATGGCGGTCAAGCTTATGATAGATTTCTCCTTTAATGTTTTAAATGTTAGAAAAATAGAAGCTTATGTATTTGAGGGTAATATGGGTAGCGCAAAAGTCCTAGGCAAAAATGGATTCGTCTTAGAGGGTGTAAAAAAGAAAAATCAAAAACTAAAAGATGGCACAATTTTGGACGCTAGTATTTATGGGTTGTTAAAATAATCTTTTTCTTAAATAAGTTCTTAAATTAAAAAATAAAAATATGTACCGCGTCGGAGTAGCAGTATTAATAATGAACACAAGAGGGGAGTTGCTCCTCGTTAACCTCACCTCATTTGAAGAGAAGTATTTTGCTGTGCCTGGCGGTGGTCAGGATGAGGGCGAGACTCTTCTGGACGCAGCCTACCGGGAGATAAAAGAGGAGTTAAATATAAATAAGTCAGATCTGGAATTAGTAGGCAGTAGTGACACACCTGTAGTTTTTAATTTTAAAGAAGCTTCTTTATTTAGAGACGGTATAACTTATACAGGACAAGAGAAATACTATTTTGGTTTTAGGTTTACAGGCGATGAAAAGTCCACACATCCAAATGACAGCGAGGTCAGATCTTTTAAGTGGGTCCCTATTTCATATCTAGATAAATATTTACTCTTTGAAAATCAGCTAGAGGACACGATGGAGAAAGTTAGGGAGATATTTATATAGATTATTAATTAAAAAATACTTACTCCTTCCAGTTTTCTTTACTCTGCAAAAGCCCTATTTTTATTTCCTCGTCTATTTTCTTTAAGTCATTTTCAGTAATTTTCTTAGACTCAAGTAAAAATTCTGCGACATTTTTAATTTCCTTTGCGTTTTGACTACTTGGGCTATGTGGTAAAATAGATAATGCAGAAACAATAAGCTTATTTTTTTTATATAAACTATTTATTATCAACCAAACCTGTTGCTCTGTACTTTCATTTTTTAATATTCCACCAAGATTTACATAATTCGAAACACTTCCTAAAAATAAGAACGATTTAAGTAAAGAAAAAGTTTCTGAAAATTTATTAATATCTCCACCTGTATCTTTAATAAATTTCTCCAGATATTTATGTGTATCATCGAAAATATTATAAATTCTCGCTTCCAGATCATCTTCATTAAAGAGTACACAATTTTCGTTTCCTTTTTTAATTAATTCTTTTAAATCCTTATTCACTGCTTGCACATCAAAATGATTGCTAAAAAAATCTGAGGTGATTTTTTTCTGTATTTTTTCTAGATCAACTATAATTTCCCCTTTCTCTCTATTATCTTTATTTATAGCAATCTGTAGCTCCATACTAGGAATTTCTTCCCCAATAAATATTTTTAGATTTATATTTTCTTGATGCCTACCAATAAATTTATTTTCTACTTTAATTTTATTTCTTAATAAATTTAATATTTTCATAAATGTATTATATCATTTTATTGCCGGAATGCCACTAAGTCTGAGTCTTCTCACGTATTAATGTTTTCTAAAAAATCTACTTGCGGAAAGGCTTGCAGGGGCTCTAAGTATAACACCTGGAACCATATCAGATATATAAGATAAAAGCTCTTCTATAGCATCAATACTTTCATTTGCTCTATCTAGTACAGTTTCTGCGAATGACAAGTCTCCTTTTTCATTTTTATATAAAAATTTAAGATTACACATAAGGTTATAATAGTATTGGCAACCAGATATCTGTATTTCTTGCAACCACTCTGGCATTGTTTTAAAGAAAGACTCTACAATATCTAAATCTTCTGGTTCCATTATATGACTATTCGATACTTTTTTTAGAATATTATGATCTTTATTTTGTATGGACCTTTCCAGATCATTCTTAATTTTTTTTAGATCTGACAAGTAACTCTCTAATTCAGTTCGCACGTCAATTATATAATGAAGCTTGGGTAAGAGGGAAAGCTGCCTATTTATTATTTCTTGGTCGATACTTTTTTTAGTGTCTTTTATAGTTTCTTCAGAGTTTTTATTTTGTTGGTAAGCGTAATATAACGCCATTAAGGTTGCAATTGAGGCAATTAACGTAGCTAAGTCTATTATATTTAAATTATGGCACATATAAGTGTGACCCCACGGAGAGTCGAACTCCGCTTCTATCCTTGAGAAGGATATGTCCTAACCGATAGACGATGGGGCCGGTATATTTTTGTTAAGTTAAGACTTATTAGCTAAAAGAAGTAAGCAATAAGATTAATCCGAACTTAAAAGTAGTATAACATAGATTAGACTTTTGTGCAAATAGTCTATATAAAACAAGGGTTTTGTGTGGGTAGAGTATAAGATTATCAAAGATTATACTTGACAAATATATTAGTATATGTTATATTAGTTGACATACGAAGCGCAATTTGATAGGATAGTATCTATTCGACCAAATTGACGACAAGACTGAATGATCCGTTCTGGAGAGCGTAACTCCTACATTATGACAAAAACAATATACAAAATAGGAATCTCAATGGCATTTTTACCAATCTTTGCTATGCCCGGTACTGACGTATCGACATTAGCAACAAGTACTAACTTTAACAATAGTGAAGTACAGATAAGTATTGAGGATAAGCGTATTGAGAGAGCAGCCAAGATAGATGCATATTATGGTAGACATAACTTGCCCCTAACTGGTTACGGTATGAAGATGGTACTCGCTGCAGAAAAGTATGGTATAGACTGGAAACTAATCCCTGCCATCGGTATGCGTGAGACAACAGGAGGAAAATTTGCTTGTTATAATAACCCATTTGGTTGGGGATCATGTAAGATAAAATATAACTCCTTTGACGAATCTATTGAGGCCCTCGCTAAGAATCTTGGCGGAGCTAATAGCAGAACATCTTACTACTATGCTGGCAAGACTACCGCTGAAAAGTTATATTATTATAACGGTACAGTAGTAGCTAGCTATCCAAAAGAGGTTATGAAGATTATGGATAAGATAGAATTAACTGATATTACAAAAGTAAAAGAAATTGACCTAGCTGTGAAGTAATATAAATATAAAGAGGCGCCCGCGTAGCGGGCGCCTCTTTATATTTATATTACTTAGTTATTAGCACACTCACTCCGACACCAGCCCAGCGATACATCTTCTCGGCATCTTTTAGATTTAGATTAATACATCCGTGTGAATGATTACGCCCAAAATTATTATGCCAGTACGCTCCGTGTATAGCACTACCATCATCAGCAAAATACATAGTCCAAGGTACACCGGGTAGGTCATAATACCCAGTAGTAGTAGCTGTGACTATTTTGGGAGTGGTAGTTGCTAGCTTATCAGGACCCTGCATATAGCGGCTCGGGGTCCTATATGTTATATAGTATTCACCTGGTAATGTTGGGGTGTCTCTTAATCCTGTACTTATTTTTGTTTTGATAAAAAGATTATTATCCTCGTAAGCGCTTAATGTCTGATCCGAGAGGTCTATTTTTATGACTTTGTTCTCAGGATATATTTTATTTGGATCATATACATCAGCATCAACTCCATATACATCAGCATCAACTCCATATACAGGCTCAGCATACTTTGCATTTACATACCAGGTGCTACTTGCCCTCTCGGGGTATACTAGTTTTTCTCTTGCAAAGCTAACCTTGTACCAAGAGCTTTGCTTGGCTGTACTTGTAGAAGTTACTATATCAGTCACCCTCAGGACTATACCATTACGTAGCCTAGCTACTTTTTTAGAATTAGAACTAGGTCCAGCGCGCGCTGCGACGCAGCCAGTAATACCAAAGTTAAAATTACAACTGTCTATAATTTTTATATATTTAAAATCTACACCGGCAACAGGAGAGGTATTAGAAGCAGTTAATTGAATGCTAGTAGAAGTAGCCACTTGCCCAAAAGATACTTGAGTAGAGCTGATACAAAATATAAAAGCAAAAATAAATACAAAATTAAATGTATTGGTATTTTTCTTTAAAAAAGAATGCGTAAAAGTGTATCCCATAAATAGATTATACTACTTATACTGTTTATGTCCAAGCTATATTAGATATTGAAAAGTAACATCTAATATAAAAAAATATTTGTTCAGGGTATATGTTATAATTTTTGTATGTTTTATTTTTTTAAAAAAAGAGAGAAAAGAAAAGTTAGAAAAAGTCCAAGTGTACTAGCCAAAGAAAAGCTAAATAGAAAAAAGTATTTGGAAAATAAAGAGCAGGCACGTACGCTTATTTTGGAAAAGCTTGTATATTTTAATAGTTTTTATAATTTTAAATATAATCTGGTCTCTATCAGAGATCAGAAGACAAGGTGGGGTAGCTGTAGTAGTAAGGGTAATCTTAATTTTAATTATAAGATATTGTTTCTCGAGTCTGATCTCGCTGACTATATTGTTATTCATGAGCTATGTCATCTAAAAGAAATGAATCACGGAGCTAACTTTTGGCAGCAAGTTGAGCTACAATGTCCAGATTATAAGTTAAAAATATCTAGGCTTAGGCTTATAAGGCTTTAAATATTTTATCCACAGATATTTTTTAAAAAAGAGAGTCTGCATGCTATAATACTAATTAAGAATATAGTCATGAGAAATACGATAAAGAAAATAATATTGTACATATTAACATTAGAAGCCAAATTAGTGCTGGCTAGGCATAAGCCTTTTGTAATAGGTATTACTGGAAATATAGGCAAGACTACAACCAAGGATACTGTTGCCGCCGCCCTTAGCGGATTTAGCGTTAATGGCCGCGGGGTGCGTGAGAGTAAAAAAAGTATGAATAGCGAGTGGGGGGTACCGCTAACTATACTTGATCAAAAGTCCGGATGGGATAATCCAGGCAGGTGGCTGGCTGTATTATTTTCTGGATTTTTGGAGATATTTAATAATAATTATCCAAAAATACTAATACTCGAGATCGGCGCCGATCATAAAGGTGACATAAAAAGCCTCATGAAGTGGATAAAATTAGACATAGGAGTCATGACGCAATTTGCCGAGGTGCCAGTGCATATAGAAAATTTTAAAAACAGAGAAGAGATGATACTAGAAAAGTCGTATCTCGCTAAGGGTATAAAAAATGGTGGGACTTTTATATATAATTCGGACTGCAAAGATACTGCAAAAATAGCCTCAGATCTAAACTTAGAATCAAAACAAAATAAAAAAATAAATTTTGTTTCTTTTGGTAAAAAAAGTGGCGACTGCCGTGCGAGCGTTATTATAAGTGATATCAAAAATAAAAATGTACATGCTCAGATTATATATCAGAATAAAAATTACAATCTAACATGTGATGGAGTTATCGGCGAGTCCAATATATTATGCGCCCTGCCTGCTATTATTATAGGTAAGCATTTTGAAAAAAATGAAGAAGGTAATGCGCTGCTTGATTTTAAAAACTCACTTGAGAATATAAAAACTATGTACCGAGCTCCAGGGCGTATGAAAATACTTGAAGGTAAAAGTAATAGTATTATAATCGACGATAGTTATAACTCATCGCCGCTAGCTGTTATGCATGGCCTCAAGACTATTGGTGAGACAAATGTAATAGGGAGGAAAATAGTTATGCTGGGTGATATGCTCGAGCTAGGTGATCATTCAAAAGATGAGCATATTAAGATAGGAAAAGAAGCGGCTCGTGTAGCGCATATACTTGTAACAGTTGGGGATAAGTCAAGATTTGTAGCCGAGGGCGCCCTTAATAATGGCATGAATGAAGGCTGGATACTAGAATGCGATGACTCAGAATCAGCGGGGCGAGAAGTTCTAAATATATTAAAATCAGGTGACCTAATATATATAAAAGGCTCACAAGGTATGCGTATGGAGAGGGCGACCAAGATACTAGTGCATCAAAATGTAAAAATAAAATATGAACTTCCAAGACAAGAAAAAGAATGGCAAAATAGAAAGTAGCTAGCAGAGACAAGATAAAGAAAATAATAATGAGAACAAAAGTATCTAGTAATAAAAAATAAGTAAAAAAATAGGAATATGACATATAAAAAAATAAACATAAAAAAGTTTCTCTCAAAATTTAGCCAAAATGAGTTAATCTCGCAGCTATTCAAAATTAATGACGCTAAAAATGTCCCACATATTATGGACACTCCAGATGGTGGAAAAATCTCAAAAGAAAATGTAGAAGAGTGGTACGCTTTTTATCTTGGACTAGATGATGAGCGCAGGGTAGCTATATACCAAGCAATAGAAAAGATAAATTATATTTCTAATTTTGACGCGTATCAGATAATAGAGAGTTTTAAAAATAAAAATTCTAATGGTGAAAAAATCTTAACAGCTAACGAT
>JAYUJP010000031.1:0-17716 GCA_043765155.1 bacterium | reverse complement strand
AGTCGACACTTTTTGCGGCTGAGCTTGCCCTCGCTTATCAGGAGTATGCTGGGACTCATAACCTAGGCTGGGAAAAGACTGATGAGAGTGTGAGTGATGTTGGAGGTTATAAGCATGTGTCATTTGAGGTAAAAGGTAAGGCCGCATATGATGCCTTTAAATGGGAGTCAGGAGTGCATAGGGTGCAGCGCATACCAGATACTGAGAAGAATGGTAGAGTGCATACTAGTACAATCACAGTCGCCGTGATGCCAATACGTGACGTCAAAAAGGTAACAATGCGCCCAGAGGATATAGAGACTGAGCTAAGTAGGTCAGGAGGAGCAGGAGGACAAAACGTGAACAAAGTTGAGACAGCAGTTAGATTGATACATATACCGACAGGCATAAGCGTCAGGTGTACTATCGAGCGCTCACAACTCAAAAATAAAATAAGAGCAATGGAAATGCTGCAGGCCCGTATCGATCAGCAAAAAGAAGAAGAGGAGCATTCGCAAGATAGAGACGCCAAGCGCTCGCAAGTGGGTACAGGAGACAGATCAGAAAAGATACGTACTTATAATTTCCCCCAAGACAGAGTCACAGATCACAGGATTAAACAGTCATGGCATGGATTGCCAAAGATAATGACTGGTAGCCTAGATCCAATATTCGAAGCGCTTAATAACTTTGACGGAGAATTTGTCGAGGGTGATGAGGAGTAAGATTTAGTTTTTAAAATATTATTTTTATTTTTCAAATCAGACTTTTTATGCTATAATACATCAATAATTTTAAATAATAAAATAAATTTTTTAATAAAATTTAAATAAAATAACATAGTAAATAATTTTACTTAATCAAAAATATGAACACAAATACAACTCAAAATATTGGTAAGATAACCCAAATCATCGGGCCGGTGATAGACGTAGCATTTGAAAATAATCTGCCTGATATACGTAATGCGCTGACTGTCAAAAGCGCGGATGGGTCACGTGATATAGTACTCGAGGTGGCTTCTCATATGGGATTAGGTGAAGTGCGTGCTATTGCTATGACTAGTACTGACGGGTTAGCGCGCGGCATGGACGTACTAGACATGGGAGAGCAGATAACAGTGCCAGTGGGTCCAGAAGTTTTAGGTAGAATGTTCGACGTGACCGGCGAGCCTATTGATGGCCTTGGAAAAGTTGTGACCAAAAAGAAATATAATATACACCGTGAGGCGCCAAGATTTGAGGACCAGAGTACCAAGGCTGAAGTGTTAGAGACTGGTATCAAGGTCATAGACCTAATCTGTCCTTTTCTAAAAGGAGGTAAGATCGGACTTTTTGGAGGAGCGGGCGTGGGTAAGACTGTGATAATACAGGAGCTGATACGTAATATCGCAGCTGAGCATGGAGGATACTCTATTTTTGCGGGTGTGGGAGAGAGATCAAGAGAGGGTAATGACCTTTATAGAGAAATGGAGGAGTCAGGGGTACTGGCTAAGACCACGTTAGTCTTTGGTCAGATGAATGAGCCACCAGGAGCGAGAGCGCGCGTAGCATTATCAGCATTATCTATGGCTGAATATTTTAGAGATGAAGAGAACAAAGACGTACTGATGTTTGTGGATAATATTTTTAGATTTACCCAAGCCGGATCTGAGATATCGGCGCTACTAGGCCGTATGCCGTCAGCTGTGGGTTATCAGCCGACATTAGCAACAGAAATGGGGCAATTACAAGAGCGTATCACTAGTACCAAAAATGGATCAATCACATCAGTTCAGGCTGTATATGTACCAGCTGATGACCTTACTGATCCAGCGCCAGCGACAACCTTTTCACATCTGGACTCGACAGTTGTGCTATCACGCCCACTCTCTGAGCTAGGTATTTACCCTGCTGTAGACCCGCTTGACTCGACTTCTACAGTGCTAACACCAAGCATAGTAGGTCAGGAACATTATGACGTAGCCCGTGGTGTGCAAAAGATATTACAGCGCTACAAAGATCTTCAGGATATCATAGCAATACTTGGTATGGACGAATTGTCAGATGATGACAAAAAGACTGTATCACGCGCGCGCCGTATACAAAAGTTCCTCTCTCAGCCATTCTTCGTAGCAGAGCAATTTACCGGTAAGCCCGGCATGTATTGTAAACTCGCTGATACTATTTCTAGCTTTAAAGGGATACTAGACGGCAAGTATGACGACATACCTGAGCAAGATTTTTATCTAAAGGGTAATATAGATACTGTTCTAAATAAAGCAGAAGAGGTAAAATAGTTAGAATTTTCAAAAAATAAAAGGAAACAGAGGATTATTAAAATAAAAGTAGAGTAAAAATATAACAAAAATAGCGACAAGTAGTCGCTATTTTTGTTATAAAATATTTTATTTATATTTATCTAAAGATTATAAGAGATATGCTTGCTTTTTAAAGCAAATTGTAGTATAATAGCCAGACTTACATGAAAGTCAGATCATCAATTAAAAAAATATGTTCAAATTGTCAGATGGTACGCCGCAGAGGAGCTTTGCGCGTTATCTGCATTAATCCAAAATGTAAGCAAGTTCAAGGATAATTAATTATTAACAAAATTTATGCGTATTGCAGGTATAACACTTCCCGAAAACAAAAGAATGGATATAGCTCTTACAGCTGTATATGGTATTGGTAGACCAACCGCGAAGAAGATTCTAACTTCTGCTAACGTAGATCACAATCTACGTTCAAAAGAGCTTACAGAAGAAATGGAAGCTAGAATCAGAGAGATAATCGATCCTATGAAAATAGAGGGAGATCTTTCTCGCGATGTAGACCAACACATAAAAAGACTTAAAGATATTAAGTGCTATAGAGGTGTAAGACATACTAGACATTTGCCTGTTAGAGGACAAAGAACAAAGACTAATAGCCGTACAGTGCGCGGTAACGTGCGTCGTACTATGGGTAGCGGTCGTAGGAAAGCTGAGAAAACCTAGTAGTTAATTTTTTACTATGTTTTTAATAATATAGTAAAAAATTAAATAACAAAGACAGCAACATTATAAAATTTATTATGGGAAAAAGAAAAGTATTAAAAAGAAATAACTCAGGTGTAGACTCTTCTCTAAAAGCAAGATCTCTTTCAAAGGGTCTTCGCAAAAAAGTTACAGAAGGTTTGTTATATGTAGAATCTACTTATAATAATACAAAGGTTTCACTTACAGACATGACAGGTGGAGTTCTAGCTTGGTCATCATCAGGATCACTTGGATTTAAGGGTGCAAAAAAGGGTACTCCTTATGCAGCTGGTAAAATAGGTGAGCTACTTGGTGAAAAAGCTTCTCAGGCTGGCATAAAAGAAGTGAAGGCAATAGTAAAAGGTGTAGGCTCTGGCCGTGAGTCAGCAATAAGATCATTTGCAGGTTTTGGTATCGATATACTCTCTATAGAGGATAGAACTCCAGTAGCCCACAATGGTCCTAAACCTAAAAAACCTCGTCATATCTAAAACAACAAATATATGTTAGAAGCAAAATGTAAAAAATGCCGTAGAGCAGGAGAAAAATTATACCTTAAAGGTGACAAATGTTTTACACCAAAGTGTCCTTTTATAGAGCGCCCATATGCTCCAGGTATACTTGACTCACAGAGAAAACACAGAGGTACAATGTCAGAGTACGGTACTCAGTTAAAAGAGAAACAGAAAGTTAGAAATGTATACGGTGTTTCTGAAAAGCAATTTTCAAATTACGTAAAAAACCTGAACTTGGTTGCAAATAAAAATAAAATAAATGCTACTCAGGCGCTTATAGTGTCACTAGAATCTAGACTTGATAATTCAGTATTTAGAATTGGCTTAGCCTCTTCTAGAGCGCTTGCTCGTCAGCTAGTATCACACGGACACTTTACAGTTAACGGTAAAAAGTTAAATGTAGCGTCTCATACTGTAAAAGTTGGTGACGTATTAGCAGTGCGTGAAGGTAGTAAAGGTGCAAAAGTATTTACAATGCTTGCAGAAAAGATAAAAGATATCAAGACTGCTAATTGGCTTACTTTTGATGCTGCTACTATGTCAGCAACTGTCAAAGCTACTCCAAATGATACAGATCAGAAATTTGATCTACAAAAGGTTCTAGAGTTCTACTCAAGATAGTCTCTAAATTTTTAAGCTTTAGATTTTACACGTACTATAATTTTATTTTTAGTAACTATTTTGCAAAAATTAAATTGCAAAATAGCTAAAAATATTGTATTATATACAAGTAAAATAGTCACTTTATAAATTCTAAAAATAATAATATAAAATATGTCATATCATAACATTACTCTTCCTAGCAAGCCCAAAATAATAAAAGAGGAAAACACTCACGGTATATTTGAGATAGATGGTTTATATCCAGGATATGGACACACTTTGGGTAATTCGTTACGCAGAGTGATACTATCTTCTATACCAGGAGTTGCTATGACTTCTATAAAAATAGAAGGAGTAAAACATGAGTTTTCAACTTTAGAAGGTGTAAAAGAAGATGTAATATCTATAATTTTAAATCTTAAAAAGACTAAATTTAAAATACATGGTGATGAGCCTGTGACTATTAAGCTGGATATAAAGGGACCAAAAGTTATAACTTCAAAAGATTTATCTGTACCTACTCAGGCAGAAGTTATATCAGGAGATGATTATCTTTTTGAGATAACCTCAAGCACCAAAGTTTCTTTAGAGTTCGTAATAGAAAAAGGACTAGGATTTATACCAAGAGAAATGATAGCTAAGAACAAGGCTGAGATTGGTAATATACTTCTTGATGCTGCCTTTACTCCAATACGCCGCGTTAGCTATGAAGTTGAGAATATGCGTGTAGGTGACAGAACAGATCACAATAGACTAAGACTTAACATAGAGACAGACGGTAGTGTATCAGCCAAAGATGCTTTTGAGTCAAGTATAAAAACTATGATTAATCAGCTACAATCAGTAGTAGGATTCAAAGAATTTTCTATAGATATAAACGAGGCTACTCCAGTATCAGAAGTTGTATCAGCTGAGTCAGAAGATGTTGCAGATATAACCAAAACAAAAATAGAGGATCTTGGATTTTCAACTAGAACCCTTAATACACTTTTAGCTGCTAGTATAAAGACATTAGGAGGGCTAACAAAAAGATCAGAAGACAGTCTAAGAGAAATAGAAGGCATGGGTGAAAAAGGTATGGATGAGATTAAAAATGTCATATCTAATTATGGGCTATCTTTAAAGTAAGCCTTGAAATTAAGTAAAATTTGTGTTATAATAGCCACACTAAAAAGAAAAGACGAATTATTAAAAGAAAAAAGTTAAAACAGTAGTCAAAAAATAGTAAATATATGATGCATCACAGCAAGATAAAAAAATTTGGAAGAAAGAAAAATGCTAGAAAAGCATTTATGAAAGGACTCGCATCTGCTCTTATAATCAATGGTAGAATAGAAACTACAATAGCAAGAGCAAAGGCAATAAGACCTTTTGTAGAGAGATTAGTTTCTTATGGTAAGGATAATACTTTGTCATCAAGAAGACTTGCTTTGGCTAAACTTTATAATCACGATATAGAGATTAACAAGCTATTTTCTGAGATAGCTCCAAAATATAAAGATGTGAATGGTGGCTATACTCGTATAATAAAACTTAATCCAAGACTATCTGACGCAGCTGAAATGGCTATTATAGAATTTGTATAATCTTATAATATAAATAATTAAAATAATAAATATTAGAAAATATATGACAAAAAATACACGAGACACAAAACAATATACAATAGATGCAACAGGTACATCTCTTGGAAGAGTAGCTACTCAGGTAGCTAGTCTTTTAAATGGTAAAAATACTGTAGACTTTGTAAAGAACAAAGTAGTAGACGTTACTGTTAATGTTGTTAACGCTTCAAAGATGAAGATAACAGGTAACAAGATTAATGATAGCGTACACAAGAGATATTCTGGATACCCAGGAGGTCTAAAACAGATTCCACTTTCTAGAGTAATTTCTACAAAGGGTTACGGAGAAGTTCTAAAGCATGCAGTCTCAGGAATGCTACCAAAAAATAGACTACAGGACATAAGAATACAAAATCTGGTAATATCAGAATAGTAGTATCAGACAATAGACCAGACACAACAGTTCAGCAAAACATTTTTAATACAAACAAAATAATTACAAGAAAATAAGATATTTATGTCAACAAGATATATAGAAACAATAGGAAGAAGAAAAACTTCAACCGCAAGAGTAAGAATAACAGAATCTACCAAGCCTTCTTTTGTTGTAAATGGTAAGTCTGTAGAAGATTACTTTCCAACACGTGAGATGCAGGTAGTATGTAAGGAGGCTCTTGAGAAGTCAGGAATCAAGGCAGAGTTTGTAATAACTGTTGTTGTTAGTGGTAGTGGTATACATTCACAGGCTGAAGCTGTACGTCACGGATTATCTCGCGCCCTTGTAGTGCGTGAGGCTGACCTAAGATCAACTCTTAAGAAAATAGGATTCTTAAAAAGAGATCCAAGAGCAAAAGAGAGAAAGCATTTTGGTCTAAAGAAAGCCCGCAAGGCACCAACTTGGTCAAAGCGTTAATTCCAAAATTAGAGAATTCTCAAAAACATATAAAAACTCTTGCTTTGCAAGAGTTTTTATATTAAAAAATAAGCTAAACAAGCCTAAAAATAAGAGTGTTTTAAGCTATTGACAATATTATATTTAAGTGTATAATATACACATAGCAAAATAATTCTGTTAAGCTAAGTTTTTTGACAATAAATTTTTAGGAGCATCTCCATGAGCTTTTTTACCAAAACCGCTACACATCAAGTTACAAATTCTGGGATTTTGACCAGCCGTGTATTCATTTCAGATCTGACAAATAAAGGCGTATTTACGTCGTTAGATGTCAGGAGAATCTTTCCAGTTAATAGTAATCATCGCTCAAGCGCTACTATTCCTGTCCATCAGTACGATTTGGCAAGCAATATTGGTTCTGTACCTGATCAAGAAGCACTTACCTCTGATTTTGAGAAGCTTTCCTTTTCTAGAAAAAGTATTGCTCTTGAGGTTCTGAGGGATCTTATCCTAGGTAAACACCTAAAGATAAAAGAAGATGGCAAGGCTCCAGAATCGTATCTTATGGTCGCAGAAAATTCTGGATTATTTGTGCATTTTTCTGGCCTTGGTCACTGGTTCGTATACGCCAAGAAGGATTTCAATGCTCAGATGGCTAGTCTTGGTGGACACAACAAGCTACTTAGTCCTGTCTGAACTCCCAAAGAGTCTTTCAAAGCCAAACACCGTATAGTAATCTCGATTAAAAGAGAAAGCTATGCGGTTTTTTATTTGTAAAAACATAAAAAATGTGTTATAATCACTGTATTCTTTAAAATTATTGAGTTATAAAAAGATAGAGTGTTATAAAAAATATTCGCAAAATTATCAAACAAAAAGTAAAGTAGATGCCAACAATTAATCAATTAAAAAAACAACCAAGGTCAAAAGTTGCTCGTAAGTCTAGATCCATAACTATGGGTAGAGGATTTAATAGTATACTTAATAGACCTAACTTTTACGATTCACCATTTAAACGTGGTGTATGTACAAAAGTTACAACTACAACTCCAAAAAAGCCGAATTCAGCGCTACGTAAAATAGCCCGCGTTAGACTAACTAATGGACAAGAAGTTACAGCATACATACCAGGTGAGAAGCACAAGCTACAGGAGCACTCAGTGGTGATGCTACGCGGAGGACGTGTAAAAGACCTCGCTGGTGTGCGTTATCACATAGTACGTGGTAGATTTGATGCGACAGGAGTAGATGCTCGTCGCCAATCACGTTCACTATACGGAGCAAAGCGTCCTAAAGCAGGAGCAGCGCCAAAGAAGAAATAATATAAAGTACCCAAGTCAGGGGAAAAGATTATCAATAATCAAGCTAACTATTTAAATCTAAATATAAAAAATATTCAAACTTAAATAAAATAGCACAACTTACAAAAGACTAAATATTAGCAATAATATTTTAAAATTAAAAATAACATGAGAAGACCAGTAAAAAATAGAAATATTGTAAAAGACGATATAAACTTTGGAAGCAAAGATATAGAGAAATTCATAAATTATATAATGTGGGATGGTAAGAAAAATACTGCCCGTGATATAGTGTATGACTCTTTTAAATATATAAAAGAAAAAACAGGAAAAGAGGGTAAAGAGACTTTTGATGAAGCCATCAAAAATACTTCACCGCTTGTTGAGGTGCGCTCAAGACGTATTGGTGGTGCTAACTATCAAGTACCTCGCGAGGTTCGTATCGAGAGACAGAAACAACTTTCATTTAGATGGATTATCAATGCCGCTCGTGGTAAAAAGGGAGAAGCGATGATGAAAAAGTTAGGTGACGAGCTTATACTTGCCTCAAAAGGTGAAGGTAATGCAGTTAAGAAAAGAGATGATACTCACAAGATGGCCGATGCTAACAAAGCGTTCGCGCACTTTGCTTGGTAAAGCAAAGTAAGTGCTAGAAGTGCTTGGTAAAGTTATAAATAACATAAAAATAAGCGCCGGCTTCGCCGGCGCTTATTTTTATGTTATAATGTGTAAGAATTAAAAATAATTTTAATATTATTTTAACAAAATTATTAAAAAAATATAAACATGAAAACGCATAACTTAGCATTTGTAGACTGTGAGACTAGTGGACTTGATCCGCAAAGACATGAGATGCTGGAGCTTGCGGTTGTTATCGCTAGGCAAGTAGAGCGTCCTGGTAAGGGTCCAAAACTCGAGATAATAGCCGAGAAAGAATGGAAAATAAAAATGGAGCATCCAGAAGTAGCTGAGGCGCAGGCACTGCGTATCAATGGGTACAATGAAGCCGACTGGATATTTGCAAATGATCTAGAGGGCGTGATGAAGGAGTTCGCCAAGTTGACCGAATCCGCCACCTTTGTGTCTCACAATCTTGTTTTTGATTATGGATTTGTCCAAAAGGCTTTTGAGAAGACTGGAGTTAGTAGCAAAATGCATTATGGTAAGCTAGACACTATATCTATGGCGCTAGCGCGCCTATATGACGTACCGCAGGCCTCAGGGTTCTCACTTAACAAGCTATGTGAACTATTTAAAGTTGATAACAAGAAGGCCCATACAGCTCTTGCGGATACTCTCGCTCTTGTAGAAGTCTATAAAAAAATGATGGGGATTAATAATTAGAATTCTTTTTATTAATTTAAAAGGTTAAGTATTAATGTGACTTATTTGACTTTTATTCAAAAATGTTATAGTATTGTATACTATGAAAAGTATAAGCCCAGATTTTGATAATTTTGTAATATTTAATGATGTTATATCTGTGTTATTTTTTGCTTGTTTTATATTTTTAATTTCTCTTTTTGTTTTTAAAATCTTTAGAAAAACTAGTCTTTGGATTATGGTCAAGAGTGTTAGGTTAGATTTTAAAAATGTTATATTGGGAGTTTCAGTTTTTATTGTATCTTTTGTTTTTGGTTTAGCTTTTATTTATAGCGGCATTCTTATATTTTTAGCTGGGTTACCTATTTTTATAATATCTTTCCTATCTGCTGCCTCTATTATTTTTATGCCGATAGTACTAGCTAGTATATTGGCCAAATATGTTTTTAAAAAGGAGGACTATATAAATAGCAAAAATATACTTTATTCTGTTATGTATCTAAGCTTACTTTTACTATTGCCTTATACTTTGGTTTCTATTGTATTTTTTGTTTTATTTATGTACACTTTTGGTATATGTAGCGTATATTTTTGGAATGTTTTAGTCAAAAATACTAGGTTATAAATCAATGTAAAAATGTGTTATAATTAGCAAATGAAGAAAATTATAACTAACACAAGATATACAATCTTAACTCAGAAAGATTTTAAATGGGCGACTGATAGTGAAAAAGATCAGCTTGATTTTATAAGTAGCTTTGCGCTTGACGCTATAAATAAAATTAAAAGTAGAATAGAAAATATTAAGAAAATAAAAAGTGAAGGTAGAACTTTTGAAAACACTATTCTAGCTTTTGAAAATATTAGCGATGAGGAGAATATAGAAATGTCTCATATACACACTTTAGAAATGTGTAGTGACAGATTAGCTGTACGTGAAGCCTGTAGAAAATCTGAGATAGAAATGTCAGCAAAGATAGTAGACCTAATATATGATATTAACCTGTATAAAAGTATAAAAGATTATTATGACAACAGTTTTAAATTAGAGTTAAATCAAAAAGATAGCTCAGGTAAAAATATTCTGGATAAGCAAGATATTAAGTTAGTCGCAGACATGATGAGTGACTTTGCCAGAATGGGATTTGACTTACCTGCTGCAGAGAGGACTAAAATAAAATCTATAGAAAAGAAAATATCTAAGCTCGCGAGCGCCTATGATGCTAGGCTTGCTGAAGATAAGAGTCATATATTATGTACTCTTGAGGAGCTAGACGGTGTACCAGAGAATATAATAAGTAGCTTTAAGAAAATAAAAATAGAAAGCTCTAAAAATAAAAAAGAATTAAAAAAAGAAATAGATTCTGAGTATAAATATGTAGTAAGCGTAGACTATCCAGAATACGGGCCATATATGAAGTATGCTAACAACAAAGAAAAGAGAGAGGAGCTGCACTTACTTTTTAATAATGTGGGTGGTATGAAAAATGTAAAAATACTGGAGGAGCTAATAGCTCTACGTCATCAAAAGTCACAAATCTTGGGTCATGTTAATCACGGTGAATATGTAACCAGTGACAGAATGGCCAAAAATACCAAGAATGCCTATAAGATGCTGAGCGACATAACCTCAAAGTTAAAAGATAAAAAGAATGAGGAGTTAAAAGATGTAATAGAAAAAGGTGAGAGCCTAGGTATCAAAAAGTCAGAATTAAAAACTAGTGATGTGGCATATATTAACACCAAAATACAAAATGAAAAGTATAATTATAATGAGCAAGAGATAAGAGAGTATTTCCCGCTTGAGCATGTTATCAAAAGTATGTTTGATCTTTTTGGAGAATTGTTCTCGTTTGAAATGCGTGAGAGTAAGGTAAAGCTATGGCATAAGGACGCCAAAATGTATGAGATGTATGACAAGAATATGAGATGCGTGATAGGCTATATGGCCATGGATCTATTTCCACGTGAAGGGAAATTTGGCCACGCCTGTATGATGCCTATGATATCAGGTAAAAGTCTAGGTAGTGATAATTATAGGTCAGGACTAGTCACACTTGTATGTAACTTTTCAAAGCCTGATACAAAAAATAAAATACCGTCGCTTTTAACTCTGGGTGAGGTTGAGACTCTGTATCATGAATTTGGTCACGGTATACATTCGCTACTTAGCAAAGCCAAACACAATAGTCACTCAGGCACAAATGTAGTCTGGGACTTTGTCGAGACGCCAAGTCAGATAATGGAGGAGTGGGTAACTGAGGAGAGCGTACTTAAGAAAATATCTAAGCACTATGTCACAGGTAAGTCATTAAGTAAAAATCATATAGATAAGATAAAGTCACTAGAAAAGTTTATGAAGGCAACATTTTATACAAGGCAGTGTGTGCAGTCGCTACTTGATCTTGATATATATACTGGCAAGCTTAGTGGTAAAAGTATTGTTGAGCATTATCATGATCTGCGTAAAAAGCATCTGACAAAAGATATTGATGGAGTTATATTTGTATGCAGATTTGCCCATATAGCGCGCGGTTATGATGCCGGGTATTATAGCTACTTGTGGGCTGAGCGTATCTCAAAAGATATATATAGCGAATTTAAAAAGAGAGCTGATCACAAAAATTCGAATGGAAAATTCAAAGCGAGTGATTATAAAAACTTTGGTTTAGATTATAGAAAAAATATATTAGAAATGGGCAGTAGTCGTGATGAGAATGAGAGTGTAATGTCACTACTTGGACGTGGCATGAGCAATGATAGCTTTGTAAATAGTATAATATAAACTAAGATATTTTTGTTTTAAAATATTCTAATGCTTTTGCCAAAGCCTCTTCTACTGTTGTTTCGGTGGTATCAAGATAATATGAATCAGGAGTTAGGGTGAGCGGACTATGATGTCTATTTTTATCTTTTGTATCCCTATCATGTATTTCGGCTAATACAATGTATAGCGTTTTATTTTTGCCGGTATCTTCTAGCAGCTCTTCCCTTAGTCTCCTTTCTGCGCGGCACTCAGGAGTAGCATCTAGATATATCTTACACACTGCATCAGTGTACACCTCACTAGTCATATCTCGCCCCTCAGCGACTAGTCCAGGCGCCTCGATACACGATCTCTGATACAGGTATAATGCCTCACGCAGGCGCAGTGTAGGAGATATTCTGGCTGCATAGTTACCATACTCTTGAGTACTTATAATCGGCCACACATCTATGTTATCGACCAATACTTGCTTACCTAAAAAAGTCGGCCTCAGGCTAGCTCCTGCGTCCGCTACCATATTTTCCATATCTATATATTCTGGATTTTCTATATAATGAGGTAGCTCTCTTTCTTTTCGGAGTATGTTATATTTTTCAAAGTCAAAATCTTTTTGCTTGAGCGTATAAGCTGTGAGTCTATATAATGCCCCGCTATTAAGATAATTATAACCAAGTGACTCTGCCATTTTACGTGCTAGGCTACCTTTGCCGCTAGCTGTAGTGCCATCTATGGCGATAATATTAATTGGGTTAGTTGCATTATTTATTATATTGGAATTTTGCATATTTTTTAAAAATTACTTTTAGTGTTTTTTAAAATCTTATAATACAATTATAGCAAAAAATAATTTTAAATCTAGACTAGACAAAATAAAAGAACTACTTTTTAGGGTAGTTCTTATTTGCACCAGTTAAGCTATTTGTAGCCTTGTTTTGGCTTCTTGCATCCAAAACGCAGCTTGGTCATTGTTAGCTCCTGCTATGTTGATACGGCCGCAGCAAATACCAGTAGGCAAACCCTTGCACTTACCTTTGTCGCACTGATTTTTACAATCAGAGTGCCCAGGCAACATGTTGCAATAAGGTTTTTCGCTGTCATAGTCTCTTAAGCCCATTATAGCCTCTTTTCTTTTAATGTTGGCATTTTTATAAGTGCCACTTTTTGGAAAAATCTAACTGCCGAATTGCAGTTAGTTCATAATAATAACAGAAAACAGATTTGAAATCAAGTCAGAAATATGTTATTATATGTGGACAAATAGGTCCAATGTTCTAGTATTTATATTTTAACATTAGACTTATTTGTATCCGCCTGTAGCTCAGTTGGTTAGAGCACTCGGCTTATATCCGAGTGGTCCCTGGTTCAAGTCCAGGCAGGCGGACTAGAAAGTAAATTAAAAAACACACAAAAGGCGCCCGCTATGCGGGCGCCTTTTTTGTGTTTTTTAAGTTAGAGTTTTTCCTTATTTATATGCTATTTCCTTGCATTAAATGCATTCATAAATGTGTCATGATCTACATACTCCATCTCAAGGCCGGTAGATACGCCGCGCGCTAGGGTTGATATTTTTATTTTGTCCATACCGACTATTTGAGCTAATATTTTCTTGATATAATCCATCTCATTGTCTCCCTCATCATTAACGGGTAGGGCGAATATTATCTCTTTTAAGTTTTCATTTTTAATTTTGCTAATTACTCTTTTGGTGAGTTGCTCTATATTTATATATTCTTTGGGGTCTGTAGCCAAAAATGGCAAGTGCCCACCAAGAGTAAAATAGACCCCGTTATATATGCCGGCCTTTTCTATACTATCTATGTCTAGTTCCTTTTCGACTATCATCATGGTCTCAGAGTCTCTATTTTCATCGCTACATATATCACAGACATTACTCTTGTGAAAGCTTTGAGTAGAGTAGCGCTCACACTGGGTACATTTGATACTGTTACTTTTGAGCTCTCTTATGTTTTGTACATAATTATCGATAAAAGTATTATTTTGCTTCATCATAAAATAGACAAATCTCTCGGCTTGTTTTGGCCCTATACCGGGGAATTTTCTAAATTGTTCTACTAGTCTATCTTTATACATATCCTATTTTACCAAAAATTTGTCTATAATACCACCATTCTTTTTGATCCATGATCTTATATGCCTTTTGGCAAGTTGTGTCTTACATATTGCTATCCACTTTCTGTTTGGTTTGGTATTTTCGCTTATTTCTATGCGAACCCTATCGTGATTTTTGAGTACATAATCAAATGATACCAGCTTATCACCCACGTGAGCGCGCACTGCGTGATCACCAATATCTGAATGCACCTGATAGGCAAAGTCGAGCGGGGTAGAGCCTTGGGGCAAGTCCATCACATCACCTTTTGGAGTAAATACAAAAACTCTATTATTAAAGAAGTCTTCTTTAAGATTAGACATAAATTTCTCATGTGACATCTTACCTTTTTTCTCCTCACCATTTTCTTCTTCTATTTCTTTTTGCCAAGCCAAGAGGTCCTGAGTCCATTTTGTCTTGCTGCTTACCTTTGTAGAGTTACTGTTTTCTTTATAAGACAGATGTGAAGCTATACCATACTCAGCTTCTTGATGCATTTCTTTTGTTCTGATCTGTACCTCGACTATCTCACCGGTACCGGTAAATATCGCAGTATGTAGTGATTGATACCCATTAGGCTTTGGCACAGCTATATAGTCCTTGAATCTACCCTGAAGAGGTTTGTATAGTCCATGTATAACTCCTAATGCCTGATAGCAGTCGGATATATTAGGTACCAATATACGAAGTGCGATAATATCGTATATCTTCTCTATATTGTAGTCATATTTTTTTAGTTTTTGCCAGAGAGAATAGAGGTGTTTGACTCTACTGTCTACACTCTCGATATGAACATCTAGTATATTTAATTCTCCTTGCAAAGTTTTGGCTACAGTTTTGAGTACCTCTTCATTATCTTTTGTAACAGCTGACAGCAGGCCCTGAACTTTTTTATATTCTTCGGGGTACACATATGGAAAAGCACCGTCTTCTAGCTGAGCTTTTAATCTTCCCATACCTAACCTATCAGCTAGGCGAGCATGTATTTCTAGGGTTTCCAAGGCTATACGTTTTTGCTTGTCTGGCCTCACATGTTCTAGTGTCTGTATATTATGCAGCCTATCACATAGCTTGATTATAACTACGCGTATATCATCACTCATAGCTATAAAGAATTTTCTTAGCGACTCAACATGCCTCTCGACCCCGGTATATTTTACATGGCCTAGCTTGGTCACACCTTCAACAAGCTTTGTAATAGTCTCACCAAAGTCTGCTAGCATTTCGTCATGGGTATACGCGGTATCTTCAAGTGAATCATGTAGCATACCGGCGCAAATAGTCTCATAATCCATATTTTGCCTTGCTATATTTACAGCCGTAGCTACGCAGTGGTTAAAATATGGCTCACCATTTTTACGTAGCTGACCCTCGTGTACTCTTTTACTTATCTCATACGCTTTCAAAATCAGATCTTTCTCCTTTTGATCTGTTATGTAGCTTGCAACTTTAAATATCTCGTCTGAGAGTGTGTATGAGTTCATGTGTCCTGTTTTAAGGCTATTCTTCCGGAGCCTCTTCTTCTTCTGGATCTGTTTTGCCTGATTCTATATTTTCACCACGGGCAAATGCTTCACGTATTTCATTTTCTATTTTGTCAGCTATTTCTGGCTGAGTACGTAGTGTGATACGCGCCGCGTCATAACCGCGTCCTAGCTTGATGTCACCATAAGCATAACTTGAGCCTGACTTTGTGACTATGTTAAACTTTTCACCGAGAGCGAGCAGTTCTCCTTGTTTTGAGATACCCTCATTATATATAATATCGAACTCTGTAGTTTTAAACGGAGCAGCCACCTTATTTTTAACCACTTTTACTTTTGTACGGCTACCAACTACGTCCTCACCTTTTTTAATCTGGGCGGTCTTACGTATATCAATACGCACAGAACAGTAAAACTTTAGAGCCTTACCTCCTGGAGTAGTCTCAGGATTACCAAACATTATACCTATTTGCATACGTATCTGATTAACAAATATTATAACTGTTTTAGACTTACTTGCTATGGCCGTTAACTTTCTTAATGCCTGACTCATTAGTCTTGCTTGCTTACCAACATGATGCGCGCCCATGTCTCCCTCGATCTCATCTCTTGGGGTAAGTGCCGCTACTGAGTCTATGACTAGCACATCTATTTTACCACTTCTAACTAGTGACTCAGTAATCTCGAGTGCTTGCTCACCATTGTCTGGTTGCGATATAAGTAACTCATTTATATTGACCCCAAGCTTCTTGGCATATTCTGGATCCATAGCATGCTCAGCATCTATAAATGCACATAGGCCACCTTTTTTCTGAGCCTCAGCGATAACGTGTAATGTTAGAGTAGTCTTACCTGATGATTCTGGACCATATATTTCTATGATTCTACCGCGTGGTAATCCGCCAACACCAAGGGCGTAGTCTAGACCTAGTGATCCGGTGGGTACTACTGATATATCCACCTTTGGACTATCACCTAGCTTCATCATGGCTCCCTCTCCAAATTTATCCTGTATTGATTTTAATAAAGCGTCCACTCCTGAGCCACTTTTTGCATCAGCTTTTTCACCCATTGTTTTTGCTGCTTTTACTACTTTCTTTTTTACTGCCATATTTTATTTTACTAATTATTTTTATTAAATTTTAAGTTGATATAAATCTATTTATATAATATGATTATAACATTTTTATGTACCCTTTTTAAAAGTTATAAACAATTGACACGCTTTTATTTTCTTGTGTATTATTTTATATATTTTATTTTTAAAATTTATGATATAATATAATTAAGATAAGTAGCAAGATAAGCATAAGATTTTAAATAAAAATATGACAACTTTAATAAAAGAAAAAAGAAAAGTAAGCCCTAATACACCCATAAAAAAAGCTTCTAAAATAGGAGGTCCTATAATTTTTGACACTTCTTGGCATTTGGAAGTAATAGCTGAAAGGGAAGCTATGAAAAATAAAAGGTATTTAAGTCACGAACAAGTTTTAGCTAGATTGGATAATCTATAATACTTTACATGTATACTTTAGAGGTTCAGGGACTAGCTCAAGAAGAATTTGAAAGTAATTATTATTACTATAAATATTTTGTTAGTGAAAAAGTTGCCAGTGACTTTGATTTAGAGTATAGGAGATCCCTTATTTATATAAAGTCTAATCCAGAACTTTATGTTAAAGAGGGTAAAAAATATAGAAAATATATTTTTAAAAAGTTTAAGCATGTTATCTATTATAAAGTAGTAAAACAGAAAATATATATAATAGCTATACTACATCAGAGTAGAGATATGAAAAACATAATGATGGTTAGATAAGTTCCCTGCTTATCTTTTATTATAGTTCACATTTTCTACGGTAATAGACTTTGAAGTTTCTTTTTTCCACCTATTTGTGGCGCGCAGCTTAATGTCGGTATAATTACTCTCGGCTATCATGTTCTCTTTAAAGTTACCAGCCCCGTCAACAAATACCTCCCTGTCATACAGGTATATCTTGTCAGCATTTTTAACTCGGCCTGTAATAGTAAATACATTATCAACTAGTCCGCCGCTAAGAGGATAATATATTTCTATTTTTGGCCCAGATACTAGGTCGTATAATCTAAAAGCTGCATAACTCAGCACAAAAATTATAGAAATAGAGAGCAGTATTCTTTTTAATATTTTTTG
>JAYUJP010000030.1:0-18114 GCA_043765155.1 bacterium | reverse complement strand
AAAGAAGATATCACAGACGTCAAATAATTAGAAGTTAAATCTCAAAAGTATATTCCACACCTCTTTCTCCCGAGCAAGTAAAAGAGCGAGAAGTAGTTTTTATATTATATATGCAGTCGTCTTTTATTTTTATGTCTAATTTTTTGAAGGTGTAAGCAGGAAGAGTATTTACTTTATTATTTATTTCTAATTTATTTTGTAACTCGTAAAGCCCAAAATCCCCATCACTAGTACAAGCTATGAGGTCGCCATTTTCAAATTCATCTACATCCTCAATACTAGCCAAAAAGTCATCATTACCAGTCATAGGTTCTAATATTATTTCTGTCTCTCTAAAACTTCTCAAAACTTTTTCACTAGCTCTAGTACCATTTTGCTCTATTTTGTTTTCGTTTTTATTATCTGGGTTATCTTTATTTTCTGTTTCTTTTTTGCCGCTGTTAACTTTTATTCTATATTCTTCTACATTTTCCTCTCGTATAATTATTTTGATAAATCCATCCTCACCGGCTACAACTCTGCGGCCAGAATATTTTAGTATCTTATCTACATTAATTTGGGGTATATAATTTATCATAAATATTATATTATTATTTAATTATTTTCGATTCAGCAGAATCACATACTGGGTATACTAACACATTTAATGCGCTAGGGCAAAAGAGTAAATATTTTCTTTTAAAAATCCATATGATATTAACGCGCGTCTAGCCTCATAAAATGTCGCTCCTGTTGTGGTTACATCATCGACCAGTATAATCTTAATATTTTTATCAAAATTATTTTGTCCGACACTCATACTATTTTCTATTTCTGATAATCTTTTGTCTACTGAGTCTGAGTTTTTTAGTTTTGATGTGCTTTTATCCCTCTTTAAAATTTCAAAAGTATTTTTGTTGTCTATGCCAATAGAAATGTGATAAGCCTGATTATATCCTCTTTCCTTTAATCTACTTTTTGAGATTGGGATAGGGACAAAAATAAAGCTTATTTTTTTTGCAGCGCCGCCTTTGGCGGCGCTGTTTATGTTAGGTATGTCTTCATAAAAATTATTTAAAATATTAGCTTGTATAAAACCTCTAGAATATTCACCCATGGCCTCACCTAGCTTTGGATGATGATTATATTTTATTTTAAATAGTATATTTTTAACTTTCTTATCTTGATAATTATAAATAGCAAAAGATTTATTATTGATGTCTATGCTTTTGTTTTCTATCTTTATGCCTATTATATTTTCTTTATTTAAATTAGAAGCGGTGTGATTGGTATCATTATTACTATTATGTTTACTGATTTTATAGAGGGTATTTTCACAAGAATTACATAAGTATGAATTTTCTTTTTTACATAAAGCGCATTGGATCGGGAAAATAATATCAGAGAGTATTTTAAATATTTTTAACATAAATTTTACTATAAAAATGTATTGTATATGTTATAATTATAACATGAAAATAATACCAGCAATATTAGAAAAAGATTATTTAAAAGTGAAGGATACGCTAGAAACTTTTTCTAAAGTAGCAACAACTATACAGATAGATATAGTCGAGAAGAGCTTTGCCGCCGCCGCAACTAATACTTGGCTACCAAATAATTATGAGGATCTAAATGGATATAGCATTAATTTAGAATTTGATATGATGGTGAGTGATATAGAAAAGTATCTAGATATAATATATCAATATGACGCTAAGAAAATAATAATACATACGCAGGATATGAATATTGTGGATTATATGAATGTCTATGAGAAAATAAAAGAGAGGAATCATTTTATCCAAGTTGGTATATGTGATATAGACATAGAAAAAATAAAAGCAACTTACGGTTATTATGACTATGTGCAGCTTATGGGTATAGAAAATATTGGCGCCCAAGGTCAAGAATTCGATACAAACGTAATAGATAAAATAAAATTAGTAAAAGAATTCTTAGATATAAAGCAAGAAGATAGTTCTACATCAGTAAATAAAAATATTTTAGAGGGTGGCATAAAAAATAATCTGACTCAAAAAGAAATATACATACAAATAGACGGAGCCATGAATCCTGAAAATATAAAGCTATGCAAAGACGCCGGAGCAAGTAGCTTTGCTGTGGGTTCATATCTTAAAAATACTATAAAAAATAATAATTTGAAGGAGGTATATACTGAGCTAAAGAGCATCTAAAAATATAATATTTAAATTATTTTCTATTGAGTAGAATCTCTTAATGAGTGTTTTATATTTTTAATTACTTTTCTAATCCACACAAAATATATTTTTGTATAAATATATTTTGTATTTGTATAGTATAATATAGGTAAGAAAGTTAAATAAATTTTTTGTTTTAATTTTTATTATTTGAATAAATATGAACATCACCGACGTAGAGATAAGAGAAATAGAAATGCATGCCGCTGAAATACGTGAGAGTATAATTGGTATGCTACTGCATGCTGGTAGTGGTCATACTGCTGGGCCGCTCGGCATGACTGATGTATTTGCAACATTATATTTTAAAATACTTAATCATAATCCCGCTAATCCTGCGTGGGTCAATAGGGACAGAGTGATACTCAGCAATGGACATATATGTCCTGTTTTATACGCTGCCATGGCTCATTCGGGGTATTTTAATATAGCTGAGCTGATGACTCTGCGTAAATTTGGCTCAAGATTACAAGGTCATCCACACCGAGAATATTTACCCATGCTTGAGACTAGTAGCGGGCCACTAGGATCTGGACTTTCTCAGGCTATAGGTATGGCTATGGCTGACAGAATAGATAAAAAAAACGCTAATCTCTCTACGAGTACAGACTCGCATCAGAATAAATTCTTTTACACTTTTCTCGGTGACGGCGAAATGAATGAGGGACAAATATGGGAGGCTCTACTCATGCTAGGAAAAGAGAAGCTATCAAATGTTATAGCCATAGTAGACAGAAACAAAATACAAATAGACGGTAACACAGAAGATGTAATGCCACTCGAACCGCTTGCTCATAAGCTAGATAAATTTAACTTAAACGTAATAGAAATTAATGGACATGATATAAGGCAAATAGCTCAAGCTTTTCAAATTGCCAAAAATAATCATATTAATAACACTCAAAAGGCAACAGTGATAATAGCTAATACAATAGCTGGCAAGGGATTCTCAAAAATAGAAGGTGATTATAAATGGCATGGCAAGGCCCCAAATCAAGCTGACGCAGATGAGGCGATAGAAAACATGAGAACTCTCTATGGTAGGTTAACTAATTAACTATTTTTCTAACTAAAATTATGCTAAACAAAAATATATACAATGAGATAATAAGTAAAAAAGATTTTAAGTCAGAGCTTTTGGACATGTCTAAGATAGAAATGAAAACAACGAGGGAAGGATTTGGAGACGCATTACTTGCTCTTGGTACTGAGCATAATGAAGTAGTCGCCTTATGCGCTGACCTGACTGAGAGCGTACAGATGCACAAGTTTAAAAATGCATTCCCTGATAGATTTTTTGAAATGGGGGTGGCTGAGCAGAATATGGCGAGCGTAGCGAGCGGCATGTCTGCTATGGGTAAAATTCCTTTTATAGCTAGCTATGCAATGTTTAATCCTGGACGTAACTGGGAACAGATAAGAACTACTGTATGTTATAACGATAGAAAGGTTATAATAATCGGCGCCCATTCTGGACTATCTGTTGGCCCAGATGGAGGCACGCATCAAGCGCTAGAGGACATGGCTATAATGCGCGCTATCCCAAACATGACTATATTCTCACCTTGTGATTATTATGAGGCTTATAATATGACCAAGCTAGCCTATAATGTTAAGGGTCCAGTATATATGAGACTAACCAGAGAAAAGTCACCTGTAATATATAATGAGGACAAAATAAAACTGCAAAGTATAAGTATAAATAATACGAAAGCTATATCTGGAGAAATTATTTTTAGTAGCCTAATAGAGTCGCAGTATAAAGTAGGCATAGTCGCGACGGGGCCAATTATATTTGAAGCGTTACTCGCTGCAAAAGATTTAGAAGCAGAAAATATAAAAGTTTCTATTTTAAATGTGAGTACTATAAAGTCAGATAATTTTGACATTAATCAAGTACTTAATTTTGCCAAAAATAATAATAAAAAGATTATAACCTTAGAAGAGCATCAAGTTGCTGGCGGGCTGGGGTCACTAATATGTGAAATATTAGCAGAGCATTACCTATCTCAAGTTATAAGAATGGGAGTACGAAATAGATTTGGACAAAGTGGTACCCCGGCCGAATTATACAAAGAATATAATATAGACAGAGAGAGTATTAAAAATAAAATACGCGAACTAGTGCACAGTCACATTTAATTTTTAAAGATAAAATATGCGCCAAGAAAAATTAAGTAAAAATTATATAAAAAAAATTCTAACCTCTTTTTTTGATGGAAGTTTTTGGTTCGGAGATGACAAATTAAATAAAGCAGATAAAATTTTTGTAAAAGATTATAGTCTCAATAATAATAATTTTAATAAAAATAAAAGAGAAAACTTTTTTGGCTTTGAGAATACAGAAGATTCATCAAAAGATAGAAGCGTAATTAAAAATAGACAAATAGAAATATTAGAATCAAATGATTTGAGCAGAGAGGTGACAATATCAGAAATAAATATAATTTCTGATATTAGTAATACCCCAAATGGCTATATAAAATTATATCTAAAAGGCATAGACCCTACATCTCTTTTTGCTAAGCATAATATTACTTTAAAATATATAGAAGTAAAAAATGAAGATAAAAATAATAATAACTTTAAAATAGATAATAATATATCTCAAAAGTATATAAAAAGTTTTATACTCGGTAATCAAGATAGAGAAATAGATTGTTACAGTATAGGTGAAAACGAGTCACTAACTATAGAGAAGCATAATAGTAGTATTTTAAATATTATCTTAAAAGAAAAGTCCGGATTAGAAGAGAGGGTAAGTATAGTAAATGGAGTAATAATAAACTAGTTATTATTTTAAATTAAGTATTATATAAAAAATCTAAGATAGAGTATTATATTTTAATTGGAAAATAATCAGTAGGACAATTTGCTAATATTTCTTTTATCTGATCTAATTTGAGTAATCCCTTTTGAGCGCCGACATACTGCACCACATTCATAGAGTTAATAGGCCCCCAAGATAAAGCTTCTACAGGTGTAGCACCAAGAGCGAGAGCGGCTACAAAAGTAGAACAAAATGCATCCCCAGCCCCTGTCCTCTCATATGGAGGCTTAGTGTCCGGATATATAGGCATAAAATAATTTTGACCATTTTCACGCATAAATGAACCCTTTTTACCATCAGTAATACAAACTATTTTTGGTCCAAGATTCTGCATAGCTAAGAGTAGAGTAGGCAAGTCGTGTGAGGTGTTGCCTAATATTTTCTGAGCCTCTTCTACATTACAGCAGAAAAATTCTGTCTTAGCGTATACATCCTTTAATAATTCTGCGCCCATTTTTATTTGAAAAGTCCCAGGCTGAAAGGCTAATTTTACTTCTGGATTTTTGGCTATATAGGCCGCTATTTCAAAATGAAGATCCTTTGCATGTTCACCCAAAGATGATAAGTAGACCCATTTTGGCTTACCAATATCAGGAAGATAAGTTTTAAATGTCTCATGCTTGATAAGTATAGTGCGCTCGTCCTTGAACCACAGTACATAATGATAATTAGTAAATTTACCATTTTCCATTATGAGAAATTCTGTACAAATGTTTTCATTTTCGAGGGCAAATTTGCACTCGCGTCCATTAACGTCATTACCAAGAAAGGTAACAAGTCCAGTCTTGAGTCCAAGCCTAGCTGAGGCTACCGCAGCATTAGCACTGTTACCAACAGCAGGTATAACAGTTACTGACTCATAGGGTATCTTTGTAGCAAAAGGCATACACAGCTGCTGCTCCTCAGTTTTTATGTGATCCGCTTCTTCGAGGTGCGCGTCAACAAGACGTATAAATGCGTCTACTACCGTATCACCTATTGCTATTATATCTAGATTATCTTTTGGCATATTATTATATTGTTGTATAGATTTATTATTTTTATAAATTAATTTATTTCTACATATATTATATAATATTTCTTAGATTTTTATGTCAAAGTTGTTAACAAAAAAGCCGCCTTTCGCTTATTTGACTAAAAAGTTGTTATATAGTATAATGGTTTTAATTTAATAAGTGCCAACTATTAAGCTAAATATTAATTAGTCCGTAATTAACTCGTCTTTAATTTATAAAATAAAAATATATGTCAGCTGTACAACTTAGCTTTAAGCCAAAAGCAGTATCAAAAAAATTACTTAACTCGCTCAATCCGCGTACTCGCGAAGTCATCAACAAACGTTATGGCCTCGAAAATGAAGAACGCAGGACACTCGAGTCTATTGGGCGTGAATACGGTATAACAAGAGAGAGAGTAAGACAGATCGAGAACTTTGCATTAGGCACTATAAGAAAGTCAAAAGATTATAATGAACATGAGAATATATTTGAAGAGTTGGCATCCATCATCAAAAATCTAGGTATACTAGTACCAGAAGAGGTTTTTATGAATCACATATCAAATGACAAGATAATACACAATCATATGAATTTTTATATGAGTCTGTCACCAAAGTTTAATCGTCACCGCGAAGATGATAATTTTAATCATTCATGGAGCGTAGACACTGAGATAGCAAGTCATATACACTCTTCACTCAAGGGGTTACATGACTCTATACCAAAAGATGAGCTGGTAAAAGAAGAGGAAATACTAACAAGATTTGTATCTATGCTTACTGATGTTGCTGATGAGTATAAGCATAACAAAAATATAATAGATAGATATTTAAAACTTTCAAAAATAGTGTCTAAAAATCCACTGGCAGAATGGGGACATGTGTCTAGTTCAAATGTAAAAGCTAGAGGAATAAAAGATTTTGCCTATCTTATACTAAGAAAAGAAGGTTCTCCTATGCATTTTAGAGACGTAGCTAATGCTATAAATGTAACTTTTAATAAAAAGGCTCATGTTGCAACATGTCATAACGAGCTGATTAAAGACAAGAGGTTCACACTTGTTGGGCGCGGTATGTACGGATTAAAAGAGTGGGGTCAAGTCGGAGGTACTGTAAAAGATATAATCAAAAGAGTAATAACAGAGGCTGGTGAAAAGCTATTTAAAGATGAGATAGTCAAAAAAGTTATGGCTATGCGTGACGTAAAAGAAAATACTGTTATGGTTAATCTAAATAATCCAAAGTATTTTAAAAAGCTTACAAATGGATATTATGATAATAAGTAATTATTAAATATTTTATAGTAGAAATATAAATAATAAAAGTTTAAATAGTAATTAACACATAAAAAAGCGCCGGCATAGCCGGCGCTTTTTTATGTGTTATAATGTAAATATTATATGCAAATAATTCTAGATATATTTCTATTTATATTATACATTACTTTATTTTTACTTGTACTGGCGTGGACTTGGAAATTCTGGTCCATGTATGTCGCTCAGAAGTTTATGAGCTCTATGAACTTTATACTTCTTGAGATCAGATTACCAAGAGAAATATTCAAGTCTCCAGAGTCTATGGAAATAGCAGCTAATGCATTTTTACAAAGCGGCGGGGTAGCACAGTGGTACAAGCGTAATTGGCTTGGCAATGTGGTGACATTTTTTTCGCTTGAAATAGCCTCTATTGAAGGGGATGTGAGATTTTTTATACGAACAGAAAAAAAGTTCAAAGAGCTAGTAAGCAATAATATGTATTCGCAATATCCTGGTATAGAAATAGTTGAGGCTGAGGACTATGTTACCAAAATGTTCTATGAGCATAGGCATAAATATGTAGGTATGTGGGGACTCACTAACAAGCTTACAGAAAAGTTTACACTACCTAAAATATCAGGAAGCGGGCGGGAAGAAATAGAAGATGATAAGCTAAAAGTCCCAGCTGATTTTAGAATGCTCAAGACTTATGTAGATTATAAGCAGGACAAAGACCCAAAAGAAGAATTTGAACATGATCCGCTCACGCCTGTACTCGAGTGGTTAGGGTCTATGAAAAAAGGTGAGCATGCCTGGTATCAAGTTATAGTTCAAGATGTGGGTAAATTTGACGGAAAAGCTTTTTCAAAAACCTATCAATGTGAAGCAACTCATGAAGAGTTTACATTAAAAGAACTAGCTGATGAAAGGCGAAAGCAATTAAGGTCAAGACTTAAAAAGTCTAAATTTAAAAAGGGTGACGCTGTTTTTGATAAGTATGGATACCCAGAGACTATGAAGGTAAGAATTCCTGACGGTCAAGATGAGAACGGAAAAGATAAATTTAAAGAAATAGAAAAACCTAGAACATATCAAATGGATGATCCAGATGCTGGCTTAGAAGATTTAAAAGATACAGATCTAACTGAGGAGGCAAAAGAAGAATTAAAAATGATAAATAGAAAGCTACAGAAACCCCTGGTAAGAGCTACTATTAGGTTAGTGTATATTGCGGATGCAAAAGTTAACAATTTTGGACCCAATATACAGTCGACACTTTCTATATTCAAGCAATTTGGAGGTCCGGGTTATAATAATTTTGCGCCATCTCCTACTGACCCTTATGACTATAGCTGGGAGAATACAGGTAACAAGCGTGTACCATGGAGAACCGAAGAAATGTTCGAGGCCTATGTTGAGCGTGAAGCCTTTTATCCACATGTTCCAGATAGATCAAAATTAAAATCAAAACTAGTAGACGTATTTTTAGATGGTGGATTAGACTGGTACGCAGATATTAAGCTATTTAAATATAGCCTAGGCACAAGAAAAATATTAAGAATGCTATATGAGGGTATATTTCATCCTTTTGAACATCCGCACCCAAAAACGGTATTTACTCTTAATCTAGAAGAATTAGCGACACTTTGGCATTTGCCAGGTACTGTTGCCACCACGCCGGGCATAAAAAGAGTTGATAGTATTAAGAGCGATGCTCCAGACAATTTACCAAGATAATTTTATAGTATATGCTATTTGATAACTCAAAATTTAAAAACTATAAAAATAAAACTTTTAGAAAAAAAAGTTTTATTAAAAGCCCCACTTTTATTGTTATGAGTATAATTTCTATATGTATAGTATTTTATTTATATTATTCTATTTTAATATATAAAACTAGAGAGAATATATTTACAGTAGAGAGCGGAGATAGTCTTATATCTATATCAAGAAATCTAGAAGACAGAAACATAATAAACTCAGCAACTATTTTCAAAATAGTATTTGTAATCTTGAATGGTAAAGATAAAAGTATAGCTTTTGGAGATTATAACTTTTTTGCAAAAGATTTTAACATGATAAAAATAATACAAAAGCTCGGGGGTGGTAAAGCCGATCAGTCGGGAGTCGCTATACTTGTCCCAGAAGGTTTTACAAATTATGAGATAGCAAAAAGAGTAGAGAATATTTATGGCATAGATTTTGATATATTTTATCCGTATATCAAAAGTTATCAAGGCAAACTTTTCCCAGATACATACTTCTTTGAAAGAGGTGTAACAAAAGAAAAAATAGTAAAAAAAATGCTTACCGAATTTGAAGAGAGGGTTGGCCAAATATCTCAGGAAAATATTGTGCTCGCTAGTATTATAGAAGGTGAAGCGAGAGATTATGTTGACATGCAGATAATATCCGGAATATTGCAAAATAGATTAGAGATAAAAATGCCTTTGCAGGTTGATGTTGCCCTGGAGACATATAAAGTTCTTGGCTTACCCAAGAATCCAATCAATAATCCAGGCCTCAACGCTATAAACTCTGTGAGTAACCCTATAAAGACAGAATACCTATATTATATAACGGGAAATGATGGGAAAATGTACTACGCGAAAACATTTGAGGAGCATAAAAGAAATATTGCAAAATATCTAAAAATATAGTATAATACTAAGCAATAAACAAATAATACAAATATATGGTAGTAAGAATGAGACATACAAGAGCACATACAGCTAATCGCCGCTCACATCACGCATTAAAAATGCTTAACCTGGTACCTTGCCCAAAATGTGAAGCAGTAATAAGACCTCACAGAATGTGCGATGCTTGTGGATATTACAGAGATAAAGCAATAGTTACAGTAGAAGAAAAATAGTCTCTCAAATTATAAACCTAGATCTTTACAAATACAATACAAAAAATAACTTTTACAAAAATATGAGCATAAGACATGAGTCAAGAAAAATATTAATGCAAAGCATGTATGAGCTTGATATTAGGTCTGAGATAAATGCAGGAGCTCAAGTATTTAAAGATATTTTAACCCGAAATGTATCTGAGAATAAAGAAATGATAGGAGAAGATAGATTTGTTTTTGACTTGGCTGATATGGTTCAGGAGAGGCTTATAACAATAGATGAGATAATCAAAAAAGCTGCGCCAGAATGGCCGATAGAAAAGATAAATATAGTAGATAGAAATATACTTCGTATTGGACTGAGCGAGCTACTTTTTGGCGACAAGATAAATGTACCACCAAAGGTTGCGATAGATGAAGCGATAGAAATAGCAAAAGAGTTCGGCGGAGAGAGCAGTAGTAGATTTGTAAATGGTGTTATGGGCGCAGTGTATAAAGAGCTGGGTGAACCAGGAAAAAATAGCGTCAAAAAAAAACAGATTAGTCAAAATAAGATAATAGAAAATAAAGCTGGTGTTTTTGTTTTTGCTTATAATAATAACGTATGCTATGCTGCAATGATACTTGATGTATTTGGTTATTGGACTTTCTCAAAGGGGAACGTAGAAGAATCTGAGACACCTGAGATGGCAGCAAAAAGAGAAGCAAAAGAGGAGCTGGGGTTAGAAGTTAATATATTAGAAGATATAGGCTCACATGAATATATAGCTCATGATCCAGAAAATGGAAAAATAAGTAAAGTTATAAAATATTTTCTCGCTAAGTCAGAATATACTGACCTCGTAATAGGAAGCAGTAATGGATTAGTAGAAGCAAAATGGTATACTCTAGAAGAGATCAAAGGTCTCAAAACTTACAAAGACCTAAAAAATATAATACAAAAAGGTACAGAGATAATAGAGTCTGGTAAATATAAATAAGAGATATATGCAAGAAAATATAATAAATCTTCTAAATATAAATAAAATAAATTATAAAAATATAGAAATATATAATCAGGCATTTGTACATCGTAGTTATATAAATGAAAACCCTAGATTTGAAATGGGGCATAACGAGAGATTGGAATTTCTAGGTGACTCGGTACTGGAGCTTATAGTTACTGACTTTTTATATAAAAAATATCCGCATCACGCAGAGGGTGACCTCACTTCTTATCGTGCTGCGCTTGTTAACACTCACTCTATTGGTGAAGTAGCCGAAAGTCTTGGATTTAACGATTATTTAAAATTATCAAAAGGTGAGTCAAAAGATGTAAAAAGTAGAGCGAGACTCTCTATACTTGCTGATACCTATGAGGCTATACTTGGGGCCATATATCTTGATGTTGGTTATGAGGAGTGCGTAGCCTTTGTATCTAGGACTTTGCTGCCAAATACCGACAGTATAGTAAAGGGTGGATTGTTTAAGGATCCAAAGTCGCATGTTCAAGAAAAATCTCAGGAAAAATATCAACTCACTCCAGTATATAAAGTTTTAGATGAATCAGGTCCAGACCATAACAAGATATTTCTAATAGGTATATATTTTGGAGATAAACAAATAGCCAAAGGTGAGGGTAACAGTAAGCAATTAGCCGAAAGTGACGCTGCCAAAAATGCTATTAAGAAAGAGGGTTGGCTATAATTTTTTATTATATAAAATAAATTATAAAAATAGAGGTAAATATAAGTAAATATATAAAAATAGCATGAGACTCGATATTTATCTTAAAGAAAATAAAAATATAAAAAGTAGAGCGAGAGCTAAACTCCTCATTGAGGACTCTAGGGTAAAGATAAACTCTAAAACAGTCTTGAGCGCATCTTATAATGTAAAAGAGTTAGATGTAGTAGAGGTAGACGATATGCTATATGTGTCTAGGGCAGGGTATAAGTTAGATTATGCTTTTAAGTATTTAGATAATATATTAAAAAATAAAGTAGAAAATGAATCAGAAAAATTAGAAGAAAAAAGTTTTGATATTAGTAATAAGTTAGAAATTAAAAATAAAATTTGCCTCGACATAGGCTCAAGTACTGGAGGGTTCACAGATTACCTAATACAAAATGGCGCATCAGAAGTTTTTTCTGTTGATGTTGGAAGTAATCAATTTGACCAGGAATTACTTAAAAATAATGAGAACAAGATTAAGCTTTTTGAAAATACAGACATAAGAAGCACTAATTTTACAGAATCAGAAAAAGATAACGCTATAAATAAAAGCTTTGATATTATAGTCTGTGATGTATCCTTTATATCACTTACTCATATTATACCAAGTATAGCAAAATATCTGAGTGATGATGGCTTCGGTGTTATATTATTTAAACCTCAATTTGAAGTGGGTATAGGAAATACCAAAAAAGGTATAGTTAAGGATGTGAAGCTTGTAGAAAAAGTAAAACAAGAGAGAATTCTAGATTTTGCAAATATTAGAATAAAAGTTATAGATGTATTTGAGTCAGGTATACTTGGTGGTGATGGAAATATAGAATATATTTTTTATATCAGGAAAAATTAAAAAGCAGCTATTTTATAATAAGTAAAAAATATAAAAACAACAAAATAATAAGCGCGCCGAAGGCGCGCTTATTATATTATTTATTTTAAAAATTAAATAGACTTAACTTTTAGCTTTGTAGCCCTACCTTTATCTAGCTTAGGCATTCTTATTATAAGCAGTCCATGCTTTTCTACGGCTTCCGCCCCCTCTATATCTATCTCATTTGGGAGTAGTATAGTCCTGATAAAGTTACCCCAGTATAACTCACGGTAAAAATAATCATTTTCGTCTACGTTACCATTGCCTTCACGCTTGCCTTTGATTGTAACCATATCACGGGTTATAGAAAGATGTAAATCTTCTGGCTTAACACCTGCCACCATCGCCTCTATTATAATGTCAGTTGCTGTCTGATATACGTCTACAGATAATTCTCCCTCTTCTTCCTCTTCCATTTCCTCTTCGTATTCTGCTTGTCTTTGAGATGGAGGAGTTACCTTCCTGGTTTTAGAAGTAGATGACTCTTCACGAGTTACTCTCTTTTTGACAGGAGCCTCCTCTTCATACTCGTCGTCCTCATAAGAGTTTATATTTACTGAGTCCTCATCCTCGTCTATTGTTATAGCTCCAGAAAGTCTTTCGAAAAATGTTTTTTTATCTTTTAACATAAAGTTATATTTGTATATTTTGTATATACTTATTATACATCATTAATTATAAAAAAGTCTATCTTTACAAAAGTCTCTGTGGATATCTTGACTCATCTATGATATAATTTAAAAATAAATAAACACAAATATGAACACACAAGATAATACAAAAACTTTTTTAAATAGTTTAGATTGGAGATATGCAGTCAAAAAGTTCGATACAGATAAAAGAGTAGACGCAAATGATTTGCAGAAAATAAAAGACGCAATACGTATGACACCAACCTCATACGGACTACAACCTTTTAGAATTATAATAGTACAGGACCAAGAACTTAAAAATAAGCTAAAATTAAGTAGCTATAATCAGGCTCAAGTGGATACTTGCTCAGACCTGATTATTTTTGTTGCGAATACTGATGTGCAAAAGAGAATAGGTGAGTACTGTGACCTTTCAGATTTTAAATCAAAAGGAATGTTTAAGCGTGCAGGCATAGAGGCGATAATGCGCGGCTCATTTGCAATGCGTAGTGACGAGGCAAAGTTACGCTGGGCTACCAACCAGACATATATTGCGCTTGGGTTCGCGATGGCTGCTTGCGCTGAGCTGCATGTGGACTCATGCCCGATGGAGGGATTTTCAAGTGATGATTACAAAAAGGAGTTAGGCTTGTCTGATTCAGAGTACGCAGCAGTATTACTCCCAATAGGTTATAGAGTCGAAGAGCCAAGCTATTCTAAGACAAGATTTGACGAGGTAGATATGTTTGAAGTTAGGTAGATTTATAATTTATTTTGCAAGGTACACAAAACTCAGCTCTTATTTTATATTGCGTATAAAAATGTTATAATATTGATTAATATTTGTTATGTACCAAAAGAAAAGATTTGAAATAAAAGGATTTACTCCGGCTGGTGATCAGCCAAAGGCTATAGAGAGCCTGGTAAGTGAAATAGAAAAAGGTAGCGTCAAGACTACCTTACTAGGAGCTACCGGTACTGGTAAGACTTTTACTATTGCAAACGTCATAAATCAGATACAAAAACCAACCCTAGTTATAGCCCATAATAAGACACTTGCGGCACAGCTGGCCCAAGAATTTCGCCAATTTTTCCCTGATGCTGCTGTGCACTACTTTGTATCATATTATGATTATTATCAACCTGAGGCATATATGCCTGTCACTGATACATATATAGAAAAGGACGCCAGTATTAACGAAGAGATAGATAGGCTGAGGCATGCCAGTACTCAGGCACTACTAACAAGAAGTGATGTTATCATTTGTGCGTCTGTGTCATGTATATATGGTTTAGGATCACCGGTCCAATATGAAAAAGAAAATATAAGATTCGCAGTGGGTGACAGCGCCACCAAGGTAGAGTTAATGCAAAAAATGATAAATATACATTATGAGCGTACCAATGCTGACCTGACTCCTGGGACATTTAGAGCGGTGGGTAACAGGCTAGACATTATGCCAATATCTGAGACTATTATGATACAGATAGAATTCTCACTTAGTAAAATATCACGCCTCACTATAACTGACCCAGTCTCGATGAGGGAGATATCGGTGGTTGATGACTATTTTATTTTCCCAGCTAAGCATTTTATTAGCGATGAGCTAACACGTGAGAGGGCTGTGAAGGATATAGAAAAAGAATTAGCTGATAGGCTAGTTGAATTAGACGCTGACAAAAAAATAATAGAAGCCGAGAGACTCAAGAGGAGAACAAGATATGACCTAGCTATGATAAAAGAGATAGGCTTTTGTCAGGGTATAGAAAATTACAGTCGTCACCTTTCGGGTAAAAATGCGGGTGATCCGCCTGAGACACTTATGTCGTATTTTCCACATGATGAAAATGGTAAGCCAGAATTTTTACTTGTAATAGATGAGTCACATGTGACCTTGCCTCAGCTGCGCGCTATGTATAATGGTGATCAGGCTCGTAAGCAGACACTTGTTGATTTTGGTTTTAGACTTCCAAGCGCTAAGGATAATAGGCCGCTCAAGTATGATGAGTTTCAAACTAAAGTAGGACAGACTATATATGTCAGCGCGACTCCAAGTGATTATGAAAAAGAAAATAGTAGCAAAATAGTCGAGCAGATAATACGCCCAACAGGACTAATAGACCCTGTATTAGAAGTGAGACCAGTGAGGGAAATTAAATTAGAGAAAGAAGATAAGAATGAAAACAAGTCTGAAGAGAATGAAGCGGAAAAGAGTAAAGTAACAAAAAATAAGAAAGAGTATAAAGGCCAAGTACATGACTTTATAGCTGAAGCTGTAAAAGAAATAAAGGGCGGCGGACGTGTGCTTGCTGTTACTCTCACCAAAAAAATGGCCGAGTCCCTGTCAGAGTATCTAAAAGAGCAAGGATTAAAAGCAAAATATTTGCATAGTGATATAAAAACTATGGAGCGTATCGAAATATTAACTCAGCTAAGAAAGGGAGAATTTGATGTGCTGGTTGGTGTCAACTTGCTGCGTGAGGGACTAGACCTGCCTGAGGTAACACTGATAGGAATACTAGACGCCGACAAAGAGGGATTTTTACGTAGTGAGACATCGCTAATACAGACTATAGGACGTGCTGCACGTAATGTTAATGGGCGCGTGATATTATATGCCGACAATATTACTGGATCCATGGAGCGTGCCATGGCCGAGACAGAGAGGAGGAGAAAAATACAACTAGACTATAATGTTAAGCATAATATAACCCCGGTCACCATAAGTAAAAATATAAATGACATCACCGAGAGTATCAAGAGTAGTAGAGAGAAGACTATAAATGAAGAGCTAGAAAAAGATAAAAAGCTATTTGCCAAAAATCCAAATAAATTAATTACCCTCAAAGAAAAACAAATGAAAGAGGCGGTAAAGGCACTCGACTTTGAGACTGCTGCGATACTGCGTGATGAGATAAAATTTTTAAAGGATAAAGCGGGTAAGGAGAAAGAGTAAAAAATACCTTTTGCATATTTTTCCTCATTATGTTAGTATTCTTGTTAGCGATTTTGCGGCTGCGTAAAATCTGTTTTTAATCAATTTTTAAGGAGAAATCTTATGAGTAAAGTCGAGATTGTATTTTCTATGATCAAGCCTGATGGTATGAGAAATGAGACAGAAATTCTGAATGCTCTAAAGCGGATAGGACTAGAAATAGTTCACAGCCAGCTTGTTAATGTCCCCAGGAGCTCTATCTTGCAGCATTATGCAAAATCTGAAGACTGGCGCATAAAGTACGGTAAAAAGATCCTGCTTGCTAGGCTTAGCTTGGCGAATACTCATCCTATACCTAACGATTTGGCATTAGCAGAGGGAAATAAAATTCCTGAGGCTATAGCTGACTATATGGCCGAAAAAGATATGCGGGCATTTGTTATTAAGGGTGTAAACGCTATTTCTATTTTGCGGATATTGCTCGGTGATACTGAGCCGGCTTCTGCAGAAAAAGATACTTTGCGAGAAATGTTCTCAAAAGATTCTTTTCTAAAAGCTTGGACTGACCCCGCTGGTCCTCGCGCCATACACAATGTAGGGCACGCGAGTGACAGTCAAGAAGAGGCGCTCAGAGAAGCTAGACTTTTTCTAGGTGTAGATATTGCAGATAATTTATTTGGATATAACCCAGCTATCTCATCCATCTAAAAAAGCCCTCTTTCAAATACGTGCAGAATAGCTCAGCTATTCTGCACGTATTTTTACTTTGTCAATATACTACACATTTTAAAAATAAGGTATAATATAAATCAGATCAGCCATAGTAATTGAAAGGTGCAGCCAAAGGCCGCACCGGACACTGATCTACAAATTGTACAATTTGTAATAAAAAATAATAAAGACATGTCAAATAATCATAATAATAATCACGATCAAAATAACAATGCTGCAAAGCATGTTTCTGTAAAAAGAGATTGGAAAATATACGTATCCCTATTTTTATATGCATTACTCGGACTTGCTATCGGTTATGCCATAGCTCGCGGAGTATTGTATTTTGTTAACAGAAGCAAGATAACATCAGTAAAAGTAATAGACTCTACAAAGATGTCTACAAAAGATTTCACTGGATCAGTTTCAGCTAATTTTGAGGGTGAGCAAAAAGCAGAGTTAAATTTTAAAACTAATTCTGACCTCATAGTAACTCAGGGAGCTGGAGCAAAAGCTAAATACTTTTATATCACAAATGCTAGCGGCACAAATGTTGCTACTGTATATATGAGTTATGAAGGTGGACGCGGATTTTCTCCTGCGGAGTATGCTAAGGATGTTATAGGTAAATTTGTCCCGGGGCTATCAGCTCTTGCAAATGTTAGCTATGCATCAACTACTTGGTCTTATACCTCTTCAGCTAGTTCTGAGTGGCATATAGCACCATCTAAAAATAATCAGTGGTTAGTTATTGTAGAAAACAAGAAAGCAAATCATGACGCCTTGACCAGCGTGTATGAGACTCTTAATGTTAAGTAATTGTAATAAAATACTTAATATAAAAAACTAACATAGTTCCTACTACGCTAAAGCTATGCAGGATGATAATTATAAGTAATTATCAAATTATATAGATTCAAAAATAACAAAACTACTCATATGAGTAGTTTTGTTATTTTTACTTGATTACTTTTACTTTTTAACCCAACCTTCTTTCTTTATTAAGATATCAAGATCTTTTTCGTCTACCTTTAAAGTTCTTTCGCCAAGAGAATCATATATGCAAACCTCGTATAAAACAGAGTGATCAAATACTCCGTTAGTTAGTAA
>JAYUJP010000029.1:0-5892 GCA_043765155.1 bacterium | reverse complement strand
ACATCACCACCACCGCAGACCTGCTCAGCAGGGTATATCATAAGTGACTGAAATGTCGCCGCTGCTAGAGTTGGGTTAATGAGGTTAATAGGCTTGGTCACACCATCACAGTCAAGAGTTAAGGATTCGGTAACTTTAGTTTCCATATCATACGACAGAATACCATTGTATGGATTAGGTATACCAGTATCAGAAGATAGTATTACGCTAGGAGAATTGGTCAAGTATATGGAGTAGTTACTAGCATTCTCACACCTATAACTTATAGTAGAAGTAGAGTCAATATAATCAACACTTATAATCGTCGCTATAGGCACTATTACTGTTTTCAGGTTTATATTTAATATCTTGGTTACGCCATTTCTTTTAGCAGTGATTACAATTTTTGCACCTAGAGGATATGGTCCAAAATTGGTTACACTTTTCTTGTCGTTAAGACTGCTCAGGCTGAGTATTGGTCCAGCACTGACAGGTAATTCATACAAATTACTTGCAAATTTTACATTTGAACTATCTGCCCCAGATACCTCATAGTTTATATTTGAAAAGTAGCCATTATTACTGGTCACATCTATAGCCTCTTCTTTTGTTGTATCTGGTGATACAGGATCTAATACTCTTTTAGATATGGGTGAAGATCCGACATTAGCTACAACAGATCCGCTCAGCGATAGGGCAAACCTAGGCAATGAGTCCGTGCTGACAGTATATGGGTCACTACATATGAGCGTTATATTTACAGGAATTGTCAACTTGTTATAGGTCACCGTCTTCTTATTGGTTGATGGGACTGAGCTTGTAAAAGAGAAGCCAGGCACAACTAGACCAGTGTCGTCATTTATTAGCCTCATGCTAGTCCAGCCAGCGCTACAATTTAGCGTACTTAAGTTTTCATCTATTTTGGCAATAGTACCCACTACATCCACAATTGCTGGGGCAGTCTGAAGTGGTCTAGTATTATCAGTATTATCTCCACAGACAATATCATAACTATAAGATCCGATATTATTTAACTCAGTTCTATATTGCGGCGAGCCTACTTTTAATGTTGCGCTATAATTATAGGGACCAGTACCTGTCCTCGGGACATTTCCAATAACTAAGCTAGAGTATGGCCTATCCCTCAGGTCACAATTGTTTCCATTACTAGTCCAGTTTATAACAGCATTTGAGCCAGGTAATATAGGTCTTACTGGGGCTACATTTATATATATTTTTGATTTTACTGTTATGGTCGTAGATGCAGTAGACGGGACAGTACTGCTGGCATTACGATAACAGTTGATAGTGTAAGTTATGAGCTGATCAGCATTGGTCAGGGTTATATTGTCGACCCAGCGGCCAGACCCAATTGTTCCAGAGATATTAGCACTACTCACATTGTTATTAAGCGGCGTATTACGGGATATTATGTACCTATCGGTTGGATATGTACAGGTATAGAAGCCGTCTATACCTGTACTATTGCTACCAGTAGGCAAGCCTGAATTATTTGGCAGAAGTACCTGTATACTTACTGGTACTGGAGTGATACATTGTCTTGTACTTGGTACAAAAATCGTACCTGGAAAAGCGCAAATATTACAAGAAGGAAAATTAGTAGTGCCATTGTCGCATGCATACTGATCACATGCTCTGGTAATAGGGTTATATCGAAATAGAGATGGGTTTCGGCATTGGGTACAAGCTGGGTAGTTAGTAGCACTGTTATCACAGACATTAGGCACACAGATGCCCATGCCACCAAAAACTTTATAAGTGTACCCAGGACTAGTAGTAGGACATCTATTACAAGCTGGAGGATTTATAGCACCATTAGTACATGGAGCCGGAAATATATTACATGTTGGAGGATTAGTAGCCCCATTAGCACAAGTAGCTGCGACAACACTTATATTAACACTAGACACAGCCTCCTGCCCGCTAGCTGAATAAACCATATAAGATATTGTAAATACACAACCCACTGGTGAGCTTACAGTGTAAGCGGTACTGCCACCCGCATTACCAAACATAAATGGCCCTGTGCCACAGCTAGAACTAGTATAAAGAGAATCATATCTAACACCACCAGTTGACGACCAATTAAAATTAATAGTATCTCCAGGAGAAACAGTAGTTGCGTCTGCTGTTAACCTAGCCGTAGGGCCTGACGTTACCACAACAGCACATGCCCCAGCCAACTGGGTAGCCGAGCAGCAAGTTAACCCAGTATTTCTATATCCTGCAGGAGTAGCATTACTATATTCCCAGTATTGATTTGGATTAGCGTCACCTACAGGTGTACAGTAACGAGTCCATGTTGGTGCGTTTACAGCTGGAGCACAAGTAAATGTTTTGGTACCAGCTAGGTTCCAAGTACTTCCTGCAGCATCTGATACATACATGTACACAGTATGAGGATTATTATCACAGAACCTACTTACATCATGGCTGCCACAACCAAAGCCATTAAATGCCGGAGTTGCTCCTGGGAAATATTGCACCATATCAGGTCTAGGGTTAGAGCATAATCCGGCTCCTACGTTGTTGGCATAATTATTAGCGGGAGTAGCTGGTCCGTCCATATAAAAGTGTCCATTGACTGACTGAGCTGGGGTATCAGGATCAAATGCCCAACCCCAAGCTATAGATGCTGAACCGACGCTAGTATTAACTGCAAAGTCTCCTGCTGATGGACTTGCGGTCGGTGCTACTATATTCTTAGCACACACACTCCCATTCCAGGTAGTGTCATTCGCACACTGACCATAAACATTAACAGACGCCAATGTAACTCCATTACTAGTAGCTACAAATGTCACATATCCATAAGGTATCCAGGGTACAGACACGGACCCACTAGGATTACCATTAAAGTCCACATAACTGGGGCTACTTGGACTATTAACCTTGACCATTATCTGAGCAGTATTAGCTACACTTATACTCCAGCTCAGATCAGTAGCACATCTACTCTGACCTTCAGCTATGATACATGGGTTAGGGTTGGCGCTGATAGATGCTGATGGGGCGGTACACGCTGAGCCATTCCAAAAGCTTGGCGCTGGACAGTCGTATGTTGGACATGCCAGGCCATTGGTGCAGCAATCGTTAGCGGACCTGGTGACAAGACTTGCGGTATCTGCTGCCGCGCCAGCATTACAAGAGTAACTAACGCTGCATCCATTGGGGGGGGTCAAGAAAGATGCGGTCTGTCCACCACTATTTTTAGTAAAAGCACAACCTATAGAATTAGCCCCATCCCAGCTAGAACAATTATTAGAGCTCCAAATTATTGAGACGTCTTCGCCGGCACACTTATAAGTGGTGCCACCAGCCAATGATAATTGAGTTGATAAAAATAGTATTGATAAGGTGATAAAAACTGATTTGAGGTATTTCATATATTTACATTATAGCAAATGTATTATATATATTTATCGCTACTCGTACGTATAATGGGGAAAACTATTTGAGAGTTAATTTTGCAAAATTAAAACCCCTGAATCTTTAAAATTCGAAGGGGTTTATTGTTCGCATTGCACGAACTAATTCTTACCGAAACTTACGGCGTACATGTAACAGGACGTGATTGCCAGCCAGAAGTGAAAATATTTGTACCGTTGGGGTATACTTCGTAGCAAGATGTTAAGGAGTCACCATTGCCATGAACCTCAAAGCCAAAATTAGTACCTTTGTAGTAATCTACTTTTTGATTACTAAAATCCCAGCCTGCCCCCGTGTCGCCGTATGCTACAATTCCGGTGCGCTTATCAACTATGTTATTTAAGGACCACGCCATGTTGCCGAAGACAATCCTTTTAAAAATCGGAGTAATAATATTACTGTCGATACCTGACTGCATAAATATGACTTTGCCAGTCTCAACCGCTGCTCGGAAGCAAGGCAACGCAGGACCGCTAGGACAGAAGGTTCCATCGGCCTGTACGCTTGGCCACTCAGGTGTTATCGCTGTCATCGTGCGACCGTTAAAGGTCGCAGTCTCACCGATATACGCGCCAGCTGGTAGCACTATGGCGCAGTAAGGTGTTGATCCCGCAGCTGTTCCAAGTAACTCACGATATTGACCACTCGCTGCGCAGGCTGCCGCTGCAGTTACTACCGGAGGCACAACAACTGGGCAGTTGGTATAGTCATTGGCATTGCTGCCTTGGACCACAACAACTGGGTTGGTGTTAGGGCAAGTCACGCTGACGGTCACTGGTGGTGTCACCACCGGTATTGTCGGAGTGACAACTGGTACCGTTGGGGTGACAGGAGCAGTAGCTCCGCCGCCGCCAACTGCACCTCCGCCACCACCTCCGCCGCAAGCTATCAAGAATGCAGAGAGGAGGGTGATGGCGCCGAGCGTAGCGAGGCGCTGTAGATTGCGATTATGAGTTTTCATGGTTTTCTCCTTTATAAAAGTTGAGCGGCCCATGACGGCCTTGGTTTGTAAAAGAGCAGGGGATACTTGCTTTATAAATGTTTTGACTATCCTTTGTAGGCTATTCTTGACATTTCTTAAGCATGTGTATATTATACTACCTCTTAATATTTTTGTCAAGGGGGTAGCTAGCTTTTCTTTTGGGTGTTTTTTAGGGTTCATGTTTCTATCTGAGGATATTATAGCACAATATTTATTGCATTAAGTTCTTTTAAAAGAAAAAAGCAAAACAATAATATTTACAAAAATCTAAAATGTCATTGTAGAAAAGCGTATGATTAAAATATGGCAGTAACATACACTTGACTTTGCATAACTGTTTTGCTATTATATAAATACCAACAGGGCCAAAGAAAAAGTAGCTGCTACAGTTACCTGATCGAAAGATATACTAAAGCTGTACTGGGTAAATGCCTTTTATGAAAGTAAAAGGCATTTATTTTTGTCTAAAAATTTAAAAGTCTTAGACTTGTGCTGTAGCCTGAGCTCGGCCGCAAATATATCCGCACATTGTATTAGTATAGACTTTTCAGATTTACTATATTTTATAGTTGATCTTATAGAAAGATTTTTTAGGTTATTTTGTAGAGTCTTTACGCATTCAGAGTGGAATTTTTTGCCAGAAATATTATCTATTTTTATATCTAGGTGATTAATTTTACTTTTTATATTTTCTAATATTATATATTCATTTAAAAGGGTAATGGCTTTTTTATGATGTTTTAATAAATCAAAATCTTTAGAAATATTTTCTTTATAATACAGGACCTTATAGTCTAGTTTGTTTATCTTTTTTAGCAGAGTCTCTCTTGTTTTGTCCGAGATTGTTCTGTATTTAATTTCGCTCATTTTCTTTGACGTTAGTATTTTATTTATATATTCACTTAGCTTAGTGTATACCTCTTCATCTTCTACTAGAAAAAAGCTCATAATAAATATACCACCTTCTTGAACATCATAGCTCTCATCTGCTCCGGTATAGATTTTTTTCATTTGGATATTATAGCATACAAAGAGGGTGTGCTTATTTTACTTTTTAGATTTGTATTATATGTAATTTTATTTTTAATTTTGCAAAATAAAAAACGGGTGACCAATAAATTAGTCACCCGCGTGAGGTTGAGTTGAATCGTTGCGGCTTAGCATCACAGCTTGTTTACAACAGCTTCGGTACCAGCCTTGGCAAAAGCTTTTGCGCGTTCTGCAAGAACAGGGTCAGTAGCCTTAATTTTTTAAAACTAAAATTTTGGTAAGCTTTTTTATTTTGATCTTTTATGATAATATAAATATATGATTAAGATAAGAAATGCTAAACTAAAAGATGCAAAAAATATACAAGATATTTTTAAGCAAACACTCACAGCCTGGGTGTTTTTTATAAGATTAGTATAATTATATTTTTAGAATACTATTCCTGACCTCTACATATAACCTTTACATCTACTGATTTTGAGCTAGTAGCT
>JAYUJP010000028.1:0-2243 GCA_043765155.1 bacterium | reverse complement strand
GCTCAGTAACATCAGTATCATTTATAAAAATCTGCCCCTCCTCTATCTTATAATTAGGATTATGCATAATAGCATTTAAAATTGTAGACTTACCAGATCCATTAGCTCCCTCGAGCAGGACTATCTCTCCGCTACTAATATCAAGTGTTGCATTATCAACAAGCACCACATTATTCTCAGAGCTACTTATTTTCAAATTATTTATTTTTAAAATGTTTTTAACTTTCATGCTTTTAATTTTTCTATTGAAATTCTATATTATTTTTATTTACTATTTCTGTATCATATTTTATTAAAACTTGCTCTAGGGCGCGATAAGAAAGTAGTGCGCAGTTAACCCTTGCTGGTGTTATATTTATGCCTAGCATATTGTATATATCACCCGGCATTAACTTTTTGGCAAAATCTAGACTTTTACCTGTAAGATTATCAGTAAGCATAGACAAGCTAGCCTGCGATATTGCGCATCCTGTGCCAGTAAAAGTAGCTTGCGATATAAATTTTTCTGAGACTGGCTCATCTTCTATTTTTAGAGAATTCACATCTGACCTGTTCTCTATTTTTAAAAAAACAGTAGCAGAGTCTCCGCAGCTAGGATTGTCCCCCTTAGCATTTATACAGTTATCACATATTAGCTCATGATAATTATGAGGATTACCAGCATGATCTAAAATATTTTCTTGATACAAGTCATTCATACTATGTTGACAATTATAACATAAACTAGTATAATATCAAAGCTTTTCGTGGCATCCCGCCACAAATTAAAAAAGGAGAAAAGCTGTGGGCCAAGTTATACCTATTGACAGAAGTAAAGACCCGTTAGTTGTATCAATTCTTAAGCTAAAAAGCTGTAGATTTGAGACAACTTTGAAAAACAAAGAAATCTCAGGAACAGTGACTGAAGTATTTTGGGACCCAGAAAACAATCGCGTCATCTTGACTCTGGATACAATAACTATCGACGACGGTCAACCGTTGTGTGTAGATTTGTACCCGTTTGGAGTTCCTGATAAAAAAATGAGGACACCTTTCGGTACACATGTACTAGTAAAAGCAAGATTTGGAAGAATGCTTTAAGGTTAAATTTCCATCATCAACAATAGCCCTAAACTTGGGGCTATTTTTTATTTTGAAAAAATATCTTGAACTTTTTTAAGATTAATTATAAGTGCATCTACGTCATCCTTGGTGTTATAAAAATAAAAGCTAGCGCGCGTTAAGGCTGTTACGTTAAGCTTACGCATTAGAGGCGCGGCGCAATGATGACCACTACGCACTGCTACATGATTATCAGCGAGTATCTGAGCTACATCATGTGGATGTATCACTCCTCCATTTTTTTTATAAACTTCAAAAGAAATTATGCCAATATTATTTTCTGTATTTCTCTCTGTAAATAATTTTATAAGACCACTCTCTTCTAATTTTGATAACTCACTGAGCGCATAATCTAGAATTTCTTTTGTATGATTTCTTATTATTTCTAAACCAGATTGATTTTCTTCTATTTCTTTTCTGTCTTTTTTATTTTCTAGGTCACTCTTTTTTTCTTCTGTTTCTTTTGCTAAATTATTAATATAATCTACAGCAGCACCAAAGCCAATAACGCCGGCGATATTTCCAGTACCAGCTTCGAATCTTTTTATATCTGATCTAAAAGTACTAGACTCATCTAACACTTCTGAGACCATACCGCCACCGAAGGTGGCGGGGAACATATTACGCATCAGCTTCCTTTTGATATAAAGCGCGCCAACTCCTGTCGGACCGCACATTTTATGAGCGCCAAAATAAGCAGCGTCGCAGTCTATGTCTTTTATACCTACATTTATATGACCCGCACTCGCAGTCATATCACAGATAGTAAAAATATTTTTAGATATCTCTATTGCCTTTGCGAAAATACTTTTTATATCAAATATCTGCCCTGTGACATTACTAGCATGTACGCAAGATATCAAAATAGTATTCTCTGATATTTTATTTATAAAGTCCTGCTCGTCAGTACATAATATGATATTTAGATTATTATTTTGGGCTAATTCTTGGAGCGGTACTAGGTCGCTATGATGCGAATAAGCGCTAACTAGAATTTCTTTTCTCTCTATGGCGACACCTTCGGTGTCGCCATTTTTATTTATTAAACCTGTCTCTTTTAAGTAACTCTCTAACATCATAACAAGCTTATTTGAGCTATCTGTGGAGCTGCTTGTAAAAATTATCTCATCATTACTCGCATT
>JAYUJP010000027.1:0-67139 GCA_043765155.1 bacterium | reverse complement strand
GGAAAGTGGTGAGGGTGCAATAGGTTTTGAGGGAAAGGGAGTCGATGAAGCCAAGAGAGGTTGTGTTGGTTTGTGCTTGGGTAGAGTTGAGGAGGAGGACTGTACATGCTATTGATATTAGCAGCTTTTTGTAGAGGGGTTGAGGAGACATGAATATATATATATTATGCTAATATTATATCATTAAAAGAACCGGGTATATGCTGGACAAGAAAAATAATGGGGATAACTATTTTTTATTAATTTATTTTTGGAGATGCAGGCGGGGATCGAACCCGCGCATGTTGGTTTTGCAGACCAAAGCGTTACCATTTCGCCACTGCATCTTTTTATAAAATACACCTAACTACTTAGAAATAATTTATTTAAAAATATTATAACATATTTTATACCTTCTGTCTCATATTGCAGGGTAAAGCTTGAAAATGCGTAGATATAATGCTAATATATAAAAATGTTTTATTTTATTTCAAATAAAACTTAATTCTAAATAAAGGAAGATAAAAGTGAGTAGTTCCCATGCGCCTTTGAATACTGGAGCAAACAACGATGATGCCAACATAAGACAAGTTGTTGTAATAGAAACTAGGCGGGGTTGGCAACATCAGATTCAAAGTATCAGGACAGAAGTCAAGAGTACTGAAAAATTTGTACATGTAACTTTGTATAAATGGGGGAGCGAAAAACGGAAATGTTTTAGGTACAAAGCACCAGACGATAAAGAAAACTTTACAATTTTTAATATCGTATACACAAAGATAGGAGACGACTGGTATTGCTTATTGGGTGATGATCAGGCAAAACTTTATCTGGTTGTATTTGGCAAAGAGGTTTTAAATCTTTATGCTTCTGGAAAGCTTTTTGATAGGCATGAATCGTGAAGTCAGTCATTATCCTGTGTTAAAAATATCCCTCGCATTAAAACGCGGGGGTTTTTATTTAAATAAAGTCGTAAATATGATATAATCACAGAATGAAATTATTAGCCATAGAGACAAGCTGTGACGAGACAGGTATAGCATTAATAGAATTTAAACAGAGCGAAAATGAAAACAAAAGTAATAATCAAAATAAAGACTTTGGCAATTTTAAAGTTCTCAAAAATGTTCTTATATCTCAGATAGATTTACACAAAGAATATGGCGGTGTATACCCAGACCTGGCCAAGAGGGAACATATCAAAAATATCCCAATACTTTTAAAAGAGGTTATAGGTGATGAGTCTAATTTTAAAAACATTGATGCCATAGCGGTCACAAGCGGGCCAGGACTTTCTCCTGCTCTTTGGACCGGCATAGAGGCAGCCAAGGCAATCTCACGTGAATATAATATACCAATATACCCTATTAATCATATGGAGGGACATATATTCGCCTCGCTTTTAAAATTAAAAAGTAAAAATATAGGTAAAAATAATAGCATAGAAACTTATGAAATAACAAAAGTGAAAATGCCAGCCATATCATTACTTATTTCTGGTGGTCATACTGAGCTAATATACATGAATGACTTTTTTAAATATAAAAAAATAGGTCACACCCTAGACGATGCCGCGGGTGAAGCTTTTGATAAGGTGGCCCGCACCCTAGGTTATGATTATCCTGGTGGACCAGAAATATCACGCCGCGCCGAGCTTGCGAGGCGCGAGACTATGCCGCTCCGTGATGAGCTACGCCTACCACGCCCCATGCTGCACTCACATGATCTTAATTTTTCATTTTCGGGCCTCAAGACTAGCGTCATAAACAAAGTTGAAAAATATAAGATTCAAGATGGAGAAAAAAATACTTTTTGTATGGAGTTTGAGAATGCCGTTACTGATGTCTTGAGTAAAAAGACTCGTGAAGCTATGTATCTCTATAACGCCGCCTCCTTAATAGTCGGCGGCGGCGTCAGCGCTAATAATAATATAAGAAACTCTCTCTCTAAAATATGCGAGACTGACAGTGTTGATATTTATCTAGGTGACAAGAAAAATAGTACTGACAATGCACTCATGATAGCGGCTATAGCTTTTGCAAAGGTGCAAGCTGGACATGCTCCCATGTATCCAGATCTTAAAAATCACAAAAATGAGCAAGCTAAAAATATAGAAAGCATAAGGGCAGAGCCAAATATGAAGTTGTAGCTTAACTTGCCACAAAAATATTTTTATGGTAATATAATATACAGATAACAAGTAGCCAAACAAACAGGATATTAAAATATGAAAAAAACTTTATCAATATTAATAATAACACTCTTTACTCTTAGCTTGGCTTCAGCCCATTCTGGTGGCTTGGATCAAAATGGGGGTCATTATTGTAGAAAAAAATGTTCAAAACATGGACTAACTACTGGTCAATATCACTGCCATAGATCTTACTGTAAACTTAAATAATATGAAAGAAGATTTATTCGCTGAAGCATTTAAGGTCATCCAGGATTTTGGAGTAGAGCTACAAAATAAAAAATCTAGTATTGAATATGTTTTGTTTGGTGGGCAATTCCCAGAATCTAAGCTCCCACACTCAATAGAGAATATTATAAAATCATCAGAACTAGTTACCGTTGCCGTCAAAAACACACAGCCAGAAGTGTTAATAAGTCTAGAGGCAATTCCCGCTCTTTTATATGGTTATACATCAGACGCTGAAGCTAGAAAATTTTTTAAAGAAAAGATTAAGTTGATTGCTTCATCAGACGCTAATATAGATCAGCTATTTAATTTATATATTAAAAAATAGATTTATAATCAAAAATACTCGCTTAGCGAGTATTTTTATTTTGGTGCGTCGGGCTGGATTTGAACCAGCGAAGCGCGAAGCGCGACAGATTTACAGTCTGTTGTAATTGACCACTCTACCACCGACGCAAAAGTTCCAGAAAAAGCTTTGCCAATAAGTCTGCATCTTTCGCTTGTAAGCTATGAGCTCCGTCTTAATGCTAGGCTTCTCCTGGAGAATTATTATATCACATTTCTGAGTTACTCGCAACAAAAGCGCCGGCTACGCCGGCGCTTTTGTTTTAGTTATTGTCTAACTTTAAAGTTATTTTTAATCTTATAAAGAAGAATTAAGTAATGCTTTGTCTAGGCTTAATCTTACTTTCTTTTTACTCTCTACTATCAATTCCCCCTTTTTAATATCTACAGATACCATTCCACCTTTGTCAAAGACTTTGTCTATCATCATGCTCGCGACTTTGTTAAGTATATTGCTCTGCAAATATCTGCGTATTGGCCTTGCTCCATATTTTGGATCATAAGACTTTTCGGCTATATGCGTAACTGCCTCATCACTCACGTTTAGATTTATATCTTTTTCTACTAATCTCTTTTCTATTTCTATCAGTGATAATCTTACTATCTTTTCTATATTTTGTTTTGATAAGATATCAAAAATAATAATATCATCTAGCCTATTTAGAAATTCTGGACGAAAGAATTCTTTGAGCGAGTCCTGAACTTTTTCTTTTACATTTGCATACTCATCGCCGGGTAGTCCCGATGAGAATCCATAGCTCTGCATCTTTTGTATATGATTACTACCTATATTACTAGTCATTATAATAATAGTATTTTTAAAGTTAGCAACGCGCCCCTTATTATCGGTTAGCTTACCCTCGTCCAAGACTTGGAGCATAAGGTTAAACACGTCCGGATGCGCCTTCTCGACTTCGTCGAGCAGTATCACCGCGTATGGCCTGTGACGCACTGCCTCAGTCAGCATACCACTCTCATCATAACCTACGTATCCAGCTGGCGACCCTATAAGCTTACTACTACTATGCTTTTCCATATACTCGCTCATGTCTATTTTAATCAGAGCCTTCTCATCGTTAAACATAAACTCAGCTAGCGCCTTGGTCAGCTCAGTCTTACCCACACCTGTTGGGCCTAAAAATAAGAATGATCCTATTGGTCTATTTGGATCTGAGATTCCAATTCTCGACCTACGTACTGCGTCCGAGATTCTTTTGATAGCGTCATCTTGACCTATTACCCTCTCTTTTAAGTAAGACTCCATACTTGCTAACTTTTCTTTTTCCTCAGCCATCATTTTATGCAATGGTATACCTGTCCAGCCCGATACAACTTTGGCTATGTCCTCTTCAGTTATTTCTTCTTTTAACACTCTTCTATTTTTCTGAAGTTTTTCAAGTCTTGTGTTAACTTCAGCCAAGTCTAATTCTAGCTTTGGTATATTCACATATCTGATCTCAGCCACTTTTGCTAGGTCTGACCTTAACTGCGCATTGTCAGCTTCTAGGCGAAGCGACTCAAGAGTTTTCTTATAGTCGCGCATTTTGGCAACCAAGTCCTTTTCATTATTGTATCTAACTTCTAGGTCTCGTATACTATCTTTTATATCTGCTATTTCTATATCTATTTCTGTTAATCTTTTGGTAAGATTGTTTTTGATATTAATGTCTGATGTGGCTACGCTAGATATTAGCTCTGTATCCATAGCAGATCTTTCTATTTCTAATCTTTGAATTTTCCTATGAGCTATATCTAATTCTTGAGGTTTATTTTCAAGTGATATACGTAGTGATGAAGCAGCCTCATCAATAAGGTCTACAGCTTTGTCTGGTAAATATCTTGAAGTTATATACCTACTTGATAGGTTAACGCTTGCAAGTATCGCCTCGTCAGTAATACGCACCCCATGAAAGACTTCATATTTTTCTTTGAGGCCGCGTAATATAGTTATAGCGTCATCAGTTGACGGCTCCTCTACATATACCGGCTGGAATCTTCTTGATAATGCCGGATCTTTTTCTATATGCTTTTGATATTCTTTTAATGTCGTCGCCCCTATTACGCGTACCTCACCACGAGCGAGCGCAGGCTTGAGAAGATTAGCCGCATCAGCAGCCCCCTCAGCAGCGCCAGCTCCAACTATGGTATGCAGCTCATCTATGAATAGTATTATCTTACCTTGACTCTCGGTTATCTCTTTCATAATGTTCTTAAGCCTCTCTTCAAATTCTCCTCTATACTTTGTACCCGCTATAAGCATACCCAGGTCGAGTGAGACTAACTCCTTATCTTTGAGTGAGTCAGGTACATCCCCTTTGGCTATGCGTGAAGCTAACCCCTCCACTACCGCAGTCTTACCCACACCAGCCTCTCCGATTAGTATCGGATTATTTTTGCTACGTCTTGAGATTATCTGCATCAAGCGCATTATCTCGGTGTCACGGCCAATAACTGGATCAAGCTTGTCCTCGCGCGCCATCTGAGTAAAGCTCCTAGTATACTTGAGCAAGGTTTTGTTTTTCTTAGCAGCTCCATTTTGAGTATAGACCTGAGTCCTGGCTTGTGATAATACGCGGGTAACCTGATCACGGTCAATTCTGAACCTATTAATAATCTCACGTAGCTGACCCGCTACGTCGAGTAATGATATAAATATATGCTCAGGCGCTATGAATTCATCATGTAGCATTTGCGCCACTTGTCCGCATTTTTCTAGGGCGCCAGCAAGCTCAGCCGTCAGATACATCTGATAACTTGGCGCCATAGTACTACCACTACCTGACACATGTATCGCCTCTGATATTGTATCTGAAAATAGTATGGTATCTATTTGTAACTTTTCAAGTATAGAGTATACAATACTCTCTTCGTCAGAAAGTAACGCCCCCATCATATGCACAGGACTAACATTTGACTGCCCAGCCTCAACAGCTAGCTCATGCGCCCTTCTGATTGCTTCTTTTGATTTAGTGGTAAAGTTATTAAATGAAGGATTCATAATTTTATACTTTTTATTAATTTAGTTTTTAATTAATAGTTATTTATTTTCTGGAGCATCTTCTGTTTTGTTTTCGTTTTGCTCAGAAGAGTCTTGGTTATTTTCTTGGCCCGCTTCTTGACTAGCTGCTGCGTCATTTCCAGTTTTCATAGCTTCACCGATTTTATACATCGCAGTATTTAGCTCACTATTTGCTTTGGTTAATTTTTCTAAGTCATTAGAATCTTTTGCAGATTTTACATCAGCTACCTTATCCATTATTTCTTTTTTAAGATCAGGGGTAACTTTATCACCTGCATCAGTGAGTGACTTTTCGGCGGTAGCAATAGTCTGGTCTGCGTGATTTTTAACTTCGGCGAGTTCCTTTTTCTTAGCATCTTCACCGGCATTAGCCTCCGCATCGGCTTGCATTTTAGCTATCTCTTCTTTGCTTAGTCCTGAGCTTGCTTCTATTCTTATAGATTGCTCTTTGCCGCTAGTCTTATCCTTTGCTTTTACATTAAGTATACCATTAGCGTCCACGTCAAAAGTCACCTCAACTTGTGGTACTCCTCTTGGTGATGGCGGTATACCATCTAGGATAAATCTGCCCAGTGACTTATTATCAGCTGCCATTGGTCTCTCACCTTGGGCTATATGTATCTCGACGCTAGTCTGATTATCAGCAGCGGTTGAGAACACCTGTGACCTTTGTGTTGGTATTGTTGTATTCTTTTCGACCAAGTGAGTCAGTACTCCGCCCATAGTCTCAATACCAAGTGATAATGGTATAACGTCTAGTAGCAGCAGATCTTTTACATCACCTTGAAGTACACCAGCCTGCACAGCGGCGCCAAGCGCTACCACCTCATCAGGGTTCACAGATCTATTTGGCTCCTTGCCAAATAAGTTTTTGACAGCTTCGACTATCATCGGCATTCTTGTCTGTCCTCCTACCATTATTATTTCTGATATATCTGACTTTGCAAATCCACTATCTTTGAGGGTCTGCTCTGTTATCTTGATTGACCTCTCGACAAATGATCTCGCAATATTTTCTAGTTGCGCGCGAGTTAGCGTAACATCCAAATTCTTTGGACCCTCAGCTCCGACTGAGATATAAGGTAAAAATATTTTACTCTCAACTTGGGTTGATAATTCATGCTTAGCTTTTTCTGCGGCTTCGTCTAGTCTTTGCATAGCTAGTGAGTCACTTGATAGATCTAGGCCAGTCTCCTTTTTAAATTCTCCGGCGATATATCTAACTATCTCATTATCAATATCACGTCCACCAAGATGTGAGTCACCTCCTGTTGACTTTACCTCGACAACACCATCACCGACTTCGAGTATAGATATATCAAATGTTCCCCCTCCAAAGTCATACACCGCTAATTTTTCATTAGTCTTTTTATCAAAACCGTAAGCGAGCGCTGCCGCTGTCGGCTCATTGATAATACGTTTTACGTCTAGGCCAGCAATTGCTCCTGCGTCCTTGGTTGCTTGCCTTTGCGCGTCATTAAAATAAGCAGGCACAGTGATAACCGCCTCAGTTATTTTCTCACCAGTCTTAGCTTCGACATCAGCTTTTATCTTTTGTAATATCATTGCTGATATTTCTTCAGGTCGCATATCTTTGCCTCCGATATTTACCAGCACTCCGCCAGTCTCGCTTTTCTTAACTCCGTATGAGACCTTACCAATGTCATCAGCAACTTCTTTGTCTGTAAAGTCATGACCCATATATCTCTTTACTCCATATATTGTATCTTTTGGATTCATCACAGCCTGTCTTTTTGCGACAGCGCCTACTGTCCTGTCTCCATTTTTAGATACGCTCACTACTGATGGTGTAGTGCGGGCACCTTCTAGATTTTCGATAATTTTTGGTACACCTCCCTCCATAATCGCAACCGCTGAGTTAGTAGTACCCAAGTCTATTCCTATTATTTTCGCCATATATTTGTTTTTGTTTGACTCAGTAGAATCACCTACTGGGTTGTTAGTTTTATATTTTTAAAAGTGTTACAGGTAAAATTTAACAAAAACTATTTTTATTTTTGAGGACTGTTTGAGGCGTTAGCCGGGTTCCGCAGAATATAAAAATTGTGTTTTAATAAATTTTATATTTTATAAGACTGGTGGGGCTAACAGGTTAGAATATATCAAAAAGTCATTATTTTTAAAGCTAATATTTTTACTATTTGTTTTCGTTTCTATTTTTATAGATTTTAGCTTATAAATATTAAATCCAAATAGCGCGCGTATAAAATTATGTGTTTTTTCTACAAAATTATTAAACTCTCTTTTTACCACTTCTACACTTTGACTAGCAAATTCAAATACAAAGTTAACTATAACCAAAAACATAGCATATACATTTTCTGCTATTTCGTACAATATTAAAAACTTTTTTTGTATTGTTATTTGCATAATTTTATCAAGTTTTTTTTATCTTACCATCTAGATTATTTGTACCACAAATAATTTTTTAATGCAAGTAGGGCTTAGGCTTTTTCTGCCTCTTGATTACCCCCACACCTTGACCTTGGCAGCGCGGAATAGCTTACCTTTATGATTATAACCGCTCATTATTATTTGAGAAATTGTGTCTGATTTTTGGCTCTCACTTGCTGTTGTATTTTCTGTTGCAGTTTCTGTCGCTAATGCCTCATGAAGTTCTGGATTATAGGTCTCCCCAACTTTTCCAAATTTTTCAAAACCTTGCTCGGCTAGCTTACTCTCAAAAGTCATAAATATATATTCTATACCTACTCTCCAGTTCTGATCAACTTTCTCCCAGGCTGCCTTATTGCTTTTCGCAGCATCATAAGTGTCCATGACTACCAATAATTCTTCTGTGAATCTTTTGACAGCATAACCCCCCCACTCCTTCTTTTCTTTCTCAATCTGCATCTCCCTATTTTTATAATCAGCCAGAGCGCGCTGCCAACTATTTAAATAGTCCTGCTTTTCACTTTCTAATTTTTTAATTCTCTCTCTTAATTTCTTTGTCACATCTTTTCCTGACAACTCCTCACCATCATCACCCAGCTCTACAAATTCTGATTCTGCACTATCGCTATTACTATTAGCGTCAGCTGAACTTCCACTATTTACTTCTGGACTTTCCAAATCTTCTATATCTATCTCATTTATTTCTTTATTTTTCATATTTTTAAATTAGTATTTTTCTTACTATTATTTATAGCAAAAGTAGTACTCAAAGTCAAGAAAACAAAAGACTTTATAGCTATTGACAAAATTATTTATATCTGATATAATAAAACACAGAGATTGATATTCGTCAATCCAGATTCAGGCTAAGGAGGCCAAAATGAAAGTTATTAAAATTACCGCTGTATTTGTAACGTTTATCGCACTCGCTGGTTGCGACTTATTAGGACAAAAAAGCGTTCCCGTTGTAAGCAACGAAGCAGAAAAGCAGAAAATTGTTCCTATGACAAAACCGATTTGTATAGACGGCATAGCTTACCTTATGTTCCCAAATGGAGGAGCAAGCGTAAGGTACCGGAACGACGGTCAAATTGCTACCTGTAGCAAATAAACCCGCCAACGAAGAAAATTCGTTTTGGCGGGTTTTCTTTTTATTTATTATTTCTCTCAAATTTTTCTAATTCCTCGATACTGTAATTTCTATGTATAAGCTCATCATTACGGACCGATAAGAAGAATTCGTACTGGTTACTGCATCCCCGACCATACCAATTGAGAAATTCACTGCATACCTCTTTGGCTTTTAGCTTTTCCTCATATCTATTTATAAAGGTATTATACTGATGATACGAATGATCTTCAAAAAGATAATTGAGCTCATAGCTCCACTTTCTATTTATCAAAAATAATAGATATGAGACCCAAAAGTAAAAGAAAGAGAATATTATCGGTATTATGCTGTGAGTAAATATATTTATATTTTTATGCTCTACGTTCACAATATGTGATATGACAACGACATGCATTGTCTCATTATCATTAGCATGCCTAGCAAATAATTTTGCGTCAGCTAGGTCTATCGCCTTTTTCTCATCAGTATAAAATAATGTGAGTAACGTATATGCGCCCGAGACCCAAGACTGATAAGGTACGCGCGCTATCACCTCTATCGCTCTAAACTTTAAATATGACGGCGCAGCGCCGTAAAATATATTGCCGCTCCAGACTAAAAATCCTCCTAATATTTTGGGTACTAGCGACACTTGATAGTTATCATATTTACTTTTATATTCTAAAAGGAAATTAGCATCATTAAGCTTATGATTTAGATTATTAAAATCTTGATTCTTGATTCTTGATTCTTCTGACATAATTTATTTAGGATAATTATAACATTTTTAAAGCTTCTTAAACACGTGACCTTCGTGTTCTAGTAGCCAGGTTTTCCTCTCTGGTCCCCAGCTATAACCCCTATCTTTATAATTAATCTCACCATCTTTACGTAGCACTCTGTGACATGGTATAAGTAGGGCGAGAGGGTTCTGACCGCAAGCGCTACCAGCCGCACGCGTAGCGTGCGGCCTACCCGCCCTTTCAGACATTTCTGTATAGTTTATGACCTGACCTATTTTAACTTTATTTATAACGCCCCAAATATCTTTTTGAAAATCTGTCGCTTTTTTACCGTCTGCATTTAATAGTTCACTCATGTTGATGTACTTTTTTAAAAATTTTTTTGAAAAATCTTTTTTGTGTAAAAAGTAATTATCTAATTCTGCAAAAATTTCTTTTTGTTTTTCTAAACTTATATTTTTAGCTAATTCTTTTTTATCGTTCTGTTTTTCTAATTTTAATTCTTCTTCTATGTTTTTGTTTTCATTTTTTTCATCAACAAAAATACAAGAAATTATTTTGAGTTCTTGTTTTATGTTTTCCTCTAACTCTATTTTTAAATGTCCTATCGGTGACTTGTAAAAGATTGTCATATCTTATGCTTTAATTCTTACCTGGTTCAGATTCAAATCTCGCTCTGTTGTCTGACATCCATTTTTGCATACCTGCCATTTTTTCTTCGTCTGTTAGGTTAGACTTTTGCATCATAAAATCCATATGTTTTTCTCCATAATGAGATTTCAGATTACTCATCCAATTTTCAAAAGTGTCTCCTTTTTCTACAAAGTCACACATGTCACATTTTAAGGTTTTCATATTATTGTTTATTTTGGTATTTTTAATTATTTTCTACGCACTTTTTAAAATTATCTAGAATAGATTGCCAACCAGCTTTTTGCATCTCACTTGGGTTTATATTTTCAGGGTCAAATTCTTCAACAACTTTAGTCTCATCTTCGCTTATTTTTTCAAAGGTAATTTGAACTAACCTTTTATCGTCGCCGTCACAAATATATTTGATATATTTGTATTCTTCTATTTCGAGATAAATCCCGGTAAAGTCAAAACTCATAGATTTATCTTTCGCTGACATTCTAGTTAAAAATCTACCCCCAACCCTCAAGTCGTTCTCTGCATAAGGACATTCCCAATCATCACTTGCAAATGCCCAGCCTTTGATGCTTTCTGGTGAGCTCCAGTGCTCCCAAGCTTTTTCTACAGCTACATTTATGTTTGTTTCTACCTTTATTTTCATAACCACATTATATCATATAATATGATGTTTAAAGTATCGCCAGAAATAAATCACGCGATACTTATCGTATCGCGTTCATTATTTTGATGTGCCCAGGAAAGGACTTGGTCACCTCGCACATATTTTCTTGTTCGTGCTATCGCACTCCAATAAAACATTGCTCCTCGACCCCGTATTCAAGATCCTTTCTTGGTCAGAAAAATAAAACCCACACGCTCTTCGCGTATGGGTTATATTTTTTTATGTTCCCCACATCGTAACAGAACCATAAAAACTCACTATTAAGTAAAGTATCCATCATATTTTTATCTAATTACAATATACAAAGATTTTAATACATCTCTGATTTATTTGATTAAATTTTACCAAGGTAAACTCTATCCATTGCAGTTTTAGCAATTATTGCTTCTTGTAAAGTACTTGATCCAGTAATCTTATCGAGTTTTTTCATGAAAGATAATATTTCAAAAGCTTTTGTTTTATCTGAAAACAGTCTTTTTATCATTGCTCCTGATCCATCTTCAGAGTCAGAAATTGAGATAGTAGTGTTTATTTCTTCCCAAGAAATCATTTCATCTAGCAGATCAAATAATTTTCCAAAGGTTGACGTTCTCTCAGTCAATAAATTAATAAAATCACTTGAATCATCAATTTCTAACATTTCTTCGTAATCTATATAATCTGGTGTCATAATTTTTTAATTTAATGTAATATTAGGTATTTTGACGAACCTCGTACTGTCGCGACTTGGTGCCCAGGAAAGGACTTGAACCTTCACGGATTGCTCCACATGCTCCTAAGGCAAGCGTGTCTACCAATTTCACCACCTGGGCTTAAATTGCCAAATGCTGCTAATAAAGTTTTAGTTAACACAAAGCGTGTCTACCTCTACTGAACTTGGCACCACCTGGGCTTAAAGAAAATAAAGTCGGGTCCATTTCCTATTCCTACCTAATCAGCACAGAACGGATTTTCAACATAGCTCAACTTTTTAGGGTTTTAAGCTATATCTATACTTTATCTTAAGCATGATTATATCATAAATAATGACAAATTAAAAGTGCGCACCTGCGGTGCGCACTTTTAGATTTTTATTATAATATCTCAACTATAAACTTTGGTTGCTTGTGACCATTCTTTTTGTGATATCTACTCTTAGCTCTGTATCTGAGTACTATAAGCTTTGGATCACGAGTAATATCTATGATCTTTGCAGATACTTTGGCTCCTGCTACAAATGGCGCACCTATTGTGTATTTGCCGCCAACACAAGTAAGTAATACCTCGTCAAATGAAATAGTATCTCCCTCTTTGTGCTCACCTATTAGCTTCTCTATTCTTAGCTTGATGCCTTTTGTTGCTACATATTGCTTGCCTCCAGTTTTGATAACGCTATAATCAGTAAGCTTTTCTTCAGCTTTTTCTACTACAACTTTAGCCTTTACTGTTTTTGCTTTTGTCTCTACTGTTTTGATTTCTTCTGTATTGTCTGCCATATATTTATGTTTTATATTTAAAGTCCTGCTATTATACTACATTTTCTAACATTTTGCAATATTTTCACTTATTAGCTAAACAGTTGCAACTATTACAAAAAAGGTGGTATAATAAAAATATGAAAAAAATAATAAGTCTTTTTACAAAAAATAATAAGATGAGACAGTTCAATAACATAAATAATAACCCATTGTTTATTAAAGGCGTAAAAGAAATGAATACCATCTTATTTGAATATGATAAGAAAAGATAATCTTACTTTATTTGTAGAGGAGTTTGATTTAGAATTTTTTATAAAAACTATAAATAAAAATTTGGTTGAAAACTACAAAGACGAGGAACCTCTGGACTTATTAAATGAAAAAGAGTTGGGTGATCTAACTGGTGTGCTTCAAAGATCTGTTACTGTGTGTTCTGATAAATATTTATATAAAGAGGTAGCCAACAAGCTATCGTTTATTTTATACACAATAGTAAAGTCTCATTTTCTTAGTAACGGAAATAAAAGAACTGGGGCGCAGATATTTATAACACTTTTAGCGATATACCAATCATATGAGACTAAAAATGCTGTTGATATATACACCAAAATTAATCTATTTAGAGAAACCGCCAACATGACTATTTACATAGCTGAATCTAGTCCTTCTGATATATCTAACGTCATGGATAAGGTAGAATTATGGATAAAAGACATTTTAAATAAAAGTTAACCTACTCCTCATCTGCTTTTGGCTTGTCTATGCTCAGGACCTCCATATCACCGCCGCTCACCCCCTCGGTTATCTTGTATACATCCTTGTCTATTTTCTTTAATTCTTTGTAGCCGGCATTATAATGATTAACTGTCGTGCTGAGCGTATTGCCTAGCTTTTTATAATAATCCTCATAGGCATTTATATGCTTACCCAACTCCTCAACTTTCTTTTGTATTTGCTTTGCCCCCTCTTCTATTGTAAAAGCTTTGATGCCTGATAACACGAGGTGCAGATAAGCGAGTATACTAGTTGGCGACACTATAAACACCTTTTGACTCTGTGCGTACTCGATAAGTTTTTGAGTATTCACCTTGATTCTACTATTTTCACCAGCGAGTAAGTCATAATATATAGCCTCGCTAGGTATAAACATAAAAGCGATAGGTAGCGTATTTTCTTTTTCCCTTATGTACTTTGCAGTCTCGGTGATACGTACTTTTAGGTCTTTTTTAAATTCTTCTGCGTAAAATTTTCTATCCTCATCACTCTCAGCATCTATACAGCGCTGATAATTTTCAAGTGAAAACTTTGAGTCTATGGGCAGGACTTTGTCTTTGATGTTAACCACAGCATCCACAGCCTCACCATTTTCAAATCTGTACTGCATGCTATAATTACCGCCAATAATATTAGACAAAATTAATTCAAGTGATGACTCACCCCAATTACCTCTCTGTTTTTGATTGGTCAAAACTTTTTCTAGGTTACTCAGCTGCTCAGTCATACTAAATACTTGCTTATTGCCCTCCTTTACCTCGGTTAGCTCACGAGTGATATCGCTTATAAGCTCTTGAGATTTGTTCATCTGATACTTGATATTCTCAGTCATGTCACGTGCATTGTCCGAGACCTTTTGATCTATGCTCTTATGACTGTGACGCATTTCATCTTTTAAGTATTTTATCTCCTCTTTTAACTTTTCATTATAAACATATATCTCATCCATCATAGTCGACATTTCTTCTCCGCTATTTTTATTTAAAATTTTAAGAAGAAAGAATAAAACCACAAATAAAACCAAAACAATTACCCCAAAAAGTCCATATAATACAAAGCTATTTTCCATATTTTAATTTAAAATTATCTTAAAGTAATTATAGCATAAAATACATAAACTAAAAACACTTTCTAGTTAAAAGTGTTTTTAGTTATATTAAGTTTTTATTTAAAAATTAAGCTAAAATAATTTTTATCCTAATACTCCCTCATTGTCATCTGAGCGTCGATCTTTTTGAGTAGATCTATGACTACTGATACCGCGATAAGTAATGAGGTGCCTCCAACTGAAAGTGTCTGTATGCCTGTTATACCTCCGAGTATAATTGGGAGCAGGGCGACAAGTCCTAAGAATATAGCACCTACTGTGGTTACACGCGTAAGTACGTCTGACATGTAGTTAGTGGTATCCTCGCCCGGTCTATGTCCTGGTATAAATGCTCCTCCTTTTTGAAGATCCTCAGCAGTTTTGATCGGGTCAAAAGTAACAACTGTATAAAAGAATGTGAACATAACTATAAGTGAAAAGTAGACAAGAGAATATATCCAAGTATTACCCAAGAATAGACTTATCTTACTCGCTATGAGCTGACCTATTGATGATGAGCTACTCGCTAATAGCTGCGACATTAATTGTGGGAACATAAGTAATGACACCGCAAATATAACAGGTACAACCCCAGCCATAGTTAGGCGCATAGGTATATAACTAGTTACCATGGTCTGATCTGCGTAGCCGCGTGACTGCTTTGCATAAGTAACCTCGAGCGGCCTCTCAGCCTCGGTTACTGCTACTATGCCCATAAGTACAAGTATGAATGTTACAAACAGGGCGCCGTAAAGTGGATATTGAGATGGGTCTACAGTTTTAACCAAGTTAACAAGAGTAGAAGGTAATGTCGCTATAATACCTGAAAATATAACAAGTGATATACCATTACCTACACCCTTTTCATTTATTACTTCACCGATCCACATCATAAGCATAGATCCAGCTGTTATTATAAGTATATTCATGAGCATCTGTGAGCTAGACATTGCCGGTATAATATTCTGCTTTACAAAAAGAGTAAGTAGTCCAAATGCCTGTAGTACAGCAAGCGGCGGAGTTAACCATCTTGTATACTGAGCAAATTTTCTCCTACCTGCTTCACCTTCTTCCTTTTGCATCTTTTTAAGCTTTGGGAAAAGCACAGTCATAAGCTGAGTTATAATACTAGCTGTAATATATGGCTGCACACCTAGCATCACTATAGACAGTGTCGATAATCCTCCTCCAGCAAATATGTTAAGTAGGCCGAGGAACTGATTATCATTAACAAATTTGGCTACCTGCTCGCCGCTAATAGATGGTATTGGTATAACTGACAGCACGCGGGTCAGCGCTAGCATCGCTATTACAAAAAAGATTCTGTCTCTTATTGTCTTTTCAGAAAAAACATTTTTTATATATTTAAACATGTATTTATATTATTATGCTACATATTATAACATAAAAACCCTATTTCCAAAACAAGCAAAGCTTGTTATAAAATAGGGTTTTTATTTAGACTGAGGCATATTACCTTTACCTTTCAGTAAAGTGGGTAGCGTAAGAGAAGTTCCTCGGAATATCTCACAATAACGTCATAACCCTAAAAATTAATATTCAGATAATATGCCTCAAATCTACTTATAGTATACTACTCCATTTTATTTTTTGCAAATTATTTATGAAAACAAAAAGCGTATATTTCTATACACTTTTTGTTTTACTAATTTAAATACATTTTACTTGTCATAACTCTCGTATTCCTCTGTTATTTTTTTACCCTCTCTTCTCTTTTTAAAAGCTTTATAAAGAGCATAAACACCTACACCCCCAGCCAGAACAGGTAGAGCCAAAAAGCCTGAAGTAGCTGCAACTAATCCTGAAGTAACAAGACCCGCTGTTGCTAATCCGGTTCCCATAAGAATAGCAGTAGACACCAGAGCATTTCTAGTTCCAACTGATTTTGTTTCTAATCCCGATTGATACTCGCTCCAACTAGCTCTAAATTTTTGTGGCGGTAAAGCTATTTTCAAAGAGTCCTCTTGCTGTCTTTTTATTACAGCAGCTGCTGCGTCTCGCGATTTTTGTAATTCTGGAAAATCACTTACTGATACAATCTTTTCTGGGGCAGAACTTACCATCTTTGGTAGGTCAAAATTTTTAACTACTGCCGGTTCTGATACTCCAGGATTAGTCTCATTATGTTTATTGGTCTCTAAAGTAGAACTATTATTTGTTAGTGTTTGACTCATGTTCATAAGTTTTATTTTTTAATTTACTTTTTGCAAATTATTCTAATATCCCATCAAGGTTAACATCATACATCATGGCCTCGCTAACTAGCCTATAATTTATAATCTCAGACTCTGTGAACCAGATAGCAACTTCACGCCCGTACGCCTCTGCTCCGTCTTCTGGATCAGTACAATGCACTAGGTTACGCATACCACGTGACCCGTCAGCGTCACAAAGGAAGTATGAGTCCAGTGCATAGTCGCCGCGTATAGTACCAGTATCAGCAGTAGCCGGCTCAGTACTACCTACTAATCTTTTGACTACTGCGCCTGAGTAATTACCCTCTATCACCATACATACTACTGGTCCTGCAGTCATGTAGCTCACTACTGCGCGGATAATATCCTTACCATATTCTAGCGCCTCTTTTTCTACAGGTAGTCCTAGTTTACCCTTGTTCTCGATAAGCTTTGTACCCTTTTTAAGATACCAAGCATCATCTTTTTGATAATGGCTCCAGCATTGCTCCTCGGTTGGTACTACCATTTTCATAGCAGCTATTTTGAGGCCAATACGCTCAAATCTTGTTGTCACTTCTCCGACCAGTCCGCGCTGTACTGCGTCAGGCTTTAATATTACAAATGTTTTTTCTTTTTTTGGATGCATATATTTGATTCAGTAGAATTACCTACTGGGTATTATTTTATTTAAAATTTTTAGTTGTTTAGATTATTTTTAACTTTTACATTGTAACACAAAATATCACAGATAACAAAAAAGCGCCGGCTACGCCGGCGCTTTTTTGTTATCTTGCGATATATGGAAGTAGACCCATGAATCTAGCGCGCTTGATAGCTGCTGCAAGAGTCTTTTGCTGATTAGCAGAAAGACTAGTCTTGCGTCTACCTAATATACGTGCATTTGGATTGATAGCTTTTTTCAAAGTATCTATGTCCTTGTAGTCTATATTTTTAATTACTTGTTTGTTTTTCATATTAATATTTTTATAAATTATTTTCTAAGTTTTAATTAGTAATTAATTTATTTTTAGCTATCATTTTAATTAATTAAAATGGTATATCGTCTGGGTTTATCACCTCTCCGTAGTCTATTGTATCTAGCTCTGAAGAGTCTTTGTTGCTAGCTGATGACGGAGCTGAGCTGTTACTCATATTACTTGAGTCTGAGCTATTTCCACTACTCATACCTCCAGCTTTTGGACCAAATTGTACACTGTCTGCGACTATCTCGGTGCGATATTTTTTACCGCCTCCATTAGCATCATCCCAAGACCTTGTAACTATGCGTCCCTCTATCATTGCTTGCTGACCTTTTTTAAGATATTGTCCTGATGTCTCAGCAACTCGCCCAAATACTACTACATTGTGATACTCTACCTCCTCTTTTTTGTTACCTGCAGCATCTTTAAATGTTCTGTTGGTAGCAACTGAAAATGAGCACACTTTGTTTCCATTTGGAAGAGACTTTAACTCTGGGTCCTTGGTAAGATTACCTATTATCACAACTTTGTTAAGATACATATATTATATTTGAAAATTTAAATTTAATTTATTTTTAATAAATACATTATACTATATTAAGGCAAAAGTTGCGAATACTTTTAGGTACTACTATCGCTAGTATTATGCTACTACTTCTACTGCGTCTGATTTTACTTCAGTCTTAGCGTCTTGATTAGCTGTGTCGATATTTGCCTCATCGCTTTCTATTGATTTTGCTTGCATAGACTTTTTGGTATATACATTTATATCGCGGTCGGCTTTTACTACAAGGTATCTTATCACCTCTTCATCCAGCTTGATAGCCTTTTCAAAAGATGCCAAATTCTTTGGATCTATTTCAAATTTTACCCAGCCAAAATATCCTGTGTCAAATCTGTTGTTGGCATTCTTGATAACACGCACCATTTCGTAAGCGAGATCTCTCATGTATGGAGTCTCCTCAGAAATGAAGCTGGCATCAAGGTCAGCAATAGATTTTTTAAATGCTTCTGCTTTTGCAGTCGCAGAGTCTTCTGAGATCGTAGGTACTAAAATGTACGATACTTCATATACTCTTTTAATAGACTCTTCTGAATCTACTATGGTTTCATTTTCTTTGTTCATAGATTTATATATTAACACATTTTGCGACTTTTTGCAAAATGTGTTAAATAAAACAATAGCGCCGGCTACGCCGGCGCTATTGTTTTATTTATTTTGTAGTTACCATTAACTGCAAATTTTTAAAATTATTACTTAGAGTATTATAGATTATCTACCTCCGATAAAAGTATAAGCCTCGCCGGTTTTACCAGCGCGTCCTGTACGACCGATACGATGTACATATGTCTCATAATTATTTGGGATATCATAATTGATAACGTGAGTAATATCACTAATATCTATACCACGCGCTGCGACGTCAGTAGCAATAACTACTTGAGCCTTGCCAGATGCAAGGTCAGCTAGCGCTCTTTTACGCTCGCTATTACGCATGTCACCATGTATTGCATTCGCAGCATATCCAGCATCACGAAGATCATCAGCAAGTCCGTCAGTATCACGCTTAGTCTCGCGGAATATTATAACTTTGCTAACATCTTTTCTATCTAGTAACTCACGCAGTTTCCTTAGCTTGTCATCACGTCCTGAGAACTTGATAACGTCTTGATTCACATTGGCACTTGTATCTCTTGACTTGATAGTAATGGTTGTAGGATCTTTTAGAAAGTCTTTACAGAGTCTCTTTATGTCATCTGAAAATGTCGCTGAGAAGAATAATGCCTGCTTGTCAGCGCGCATCTTACCTAGTATCTCACGCATGTCCCCGATGAATCCCATATCTAACATTCTGTCAGCCTCGTCTAGGATTACATATTTAAAGTCTCCCATGTCTATCTTACCTCTCTCGATAAGATCCTTGATACGACCTGGAGTTCCTATGACCATATCTAGTCCATTTTTAAGCTCATGAATTTGCTTAAATATTGGCGATCCACCAACAATTGGAAATGAATATAGCTTCATATCTTTTGTCATTTTTCTAAAGTGACCCTCAACCTGCTCAGCAAGCTCACGTGTTGGACACATGACCATCACTTTGTCTTTGTAATTAGCTTCTAGATTTTTGATCATTGGGACCAAAAATGCTGCAGTCTTACCAGTACCAGTCGATGCTATACCTATCACGTCCTTACCAGTCATAACTACTGGTATAGCCTGATCCTGGATTGGGCTTGGGTGATTGATACCCATATGAGCTACATTTGCCTGTAACTTTTCTGAAAGGTCAAAATCAGCATAAGAATGTTTTGGTATGTATACGTCAACATCCTTTACTACTACCGCCTTATTTATAAATAATTTTGTGTCTATATTGTCTTTTTTAAAACTTCTCTTTGGATCAAATGGGCGAGCAAAGCCACCTCCATTGCCACCTCTTGATCCTCCGCGTGAACCGCCGCGACTACCACCAAAAGATCCGCGTCCACCTCCAAAGCCGCCACGTGATCCAGAAGAAAATCCTCCTCTTGATCCGCCCTCTCTACTTCCCCCTTCACGACTACCCCCGTCTCTACCTCCACCATTTCTGCTGTTATACATATTTTGTTTTTGTAAAAATATTTAAAATATCTCTATATATAATAAATAGAGAATTAATAAAAAATATTTTATAATTATTATTTGTTAATTATTTCTAATCTCATAATCATCACCACGTACTCGTTGCTACAAAAATAAATTAAGTAAAATTTGTAAATTTTAAAAATTATTTTATTTTTGCCAGTACCCAATTGTATTTATAAGACCTTACTGCTATAGAAATCGTTAGCTCGAAAAATTGAAATAATACAAATGATAATTTAAAGATCATAATATTATAGCACATATATATATAAAAGTAAAGTACTTAATATCTACTTTATATTTATTAGTTTTAATTTACTATACACAAGACTTATCCCCATCATTTCTATTTGTTAGAAATAACTTGTTGACTTTTAAATTAAAGTAAAGTATACTTTACATATGTGAAGATGGCTTTGCATACAAATTACAAAATAAATTAACTCTTTAAGGCTAAGGCTTTAGAAAATAAAAAAATATGAATAAAATAATAACAACTTTAGGAGCAGCTGCTCTAGCGATAACACTTACTAGCGCTATGGAAATGACCCCTACAACAACAATGATGAGAGACGAGATGAAAAAAGATACTATGGCATCTGTAACTATGATGAAAGACGATAAGATGATGGACAAGAAAATGGATGATAAAATGAAAATGACTGAGGAGGCTATGAAGATGGAAATGATGTACGAGTCTACAAATTCTAAATCTAAAAAAGCTGATATAGAGAAATTGCAAATGATGCTAATTGAAAAAGGATATCTTAAAATGCCAAAAGGTTCAACTAAAGGTTATTATGGTAATCTTACTAAAAAGGCAGTAATGAAATATAAGGCTGCAAAAATGATGATGAAGGACGAGATGAAAAAAGATACTATGGCATCTGGAACTATGATGAAAGACGATAAGATGATCAAACAGAACTAATTTCATATTATTAAAAAATAAACATTTATAATAGTGACTCTTAAAAATAATCTAAAAGAATACAGGTTGCAGAAATCGCTCTCACAAGAACAACTTGCCGAGAGTGTTTCTGTTAGTAGGCAGACTATTATATCAATAGAAAAGTCTGTATATCAGCCATCAATTACTCTTGCTCTAAAGCTGGCTAAGTTTTTAAAGATGCAAGTAGAAGATTTGTTTTATTTAGAAAAATAAAACATAAAATTATCAACTTATAAATAAAAAAATATAATATGAAAAAGTTAAAATTAGTAAAAGCTTTGCAGGGCATCTCAAACAAAGTAAAAGAATTGATCCTAGGGTTATCTTTGGTTACTCTATTTTTTGTCTACTATTTTGATGTACTAAATGATGGCATGATGGTGTCTGGATTTATAACTTTAATAGCTGCTATGTATGCCCTCCTCATATGGCAAGAAAAGATATATGATGAGCGTGACGAATATATAAGATCAAAAGTGGACAGATACTTGTATATCATAACTATACTTGTGCTTACTGTAGACATAGTGTACAAAACTTTTACGCACACGAGTTATATAAGTAATATGCTTATACTTTGTGTCCTATCTATAGGTAAAATTATTTTGTCTAAAATAATAAAGAGTACACATTAACAAAAAAGTATGCAAAAAATCTTAAATCTAAAAATACCAACTCCAATAATATATAGTATAATACTAGTAATAGCCATCTATTTATCAACTATAATATATCAAAAATATACATCCAAAAATCTAACACTAGAGCAAGCTATAAATCTTAAACAAAACAAAAGTATGAACAAAGAAAACTTAACACAAGAAGAATTAGAGAAAAATTATAGCAAAATAGTTTTTGCTGGTGGGTGTTTCTGGTGCACCGAGTCAGAATTTAATCATCTTGAAGGCGTAGTAACTGCTATATCTGGATATGCTGATAGCGCAAAAGAAAATCCAAGCTACGCTGAAGTTGGTAGTGGTGATGTGAGGGCGCGTGAGGCGGTACTTGTATATTATAATAGTGCTAGTACCACTCTTAATAATCTACTTGCAAAATACTGGCGTCATATAGACCCGACCGATGCGTATGGGCAATTTGCAGATCAGGGTTATCAATATACTACTGCTATATACTATACAAATGATGAGCAAAAGCTGGCAATAGAAAAATCAAAACTAGAAACGCAAGATTATATAGATAATAATCCAAAATTTTTAACTAAAAAAATAGTAACCGAAATATTACCCTATAATAATTTTTATCCTGCCGAGGAGTATCATCAAGATTATAAGGATAAGAATCCAGTCAGATATGAGCTGTATCGTGACGGCTCGGGGCGTAATGACTTTATCAAATTACACTGGCAAGATGGATCTACTACAAAAGTAAATAGAGTCGAGAATGTATCAAGCAATTTGAACGAAAACAAAAATGTAAAAAGCTGGGAGAATTTTGCTCCGCAAATTAAAAATGAAAAATTAAAAACTTTGAGCGCTATTAGCCTAAAAGTAACTCAAGATAGTGGTACCGAAAAACCATTTTCAAATGGTAATTATAATGATAACAAAGAGGTGGGCCTATACGTAGACATAGTTTCTGGTGAGCCACTATTTTTATCAAAAGATAAATATAATAGCGGCACAGGCTGGCCAAGCTTTGTAAAGCCTATATCTGAATACGCTGTGACATTTCACGTTGATGATGGAATATTCTCAACCAGAACAGAGGTTAGAAGTAAGATAGCCGACTCACATCTAGGTCATGTATTTGAAGATGGACCAAGTGATAGAGGAGGCAAAAGATATTGTATGAACGGAGCTGCGATGAAATTTATACCTTTAACTGATATGGAGAAGGGGGCTTATGGTGAGTATACTAGCTTATTAAAATAATACAAAAAAATACTTAAGTGGTGATTACACTTAATCAAAAGTATGCAAAAAACAAAACCAAAATATAATATAATAAGAGCTGATCAAATTAAAGATACTAGGCCAATATCTGTAAAATTAAAAGAAGCTTTTAAGATAGCAAGCGTACCTGCAGTTATAGCCTCGCTATGCTGCCTGTCACCAATAATACTACTTTCTCTCGGGTTAGTTAGTGTTAGCATTGCCGGTGATATTGCTAATATATTTTACGGGACTTATAAGTGGGCATTCCGCGCTTTGGGACTAATAGCATTGCTTGTAGCTTTTTACTTTTATATGAAAAGAGCTGGGGTATGCACCCTAGACGATGTCAAAAAGCGTAGAAATGAAATCATAAACAAGCTAGCGCTAGCACTAATAGCCGGCATAATATTTTATATAATATTCTTATACGGCGTAGTAGAGTATATCGGAATATGGCTAGGTGTGTGGAAGTAAATACTAACTAAACTGATAGAATAAAAAATGAAGGGTAAAACTTGAATATCTTTTGTGTAAACATAATAGCGCCGCCCTCCGGGCGGCGCTATTATGTTCTCTGTACTATTTTTTATCTTATCTACTTCTCTAGTTTGTCACTTTTCTAACCTCGCAAAGAAAGGTTTCTCTGGCATTTTGTTTTCTTTTATGTGATTATAAATATCTATAGAAAGGCGAGGCATAAAGAAATAGAGGTGATGCCCTATTTCGCATAATTTTAAGATAGACTCTTTTATTATTTCTATACCTTTTTGCCTATCCTCTGTTGCCTTTACATTATTGCCGCCCCCATCACTTTTGATAAGTTTAAATGGTTCGCTACTTTGTATATATTCGTCCAAAGATTTTATTTTATCTGTTACCAAATGTATGGCTTCATTAATTTTAAAATTATTTAGATATTCTATATAGTCTTGATCAAGCTTACCCTCTTCTGCTTTTGTCAAAATATTTTTTATATCATCTAGCGTTAAGTGCGTACTTGAGAGCTTTAATATTCTGTTAACTTGATTACCAATACCATTCTGTAAATATGACTTATAGGCTATCTCTATACTTTCATTGGTAACATCACTATCCTCATAAGTGGATACCTCGTGACAAAGCACAAATCTTAACACCTCTTCTGCATAATCTGTAACATCTTTATACTTTTCTATCACGTCAAATGGGCTAATCACATTACCAATACTCTTACTCATTTTTACCCCATTACTTATTATGTGTCCATTGATATTTATAGTAGTTGTATTTTTGATTTCAGCCGAGAGTAACATCGCCTGCCATATTGCTGACTGCGCCTTGTTATTGTCCTTACCACAATACTGCACCACTTCTCTTTTTTCTTGACTGCTCTGCTGCCAGAATTTTTCAAAATTATTTTCTACACTATCTTCTCTTTTGTTTTCATCTTTTTTTTCTACTCCCCAGCCAAGAGTTGAAATATAACTAGTTAGCGCATCAAACCACACATACATAACATGCTCATCATCACCTGGCACGTCTACGCCCCATGGCATTTTGCTCTTAAGCCTTGATACTGAAAAATCATGCAAACCCCCAGCGACAAAGTTATATATCTCTTTACCCCTAAAGTCAGGCTTAACTAATCCAGCATCATACAGAGCGAGTAAATCTTTTTCGTATTTTGAAAATCTAAAAAAATAATTCTCCTCCTCACTTATTACTATATCTCTACCTGGATGATCTCCGCATTTACCATTATCGTCCAGCTCACTGTCTGTCTTTTCCATCTCGCAGCCGATGCAGTATTTTATAACCTGTTTAGCTTTGTATATATCACCTTTTGCTAGGCAGATATTCCACATTTTCTGGGCTGCTAATTTATGATTATTATCTGTAGTTCTGATAAAAGCATTATTAGAAATATTGGCTAATTTTAAAAAGTCCCTAAATCTATTTGAATACTTATCTACATACTCCTGAGTAGTTAGGTTTTCTTTTACTCCTCCTTCGTGAATTTTGCTACCATGCTCATCAGTACCCGTATTAAAAAATACTTCATACCCTAGCGCGCGCTTCGCGCGCGCTATCACGTCAGCCCTAATTATCTCCATAGCAAATCCAATATGCGGGTCAGCGTTAACGTATGGCAGCGTAGTGGTTATATAAAATTTTGGCTTATTTAATTTATCTTCTTTTTGCATATATAAATTCTGTCTTACTTGATCATTTAGTTTTTACTCATACACAATAGTCTCTAGCTCTTTATGTCTGGAGGGTATCTTTTCTTGTAATACGTCATTAACAAACTCCATCATTATAGCTGCAAGTGGTACAGCTAATACTACCCCCCAAAAACCCGCGACTTTTGCTCCTACAATAAAAGATATAAGTATTATTATGGCCGGTACACCGATAACCTTATTCATAATCTTTGGGTATATAACATAATTTTCAAGCTGAGCAAGTACGACAAATATGGCCGCAACTATGAGGGCATAAGTCATATCATGAGTAAAATAAGCAACTAATATAGCTGGTATAGACGATAATAATAATCCTACCATCGGTATCATCTCACCCAAAAATGATAAAAATGCAAATGTAGAAGCGTACGGCATATCTATAAACTTTAGAGGTATATATACGAGTACACCCATAATAATACCAGCCAGTATCTGACCTTCAGCCCAAGACCCTATTTTCCTCTCACTTCTATTCCATAGATCTAAAATATATAACTCGTAAAATTTGGGTGTAATGAGCTTGAGAAATTTCTTAATACCATCTTCTTGAGCCGCCAAATAAAAGGTAAATACTAATGTAAGCAAAAAATTAACCACACTAGAAATCACAGCGCCAGTCGCATTAAGTGCTGAGCCTGCACCAATAACAGAATTCTTGAGTACTGTTAATATCTGACCTTTTGAAATATCGCGTGACAAGTCAGTGACATAAACAGATAATTCTTTTAATCCTAAATCTTTTCCAAAAATATTTATCTCATTTAAAAGTATTGGGAGCTTGGCGATAAGTCTAACAAAGTCATCAGCAAGAGCTGGTATAACAAAAGATATAGACACAGCGACAATAGCCGTCATAATAATAAATATGCTGGAAACGGTAACCACTCTTGGTATTTTATATTTTTTAAAAAATTTAGCCACTGGGTCAATAGTAGAAGCTAAGACAAGACCAACGAGGAGAGTAAGTATCAAGTCTCTAAAATAGAACATGCAATAAGCGAGTCCGGCCCATAATATTATTCTTATAATTGAGTCATTGGTTATCCTATAATTTATTATTTTGTTCATGATATTTTACTGTATTTTTATTATTTTAATTATACCACTATATTTATAATTTGTAAAAATAAAAATATATGTTATTATATATATAAGAAATTACAAAATTCTAACTTAATATAATAATTTAAATATACAACTGTGCATCCACCAAGAACAATGATAAACAACGCGATACGCTCACCTGAGCTACGCGTAATAGACCAGAACGGATCTAACTTAGGAGTGCTAAGGCGTGAAGATGCTATGGCCGCTGCAAAAAAATCCGGACTAGACCTTATCGAGGTCTCAGGTGGTGGTGAGGGTATACCAGTAGCGCGTATAGCTGATTATGGCAAATATCAATACGAATTATCTAAAAAGTTAAAAGACGTAAAAGCAAAATCTAACTCAACTGAGACCAAAAATGTACAGCTGAGTGTTGGTATTAGCGATCATGACATAGCAGTCAAAACTAATCAGTCAGCTGAGTGGATAAAAGAGGGACACAGAGTAAAATTTGAACTACAATTAAAAGGTAGAGGTAAATTTATGGAGGAGAGCTTTTTAAAAGAAAGGCTTAACCGCGTGCTTGCCATCATCCCCTGCGAATATAAGATAGCCGAGCCACTCAAAAAAATGCCAAGAGGTTACGGTATAGTTATTGAGAAGAAATAATAAAAATTATTTATATATTGTGTATATTATTTTTTTAGACTAGTAATCATATAGATGGTCTATTACTATATTTTTATTTTTTAACTCTTTATAAATTGCAAATAGATTACTGACACCAGTCTCAACAGTTATTCTATCTTTTTTAATTAGTACTCCATCTACATCTATGTTTTCTTCATCACGCAAAATCTCTTTTGTGTTATCTGAGATAATTGCACCTACGCTATCTATATAAGAAAAAGTTATTAGGCTATTTCCAGCTATATCTAAAATTTTATACTCATAATTATTTTTGTATGCGTAATCAAAATCTTCTATTAACTTTTTAGTAAACGGCTGATAATGCGCAGCACTAATTATTTCTTTTATATTTTTATTACTCTCTTTTTCTGTATAATTTTTTATGACTACTGCGCTTATTATATCATTCTGAACTCCAAACTTTGTGTGGGTAGCATAAGCAATAGCTTTTGCATACAAATACTTTATGCCGTACTCTAAACTCAGGAACATTTTCCTCTCTACTCTTCTTGTATTTTGCCCGATAGTATATTTTTTTTCTACTCCTCGCGTAGCTTCATAATCACTTACAGTCCACACTTTTTTAAAATAAAATCCATAGTTAAAGTCATACCAAGGGTAGTCATAAATAAAGTCTGCGTAACTTTTTGCCCCCTCATAGGCTAATTTATCCTCTGCCACTTGTACATTTCCAGCTAAATATTCTGACACTCTACCTATAGTATTTTCATACAGGACCTTTACAATATTTTCTGCGGTAAAGCTGACTCCTATAACTTTTAGTATATTAATATAATCTAAGTTACTGGTTGTACTTGTCGCAACTTTTTTATTTACTATATCAAATTGTTCCCAGTAATTTTTTATAGCTTGTGAGTAATTAAAACTGCTGGGCATATTATTTTTGAGTACACTTGCATATTCGCCTGCACTATAAACTATATACCACTCAGGTATAGACAAGTACATATTATCAGCGGGTCTAAAATAGTCTTTTGTGCTACTGGATATACTTATAATTTCTTGTTTATTTTTATAATTTTCTATTTTGTTTTTATTATAATATTTATCCCAAAGCTTATTTGTGAATTTACCTGTAGAGTCATACTTATTTTTAATTTCAAAATACTCTTGCCACTTTGGATACGCAGCATAAAATTGCTCGTCGGTCGCATGTGGCTGATAAGGTAGATAATAACCTCCGTCAACCATTAACACCTGATCTATCATTTGCCTTGTCCAATTAGCAACTTCTTGTTTTGATTTTTCATCAGTACCTTGTTTATAATATATAACAAAAGCAAAGCTCTCACCTTTTGCCCAAGCAAGTTTTGACCCTGGATCAGGGAGGGCGTGACGTATAGAAACATTCAAAAGATTTACATTATTATCAACAAAAACTTTTTTCATCTTTGGTATCCATACATCAAAATTTTCCACAGGTACAAAGTATTCTTGTAACACATAAGTACTAGACGCTCTGCTTTCTGGCTCTAGCTCCATAATATCATAGCTTGCCTCATAATTTCTAGTATGTACTGGCTGAGTGCCGCTGTATAAAACAGGTTCTAAGATATATTCACGTATCCACTTGCCTAGAGGCCATTCGCTCATAGTCACCCAGACAAAACGCTCAAGCCAATAATCTTGAGATCTTGGTATTAATTTATCTTTTGTTGTAGGTGTCTTATCAGTAACAATCCAACTAACACCGCTCACACTATCAAAATCCATCGGATATATATCACCATTATGAAAAAGTATTTTTGAACTACTAGCTTTTATTATATTTTTAAAATAATTAGCATACTCACCTATTGGCATCTTAACCCTTGATCGCTCTACACTCACATTATCAGCTAACTCCAAAGTTGCCTCTGTTATAACTCCTATACCCCCATAACCACCAATAGCTGAGAAAAATATCTCTTGGTTTTCTATTGGGCTCGCTATTACAACTTCACCGCTCGCTAGCACTACTTTTATACTTTTAACAGATAATATTATAGGCCCGAGTCCTACGTATCTACCGTGTACGTTAACAGACAGTGACCCCCCTACAGTAAAGTTAGAATAAGTCTGCATTATTTTTACAGAGAGGTTATATGGGTCGATATAATCTTGCACATCTCTCCATCTTGCACCAGTCTGTACGGTTATTTCTTTTGTAGTGGTTGATAGGTTAAGTATTTTATTAAATTCCCGCATGTCTATCTGCACCGCTTTCTCGCTTGCAGTCTGCCCACCCATACTATTACGTCCACCTCCAATCGATATATGGTCATACTTTTTAACATACTCAGATATCTCCTCTGTACTATGCGGCACCACTATGTCTACGACTTTTATAGGGTACAATTCTGTTACTTCATTCACTATTTTATTTTTAGTATTTTCTAGCTCTCTATTAAGTTTATCTTGCCTTGGGTTATTTTTTGTATAAATAGTCTGTGACAAAATCAAAATAATAAAAGTAAGCACGCATAAAAATACCGCAACTTTAAATGGCTTAATATTTTTAAGACTAATTTTATTTATTTTCTTAAGCATATATATTATTTAAAAATATAAATTTATACTCTATATTATTTGATGTCTTGATTAAGCTCAATTTTCTTAAGGGATTTAAATAGCGCAAAGATAATAAGTGCAGTGATACCGATATGAGGGCCATTTAACATTATATTTTCAATAAATCCCTGACCGGTTATAAATCCATTTATTATAAAAAAGGTGGCATCAAGAGAATAATACCCGCCAATAAACATTAAAAAATATACACTATATCTATAACCTTTTATGAGTGCATACAGCCCCAGCAATCCAGACAAGCCGTGAGTTATATCGTCAAGTAGTGATATTTTAAATAACCCAAACATAAGACTCTCATACTTGTCAGCTGTAGCTATCATCACTCCTGGTATACGCTCCATTAACACTATACCTACAAACAACACTGTTAGAAAAAGGGTTATTAACTTTACTATTTTATTTGCTTTTTGCATATTTTTGATTTTGATTTTGTAGAATTATCTACTTAATACTTTTAAATTTTAATTAATATAATTATAGCACATTTTTTAATTATTAATTGAATTAATAAGGGCCTCGTCAAAATTTTTATAATCTTCTATCATTGGTATATGTCCAACACCTTTCAACTTTCTAATTTTTATGTCAGATACATTTTTCAAAAGTATTTCTGTTTCTTTTATTGGAGTTAAAGTATCTTCTTCACCCCATATTAAGCGAACAGGTATACTTAAGCTCTTATAATTCTCAATATTGTTACTCATATTATTCTTACTTTCTGACACGTATTGATTGGCCCAATCGCCTAGCTTATTTGATGACTCTTTTTTATAAGTCGGGAAAACATATTTATCAACCAGACTCTTATCTATATTTGAAGTTATATTAACAAAAGACTCTAATCTATTTTTAGCGATAAAATCTGTATGAACTACAACCCTTATTATAGATGACAACAGTGATTTTTTTATATTTTCTAAAAAATTATATTTTTCTTTTACGTCTAAAGAGAAATTATTATTGCTATCAACATTATTAACAAGTTTAATTTCTAGACTTTTTATAGACAAGGCTCCGTCAATTATAATAAACTTTTTATAATAACTTTTATTTTGCAAAATAGCCTCGGCAGCTAGTCCTGCTCCATAAGAATGCGCAACAAAGATTACATCTTTAAGGTTTTTATTTTCTATAAAAGTATTTATCCTTTTAGCTTGAGATACTCTGTTATAATTATTTTCTTTTGACTTTTCTGAAAATCCAAAAGGTGGTATATCTATCACTATGACTCTGTATCTATTTTTTGTATTTTTATTAAATTCTAAAATAGATCTAGACCATGTGTCTCCCCAGCCAGATAGTCCACCAACAAATATAACCACTTCACCTGAGCTACTATTATATTCCTGAGAAGCTACCTCCTCTTGATTACCGTTAATATTAATCTGAATGATTTCTGTATTTTGAGGCTTAATATTTTCTAAACTTTTACTTTCAACAAAAAACTTTATATATACGCTATATAGAAAAAAACATAGAACTAAAAATATAATTATACATATAACATATTTTAAATAATTAAATATTTTAGTAATGATTTTCTTCATTTTTAGTTAAAGTTATAGCGAATTTATTATTGACAACTAATAACAGCATTTTCTGCAGTAAGACCACTAAAATAAGCTGCTACAGCAGCGCCCTGTCTTTCTCTGGTATTCAGCGTCTCCTCATTAGAAATTTTAGCGCCCTCTTTTGCTGACGCACTACCGCAAGCTTGCTGATTTGTATCTTCAAATATCGCCCTACTTGCTGTAGTTGCACTAACCGAAGTTATGGCTAGTTGCAAATTTTTGGCAGACTTAACAGCAAAATTATAAATCTCTGAATTAGCCCCAGTGCGGCTAGCTAATGCTCGGTCTACATCGTCGCGCATACCGTTATTATTTGTATCTATACCAGCGATATTCAAATTAGGGGCACTTGGCATAGGAGGCACAGCGATGCCATTAATAGACTCTACTCCGTTAGAAAATACTGACGGAACTTGTGTATTAATGGCAGCACTTGCTACAGCAGCTGCATCAGCTGGAAAAGTTATAACAAATACCTCATTTTGCATCATAAGTCTCCCTTTTCCATCAGAAATATTACTATTCTTTACGAATTCTCCATTTTTATCAAGAATTCCTAAAGTTGCCCCCACTCCAAAACTAGATACATTGCCTTTCGATCTTATAATAACAGAACCAGAGTCTACATTCTCCCACACTCCAACAGTGCCGTTACTATCACAGATATTTTTACCATTACTCTGGTCAGATATTATATTAATTCCTGGGCGACAATCCACAATAAGCTTAACACCAACGGGACTAGAGGCTTTCCAATTCATGACAAATGCATCTCTCTTAGAGTCTACATAATCTATATATGATTCCAGATATGGTTGAACTTTATTTACTGTTACTGTTGAGACTGCAGTATTTATTTGTCCTGATGTGATAATGTTAGTATTCACTGGCTTAACAGTAACATCGGCATTATTGCAAGTTAGCTCTTGTATTTTTGTGCGAGTAGTTGGGCCAACATTACCTTTGGCAGCCGCGCCAAATCCATTATCTTTCTGGAATGTAATCACAGCTGAGCGAGTACTAACTCTAAATACTCCATCCGCCTGTGATTTTAGATACCCTTCATTTTTTAGAAAAATCTGAAGCCGTGTAACGTCATTTGATCTACTGCTATCACGACTTAAAAAGCGGATATTTTTCTTTATTTTTATGCATCTGTCTACATCATTACTTGGAATCTGCGCATGACTTATGTTAAATATTCCTACTAATATTAGTATGCTTATGCTAATTTTTTTTAAGATTTTATTTTGTTGCATTTTTATTATTATTTAATTTTTACTAAGTCAATTATATCACCCCCCCCCCTATATAAGCAATAGGCTTTTGTACTATATCCTATTTTAGATAGTATAATAAGTGGCCTTGCCTTTATTTTCTCTTTTTATCATACCTTTATCTACCAATCTTTTAAAATCTAAAATTTGGGTAGATCTTTTTCTGTCTGTAATTTTTTCATATTCACTTTTAGAGATAGATTTGTTCTTTTTAATAAAATCAAGAATTATCTGCTCATAAGGTTCTGTTCTTTTTATATTAGTGCTCTCAAGTATTTTCTGAACTCTTAGAAGCTCATCAATAATACCTCCTGTAAAATAAACTAGCCAGTCAGTAAAATCAATTTTATCTTTTATCTCATAATAATCACCCAGCACACCTACTTTTGAAAAATAATTAGTCACATTTTTATTATAGTAATTCTCAAAACTAAAAAGCTTAAAAGTGTCTAGTCCCATACTAGCCAATAAATACTTTGTCACCAGTCTAGTTGTCCTACCGTTACCATCCATAAACGGATGAATTATAACAAATTGCTTATGGAAAATCCCAGCCAAAATTAAAGGGTCGACATTTTTGGCTTCTGAATGTATAAAATTCGTGAGCTCACTCATTAGTCTTTCTACGTCTTTTGCATCTGCCGGTATATATGCTACTTTTCTTTTTTTAGGGTCGTTGACTATGACAGGATTTTTCCTAAATTTCCCAATATTACTTTTATCTAATAGCCCCTCTATTACAATAGACTGTATCTTGCAAATAAAATCATTATTTATTTTTGATTCTAATTTTTTGCTTTTATCTGTATTTACTTTTACCTTTAGGTCTCTGGATGTTTCAGTATTTAAAAATTCAAGAGCCTTATTATAATTTAGCACCTCTCTTTCTGTATCTCTAATTTTTTCTGGCTTTTGTTTTAAAAGTCTTTTTACGTCTGTTAAGGGTAGGGGGTTTCCTTCTATACTAGTAGAGGCAAAAGCGGATAGCGCATAACTATTTTTTTCCAAGTCTAACAATACCAAGCCTGAAAACTTTTGATTATTTAACTCACTTACAATATTTTTAATCTTTACTATATTATCTAACAGCTCTGTATTTAGGCTAAATACTGGTTTTAACATGGTCTAATTATAACCTATTCATAGTCTAATGTAAAGTGGTTTAGGCCTATAACCAATAACACAATTTTAATACTCGGAAGCCATTAAAATAGAAAATAGGAAACTAAGAATAAAACTATTAGTGTGAAAAGGAATATGACTAAAAAGAATCTGGCCCACTTACTCTGTACACTTCTTCTAAAAAGAAAATTAAAGAGTATTAAAAAAGAAGTTACTATAAGTACAGGCAGCGTGAGCATGAAAGCAAGAGCAAAATACAAGTTACACCCCCAATCATTGCCACAAGGATGGATAATATAATTATAAAATATCAAACATGTTAATATTATTAAGGGTAGGGAGATTACAAAATATGAGCTTCTGAAAAAAGAGAATTTTTTAACATTTATTTCTTGTTTATTTAACTCTTGATTTAAAATTTCAGATATATATTTTTAAGTTATTTTTTCTTAAATTTAAAAAATATGACTTATCTTACGTTCACACTATATACACTCGGGACTCCGCCGGTGCCATTTTTAAAATATATTTTTCCTCCTGTATTACCCCAAGTATTTTGATTATAATATATATTAAATATCCATCTATCGTTGCTAGCTATACTGTCGTAGGTAGTACTGTCATACTTTTGCCTAACTAGTGTATATGAACTTTGATCAAAACAATTTGAATTTAACTTACTCTCGGTACATACATATAACTCGTCTCTTTTTGTGTCGGCTTTTACTGTAAAGTAAAGTGCATTGATCGGGTTTCTTCTTGTATCAAAAGTCCCAGACGTATTAGATAGTACAGCGAGGCTAGTATTATCTACAAAAATAGTTGATGTCTCAATAGTTGTAGTTGCTATCTCTATTGTTGTAGTCTCAGACACAGTCTTAATTGCTGGCTTTTTGTATACTACTTTTTTAGGGGCTACATACTTTTTAACACTAAAACCATTACGAGCTGAAGCTATTGCACTAGGGTCTCCGTTACAGGTTGTCTCAGCTACTTTTGCCCTAGTACTAGGACCAACCCATGATCTGCTGCTATCTATGCCGTATTTGTTTTGGAAATTTTTGACAGCAAAGGCTGTATTACCTCCAAAATATCCAGTTGGCCACACTGACATATTACCTGATAATACTAGAAAGGTCTGAAGCTTGATAACTTGCTGACCTGAGCTACCTATTTCCATAAACTGGTTCAGTACTAGGCAAGGCAAAGACTGCTCACCCAAAGTAATAGGTCCTCCATTATTAGGGTTTGCACCAGACCCAGAAAATTCGTCCTCACAAGAAGAATTGCTGCTAACTCCCTGACTATTTTCATCTAAAAAGTTTGTATAAACATCGTATGCCGCTCTCTTTTGAGGAGTATTAAGGGTTGCTGCTTCTATTTTTTCTACAACAAGGTCAAGTGTGCTGGCAGGTAGCCTCTGCTCAGCACACTTTGTAGCGGCCACATCTCTTATATTAACTTGAAAAGCAGAGCTCACACTATTAGGAGCAAATATAAGCACATACTGATAGGACCTAGCTATCTGCTCCAAAGACCTTTTTTGCTTTAGGTCAAAATTATATTGAGATACTAGACTTGATATTATACCATCAACCTCATCTCTTATATTGTTACCATTAGCGTCACCCTCTACATCATAACTTATAATTTTTAGAGGGGTCGTACTTATATTTGTAGTAGAATTTGTATTTGAATTATTGGAGGTGCTAGGATTAGTAGATATATTAGTCTCAGGTATTATAACTTGACTCTGAGTACTACTCTGCACAGTAACTCCCTGCGAGTATCCAACATCCCACCAATTAGCAGCATACGCATTATAAGAAAAAGCTGCTGTAAAAAGACACAAGCAAAATAGGCTTAATTTAATTTTATTCATATAACCAGTATAACCAATTTTTCACCTTTTTGATAGGTGTAATGTCCACAGGTGGAGTTATATTAGCGGCGAGTGATGCTACAGAGCTTGTAGATTTTTCTTTTGGGTTTAAGTCTTTTTTGTACTGATTATTTTTATAAAGATAATTTTTAGACAATATGACTTTTTTATTTATCTGTAAGGTAGAAGTGGCATTAGGGATTTCTGATTTTATTTCTTGATTTATATTAGCTTTATTCTTATATACAGATATGTTAGCCATATCAGAAGATAATATTTTAGGGTTGGTAAGATTTGTAAATCCCATTACTCTACCGTCTATTTTTAGCTCAGAATTTTCTTTTAAAATAAGGTGACGCGATAGCTTAAAAAATCCCTGATCGCTACCAATAATAAATCCTCCAATATTTAATTCTGTGCTACTATTATTTTTGATAATAATATAATTATCCCCAATTTCACTTATTGATATGTCCGGACTTGCTACATTTACCGCTATACGCTCAATACCATAGGCATTACTAATCTCACTCTCGACAAAAGCAGTATAATACCCCGCATTATAATATCTGTGGGTGGTAGTAGAGCCAAGACCTTCTGCCCCATCACCAAATGACCAATAAGTATTACTAGGCACTGTATTCTTTTTTGAATCTATAGGCTTAACAAAAAAGTAGGTATTGGCACCAGCCACAGTCCATATTTCTTTTGGGGTTAGCATATTAAGATCACCAAGGGTATAAGTCTTATTTGTATAACCTGAGCTGTAAAAATTAGTAGCACCTGTATTTGTTGTTGTATTTGTAGCGCTTGAGCTAGTAGTTGTAGCGCTAGGCGTAGAGGTAGAGTTGCTGCTGGTAGCATTAGCAGAATTATTTTGTACAGCGTTTTGCGGTGACACTACTCCTGGAGACTCTATAAAAACTTGCCAGGTCGAGGTAGCTCCTGCAATATAATTTAAAGTTCCTCCGGTACCATTTGCGTCGTTATTTGTAATATAGGTTACAGAAAACAAGTTAATATTACTAGCGTCTCGCATCTCTAAATATTCGCCGCTATTTGAAAGTGAAAAAGCACTGTCAAATATTTTACCAACATATCCTGCATGCTGCGCCAGAAAGTTAGTAGGATTATCAGCTAACACTACATATTCGCCAGCACTAATACTACTACCTCCTTGATTTGCAGTTATGCCGTGATTAACATTATTTTCAAAAAATTTATAAGTGGTTAGGTTAATACTGCTACCCGTATCATTATATAACTCTATCCACTCATTACCGGTGTCGCTACCCGCGGGGTCATACATAATCTCGCTAATCTGCAAAGCGAAAATACTTTTTACAAAAATAATATTTATAAAAAATATGCCCACTAAAATAAATAATAAATTCTTTTTCATAATTTCTTATCCTCCGAAGCTTTAGCGCAGGAGGATTAATTTCTCTAATAATTTTTAAATACTATTCTTGTAGATCTAGTAATTTTTTAAACTTTTCTTGATCTAATTTTATATCTCCAAATATATCAGTATACGTGTTCTTGGCTTCGTCTATATTAATTTTAACTTTTTTTACTTCTTCGTTTTCTTTCTCTTTTTTTACATCTACTTTCATAGCTGACTGCAATGCTTCACGAAGTGGGCTACTTTTATTATCTTGTTTTTTCTCAACAAAAGTTTGCGGGTAAGAGACTTTTACTTCTTCTTTTATTTTACTTTCTTTTTTATATTCCTCTTTCTTGTACTCACTTACATCACTTTTTTTAAATTCTGTTTTATCTTGTATTCTTTTTTCTGCAAAGTTTGTATTTGTGTTATTTATATTTTCATTTGGCGATACTCTTTTTACAACAGGCTCATACCAATTTTTAACTTCTTCTTGGACGTCAGGCTTGGACCTTGCATATATTGCCCTACTAGTAGCGACAACAGCTGGTACATAATTATCTTCTGGATTCTCGATTGGCGGCATAGTACGGCCTGAAAATGGCTTGGACCCGACGCCGTCAATTGATAACCTAAGATATATCTGCCTAGCTCCAAGATTAACAATATCGTCAGCTGTGAACTGCGGCGCATACTCCTTTTCAAGCAGCTCAGCATCAGTAGCGCCAACTCTAAAAGATATCATAGATCCAACATTACCAAATACAGCCGCCTTTACAGTGTCGCTCAGCTGCTCGACATATTGATGAGCTATGACTAGGCCAAGATTATACTTTCTTGACTGTGACAATATCTGGGCAAAGCTATCATTAACAAAATTTTGAAATTCGTCCACATAAAAATAGAACGGCGGGCTATTTTTAAGCTCATCCTCTTTTAAATTAGCCCGACTCATAGCCGCTAAGTATATCTTTGTTATTAGTAATGACCCGATCAGGTTAACATTTTCAGAACCTGTCTGCCCTATTGAAAAGTTACATATTAATATTTTCCTCTCGTCCATCATTTTACGTATGTCAAAGCTTGTATGTTTTTGTCCGACAATATTTCTAACTATTGGCGTCATTATAAATTGCCCTATTTTATTTTGTATTGCAGCGCTGGCCTCTTTTACATATTTGTCCTCATACTTTGCGAACTCTTCATTCCAAAAGGCGAGCAATGCTGGGTCCTTAACATTACTTATTATCTTTTTTCTATAATCTTTGTCCGCATATATTCTGTTAATACCCATCATACTCTCGCCTTCATTTTCAAGTAGTGACAATATAGCGTTATTGAGCAAATACACCATACGCCCTGAAAATACATCCTCACCGAAAACTTTTTTAAATGTATCCATAAGCCCAGAAGCTACAAGGTGCCTATAATCCTCATCAACATGCTCCAATATATTTAAACCCATTGGATACTTTGTATCAAATGGCGCAAAGTAGACTACATCGTGTATACGATCAGCGGGTACATATTTTAAAAGTTTTTCGGCGGTGGTACCATGCGGATCAATAAAGCATATACCTTCGCCGTTCTGAATATCTTGTATGGCCATATTCTCGAGCATGGTACTTTTACCCATACCAGTCTTGCCTATCACGTACATGTGACGCGTTCTGTCTTCTGCCTTAATGCCAAATTTTTCCTGTATGCCGCGAAAGTCAGTCACACCAAAATATGTGATTCTATTTTTGTCTTCTAATTCTTGTGGGCTTAGCATATACTTCTTACAAATGATTATATCATAAAAATATGTAAAAATAACAGGACCGCCCTGCGGGCGGCCCTGTATCTGTGCACATCAGTTATACTCTAAAAAAAATATAAATTAATTTATCACCTCTTCTTTTTTCTTTTTGTTACTTATATCTACAGTAGCGAGTAATATTACAATACTAGCTGCTATAATCAAAACACTTCTTAACGTCTCCCCAATATATATCCATGGACTTAGCAACATTATGACTGCAAATATTCTTATTATGTTTTTGTTCATAAATGTATTATATAATAATTTTTAGAGACTTACAACCTGATATAAATTAAGTTTTTTAATTTATATCAGCTACAATTTATTATTTTTTGGCTAATATTTTGCTATCAACTTTTTGCGATCCAAATACATTGACTACTACAATGTATTTGCCACCTTGATAATTGTCAACTATTGCATAAGCAACACCGATGTCTTTGAACTTTTTGTATAAAATATTATACTTATGACCTTCACTTTGCATCCAAGAATTTATAATATCTGCCTCATCCTCAAATTCACCGTAGGCTAGATTTTCCCCTCTTGCTACATACTTGTAATCGCTAGCAGGCAATATATCATCTAGACTTTTTTTGTTAGGTGAGAAGTGTGAAAAGTAATTACTTTTTATCATATCGCCCAATCTCTCTTGGGCTAACCTATTTAATTCTTTGTTTTCTATTAACTTAGTTAAGCTTTTTTTAGATCTTTCGCTATTTATATTTTCTAAAAACTTTTTATTACTCCAGTTATTGCTGGGATTATATTCAGACGTAGTGTTAGCAAAAGTTTTTGTTATACCCATCAAAAACAATATAAAAAGCACAATAATAAGTACTTTTATATTTTTTGTCAATATCTTTTTCATTCAAAGATACTAACATTATAATATATATATGTCAAGCGTATACTTTTACTCAAAAATATGCTAATATTATGAAGTAAAAAATATAGTGAATATGCGTGATTAGCTCAGCTGGTAGAGCACTCGACTGATACTCGAGCGGTCCCAAGTTCAAATCTTGGATCACGCACCAAAGAAACAAAAATTATCTAGAATGTTTAACTAGATGATTTTTTGTTTTCTGAATTAGAGTGTAACAGGTAAAAATACCGATAAATAATTCCTAGTAACTATTAATAAAAAATAAAATTGGAAATGCGATTAACAGCATCAGGAAAAATAATCCCACTGTCATGTCCCTAAAAAATCCGGTTGAATTAGTGGTAATATTAGCAGACTCTGGATGCATTTCTCTATGTCGCTTATCTTTTTTATACTTAGAATACATAAACCAGGCGATTGTTGAAAAAAGTAATATGCTGATTATTATCGCGGGGTGTACAGGTAAATATATTATTGCCATATTCCACATTGATAGGTGCAGTATTTCGATATAACCCATAACTATTTCTAAATTATCTGTCTGCTGTAATTCTAATCTTTTTTTATCTGGTGAGCTGATTTCATTTATGTTTTCTGCATATAATTTTTCAGATACCAGTTTCTTTATGTCTTTTTTAAAACTGTCAAAATTTGACCTTGATACTATAAAACCAATTCTTGAATAATCTTCTGCTTGTCTGGCTATAAATACTCTTCCCCCAGCAACCAGTACAAGCTTATTAGTCTTATCGTAAACACTTTGCATGTCCCTAGTTTTTAAGCTAGCATTATAGCTAATCTTATTGTACTCCCCCGTTTTTTTTACAGGGGGTTCGTATGGTATATCACCAAGTAAACCAATACCAACAAGAGGCGATATGAATGTGATAGTACCCACAATTATAATTATCGCTAAAAATGAAGCTAAGCCGCAGGTTATACATTTCTTGGCCGCTTTTTTATCTATATCATTTGTATTTTTAAATATTATTTTATACAGCCCAATTATTATAAAAACTACTCCAACCAGAAATAGGGTCTCGTATAGTGGTGCAGCTATATTTTTAATACTAATCACAAATTCTTTTAATAGCATATTTATTTTATTATTTTAATAATATAATTATAGCATGTACCTACCCCCTTAACAAACAAAATAGTGAAAATTTTGCACTTACACCACCAACCCATCGCTCATCCTGATTACTCTATCAGCCATTTTGCCGTATTCTTCTTCATGAGTTACCATGACTACGGTTAACCCACTTTCTTTATTAAGCTTTTTAAAAATTTCTATTACGCGTGTACTATTCTCTATATCAAGATTAGCTGTCGGCTCATCAGCAAATAGTATTTTTGGATTATGTGATATTGCCCTAGCTACTGCTACTCTCTGCTGCTCACCTCCCGATAGCTCACCAGGGAGATTGGTAAATTTATTACCGAGACCAACTGACTCAAGTGACTTTTCTGCATTCTTTCTAGCTGTTTTAAAATCTATACCTTGTTGCACTTGCGGTAGGGCTACATTTTCTACTGCTGACAACTCGGGTATTAGTGAATAGTCTTGAAAGACATAGCCTAATTTCCTAAGCCTAAAATCTGTCCTGGCATATTCGTCCATATTGTGGGTATCATGACCATCTATAAGTATCTCACCCCCAGTTGGCTCGTCGAGTAATGACAGCTGATACATGCAGGTACTTTTGCCAGCTCCTGACCTGCCCATTATCGCTATAAACTCACCCTCTTTTACTTCTAGGTCGACACCTTTTAGCACAAATGTCTCCTTATCGCCATCTTTGAATGATTTGATTAACTTTTTGGCTTGTATTATTGTTGTCATATTTTTATATTATTTTTGCAAATTAATTTGTGCTATAATTTTTATCTTCCTAGTATCGCATTAAGAGTATTACGCCTCACCACCATCCAAGCAGGCACGAGGCCAGCAAATACAGCAGCTATCATAAATATACTAACTCGTACAAAAGTCGGAAATGGCTCGGCTACAAGTATGCCGTCTGAAAATGGAAAGTCTATCGGGTACTTTACAAATAGCGGCTTAAGCCCAAAAAATACAATCACAAGGCCGAGGCCAGCGCCGATAGCAGCGTAAAATATCGACTGAAATACATAACTCCAAAGTATGGTCGCTCTCTTGATGCCTATACCCTTTAGTATTCCTATTTGTCTCCTCTTGGTTAGAGCATTAATAAATATAACTATAAATAGCGCAATAGTCGCGACCACCATAAGTATAGCCCCAAAGAAATTACCGAGGAATCCAAACAAGTTTTTAAGATTGATAACAAATGCCGGCGTCCCCTGCTCAAAGGTTTCTATCTTGGCACTATCTTCGAATCCATTGCCTTTTATAATATCTCTAACTTTTGCGCTATCTGCTCCAGGATTAAGCCTAATAGCTATCTCATCCACATCCGCTATATTTTTACCTGATAATTTTCGCAGCTGACTATCCACCATAAATACTGAGCTAGATAGGTCACCTGCTTTTATTTTAACTATACCCTTAACTATATACTCATTGGTCGGGGTTATATTATCGTCAGCTGCCTTTATACCTGACTCGCCGCGCAGAGCCTCAACTCCGTTAACTTGTAGCCTAACTACTGTGCCCGGCTCCACATCACGCAGCGCCGATGAGTCCACATCAGCAACTATACTATACTTGGCAAGTATATCCTTACCGACAAGTATATACTTACTCGCATCTTCTCTTTTTAAATATTCACCCTCAAGTATATTATCTGAGAGCGTGGTGACTATCTCTTCATCTTCTGGGCTAATACCTCTTATGCTAACTTGCTTTTTGTTAGCGATAGCGTCACTACCACGAGTCTTATAATTAGCCTCTATACTACCACCAGTCAGGTAGCGCGGCGCATATCCTTTGACTTCGGGTATACCGTTAAGCGTAGCCATGATCTCATCCGCCCTCTGTATATTTTTCTTTTTCTCTAAGGTAGAGACTATGACGTCACCAAAATATTTCCCCTTAAACGCAACCTCGCTACCCTGTATAAGGCCGACTAGTATACCTGATATTACCATCACCGCCAAAAATAGCAGCAATATTATGGTAATAGTAGACACAGATATCCACTTGCTACTGTGTTGTAAACTTTTTTTAGCTAAGAAAAATCCGAGTTTAAGTGAGTTCATTATATGTTAAAATTTAAATTAAATAATATTAAAATAATAATTAATTTCTTAAATATATTATAGCATAAAAAGTCATGCTATGAGACTACTTATATAATTGACTGTGAGTACCTATATCTATAAAGCAGACTTCGTGAGTGGCCACAATTTTATATACAGCACGATAATCTCCTGTTACATTTATGCTTCTATATCCAAAATACTCTCCTTTTAAGGAGTGATTATTAAGGACTGGGTCAAAATTATCGGCTACAAAAATATCTAATCTGTTAATAAAAGATTCCTTGATTTTTGGTGAGAGCTTAGCAAAACTTTTGTCAAAGTTTTTATTTGTAAAAATTAACATAAACCTATAGGCTCATCAAATGCTTTTTTAGATCTGTGACTTTACCGGACTTACTTATGTTTTTATTTTTAGCAAAATCTTGTTCGGCTTGCCTAATTGATTTTTTAAGTCTTTCTGTAGGTTCATAATTGTTGTCAAAAGAAATAGCCCTTGCCCTAACAAAGTCTTTTAATGAGTTGTTGATCACAGAGGATAGAGTTAACCCCATATCTTGGGCTAACTGCTTGGCTTCTAATTTTAAGCTTAAATCTGTTTTTATATTTATAACTGCTTGCATATATTTGATTAAGTAGAATCATTTATTAAGTGTTAATTTAATACTTATAATTTGTATATACACAGTATATATTTTGTACACACAAAAGTCAACTGTAAAACAAACAGAGAAGCATCAATAATTTATGAAAATTTAAATTAATTAATATTAAAATAATAGTTAATTTCTTAAATATATTATAGAATAAAAATTACAATAAAAAACCCGCCACAACTGCAACGGGTTTTCCGTGAGTGTGGCGGGGTTTAGCTGTCAATCGTACATTGATCGTTTGCGTCTTTTTTCATACGCACAGGGTTATACAAACTCCATCCGACAAAATAAATCGGAGCAATGAGAGTTTCAACCAAAACAATTGACCAGACGATGTTTCCGACCGATATCTCGTAGCACACGTCTTTGCTCTTCGCAGAGCTTTCGTTGAATAGGCCGTATGTTGGATATTCTTTTTTGCTGGTTGTCATCGGCTTGCCACAGCCAGCAAGAATAACAGAAACGGCCAGCATTAGAGCAATTGTTTTTTTCACGGATAATCTCCTTGTGAACGAGCTTCATTGACCAACTGGCCAACGATTTGGCTCTGGGTTAATGATTCTACTATTATTACATAATATATTACATTTGTCAAGCTATATTTAACCTTTATTTTGTAAGCTTTTTAGCCACTTATTTCTTGTTTATGCTTTTTTATTTTATAACTATTTTAGAAATATTTTTTGCTTATTTATATTTTAAAATTACTTCTTTACTATTTCTAAAATTTTCTCTGTCAACTTTTCCACACTTTCTTTTAAAAGATTTATCTCGCTCTGTTTTAATTTAGATAATACATAATCCTGCAGCAGCATTTCTTTTATCGGCTTGCCACCAATACCGATTCTAATCCTATAAAAATCTTTTGTACCCAGCTCATCTATAACACTTTGCACTCCGTTATGGCCACCGCTACTACGCCCATGTGAGAGCTTGACCTCGGCTAATTCTAAATCTATGTCATCATAAATTATAACCACAACGCTACCATCTTTTGTATTACGCATCTTATCCCTTATATACTTACCAGTATTATTCATAAAAGTTGTAGGTTCGAAGTATTTTATACTTAGGCTTGTATTTAATATTTTTTTTGCTTCTATTTCTATATTTTCAAAAATATTTTTACTTACCATCTCATCGCAAACTATACGCCCTGCATTGTGACGGGTGTGCTGATACTCTGCTCCAGGATTACCAAGAGAAAAAACGTAAAGGGCTATACTCCTAATCTGGCTTTTGCTTTGAGCAGGTTCTTTGTTTTCGTTTTGAATTTTATTTTCTATATTATTCATACTTTTCTTTTGGTGAGAGTGCTTGACTTTTATTTTACTTTTGTTATAATTATAACATAACTACGAAAAAGACCCTGATACAGGCGCGCCCTCATCAGGGGCTTTTTCTTTTAAAATACTACTCACGCTATTTAGATAAACTATCTTTTGTGTTGATCTTTTCAAGAATATTGAGCATCTACTAATATTTGGGGCTATTAATCTGTGTAAGGAGTTATTTTTTTCTAAAAATTTTATAAGACAAGAGAAGTCACCATCACCGCTTATAACTATCGACTCATTATAATCTTTTAAATAAAAATCAGAAACACAGTTTAAAATTAGCTCAGCGTCACAATTTGCTTTTAATATATTATTCTCAAAAAAAGTTTCTTTAAAAATAATCTTATAACCTATTAGCTCTAATTCTGTATAAAAATCTTTTAGCTTGTTTATATACCCAAGGAAAATAAAAACTTTAGAGACTTTATATTTCTTGTTAAGCCATAAATATAACTCTTTATAGTCTATCTCTTTACCTTCCAACAAAAGTCCTTGCTTTAAATTAGCTCCATCGATATATACATTTCTTATTACCATATAATTAGAGATTTAGTTTTTCTTATTTATAATGATACCACAACTTTGCGGAAAATATAAACTATGTTATAATACAATCATAGTTAGGAAGTTACTGACACAGTAACAGTTAAGTGGTTAGTAGTTAGCTCAGACGAAAGTCTGGGGTTTCTTTTTTAAAAAATTACAAAAACAAATAAGTCTTACAAAGATAATTAAAAAATAAAAATATGATAGATATAAAATTAATGAAGCAGGGTCTGGAGGAATTAGTAGAAGCAAGACGCATACCTATGGAGCGTGTGACTGAGGCTATGGAGCGGGCGCTCGCAGCTGCATATCAGAAAGAATATGGTGAGAAGGGGCAACTTATAAAATGCTCTATCAATTTTGATGATGCTAGTATGCATTTTGTACAGAACAAAATAGTGGTTGATAATGACAGTGTACGCGGTGAAGAAGAAGGAGACTTTGAAGATAATGACCCCAGGGCTATACTTCCAAAATATAATGAGGAACGTCACATCATGGTGGAGAATGCCAGACTACTTAAAAAGAATGCTGAAATAGGTGAGGAGTTATCATTCCCCCTTGATGACAAAGATGACTTTGGGCGTATAGCACTCCAAACTGCTAAGCAGGTTATAATGCAGTCAGTGCGTGAGGCAGAGCGTGAGATAACAAGTGCTGAATTTGCAGACAAAGTACATACTGTTGTGAGCGGCGTAGTCGAGCGTGTTGAGCGTGGACTAACTTTTGTTGAGATCAATAAAAGTAGCGCCATATTACCTTATGAGGAGCAGATAAGCAGCGAGAGATTAATACCAGGATCACGTATAAGAGCGTATCTTGTAAGTATAGAAGACGGTATGCGCGGACTAAATATCAAGCTATCTAGAACACATCCACAATTTTTGGTTGAACTTTTTAAAATAGAATCTACAGAGATAGAGGATGGCATAGTCGAAATAGTGCATGTTGCTCGCGAGCCAGGATCAAGATCCAAAATAGCTGTCAAAACAAATGACGAGAAAATAGACCCAATAGGTGCATGTGTAGGACAAAGAGGGGCTAGAATAAACGCAGTAACTCAGGAGCTGCACGGCGAACGTATTGATATTATTGTATATGACGCAGACCCAGGCGAATTTATTAAAAAAGCTCTTTCACCAGCAAGACCAATCTCAATAGAAATAAATGAGGAAGAGAAAAAAGCAAAAGTTATAGTATTACCCGAGGAGCAATCACTAGCCATAGGTAAAGGAGGACAAAATGTAAGGCTAGCGGCAAGATTAACAGGCTACAGATTAGATATAGTCTCAGAAGGTAGTGAAAACGATATGGCTAGTAACGACGAATCAAAGGAAGAGAGCTCTGACTTTGATACTACCGATGAGTACACAGAGTCTATGGCTGAGAATAACCCAGTTAACGAAGCTGATATAAAATTACAATCATAATTGTAAAATAATTTTAGAAAAATAAAAACTAGGAATATGAAAGAAATACTAAAAAATATACAACCACTAACAGCTGAGAATAATATAAATGTAATAATAGAAATACAAAAAGGTTCTAAAAATAAATACGAGCTGGATAAAGAGTCTGGACTAATAATGCTAGACCGTGTTATGCATACAGGTCAAGACTACCCTTTTGACTATGGATTTATACCTAATACATTATGCGAGGATGGTGACCCGCTAGACGTAGTACTATATACTACCTATCCACTTATGCCTGGCATACTACTACAAGCTCGTCCTGTTGGAGTTATCAAAATGATAGACGGAGGCGAAGCTGATGATAAAATACTAGCCGTAGCTGTTAATGACCCAAGATTAAAAGAGATGGTGGACCTCGCGACTTTCCCAGCTCACTTTGTAAAAGAAGTTAAACATTTTATGGAGACATATAAAATGATACAAGGTAAGGAAGTTAAAATAGATGCGATACTGGACGTAGCTGATGCTCACGCATCGATAAAGGCAAGTATAGCGATGTTCGCAAAAAGTAATTAAAGGGATAGCAAAAATTAAAATAGACAAGCAAAGAAACAAAAAGTATATGACACACAAAATAACTAAAGAGAAAAATAGTAAAGTAGAATTAGAAGTAACAATATTAGCGGCAGATTTTGCCAAGCTATGGAGTAAAGCATTTAAAGCCGTACAGGCCGAAATAGAAATAAGCGGATTTAGAAAAGGTATGGCTCCTGAGGATGCAGTGATTGCAAAATATGGTCAGTCAGCGATATTAGAAGAGATGGCGAACGTGGCCATCAATGAGTCATATCCAAAGATAATGATAGAGGAGCATAGCAAAAATAATATTAAGCCAATAGCCGAGCCACATATACATGTAGTTAAGCTTGAAAAAGACGCAGACTTTGTCTATCACGCGCATGTTGCTGTATATCCAGAATTTACAATGCCTGATTATAAAAAAATAAGTGCCGCTAGCGTAAAAGAAGCTGCAGCAAAAATCGGAGAAGAAAAGGAAATCAAAACAGAAGCTGAGCAAGTAGCGGAAATAATGGAAAAGCTTGATGAAAAAGTGAAGACAGAGACTCCAGATATAGAAAGTAAAATAAAAGAGAATCTAAAATTAGAAAAAGAAATGATGATAAAATCTAAAATTAGAAGCGTCATATTAGAAAATATCATAACTAGCATACAAGGAACTGATGCTGAAAAAGCAAAAGAAGTGTGGCCAGAAGGATTTACAGAAAAAGACAAAGCCCAGATAATAATATTAGAAATAGCAAGGGCTGAGAAAATAGAAGTTACAAAAGAAGAGGTAGAGGCCGAAATGATGCGCGTAATGATGTATATGAACCCAGAAGAGATAAATAAAAATAATCTAGATGAGGCTAGAATTAAAAACTACGCTGAGCAAATAGTTATAAACGAAAAAGTGTTAGCTATTTTGGAGAAGTAATAATACAAAAATAAGAATAAATATTTGTGTAAATGCATTGTCTAAATACTAAAAGGCGCCCGCTACGCGGGCGCCTTTTAGTATTTATTTATAATCTGTTTACTTTTTCTTTTCAACTTTTACTTCTGCTGTATTTGAATCCAGAAAAGATCTAAGATCTTTTACTTCTTTTAGATTTGGGTCTACTCTCTTTTCTAATTCACTAAGAACTAATTTAAGATTAGCAATATCTTTTTTCTCTTTGTAAGCTAGCCCCAAATAATAAAGAGCTGCGTTATCTCTCTGCTCAGATAGTACAAAAGCTGAACCAAATAGCTGTATGGCTCCGTCTATGTTATTATTTTCAAGATATAATAATCCTAGATGCATTCTGGCATCTACCGCATTTGGTGCTACTGCTACTGTTTTCTCACCATAATCTATAGCTGATTTAAGATTTTTCTTGAGAGCATAATACTGAGAAGATATGTATAATGCTGGCGCTGATGATGCATTATAATTAAGAGCTCTATCCAATGATACCAGAGCATCCTGCTCCTTATCAGCCGAGAATGATAGCTTAGCCTTTACCACATCAACATAGTCCTTATCCTCAGCAATGGCACGTGCTTGCTCATAGGCTTCTGCTGCTAATTTGTATCCACCTTCTTTTGTAAGTAGCATTGATCTCTCATATGCGAGACCTAGTGCCATATAATTAGAAGGATTCTTAGAGTCATAGGCGACTGCTTTTTTGGCATCGCTGATTTGATACTCGACTAATTCTTTATACTTTTTCTCTAGAGCCTGCTTATCAGTAGAGGTAGAATTAAGTAGGGTCTGTATCTCGGTACTTATCATCTCTATACGGCCTGCATAATATACATCAAACGGTGATATTGTTATGGCTCTATTTATAGACTCTCGGGCTTTTACATAATTACCAGCTGAGTACTCTTGTCCTGCTTGTATATAATTATAAGCAGCTATGTATCTTAAAGTATAAGAACATATTGCTACAAATAAAATAACTGGTACTATTATGTATAGAGATAAGACATAAATGCTAGATTTTATATTAGCAAAAACATAACCCTTTTTCTCCATAAAGTAATTAACAAGCGAGGCGGCTAATATAATGACACATAGTATAAATGCGTAATTAAGTAGCTTTGAAAAAGATACCATTGGTATGTTTAGATATCCTGTATACTGAGCCACGCTTGGTAAATACTTTATAAAAATAAAATTTATAACTGTATAAATTATAGCGATAGAGGCTGCTGCTATGGCTATAATTTTTTTAGATTTTATATTTATAAAATAAGCTGCGAATACGAAAAGGGATAATATACTTATCCCTGTCCACTCAGTTAAGCCCTTTCCAAAAAGAGCAAAGCTAATCTTCTGAGAATCTAAAATTACAAAAACAGCTGACGCTATAACACCCAAAGCTATAATAGCTAAACTTAGTAAGTTAACTTCTTTTTTATTTCTAATATTTTTTAAATTCAAAACAGAAATTAGAAAAGCTAGCAATAGAGACAAGAATAAAGTATTGGCCCAAGCTGGAAATTGTGACTTATAAATAAATAAACTACTAACTAGTACTGGGGTCGCTAATAAAATGTAACTTGAAATATTATTAAATGTCTTTTGCATATACATATTAGTATATCACAAAATAATTACTAGTTAAGAAGGATATACACAAGAAGAGAAAAAGTAACCATAAATAATATAACATTAAATGTTATAAGTCCCCATGGCTTTTCATGTATGTACTCATCTATCTCATGCACCTCCTCTTCCATAGTCATCTTGTGCATTTGCGCTGATATTGGGGTCACAGGCATGCCAACACTTGGACTTATTGTAGCTGGCATAACATACTCTTTTTTAATTTCTAGATCAGGTACTTTTTGTGTCAGGTCTAGAGTTTGAGCTTGCTCTTTATCTTGGGTTAAGTCTATTATATTTGAAATATTAAAAGATCCGGTACTGTCGGTTATTTTTACTTCGTCTGCTTTTTTATTACCTTCTATTTCTAATTTGTTTTCATTTCCAAATTTTGGAACTATACTTATAGACTCATTTTGAATCTGATTTGTATCTTGAGTTAATTTCTGAGTTGAGACTTTTGTCATGTCATTACCAGCTGAGACATAATCTGCATATATGCGCATGCCCTCTTTTATATCGTTAGAATCCCACCCACTAGCATCAAGTAGAGTCCTTAATGACTCAGTCGTTAAGTTTTTATTAATAGTTAATATGCGCGCTAATACGTCTTTTATTGTTTCTATGGTCATGATTTTATTTTTTATTTAAATTAAAAATACTTTTAATATTTAATAATTTCTCATATCTATATAATACTTGGAAAACAAAAAATAAGCAATATGTATTTGCACAAGAATAGGCCATAACGCTTATAAAAATCTATTCTCGTCTGGTGTGGCTATCGGGATTTGAACCCGAACTGAGGGTTCCACAAACCCTAGTGCTAACCATTACACTATAGCCACCGTCTAATTTAACTTTTGATTCTCGATCAAATATATTTTAATTTAAATAAAATATACAATCAAAAACAAAGCTAAATATATTTGTAAACAAGTATGTGAACTACTTATTTAGATATACATAATAACATAAAAAGTGTACAAAGTAAAATAAAATCTGCAGCATAGCTACAGATTTTATTTTGTATCGTGTGCCCAAGACAAGAGTTGAACTTGCACGAGTTGCCTCGCTACCACCTCAAGGTAGTGCGTCTACCAATTTCGCCACCTGGGCATTTGTAGCTGCTTTTTAAGCATTTACAAATACCATTTTAACACATTATTACTTTATCTCAAATATTATATTAATATTTGAACTTATCTCATTTTCACCTACTGGTAACTGAGGTGCTACGGCTGAGTCGGACATAACTTTACCCTCTGCCTTCATCATATACATAGGCTGTACGTACCCACCAGCATTCTCTGAGAAGCTAACTATACGAACAAGATTAACACCGAGCTGAGAAGCCAATTTTTCTGCTTTACTTTTTGCATCCTTGATAGCCATTTCTCTAGCTTCATCTTTGTACTTGTTATCATTATCAACAGAATATTCTGGTCCTGATACCTCATTAATACCAGCTTTGCTTATTATATCCAAAACTTTGGCTACATCATCTACATTTCTAACTTTTACTGTTACGTTCTGAGTTACATCATAACCGTCTAGCTTGGCCGCTGCATTAAGAGGATATGAATATCTAGGATAAGAATTATAAGTATTGGTCTTAATATCTTTTTTGTCAATTATCTTTTTAAGATCAGTGAGTGCAATACTAATTTTCTTGGCTATTTTATCTTGTCCCTCTTTGTTATCTTTGGCCTGCTCACGCACAGTGAATGTTATATTTGAAATATCAGGCTTGGCTGTGACCTTACCAGTACCTGACACTGAGATAGTGTTAGAAGCACTTGACCCTATTAGTCTACCCTCTCTAAAAAGATTGATAGCGTATAATACCCCTACCACACAAAGAGTGATCATTAACATTGCTGCTGTTGAATATACTATACTTAGGTTTTTGTTTAATTTTTCTTGCATATTTTTATTATTTATTATTTAGGTTATTTTATTTCAAAAGTTATAGTAACGCTTGAAGTGATTTCATTTTCTCCCTCTGGTAAATATGGCTCTGTTGACGCAGCTTGGGCATTCCCTGTGATGTCTGATTTTTCCACACTGTATAATACTGGCGCATAACTAGAATCTTCTGTAAAGCTAACTATACGCAGTACGCTGACCCCCAATTGCTTGGCCAAAATATTAGCTTTTCTTTTTGCTTCACTTATAGCATCTTCTCTTGCTTTATCTTTAAAAACTTCGTCTTTCTCAATGTAGTAATCTGGACCTGACACCTCACTTATACCGGCTTTATTTATTATATCCAGAATTTTAGAAGTGTTTTTTATGTCAATAACTTTTACACTTACTGTTTGTGATACATCATAACCTTCAATTAAGCCAGACGCTCCATTTGTATAATAAAAGTATCTTGGGTATGAATTGTAGGTCTCGGTTGTTATATCTTTTTTGTCTACTATTTTGCTTAAATCTGTTAATGCTACATTTATCTTTTTTGTAATTCTGTCCTTACTTTCTTTTACCTCTTTGGTATCTTCCTCATCAGCATATTCAGTTTTCTTTGCCTGCTTAGTCTGTTCACGCACAGAAAAAGTTATTGTTGCTGTGTCCGGCTTAGCTGTGACCTTGCCAGTACCTGATAATGATATTGTATTAGAAGCATTAGCTCCTATGAGCCTACCTTCTCTAAAAATATTAACAGCGTATAGTAATCCAACTATTGATAATATAATAACGAGTATTGAACTAACTTTGTAAAGATTTTCTAAATTTTTGTTTAACTTTAAATCTTGCATATTTTTAATTTAGTAGAATTATCTACTGGGTATTTTTTATTTATTTGTATAATTATATTATAGCATATATAACAGAATGCAATACTATTTGTGACATACTTATTACTCATATTTTTTATATTTAAAATGTAAAAGCAATAATCCCAGACTACTATAAACTCTTTATATATGAGAGTAAGTTTTTGTATTCATCTTTTTCTGCTTGAGATCTGGCCAAATCATAAGCTTTTTGGGCATAGTTTGTAACCTCCTTTTTGCTAAAAGATTTAAAGCTTGTGTCTAGCGCCAAAAACTTGGCCATAGTCGCATATCCCATAGAGTCTTTTGGTTTTAGCTTTATATATTCTTTGTAATTAGAAATAGCCAGATTTGTATTTTGGGTTAGCTCAGCAGCATAAGCTGCCTCATAAATTTTACCCATATCTATATATGTTATCGGATTTTGAGCATTAACTTTTTCGGCTGCTAACTTTTCTACTAATAAAAAATATTCGAGTATATCTTGTTCATTATTATTTTTGTCACTGCCAGATCTATTATCTATTTTACTTTTAAGTATACGCATAAAAATATCTATATCTACCCTGCTTTTATCTGCTACTAATATACTTTCTATATTGCTACTATTTACATTTAGATCTTGGCTACTAATATTTAAGTTTACATTTGGATTTAGATTTTGGTTATTATTTGTATTCTGACTTATGTCTTGAGAATTTTGCTGCGCTAACATTTTTTCTTTGTCTGCTTTTATATTTGCAAGCATGGCCAAGATTATAATAGCCAAAATAGAGATAAATATAAGATAATACAAATTCTTGTTTTGATTTTCTTTTATAGACTTTCTAAAAATAATTATAGAAATAATGCTAATAAGGATAATAAATAAGAAAAATATAGCTGACGCCCTATATGAAAAAAATGCAGAGACAAAGCCAGTCAAAAGTGAGATGGAAATTATACTTGAGATAATAGGCTTCATATTGGTTTGTATAATTAATATATTATAAATATTTGAGTAAATTGTAAAATATAAAATCTTATATATTATTTATAAAATTCTGGATTATTTATGTATTCGCTTTTAACTAATATAAGTACATTACCTTCTGCATTCGCATCTGAGAGCGCTATACCGACACTTTGCCCTGCAGAAATAAGCTTGGCTCCAAGTCCAGGCTTAGTAGCTGATAACGTAACTCTGTCACCCCTTAATACTTTACCGTTTTCGTCTGATACCTTTACTGGAGCGCGTCCAGCTGAAGCTACTGGTAACCCCTTTGTCTCCACTCCAAGATTTATCGCCGGTCTAGCCGAGACTACCCCTATTATTTTCTTTGGATTAGTCGCCTTGATAATACCATTAAGCTCATATCCATTCCAAGGATATGAGGTGCCTGAAAACTGCACTATATGCCCCGCTAATATATCTGCCTCATCAGCTGGGAATGTGTCTGATATATCGTAAGCCGAATATACATCGAGGCCGCTTGCTCTCACTTTGCCGGCAACATTTAACTGCTCACCAGAAACTGAAGTTGTGGCTAAGCTACTGCTGCCATTTGCGACTGAGACAAATCCATCACGTCCGATAAAAAGCTTGGTCTTATTATTTGTTCCTATTTGTACCGAGCCTGCTGTAGTGTTGATTATATTACTGCCTATCACAACAGAATTAGACGCCTCTCTTGTTATGGTATTATAGCTACCAATAGCAAAGCTATTTTGTCCTACTACCGTATTGTATCTGCCTATTTTTGAAAAATTTGGATCAGTGACATATCTTATAATAGTATTGCCCGCGACTGAGTTAAGGGGCTTACTATTTTTATTAGACTCTACTAATTTTTTATTTAACTCTTCTGCTTGACTAACTTGCGCGTTTTTAAGTTCTTGTATTTCTCTTGCTTGATTTTCTAAGTTTTTATTTAAAATATCAAAATTTTGATTATTAGAATTGGGCTGACTTAAATTTTGATTTGTATTTTGACTCTGATTAGACACAAAACATTTTTCTCTTTTTGCTGGGCTAATAGCCTTAGAAAGGCTACAGTATATATTGAGGGCTAGACTATCTACAACATTTAGATTCTGAGTTCTAGGTGAATATATAAAATTAGAATTGACATTCTGAGTCTGCTGAGCAGTTACAAAAGATACAAAAGAAAAAGAGACTGAAAAAGCAAATAATACTTTTAAAAAATTATTTAAAGATATCTGTTTCTTACTTTTATTCATACTCATATTATACATTATAAAAGACATATAAAACTTTGTCTTATCCACAAAAACACATGAGAACAAAATAATAGGAAATTAATTTTGTCTTATTTATAGTATAATACAAATATAAACAAAAGCATGAAAAATAAAAACTTACTCATCTCCTCTGCCCTACTACTGATTATAATAATACTATCTATACTTTACATATGGGGCAAAATAGTGTATCTGAGATAATTATAAAAATAGATACATATGCTGACTAGAAATATTTATATAATACGTCACGGTGAGACTATGCTTAATGCCGCCATGATAAGGCAGGGTGAGGCTGGTGGCCTAAGCGTGAATGGTATAGCCCAAGCCAAAAAAGTAGGTGAGAGACTACTCTCTTTTAATATAAAGAAAATATTTTGTAGTCCATTTCAGCGCGCTGTGGAGACCTGTGATGAAGTTAACAAAAGCCTAAATATTAAAAATATCGAGTATGTACCGCTACTAGGTGAACGCAAAAATCCTACCAAAATAATAGGACACAAATACTTTGACCCTATAACAACAGAGGCTATAAACTTTATGGATAAAAGCTTTCACGCTGAAGATGCGAGGTGGGATGACGAGGAGAACTTTGCGGAGCTAAAAGACAGAGCCTTAAGATTAAAAGACTTTCTAGCTAAAAATAGTAGCGACAGGACGCTATGTATAACTCACGGTATATTTTTAAAAATGTTTTTGTGTGTACTTATATACGGCAAGGAGCTGAGCGTAGAAAAATACGTCAAGCTATCTATATTTAATCCAGCCAGCAATGCAGGGCTGACAGTACTCGAATATAATCCTCTTAACTTTTTCTCAAATCCTTGGTCTATCGTTGCCTATAATGACACACCTATTGATCCAAAAAGCTTGATGATATAAATTTAAGGTATTACTATTTCTGTACTAGTAGCTGCTGGTACATCTTGAGTACTTGTGCTCATAGTATCTGTTGTTGTATTTGTATTTGTATTTGTATTTGTATTTATATTATTGTTAGCGCTTGTGTTGTTTCTATTATTTATAATTTCTAAAAATTCTGTTTCGGTCACGCACGCGCTTTTAACACATAACTTTTGTGTTATTACCTCCTCCGCCTCTACCCTCTTTACATATATACGCTCAGCGGTGAGGGAGCTCGCTACTATATTCTTAAGATTAATGACTTCTGCGTCTAATCTATTTATTAGGTCTCTGGTTACTTGCATACTATACATAAACAGAGTTGAGATATCTACTACCTTGTATCCTTTATTATCTGTAGTTACTAGTTCTGGGAATATACCTTCTACTTGTTGCGCTAATATACCCGTATTGGTGGCAGTAGTATCCTTTTTGTATAATTCACCTGCTGTGTTGTTCCAGTTATATGAGACGAATCTTAATTTTGAGAATTTGTCCATTGTGCTAGTAGCTAGATCTTGTATATTTATCTTTAGGTTTTCATCTGAACTACATACACCAGCTATAGCCGTACCTGCAAAGTTCTGGAGACAGCCGTTAACACCACTTGTACCTATACGGATGTCGCCGAGGACTTGAAGGCGCTCGGCGGGGGTGGTGGTGCCGAGGCCTATATTACCTAGCGGTGCGCTAACTGAACCAGTGAGTCCTGTACCAAAAATAATATTTGCAATATTTAACTGATTAGAACCTGTAAGGTTTGCAAGATCCGTATTTGCGCCAAGCACCAAGTTGTTGCTACCTGCTGTTTGAGCAAAACCAGCTTTGTAGCCACTGAAGGTATTATTATTACCGTTTACTAAAAGTGCGCCGGCTGCCGAACCAAAAGCTGAGTTAGTATTTCCTAATGAAAATGATAATGTTGAATTACCCATAGCCACATTATCTATCCCACTTACATTTTCTTGCAAAGCAGCATTACCGAATGCATTATTTCCAGATGAAGTTGTTCTAAAGAGAGCATTATATCCAAATGCGTTATTGTTACTCCCTGTAGAGTTGAAATACAGTGAATTTAGACCATTTGCAGTGTTAAATGAACCTGTGGTGTTACCATTCATAGAATGAAAACCGGTCGCAGTGTTTTGCTGTCCAGTAGTGTTTACATTAAATGAATCATATCCTATAGCGGTATTGTATTGACCTGTACCAGTTAGATTTCCAGCTGGACCAGCATAAATATTATTCAAAGCGGTTTGTGATCTTAACACATTCACACCATTAAGCATATAAGCACTACCAGAAGATATGTTTATATTTCCAGCTACAGATAGCTTTTCTACTGGATTCACATTTGTAAAATCTCCTATTCCTACATTACCATTTGAGGCTACTACCAATCTGTTTAATCCTGCATTTTGATCGCGTATAATATAATTACCTAGTCCAAGCGCACTATTATTTGAACCTGATAGACCAGTTAAGTAAGTCGCTCCAGTGTCATTTATAAATCTAGTAATTGCTCCTCCTCCAGAAGTCCCTCCGACTACATTGAGTGAGGCAAATCCCGCCACTGTATCTTTTACTAAGAGAGTTGCACCTGGAATAGCTCCAATATTATTTCCAATACCCACTTGCCCATTAGCTGCTACCTTAAGACCATTTATACCTGTACCAATATCTAGCGCAAAGTTATTATTGATAATAGTTGTGTCTTGTAATAGACCACCACCAAGCTGCGCATTGCCTGCCGGGTTTACTGTTAGGCCATTATTTGCACTAGACAATAATCCGAGTGTAGAAGTACTGGACCATATTGGCGCAACGTTAGGACCCTGAGATATGAGTAGTGACCCCACTCCACCAGCCTGATTGCCCGGCATAAAGGCACCTCTTAGTCTGAGATTACCCGCTACGTCTAGTCTTTCTGTTGGTGCTGTGGTAGATCCCACCATCAGTGATCCATTAATTGCATTATTTCTATTCAGAGCATTATATATACCCCATTCGCCAGTATAATTTACACTAGAAAGTGAGACCAAGGCAAGACCTGCTCTATTAGCGACACCAGTATTATTATCCTCCATAATAAAGCCTGAGTATCTACCTACTGTTGCACCACTTGGCTTACTCAGAGCAGTAAATACACCATATGCTTCATTTACACTTGTACCATTTTGTAAATTTACTTCATTCAAAGATCCAAAAGCTCTACCAGCGGATCCATTTGTGATACTAGAAACATTCTCAGCTCCGCGTAACTGGCCTACGCTACCACCACCTATACTCATAGATGCCACACTTCTAGATCCCACATTTGTAGCAAAGGTATCAGACTGTCCCAAGCTAGCTGTGTTCAGGGTTCCATAATTAGTACCCGCTCCATTAGCAAAACTAACAGCATCAAATCTACCTCCTACATTTTGTAGCATATTAAGTCCAGCACCAGCGGTAGAATTGGCTTGTATTGCAGCTCCAGCGTTTGAGGTGCCTGCAAATCTGTTGACCGAAAACAGTCCCGTACTATTTGAATACGACGTACCGGAAATGGTTAAGTCGTTTGTTCCAGTTGCGTTTATTGTAGTTGGGGTGTTTAAAGCACCACCCAGTCTTACATCTACTCCGACAGCGTTAAGTCCATTTGATGCTGTGATAGATCCTGCTCCGGGTGCAACCCAGGTTAAGTTTCCATTTCCATCGTTACTCAGAGTAGTATTAAGAGCGCCTTGCACAGTTGGAAAACTGTAATTTACTCCAGCTAGATTAAAATTAGTAATCGCGTTCCTAATGTAAAGCTGATTTGCAGATGTGTTTACCGCTCCCTCACCGAGTGCGATAGAATTTGAAAATCCTCCTGTGTTTGTATTGTTACCTATGAGTATACTTGTATCGGCACCAAGAGTATTATTTACTGCGTCATTTGCACCAGCATTTGTACCTATAAATATAGAGTTAGCTGCATTTATAGCTCCAAATCCAGCACCAGACCCAAAGAAGTTAGAAAATGGTGCATTAGTTGCTCCTGCTCCTGCTCCTGCTCCCATAGCTATGCTATCTGAGTTAACAGCCTGAGCACCAACACCAAATGCAAAATTATTATTTTGCCCAAACCTTGCAACTTCTGTATTATTAGTTCTGATAGATAAGTCTTGTGCATCTGTAGTACCTAAAAAGGTAGTTGCAGGATTAGTGCCAGCATTGCCAAGCAGAGACCATGAGCTAGTCGAGTTACCACCGAGTAGTGATACTGGCGCAGATTTTAAAGAGCCGTTAATATCTGTATATAGAAAATTAGACGGTGTAGTAGAGGCACTATCATCTCTAGTGCTACCAAATTGACTAAAATTTACTATTGGCGAGTATAATTGTATATCACTACCAAATAGATAAATAAAACTATTTGAATTAACGCTAACTCCACCTGATCCTAATGTTACGGACTCTCCCGCATTAGTGCCAAACTCAAAGTCACCTGTAAGATTATCACCTCTAATATACGAGCCCAGAGGATCAAGAGAGGGGTTAGATAGATTATTGGTAAAATTTAATTTGGTCCCATGTTTATTTGCGAGGAGTGGGCCACTTTCAAAACTTTCTATCGAGAATCCAGCATTTGCATAATGCTCAGCCTCAAAAAGAGATTGGGTTCTATTTGATGGGGTAGAATATCCACTCGCTCCTTTTATTTTAAAACGAGAATTTAAGTTACTCTGGTCAAAGGTGAGAGTATTTGTAGCAAAGTTTATATTTGTATTTTGAGTTAGCACACCACCGAGTTTTATATTTGTGCCAGATGCGTTAAGTCCGTTACTTGCTATAATACTGCTGCTGGCATTACCCCCGAGTAGTGAAATAGGTGCTGACGATAAGACTCCTGTTGAGTCAGTATATAAAAAGTTAAATGGCGTACTGACACTTGTATCATTTCTGCCAGATCCATATGCAAATGCTTTTAAGTCTCCGTTATTTTCTATACGAAATCTATTTGTAGACTGTGTATCAAATTCTATACCTCCAGAGACTATGTTCATAGACTGTGTTGTGCCAAAAATCTGCTGAGATAGCCTCACTGAGCCGGAGACATTATTGAGCGATAGTCCGCTAGATATGCTAGGACCAGATACTGTAAAATTTGCTGTACCCGAATTTGTAAGACCAAGAAATCCCGTATTGCTACTTGTAACATCACTAGTACTTACGATCAGACCATTCACATCAACATTTGCGCTTGTATTTACCGAGTTACTATCATTAAAAAGTAAATTTAGACCAGACTGAGAAGCATAAATTGAGGAGTCGGTCTCATACCCAAAACTATTATTATAACTTCTTAAGCTCGCAAGGCGCGGACCGCCAAATTGTATTACACCATTTTGAACGTCGCTAGTAGCATCAGTATAACGAGCACCAACAAAATTATTAGCAGTTATAGCTCCGCCAATACCAAGATATGGGGCCGCATTAGAATTTTGAAGCTCATAACCATTTCTAGCGAAACTTAAATCAAAAGCGCCTTGTGTTATAGAAGTATCCTGACTAAGCGCTCCCCCCAGCTTCACGTCTACCCCTAATAATGTAAGACCATTTGATGCGGTAATCGGCCTTCCTCCACCGGTTAAAGTTGACCAGCTTAATACTCCCGTACCATCATTGGTCAATGTATCACCGGCATTTCCTTGAACACTTGGAAAAGTGTAATTAATTCCACGGAATGAAAAGTCAGAATAATCTGGTCCGACTAAGAATTGATTTGTTTTGGTATTAACTGCATTAGCGCCGAGAGCAATAGAGTTTGAGAAGCCGCCAGTATTACTGCCACTACCTATTAATATGCTTGTACCACCAGCAGTATTATCTACAATGTCACTCGCTCCAGCATTGGTACCTATAAATATAGAATTAGCGGCATTTGTAGCAATATTACCAGCACCAGTACCAAAGAAGTTAGAATTATTAGCATTAACGGCTCCGTATCCTGCGCTTACTCCATAAAAATTTGAACCATATGCATTTGATGCGTAACTACCAGCTTCAAGTCCAAAGAAGTTCGAGTTGGCGGCGTCAGCAGCAGCAAGTCCAGCATTTGCACCAAAGAAATTGGAATTATTTGCGTTAATTGCAAAAAATCCAGCACTCAGACCAAAGAAGTTAGAGTTGCCAGCATTAGCAGAACTATTTCCAGCATTGGTACCAAAAAAGTTAGAATTAGCAGCGCCAGTCGCACCAAATCCAGCACTGGATCCAAAGAAGTTTGAACTAGCCGCACCATTTGTATTAGACCCCGCATTTTGGCCAAAAAAGTTGGAATTATCTGCGTTCAAAGCTCCCGAGCCGGCTGCATACCCTACAAAATTAGAAAATCTTGAATTAATTGCGTCCTGTCCAGATTGAGCACCGATAAAATTTGAGTTATCTGCGCCAGTCGCGCCAAATCCAGCAGCAGGTCCAAAGAAGTTTGAGGCGTTAGCGTTAGATGCTGCAAATCCAGCACTATTACCAATAAAGTTAGAACTACTTGCGTTAAAAGCATTAAATCCAGCACTGGATCCAAAGAAGTTTGAATTGGATGCAGCTGGAGCTCCTGCACCAGCATCAAATCCTATAAAGTTAGAACGTTGCGAGTTGATTGCATCTTGTCCAGATCCAGTACCAATAAAGTTAGAATGGATAGCATTAGTGGCGTCAACTCCAGCGTTAAATCCAAACAAGTTAGAGTACTGAGCAGCAGATGCACCATTGCCGGCATTTATTCCAATAAAGTTTGATCTGTTAGCGTTAATAACATTAGCACCAGCATTTTGGCCAAAGAAGTTTGAAAAAAAGGCGTTTATTGCTCCGCTTCCAGAATTTACGCCAATAAAACTTGAGCTTAGTGCATTAGTGGTGCCGACTCCAGCATTTATCCCAAAAGATATAACTGTGCCATCTGCACTTATTTTACCTGTCTGCACATTATCTGTCCTTATGATAAAGTCTTGCGCATCTGTTGTTCCTATAAAATTAACTGCGGGGTTAGTCCCAGCATTGCCAAGTAGACTCCAGGCATTTGTGGAAGTGCTAGCTCCAGCAGCTGCCCAGCTTAATACTCCTGAGCCATCATTCACAAGGGTTGTACCAGTCGCTCCCTGACTAGCAGGAAAGACATAGTTAACTCCTCTAAATGAAAAGTCGGAATAATTAGGTCCCACTAAGAATTGATTAACCCTATCATTTATCGCACTCTCACCTATTGCGATAGAGTTTGAAAATCCTCCAGTGTTTGTATTTCTTCCTATGAGTATACTTGTACCACCAGTAGTATTATCTACGAGGTCACTTGTTCCAGCATTGGTACCTATAAATATAGAGTTAGCGGCATTTGTAGCAAAATTACCAGCACCTGTACCAAGGAAATTAGAGTTGTTGGCATTAATTGCTTCATATCCTGCGCCTACTCCATAAAAATTTGAACCATATGCATTTGACGCGTTACGACCAGCTTCAAGTCCAAAGAAGTTCGAATTGTTGGCGTTAATTGCTCCAGATCCTGCAGCCCGTCCAAAGAAATTTGAGAAGCTGGCCCTTATCGCAAGCTCTCCTGCACTTTCCCCAAAGAAATTTGAGAAGCTGGCATTTATAGCGTCTCCTCCAGACCTACTTCCAAAAAAGTTTCCACCCGCAACATTTGTTGCTCCTTCTCCTGCCGCTATACCAAAGAAATTATTCTCGGATGTACCACCATTGCCAGAATTTTTACCAGCCCTCCATCCAAAAAAGTTAGAATATGAACTATTACTACCTCTACCTGCCTCATCACCAAATGCATATATATTTCGTCCTGTTGCAGCCGCTCCATCTCCAACCGCGATAGATGCTAGCCCAGTGGCAACAGGTGCAATTATAGGTGCAGCTAAGTTTTCAGAGTACCATTTTGTGTTTTTTACTAACCCCGCCAAACTTGTAGTACTCACTACCCCATTAACATTACTGGTAAATATATTAGTAGAGGTTGCAAAGCTAACTATATTTGTTGTGCTGGCTGAAGCAGCAAGCAGAGAGACTATGCTTCTTGTCTCTACATTACCAGCCGCGTCAACGGTTAATATATTTGTGTTGGTGGCGCTATTTCCAATTCCCGCAAATTGCACTGAGCCTGTTGTTGTGAACTGCGCGTTTGGTGTGGTTGTACCTATACCAATATTTCCTCCACCGCTAGTCGATACACCAACACCATATATTATGTCTCCAATATTTAACTGATTAGATCCATTAAGATCTGGGACATCAAGATTTGAACCTATTATTATATTGCTGTCACCTCCAAGCTGGCTAAACCCAGCGTTGAATCCAATAGCTATATTTTCTACTCCGGTTACAAGTTTAGTAAGCGAAAAATTACCAACTCCAGTATTACGTGACCCGCTTACATTATTAAAAAGTGAGCTAATACCATTAGCCAAGTTACCGTTACCGCTAACATTTTTAAATAATGAGAATCCTCCAAATGCTCCGTTGTTACTTCCTGATACATTAGCAGCGAGCGCAGAATAACCCAAGGCCGTATTTGAAACTCCTACTGTATTCGAAGCAAGAGTAAGATCTCCAAAAGCAGAATTACGTACGCCTGTTGTATTAGCTTGTAAGGCACTAGTACCCTGGCATTCATTGGTTAGTGGAGAAGACCCCCCTGGTATACATGATGCACCAGCTGGAATAGCTGTTGTAGAGATCACCCCTCCCACATTACTCGTCAGCACATTAGTACTCGTCGCAAAAGATATAGTATTAGTAATAGCTGATGATAGTAGGTTAGCAAATGTATCTTGCTTTACTTCTCCTGTTACTGTATCCCTTACCAGTACTGAGTCAGAAGCTGTACCAGTCGCTACACTCGTCAAAAACAAATTAGAAAATATCCCTGTAATAGAATTAATCAGTGTAGAAAATATACTACTAGCAGTTGTGGTCCCCGCTATGTTTACATTACCAAGAGCGTTAATGGTGCCGCTCGCATTCAGCCCATTAGTGTTAATGGTGGATGACGCATCATAGGCTACTACACCATTTGCTCCTCCGACTATTCTACCATCTAGCTTTTGTGAGTTAAGGGCGTAGGGGACTGATCTTAGTGGTATACGAGGGTTCATCTCTCCGTCATAGGTAGGAGTTAAGTTTATTCTAGTATTTAGAGTAATGAATACAGGAGAATTGAAGTTAATACTAGAGAAGGTACCACTTATTGGTAATCCTGTACCTAGAGGGAGAAAGAAGGTACCTCCTGTGTTTATAGTGGTTGCTAAGAATTCTTCTTCATACATTAGTATACCTGCTGTACTAGCGTCGTAATAGCGCACTTTAAAGTCGTTGGTGCCGGTGAGGGGGGTGCCAGTGGAGTCGCGGAGGACGGCGGTGTAGGAGAGGGACTGGGGGAGGGCGGCAAAAGCGGGGGAGATTCCAGAGAATAAAGTAGAGACGATGATTACAAAAGCAAATACCTTAAAATATATCTGGGTGAGAGATGGTTTGAGATGTATTGAGTTTTGAGGAGTATTTGTTTTCATTTTGTTAATTTTTATTATTATTCTAGAATCATCTTATTGGTGACGATTTTAATACAGTATTACTCTTGGCGTCGTATATAATAGCAAGGGACGGGTACACTACCAAGTAATCATTTTCTTTTATTGCTGAGTAGAATGTCGACTTGGATCTTAATATTTCTGGGTTTTTGATACGAGCAAATAAAGTTATCTCCTCGGTCGGCAAATCTATCTTTTCAGATATATCTTTTATTATGTCTTTGTCCTCTTGCTTTGTGATATTAGTAGATATTATGTTTTGATTTTTATTTGCGAGATATTTATCTTTTATGCTTGATATATAATTACTGGTCTCACCGTACATAAAGGTAGTGCTCTTATATATGCAAAATAATATAATACAAATAATAGCAAACAATCCAAAAAGTTTTAGCATGCTAACTTTTCTTCTTTTTGTAACTTTGGATTTTTTAGTTTCCAAAGTTTTTATTTTATTTACTTTATTTATTTTTATATTTTTACTTTGCATATGACTTTTATGATCTTAACTTATTTATTTCACCTCTCGTATCCTATCTCCCCTCTAAAACTGGAAAAGATTTTTCTTTACAGTTAACAATAATATTAGCTGCATAACGCGTCGTCTTATACCAGTAACCTGTAGACTCTTTTAATCCCCATGGACTTAGAACTTCTGTGCCATATACTGCTTGATACTTTTTGACAGCTTCAAATAGATTTTTATCAAAAGTATTATTCACAACCAATGACTCGCCCATAAGTAAGTTAAGATAATTCTTAATTCTAGAAACTTCTAGACTAACTGTGCCTAATTTTACATACTCGGTAAAATATGGGCAGCTGGTAGTCTGTGCGCATCTGAGTACATTTATCTGTCCCCTTGTATATATAGACACTATTCCTGTTGGTGCCTCACCACCCCATACATTTATTACTGTCTTTATATACTTTGCCTGAAAACGCTTAACCGCATCAAAGTCATCTTTGTCATAAGTACCATCCACTGCTAATTTTTCTAGGTGGTATTCATTTAAATATCTAATAATATTATTAACCTGTATGCTGTCATTATTACCTCCTAAAATTATATCTTTTGTTAAAAGTGGTTCACAATTTTTGATATTAGTATTTTGATTAGATTCTGGGTTTAGACCTAATACATTTTTTATGGGGTTATTATTAACACTTTGACCAGGTATAAATGCTATACCTCCTACCACAGATGGGCCTGTTGGTAACTCTGTTGCTGCTGATGACTTTATATTTATATATGCTACCCCTTCACTACAATTTGGGATATATGAACTGTCAAATTCTCTTTTAAGATTATCTAATGGACTATCTGCTCCTACTGGTACATTATCTTTTTGTAATGGTCCAAATTCAAATACTGTACCTGCGGATTTTCCTAAACCAAATAAATCTGGATTAGTATTATTAGCAGAGTCTATTGTAAAAATCTCTGAATTAAGGTTTAGGAATTTTTGCTTTTCAAGAGCAAGCTGAGACTCGAGAAACTTTATCTGAGCCTCTGCAGCCTGAGCTTGCTGACTCTCAAGAATTTTAGGATCTAATATTTTTATATATTGACAGATTTTATATTTGACCTGATATAATCCTTCTTGTTCTGTACCATCTATTGTTAAGCCTCCAAAATCTTCATCTATTTTTGCAGATTTGAGTCCGCTATTTGAAGTCATCTCTATGGTCGTAATTGGCGTTATGCTAAAATTATTCTTTTCTAGTGAGTCATTTTTAATCAAATCTACTCCTAGAGCTGTTCCAACAATAGTAGTGCCAAAATCATCTTTTGCTTGTATTTTATCAGCTACTACATTTATAGTTACTAGGCCTGTGGCACAGTTTGAAGTAAGGTCATCATAAGCAAATGCTTTTGTTAAGAAAAAATTACTCAAAATTAACAAAAATCTCTCTAATAGATTATCATTTTTAAGTAAGCTAAGAATTTGTGGTTGCGATATAATCTGACATAAATTGTATTGAACCAAATATGTCCCTGGTCTCTCATATGCATTCCAATATATAAACCCATCACTAGTAATTTGTACACTATTCATACCTCCTGAACTAATAATATTTGTCGTAGCAGTTCTAAAAGTAGCCGGAAATTCTAATATGGTGTCATTATTCATAACGTTTATACTCCCCAATATTCCAGATGGCTGCTCAATGCGCGCACTGTAATTGTCTGGATTTGCTACTATGGCATCTTTTAATGTTGTAATTATAATATCTGCCTCAGAACAATCGAGAGTATCTATTGCATCGCAAATCTTATATCTTATAGTGTGTACTCCAGGCATTGCGCCGGCTGGATATATTTCTATTTTTGTATCATTATCAATTATGCCATAATTTATATTATCTTCTACCGAGATTATGCTACTAATAACAGCTCCATCATTAACAAAGATATCATTTAGTAATGGATCTATTATTATCCCTTCTCCATAACTATGTGATACAGCATCCATGTTAGCAGTTACGGCTCCAGCAGCATTGGCATAATTTGTAGCCCCAGAAATTATCAACATTAAAACTGTTAATGTGAGT
>JAYUJP010000026.1:0-2331 GCA_043765155.1 bacterium | reverse complement strand
GCACGTGCTATGTCAGCTGTCCATGATTCAATACGAATTGGATTTGTATTCAGGTAACGATGATTACGTGCTTCAATTTCATACCTTGTTGGGAATGTTTCGCTTGGCTCTTTGGGAACATCACTTAGATTTTCATATCGCTTAATAACCGGTGTATTAATATTTTCAAGATATTCATCCTTGATGTCAAATTTTCTGCGATGCATATTATAATAATGATCACATTTTCTTTTGGACACTTTCCCATCCCAATAAATACAATTATTCTCATTTGGTTTATTATATGATGATAGCTTTGTATCATGATAGTGATTAATTAAAGGCATAATAAATACCTCATCAATGATTGCGATGAACATATTAATATATTTGAATGTCTTTGAGAATTCATTTGCCGCATTAATAATTCTCTCCTTGAATATTTTCCGTGATTTAGCTATTGTATTATAATATTCGTGAATTAGGTTGCTAATTGAGTGTGATGCGTATGCCATGAAATCAAATAGGATTACTGTAAGGTAAATTGATTTATAATTTACGATCTTTTCAATTGCCATTGTGAGTATTATGTGAGATGTATCATTATTGAATCTTGACAAATATGAACCACCAGAATCAGGTAAGTTATATTTCTTCATGTCAGGTGCAAAGTTCATGAAAGCATCATCATCAAATTTTGTAACGTCGCAGCCAGGAACATAAGATGATGAATGAGGTAATTGCACATATGACTTTAACCACATCTTACCAAGTCTATAAATAAGATTCATAAATATATCATTTTTCGTTTTAAATACCTCAGAAAATGGTTCTATCTCCTTCATTACTGATTTATTCCACCCCAATATGTTCACAATATAATTTACTGAAAAGTTCCCTGAAGTATTAGCATACCCATAGCTAGCACGTATTAAAAATTGATCAGCATTATAATTAATTTTACCTTTAACATTATTTACCAGGAAATCATGGATAAGAATGTCTGATTGGGTGTTGTCAGTTGAATAGAACTTGAAATCTTCATTATCATTATCATTTTTGCGGTTTAAGTATTGCCATTCAAATATATCTGGGTCGTTACTAAAATCATCCAAATCTGGGCGTTTAATAGATCCATATCTCGCTGTAAATATATACATTCTTGGATTATTATTAGTATTAGCAACATTCTTAGAAAATAACCAATTGGAATTATTATTATTTGAATACTGGTTGGCTGAATCTCCATTATTAAAATTTCTCAATGGAATAGAATTTGGATTCGAGTACTTAGGCGGTTGTCCAATATTAGCCTTAGAACGGTTCTGAGAGTTACTATAATTATTAGACCCTTTATAATTGTTGCTGTTTGAATTTCTCTTAACCTGCGGCTTACCATTATTGTTGTTTTTATTATATACATTGTTTTTATTTTTATTGTTAATTAAAATTTCTTCCTTCTTATAATTCGGATTTATTTCATGTTTGTATTTGCATTTCTCCCCAAACTTGCATTTCCCCTCTTGGAAATTGTTGCAATAATGTATAACATCAGACTTGAACTCATGCATTTTCACATTTCGTGAAATATATGGATGTGCTCCATGAGATTCATTCAGGGAAGTTAGTAATAGTTCCAGAGGTTGCTTATTCCACGATGAGTAAGTTGCAATCATACGCAATTCCTCTCTAGGATCCTTACTTATTGCCTCATAAAGAATTGCTAATATAGATTCTTGTGGAAATGCGTTGTCTGATATCTCATTCACTCTCTGCACAAGGATAAGTAAGTTATGAATATCTGATTGAAGGTGCTTACTTGGATCTATAGTCCACTTCCGGAGTTTGTCTGATGCCTCCAGCATATCCTTGTAGGTTGTTCCAAATAACTTTCCCAAGATTGACTTCCATAGTTGGACACCATCCCCAATCAATGTTGATTCTGGGAATAAAAACTGTAGGTTCTCAGCTGTTGCCACATTTATGGCCATATACAGTCTTGCTGTATCGTGATTATACAGATATACATCATCTGCTGACAGGATTAGTTCAACTCCGCTGTCGTATGTTATTGACCTCGGTGAGTAACCTGATGGATTCTCGTGAGTGGCATATGGCTTTGTTCGCTTGCCGTTCACTAGTGTCAATAAGTCTTCTGTCTTGAGCACTTTAAGGATCATATCCCTCCTCTTCGCATTATCGTGTCCATTCTCTGTTAGCCTATTGGCTTTCAGAGTATCGCATGACACCGGCGTGGTGTTGCGATACGACGTGTGCGGCACTTCCTGGATCTTAGCAGGTTGTGGGTTGTCTCCGTATTGCAAGTTTATGCCGCTTGGGTCATATGCTCTT
>JAYUJP010000025.1:0-6211 GCA_043765155.1 bacterium | reverse complement strand
ACATCACCACCACCGCAGACCTGCTCAGCAGGGTATATCATAAGTGACTGAAATGTCGCCGCTGCTAGAGTTGGGTTAATGAGGTTAATAGGCTTGGTAGCAGTATCACAAGTTAGAGTAAGATTCTTGGTAGTCTCGCCAGCTAACATAGTATATTTAAAGCTACCTGAGTACTGAGTTGGTATATCACCACTAGCCAGTATGTTTCCAGCTGTATCTCTTACAGAGTAAGCAGTAGAGTTCTCACAAGTAAATATAATATTAGCAGTGGTATCAGTCCATTTTACATCTACAGGTCCAATTATAGGTTCTAATGTACTATTTAGGTTAATATTTAATATTTTGGTCACTCCACTTTTACTTGCTGTTATTTTTATCTTAGCCCCTGCTAAGTATGGTCCAAAGTTACTTATATTCCTAGTCTCTGTCCCGCTATTAAGCCTTAGTGTTGCTCCAGCTGTAGATAGGGTGCCAGTCAAAGTGTCGGCAAATTCTACCGACTGACTAGTTGCCCCAGATACCTCATAGTTTATATTTGAAAAGTAGCCATTATTACTGGTCACATCTATAGTCTCTTCTTTTGTTGTATCTGGTGAGACAGGGTTAGTCACGGTCTTAGATATTACTGCGCCCCCAATATTACCAATAACTGAGCCGCTAAGAGTGAGGGCATTTTTAGGTATTGAGTCAGTATCACTCTGATACTCATTACTACATATTAATGTCACATTAGGAGTTGAGGTTAAGCCTGCATAGTTAACAGTCTTGTTAACTCCGCGCGCTGTATTTGTAAATGAGAAGCCAGATACCGGTAATCCCGTATCATCATTTCTAAGTACCATACTTGTCCAATCAGCTGTACAGGTTAATGTAGCAGAGCCGTTATTATTGTCAGTCCCGGTAGCTTTGGTTGGCTTATACACAGTCACTAGTGCCGGAGCAGTCTGTAGCGGCCTAGTATTATCTGCGCTGTCACCACATACTATGTCATATCCATATATTCCGCTAGTATTTAAGTATGTATTAGCGGAGCTTAGAAGAGTATATGAGTGATTATATACGCCGGTACCATTTGAAGATAGTCGGCTATTGCCTATTATGGCCCTAACTGTGTCCCTGTTATATACATCACAATTATTTCCATTACTTATCCACTTGATAATAGCATTTGAGCCTGTTGGTATAATAGGATTCTGAGTTACATTTATGTATATTTTGGCTTTTACTTTTACTGTTACGCTCGTAGTATTAACCTGCTGAGCGCCCATATAACATGTGACAGTGTATGTTATATCTTGATCCAGGCTAGTTAGCGCTATAGCATTAGGGTCTGTAAATGACCCAGTCGAAGGAGGCATATTAGCATTAGTAGGAATAGGATTTAGATTACCACTGGCGACACTTGGATATCCTGGCCTTGATATAATATATCTGTTACTAGGATAAGAGCAACTGTGTGTACCAGCTACGTTAACAGTATTACTACTTATTATTGTAGCGGGGGTAACAGCTGCGGTTATAGTCGCAGATAAAGCATCTTTACAACTACCAGCTAGTGTACCGTTGTCAACCCAAACTTTTGGAAATGGGCAATAATTAGGACAAAGTAACCCTCCAGGTATACAGCAAGCGTTAGCCGCCTTGATGGTGAGGGTGTCACTACCTGACATTGATGCACCATTTGCAGCCACACAGCTGAGTGAGAATATTCCACCTGCATTACCCGCGGTGAATGTTTGAGATTGGGGGGTATTAGGAGTAACCGGTAAACTTATGGAAGTATAATCGTTTGGTGCTAAAATTTTAGGTGGGCTACAATAAGATACATTAGCCGATGACCAGTCCAGAGTGATGGATTCACCTGCACAGACATCCTTAGCAGAAGCGATATTAACTGATAAAATGGTTGATAAGATTAGAAGCAAAATAGAGCGAGTAAAAATTTTGGGTAATTGCATATATCTATATTATAGCAGACACATACTGTCTATTTGTCAAATAATTAAAAGTGTTGTGGAAAAGTATATATTAAAATCAAGCTATACATTTTGCAAAATAAAAAGTCCCTTCTAATCTTAAAAATTAGAAGGGATATATAATCTACAGAGTGCAGATTATTTACGAAGCAAACTTACGGAGCACACACGGCACTAGGCTGTCCTGCCCAACTTTGAATCGGGCTAAGCACCCAAATTAATGCAGAACAAAGATCAGATACAGGATCATGGCGCTCAATTCCTTGATTTGTACCACGCACCCAGTCATTGTCGCTCGTTGAGCAGCCTGTGGTAGTTGAGCTATCAAAAACACCTACTCCATCAGTTACGTAAACTGGCTTAGTGCAGCTAGCCAAGATTGACCCAACTTGAATCTTGTAATAGTGGAACTCTACCGGTGCAGTTGGGTTGATACTGCCACCAGTCATGAGGGCACTAGTCGAGATCCGCTTGACGACGCCGGCTGTGAGCGCATTTAGATAGCACTGACTAGTCACATCGGTACAAGTGGCTGCGATCTGTCCCACGCCTGAGCCATTGTTAGTGCTGTTTGCGATAAATGTTTTTACATTCATTGCTACTGGCGTAACAGCAGCGGTGACGCTACCCCAAGTTGTAACCGGAGGCACAACAACTGGGCAGACTGTATAGTCAGTTGCATTGAGCAAGCTCGTAGCCGTTACCACCGGGTTGGTGTTAGGGCAGATGACTTGGTAGGTGACGGGTGTCACCACCGGTATTGTCGGAGTGACAACCGGTACCGTTGGGGTGACAGGAGCAACAGCTCCGCCGCCGCCAACTGCACCTCCGCCACCACCTCCGCCGCAGGCGGTGAGAGCAACTAATGCCCCCACTACCAGCAGCCAAGCGAGCGAGCCGAGCAGGGTGAATTCATAGAATGGTCTTGCGACCGTATTAACTTTTTTCATGGTTTTCTCCTTTATGGTTGAGCGGCCCATGACGGCCTTAGTTTGTGAAAGAGCAGGGAATACTTGCTTTATAAATGTTTTGACTATCCTTTGAAGGCTACTCTTGACATCTCTTAAGCATGTATATACTATACTACCTCTTAATATTTTTGTCAAGGGGTGAGTTAAGCTGTATTTAGAGCTTTTACTATAAGAAGTATTTAAGAGACTTGCAAAAGTATAAATAATTCTATTTTTTGTATATCTATATATATGCTTTGATTTTTGAATTAGGTGTTTTTTGGTATTCATATTTTTACTTATATTTTTGTAGTAGATATTTTGGTGTGAGGTTGTATTTAAAGATAGATTCAGGGGCTTTTCTGCTTGACTTTAAATCTAGAGTTATATATAATAGTAGCATGCTTGTGGAGGTTATACTCTAGCGTCGGCTTCAAGCTGAGAACAAGCATAATAAAGATACTACTCGCAAGAGTGGTATTTTTATTCCTGCTCATCTTGCTTATTGTCCCTTTTACCTGTTTTCCATTTTGGTATAACGCTCACAAATTTAAACTTATCATTATTATATTTTGCTACGACTATCTTATACTTTTTATTTAGATGTATTGCTATAAAGCAGTAAAAATCTCTGTTTTCCTTTTTCTCATATTCTTGCAATGTCCCAGACTTTGCTAGTATCTCTGATACAAAAGAAAGCGAAGCTATTCTTTCTCTTATAACAGATTCTGTTCTTGGTTTTTGATTTGACTTCCACAGTAAATGTTTAAATCCAGAAGAGGTAAAGTTTATTTCACTTTTAAGATATGGACAGAAAACTTTTCCTAAATTTTTGTAATTTGTTCTAGCTTCTTTTATATAATCTTACATCTGAATATTATAGCACAGAAAGAGGGTGTGCTTATTTTACTTTTTAGTTTTGTATTATATGTAATTTTATTTTAAATTTTACAAAATAAAAAACGGGTGACTAATAAATTAGTCACCCGCATGAGGTTGAACTTAGCATTACAGATCTTTTGCCCAGCCTTTTGCACCGGCTTTAAAAAAAGTTTGGGCATGCCCAGTCATAACTGGATCTGTGCTTTTCATTTTTTTCGACAAAGCACTGATTGCACAGATTGCCGAGAGGGATACAGCAAGAGCTGCTGAGAAGTAAACATAAAACATGATAGAACTCCAGTTTGTTTAAAGAACAACTTACTGCTTATGTCAATAGTGACATTAATATAATACACCAGTTAATATTATTTGTCAAGTAGTTAAGTTCTCGCTTTTATATATATAAAATAAAAAAATAGAGAATAATTTTTCATTTTAGCAAAATAAAAAGCCATAACTTATAAATACTATTCCACTTTAGAGTTTTGCCTCGGGTGATTTTAGTAATTTATAGGTTATGACTTTGTGAGCGCCCCGCGTAGCGGGGCGGGAAACCTTTCAAAAAGTTGATATATGCAGTAACAGAAATATGACAAATAGAATTCCAAGGGGGAAGAATAATACAGTAGCAACTAACCCAATCGCTAAGATTGCAAGAAGTGTCCACCACCAATCGCTTCGTTTCTTCGCAATCTGTGCTTCTTGCCTTATCTTTTCGTCTATGGCCCTAGTCTCAACTTCAACCTTTCTACGCTCAGCTTCTTCAGTAGCTAATCGTTCTTGACGAAGTCTCGCGGCTTCAGCTTCTGCCGCCTTCCTTTGCCTTTCAGCAAGTTCAGCAGCAGCTCTAGCTTCTTCTTCTTTCTGTAACCTTACGACATTCTCTCTTTGGAGAATTATTGCTCTTTGGGCTGCTTTATAAGAGATTAACTCATCCTCGGTTATTGGCATCAATATACCAAGACGTCTCGGGTTAAACCCGGGACCATCGTATATTTTGACTGCTATCTTTTCTTCAGACAATTTTTCTTTACCAATATAGATGGCAACAGCCCCGCCTTTATAAAGCTCGAGTAATTCTAGTTCTGACATGGTGTTAGGAATAATTTCTTTGGGGAATGGTTTTGATCTATCTATTGCAACAGCAAGAGCCGCTTCTTTTGGGGTTAATTGCAGACATGTTAGGCCCTCATTAGCACCCAAGCCAAGACCTTTAACTGTAGGAGCGTCACCCGGAAGCAGCGCAGCACATATCTCTTTTGGAGGCACTCCTTTTGCAAAAAACACATTCCTGTTAAGATAGCCAGATCCTGCAATCAAGGTGAGACAAGACCCAAGAATAAAATAGTCTATATATCTTAACTTCCAAGTAAAAGCTCTTCCTAATGCTACATATATTGGCTTTGCCAGTATTGCAGCAACAATAAAAGAGAATAAACCTGACCCCCAACCAAGCATCCAATGATAGCTCCCTGCCATTGAGGATACAAAATTTTGGACAGTAGCAAAGATGACATAATACTCAATTACTAGCAGTACAAGTATTGTTAGTAAAATGTATATGCAAATCACCCACCATTTTCGCTTTTCAGTATGTTTTTCCCCAAATGAAGCTTTTCCAATCTCCAGGGTTTTTTGGGTTCGAGACATAAATTTGTCAACTTTGTCTCTAAATCCTATAGAACCTTTGTCATTCATTTCCCACCTCTTTTATTGAGTTCATTCCAAATTAAAACTGCCACAATAAAAGCTACCAATAAAATTGGTTGCCAGTATTTCGCTATGAGTCCCATATGATTCTCCTTGTTTAACTGTTAAAGATTTTCAGAATTGATTTCACTTGCTTCTTAGTGCGTGAGATAAGTAGAAACTTTTCTACGAACCAAAATTCCCAGCGAGACATGTATTCACTGCCACCAGTGGTAGCATTTTTTAGTTGCTCACTGAAAAAAGCTCCTCCCGCTTGCTTTAGATTCACCTCATTTATCTTATTATGCAAAGCATATGCTGGAGCAAAGCCGGCATATACAGCACATATGTCAGTCATTAGCTCCGTTTCAAATCCACTTACTCTGTAAGAATGTAGATAGGCGTGAGCTACTTCATGACCAAGAATCAAAGAAAGTGTCTCCGGCCCAATAGTTAAATTAGACCGGAGCAAGTTAACCCTAAAAATAAAAAACCTGAACTCGTTAGAGTCTGGATCTGGTATTTTTAACGGTACCTCTATATTTGCAGCGACACTACTACCATTTGCAATTTTACCCAATTCATCTACTGCGGTAAGGGTAAACTTACAATTTAGACCGTAATGAGCAAATATTTGCTTCAACATTTCTTCTGGGTTAACCACCTCACTTTTTTTAGGAGAGTAAATAAAATCATCAAAAGGGAAATTTTTCT
>JAYUJP010000024.1:0-6454 GCA_043765155.1 bacterium | reverse complement strand
TGTTATTGTTATTGTTATTGTTGTTATTGTTATTGTTATTGTTGTTATTGTTATTGTTATTGTTGTTATTACTGTTATTGTTGTTGACACTAGACGTGTTATTAACTCTATCTATCTGTCCATCTATACCGCTATTAAGATCGGCTAGCGCTGTATCTATTTGACTAGAAGCCCGATCTACAGCACCTGACACATATCCTAGTCCAGTATTTATTATTTTACTTATAAGCGCATTGCCTATGTTAACAAATGCCTCGTTAAGCTCATCAGCACCAATATTTTCTTGGGTTGGAGTTCTAAGTATCTGGTCTGCAGCTGTCTCGGCAGACTTACCAAGATTAACAGTTTCTTCTTTTATACATATAACTCGAGACCCTACTGTTTTTTCTTGTAGACATTTTTTTTGATTAAGATAACCGCCACTAGTTCTAATCTCATCTTTCTTTTCTTCCTTACCTGCCTCTATCTTAGCTCTTGTACTAGCTATAGCAAAAGAGGCTCTGGCAGCATCTGTATTAGTATCAAAATTCTGTGTTATAGCTGTTATGCCAGCCCATCCTGAACAAGAAAAGTCAGAAGCACAATCTTGTATTTTTGCATTTTTATACTCTCCTCCAGAATTAACCGTACAAGTTTCAACGTATTTAGCTGTAGCGTATTGAAAATCTTTACTATTTCTATTGACTATAGAATTTATCTCTGTTTTTAAGTTATCGCATATAAGCTTACCCGTCGTAGAATATAATTGCTTTTTTGAATTACTTGCCTCATTAGCTATACCAAGTATTACATACTTAGCTACTTCTTTATTAGCTTTACTAAGTTCAGAAGAAAAACCATTTACAGTACTTGAGACCTGATTAAGAATGTCATTTTTAACCAAAGATAGTTCATCTATAGCTATATTTTTAAAAAATTGATTTGGATTTTGTATAAAAAGAGGCTTACCTTTAAACCCTGTATTAATCCAGTTTATAGACTCTCTCTCAATCTGCGCTATCATTTGCCTTGCTATAATCTTCGCTAGATAATCTCCCACATATTCTTTAAAGTATTGATAGCTGCTAAATAAAGTATTCTGAACACTGGTTAGATAGTTTCCTTGCGTAGCTAATACATTAGGTATATCTTGTATATTAAAGTCAAATACACCAAGATAGGCGTAGCTTTTTTGCGAACTTGAAAATAACATACACACTAAAAATATAGAGGCTATTAACTTTCTAAAGCTTAGTGGGGGTTTTGTTTTTTCTGTACCTTTATTTCTTAAAATTTTTATCATATATTTAAAATAAATTATTATGTTTATATTATTATTTTTTCAAATAATATATCTGAGTTGATGGGTATTTTTTTATATCAAAAGTAACTTTACTATCATTTAAAAATTTAGACGTATAATCATCTAAATTTTTAGCTGTACTAGCAATTATTTTTTGATGCATAGAGAGGGCTGTTGCGAGCTTAACCGAATCACTTATCCCACCTGATATAGCACTAAGCACATTTCTGTATGATTCGCAATTATATATAAAACTAGAATGTAAATCAGAAAAAGTGTTAGGAATATCTTGCAAATCTTTTGCAAGACTACAAACTTCTGTCATCTTCTTATAGAAAATTTTTGTACCTACAAAATCATTATTTGATTTTACTTCACGCAACTCAACCAGGTCACTTGACGATACCGCGCTAAAAAATAAAGACATTATAATACCGTAATCATTTAAATTTTTATCTGTGAACTTAGTGGCTACTGTTTTCGGCTGTACTCTCTGGGGTAGCAATAATTCTTCAAGATTAGCGTAAGCGGCCGAAGCAACTATGTCTGGACTTATATTCTTATCTTGCTTTGTATACTTACTTGCCAAATATACATCTCTTGAGATTATGCTCGTAAAATTTGAGTCTTTATTTAGGGCAGGCTCTAAATAATTTTTATCATATACTTCAGACTTAAAAGACTCCACATCATAAGGATCTGTATTCTGAGCAACCTCTTTCCAGTTTGGAACACCATCACCATCATCATCATTAGCGCTATTTTTAATATTAGTATAGCTATCTATATCAACTAGGTTATCTAGTGTGACTTTGCTATTAATATTGTTGCTATTATTGGTTGCGCTGGTAGGCAATATATCTTTTAAGTTAAAATATTTAGATAACACAAAAACTATACCAAGCAAGCAAAACAAAAAAACAAAGATTGTGATATAGGCTTTCTGTTTGGATATATTTTCTAAATTAGAACTTGCACTATTTGCTATGTTGTCATCTTGATTCATGTTTATATTATAACATAATATAAATTACATGATATCTATATATACACAACTTTTCCTACCCCATAACCACTATGCTGCTTATAATATATGTCTTCCCACTCATATATATCCCCGTCAAGGTCCGACAGGAATTGACTTGGGGCTGCTATATTACGCTGGCCAAATATCGTACGCATCTCGGCGTAGCTAAGATATAATTTCTTACGGGCACGAGTGACGGCTACATAAAATAATCTCCTCTCCTCTTCCTCTTCCTCTTTGCTTCTCTTTTTGCCAGAAAAATTCTTGGCTGGGAAAAGGTCTTCTTCTAGTCCTACTATAAATACATACTCAAACTCTAGCCCCTTAGAAGCGTGCACAGTCATAAGGCGTACCCCGACACTCTCCTTTTTATCATCATCTTGATCACTACTTAGCGAGGTTATCTCCATTAATTTTTCTATACAGGCGTCAAAGTCACCGCCAACCCTCTCCCTAGTAAAATTCTCAGCCAGTGTGATAAGCTCACTAATATTAGCCAGGCGCAGCATGCCGTCATCACCATCATCTTTTAGCTCAGCCTCTATACCTGACTCGACAAGAATATAAGTTAGGACTTCGTGTATCTCAGAATTTTCTGAGTCTATCTGCCCTCTTATCTTATCTAAAAATTCATACACCGCCCTCACTTTTGTCGCAGCAGCGCCGGTTAATATTTCTCCTGCGAAAACTTTTGCGATGGTAGCCTTGCCTATACCTCTTTTTGGAGTCTCAAATACTCGCTTTAGATCGGGCTGCGAACTAGGGTTCAGAGTGACTTTTAGATACGACATAATATCCCGTACCTCCTTACGTTCAAAGAATCTAACACCGAGTACGGTATAGGGCACATCATGAGTCAGCATCTTCTCCTCGAGTACGCGCGACTGAAAATTGGTCCTATATAATATAGCGATGTCACTCGGGTCTACATTTTTCTCGGCTATCAGCTCGGCGCATTTGAGAGCTACACATTCAGCCTCACTGTCTCCATCAAAAGTTGGCAGTACAATTATCTTTTCTCCGTCACCTTGAACCGTAAATAAGTTTTTATCTTTTCTAATTGTATTTTTTTTAATAGAGGCATTAGCCAGCGCCAGTATATTTTGGGTTGATCTGTAATTCTCTTCGAGTAAAACTACTTTTGAATTTTTGTAGTCATTTTCAAAATTCATAATATTTTTAAGATTAGCTCCGCGCCAGCTATAAATATTCTGATCTGTGTCACCCACTACGCATATATTTTTGGTATCAGGATTAACAAGTAAGCTTGTCAGCTCATACTGCGAGTTATTGGTATCCTGATACTCGTCAACATGTATATACTTAAAAAAGTTCTGATACTTTTTCTTAATATCCGGATTATTTTTGAGAAGATGCACTACCCGTATTATGAGGTCGTCAAAATCTACGGCCCCCATTTCGCGTAGCTTGTTCTCATAATGTTCCCAGGCGTTACAGGTTATCTCCATACTATAATTAGCCACTTTCTCTCGCAATTCTCGTACATTTTTAAAGTCACCCTTTTCGCGTGATATGGCATTTCTAATTTTACTGGGCTCATATATCTTGGTATCTACGTCTATACTATTAAGATAATCCTTAACCACGGCGCGGCTGTCATCACTGTCGAGTATGACAAAATTTTTAAGTAGTCCCGCCGCCTCATGTTCACGCTTTAAGATAAAAAGTCCAAGCGAGTGAAAGGTCTTGATAGTCGGCAAAAATTGGGCTGATCTAAAGCTATTAAATCCATTACTGGTATCGACAAAGTCCTCTATCATTTTCTCCTCTTTTAACCTGTGCAGTATACGCTCACGCATCTCGGCTGCGGCCTTATTGGTAAATGTCACACAAAGTATATTAGCAGGATCCACTCCGGACCGCACTATTTCTATTACACGCTCTACAATAGTCTTAGTCTTGCCAGCGCCAGCACCAGCTAGTATAAGTAGCGGACCATTTATATACTCGGCCGCTTCTTGTTGTTTTAGGTTTAGATTAGATTTCATTTTTACTTTTATTAAAATATCACATAAAGAAAGTTACACTTTCTAACATCAAAACATTATAACATAAATTATTATCTTTTCTTTTTAAAAAATTAACCTAAAAACTTTTTATTACTTATCTAGGCTTTCTAGCATATCGTCCATATCTATCTCACCATCCTCTATCATTTTTCTAATAACCACCTGTGATATAGTCATATTTTCAAATTCCTCCTCGTCTGACCCCTCATAACTCTCTTCTGCCTCTTGATACTCCTCTTCGGCGTCATCACGTAGCATATCGTCTGTAGCCGAATAGCCAGTATTTGCTTCGGACATCTCCTCCTCATATTTTTCTTGGTTAATTGTATGTCCAGCTCCTAACTTATTATCGGAAAAGTATTTCTTTTCAGCTTTTAAAAAATCTGCCATATTTCTCATATGTTCAGGCTCAACATTTTCAGGTATATGATCAAGGGCAAAGAATTCTGAGACTTTCATGTTCTCAAAGTATTTTTCATAAAGTTTATATTCATCTATTTTAAATAATTTCATATTTTTATTTTGTGTTTTATTTTTAAATTTTAATTTTTTAAGTTTATTTTATAACTTAGTTACTTAATATTTTTAATTTTTATAAGTGACTTGATACTTACCACTTTCTATACCATTCATAAGATTTGGCATATAATTCTTGAGTCTATTTTCTAGATACTTTGAATCTTTTAACTCTTTTACCGTAGTAACAAAAGTCCTGATCTCACCATTAGTTTTATAAGTGATAGAAAGTAATTTTACTTTAGGGTCACTCATTGCTTCTTGTGTATTTTTAGATATTACAGTCTTAACTTTTTTGACTTGTTCAGGCTTTATTTCTGGGCTAGGTACTGGAGCTGTAGTTACAATATTTTGTTTTGATATTTCTTCTACTTTTGCATTAATATTTTGCGCAGGTTTATCTAAAACCAAGGCTTCGCCACTCTTAATAGATTTATCTAGGTCAGCTTTTAGTTTTTCTATTTCTAGATTCTTTTTACTATTTAACTCGTTTATAGCCACTTGACCTACAGCTTTTTGAGCTGTCACTCCTTGAGTCATACCTTGGTTATAACCCTCTTCTAACCCAGAATTTTTACCGCTTTGATGGACTGTAATAGTCATAACCAATCCAGCGACAAGTGCACCAAATGTTGGCCAATTAAATCTTTTAATTAAGTTTTTAGATACTGGTTTATTTTGTACAGCTTCTGATAAGTCTGGCGCGCTATCTATATTATTTTTGTGGTCACTTTCATCATAATTTTTTATATCATAAGGAGTCTCCTGCCCTTTTACAATAGTCCCTCTTATTGCTCCATCTTTATCAGAATGTCTAAGCTTGTTTATAATATTATCTATACTGTGACGTGTAACTTCATCAACAGGGTCAGCATTATTTCTGGCCCAGTAATTTTTATATCCCATCTTTTTTAATATTAATTTGCCAGCTTTATATGCATAAGATCTATCTTCTATAGACCTTTGTAGCTGATCTATAAGGCCATGCCCTTTTTCTTTTTTAAGTTGTACTATACCAAGTAATTTACCTAGTTCATACTGAGTCCCATTATTGAGCTTATGCATATTGGCCATAAGTAGGTTTATATCGTTCTCAGATAGTCCTCTTCTTTTTAATAATTCCTTTTTTATCTTATCTCCGTTTACAGCATCAATTATCTCTTTTGCAAAAGGGTCTTTTAGCTCATTAATATTCATAACTTTCAAAAACTTTACTCTAACGGAACTTGTTATACCCTGGGCATCTAACTCTTTTGCTATTTGTCCACTTGAGTCAATGTCGGCTTGCTTCATTCTGTATAGCAGTCCATTAGGTGCGCCTACAAATTTTGGATCTCTTAGCTTTGCTTCAAATATCTCAAGGGCGCCTATAACATTTTTAATTTTTTGTATTTCTCCTTCCTCACTATGAGGGTATCCCTGAAACCATTTGTTTTCTTTGACTTTTGCTGCTATGCTTTTACCGTGTCTAAAAAGGTGCTCAAATGGGTTTATTATCCCCATAAGATTCTCACCCTCACTCGCTTTTCTAAAATCATTTGGAGTCATTACTCTATCTTTACCGTCAACGTCTTTTATTTTTAATACAAATTTTGTATC
>JAYUJP010000023.1:0-2466 GCA_043765155.1 bacterium | reverse complement strand
CAAATCCAAAACTACGAGCAAATATATTTTGTTTGCTACTGTTATCTTGTACAGATTCCTCGTCGTCCTCATTTTGCTCGTCGCCATCATTTTTATTTCTAGATAGATCAATATTTAAAAATCGGAGTAGCGGAGCAAATATATTTTTCTCCCCGGTTATTATCATAGCTCCTACATATATACCACCTAGCATAGCTAGCATAGCCGGCAATGCCCCGATAGCAATTATTAGCGGCGCGGATACAAGATAGCCCAGAGTACCGGCAAGCTTAGTATCCACAATGCTAAGCATACCAAGTAGACTAGCCAAAGATACCAATAGTCCGAGGGCAAGAGTAGGGCGTACTCGAAAGCTTTTACCTGACCAAAGAGTAAAGGCTGAGTAGAGTAGTACAAGTGGTGTCACATATACAAATACACCTATGGTATTTTTAAGTCCAGATAATAGGGTATTGCTACCAGCTCCGCCAATATCAAATATAGATGACATTAATATAGCTGCGATTATAAACAAGACTATAGATATAGTCCCGAGTAATATCTCGGTATTAAAATGTTGTATTTCTTTTTTGCGCATGTATTAGTGTGGGTGTTGATTTACATATTATTATAGCACAAAAATTATCAGTATCCTGTAAAAGGTAATAATATATGGTGGAAAACGCCCATGTCCCTTATAAATATTTGAAAACAGAGCGCAAACACTCATATGTCTTTTATAAAATATATAAAGGACACAAAGCACAAAAACAAGCGAGTAGTACTCATAATAAATGTCCCTTATAATTTGCAATAGGACAAAAAATAGTATAAAATACAAATATGAAAAACACACAAAATATACAAGACATCTCGCACCCAAAAGTAACAGACAATATGGCCAATATTCGGGTGGCTAGTGTCAGAGCAGAAAAGACAGAAAATATACTCAGTGCTGTACTGCTACTAACAAGTAGTCTCAATAATAATTTTAAAAATGAAAACAGGGACGCAAATATTTTTGACAAAAGCCTCAAGATACTAATAGGCAAGACCGAGGCTGTTGTCTATGAGGCAGCCAATAATTTTTATAATGATAAGACCAAAATAAAGGACAACTTACAAGCCATAGTGTTCTATATTAATGCGCTCAAGCTCAAAGGTATTATCTCAGACGATAATCACATGTCGCTGATAATAGCCTATAGTACAGTCATATCAGCATTTGAAATATTAGAGACAAGAGGGGCCGCGGATGATACACAAGATACGAGCGATGCTACAAATAATATAAGAGACATAGATCTAAAATTAGAAGAAGTAGAGGAGTTAGAAGATTTTAAAATTATACATGGTCCTCATAATACGGACATGTCTAAAAATATAAATCAAGAAGAGAGAAGAGAAGATAGAAGTGTAAAAGACAAAAATGAGTATAGTAAAAGTGAAAACAAAATAAAAGTATTAGCTATTAATAATATAAAAGACATACAGAGAGCTCAGGCAAAAGACAGTACAAAAGACAGCGCAAAAGATAGTAGTAAAAAAGAAATCAAAAACACAAAAGACACTCAAAACTTAGAAGCTAAAAAGCACACGGATTTTGATTTTAAAAAGTTAGACACTGTACTGACTAGAAATATAAGAGACATAGTCACCGCCTCAGATTCTATTAACAAAAGACAAGATAGTCGCAGAAATGAGATACTGAGACTACTTAGTAGCACACCTATAACAATTAAGGATATATCTGAAAAGGTCCTAGGCTGCAGCGAAAAGACCATACAGCGTGAACTTAACAGCATGCTGGACGATAACGTGATAGAGCGTGTAGGTGAAAAGAGATGGAGCAAGTATAAGCTCGCTTAATACAGCGCTAATTATAGATACACTTAATACGTATCTGTTATAAAATGACAAAGGCCTCACCTTCGGTGAGGCCTTTGTCGCCCCTTTATGCCTTATCTGTCACACTTTACTACGTTAACTGTTATATAATGTATCAACTTTATCCACATAGCAGATAGGCGTAATCACTTGCATTTATCTGTGAAAAAGGTATAATATGTTGTAAGGCAGTTAGTTTTGGCCTTTCTACTTATATATAGCTTTTAAGCCTTATAAATATAGACAAGCTAGAACTAGTTAATCCTTAAAATAGTTAGAACATTGACAAATCAATAGCGCAGAACAATTTAATAACAAATTATTATTAGATTATAAGCTAACGTAAAACTGCCGAGCGAGGTTATGACAATGATATGTCATGAACCTAACACTATATATTCGTATACAGTGTCTCAGTGATTATATTAGTGATCTAATTATTAACCCTACTGTTATGACTAGGCGATGTCGAGTCGCCGTCTGAAATCATAACGACTGTGAGCCATTAAAACGGCAGCAGTATAATAAAATTTAAATTTTATTATCATAACAAAATATGACAACAACAACACGTATTGCAGCTATCGCTGCAGTAGTGGG
>JAYUJP010000022.1:0-71883 GCA_043765155.1 bacterium | reverse complement strand
AGGTCATCCAAGTCATCAATACAAAAATCGTCATCAATTGAACCTACATAAACACAGTCATATCCAGCTGCAACACTGTTTTTGCACCAACGGCCAGCATTCTCTGCGTTGACAATAGTCAGGCGGCTAACCCCGTCATGTGTCCAGTTGAACCACGCGGGGTTAATCGCGTGTTCTAGCTCTTTTGATCCTGTTAGGATCTGGAGAGCCCTAGCTGTGATGCCATAGCAAGGTAGTTTTCCATTTGATTGATTGCTCATGCTTAACTCCAAATAAAAGTAAATTGTAAAGGTTCAAGTAACTAGTCATTTTTAAGTAACTAATTAGTTTATACAGGTCGTATAAACATGTATATAATATATCATGTTTATAATATTTTGTCAAGTATTTTATGTCTACTTATCAAAATTACTTTTTACCCACTAAAACAAAAACCCACTTTTTATTAAGTGAATTTTTGTTGTTTAAGTTTCTATCTTATCCCACCAGTGCCTGCACCCTTTCCTCAATAGGTGGATGAGTTAGAAATAATTTTTGCCAAAAGGTCTGACCTTCTTTTCCTCCAAATGGGCAAGATATATACATGTGAGCTGTAGCTGGACTAGCTAGCTGTAGCGGCTGCCTAAATCCGCCAATCTTTTGTAATGCGCTAGCGAGTGCCTCGGGGTGCTTTGATAATATTGCTCCTCCAGCGTCAGCCATGAATTCTCTTTTCCTACTTATGCTCATCTGGATTAGCATCATAGCAAAAGGTAACACTATACTACCAGCTAGTCCTATAACCATAAATATAATATTATTGCCCCCCTCTCTGTCACGTCCAGCTGAAGCGAACATCGCCATATTGGCAATAGTTGAAAGTATAGCTGACATGGTCACTACCGCAGTCATAACGAGTATGTCTCTATTTTTAATATGAGTAACTTCGTGAGCTATTACCCCCTCCAGCTCACCACGATCAAGCATAGCCATAAGTCCAGTGGTAACGGCTACTGACGAGCTAGATCTACCTCGCCCTGTAGCAAAAGCGTTTGGAGCTGGGTCATTGATTATGTATACGTCCGGCTTTTTTATACCTGCCTCTACCGATATACTTTCTACTATATTATGTAAATCAGAATATTTTTCAGCGTCAGCAAGTACTGCGCCACTAGTTGAGAGGGCTATTTTGGGTCCGATAAAATATGAGACCAGGTTCTGCCCTACGGCGAATATAAGCGCGTAAGTGATATAAGACGAATTACCAGTAGTAGTTGCTATCAGGAACCCGACAGCAATTATAAACCCCGAAAGTCCTGCCATTATTAAGAGTGTCTTAAAAGAATTCTTGTTACTCTCATCGACAAATTTTGTGTGTGTGGTATTGTTCATATTTTATATGTGCATTATATATATTACAGGAAACAAAATAAAAGTCAAGAGATTTTAAGAGTTAAATATTTTGTTTTTATGAAAATAATTATATGTGAAAATAAAAAATATGCTATAATAAAAAGCAACAATATAATAAATATGCAAAACGAAACACTAATTGGCAAAATACCCCTTTTCAACAAAAGACACTCTCTCGCCCACCTACTTATGATGGCTATAGAAAAAAATTACTCTGGTGCGCTCGCGACTATTGGTCCAGTTATTGATAATGGATTCTACTATGATATAGACTTTTCTAAAACAGAAAAGGGGAAATTTGACGCTGAAGATATTAAAAAAATAGAAAGAGACATGATAAGCTCTATAAATAAAAAGTTAGACTTTGTCTGTAGTGAAATATCTGAAACTGATGCGCGTGAGAAGTTTAAAGATAATAAATACAAAATAGAAATTATAGATGGTATCTTAAAAAATGAAAACAAAAGTGGAGAAAGTGAGAATACAAAAGCAAAACTAACAGTCTATACTACAGGAGAATTTGTAGACTTATGCGAGGGGCCGCACATAAATAATACAAGCGAGATAGAAGTTGGGAGCTTTAAAATAAATAAAATAGCTGGCGCATACTGGCGCGGTGACGAAAAGCGCGAGATGCTAACTAGAATATATGGACTCGCTTTTAATACAAAAGAAGAATTAATTAATTATGAATCTCAAATAGAAGAAGCGAAGAAGAGAGATCACAGAATACTTGGAAAAGAATTAGGATTATTTATATTCTCAGATCTTGTGGGTCCTGGGCTACCATTATGGACTCCGCGCGGTACGGTAATGAGGCGAGAGGTTGATAACTTTGTGCAGGAGCTGAGGTCAGAATATAATTATGGGCAAGTTACCATACCGCATTTTACCAAGCCTGATCTATATATAAAAAGTCAGCATTATGAAAAATATGGTGAAGACCTCTTTAAAGTCAAAACTCGTGATGGGCATGAACTATGTATCAAGCCTATGAATTGTCCTCATCATGCGCAAATATACGCGAGTGAGCTACGTAGTTATAAAGAACTCCCAATCAGATACAGCGAGACTACTATGGTGTATCGTGATGAGCAGTCTGGTGAGTTGTCAGGATTGTCGCGTGTTATATCTATAACCCAAGACGACGCACATGTATTTTGCCGTGAAAGTCAGCTCCAAGATGAGATGGAAAATATATGGAACCTAATAGAAAAGTTCTACTCAGCTTTTGGATTTGTAAATCTAACCCCTCGCTTTTCAAGGCGTGACGGGGATGCAAAATTTAAAGGTAGCGATGAGACATGGATAAAATCAGAAACGGCAATTAAGAATATTTTAGAAAAAAGAGCTGGCAAAAAAGAAGATGATAAGTGGATAGACGGCGAAGGTGAGGCGGCTTTTTATGGGCCAAAAATAGACTTTATGGCCAAGGATGCAATAGGACGCGAGCATCAAGTTGGTACAATACAGGTAGACTTTGTACAGCCGACCAATTTTGGATTAGAATATGTTAATGAGGAGGGTGTGCGTGAGATGCCGGTAATGATACACTGCGCGATAGCTGGATCACTTGAGAGATTCATGTCAGTATATATAGAACACACTGCTGGTAATTTTCCTCTTTGGATAGCGCCAGTGCAAATTGCTGTTATACCTGTTAACCTCGAAAAGCATGGAGACTATGCAAAAGAAATACATACTCTACTAAAGCAAGAAAAAATAAGATCAGAATACGAAGAATTAAATACAAATGGATTAGGTAAAAAAGTGCGTAATTCAAAAGAAATGAAATATCCTTACTGGATTGTAGTCGGTGATAATGATATAGAAACCAATACTTTGACCCTAGAAAGTAGAAGCGGCGAGAAATTAAATATAACAAAAGAAGAGTTGGTGGCTAAGCTAAAACTTGAGATAGTGGAGAAAAAGTAAAGATATATTTAAAAACAAAAGCGCCGGCGTAGCCGGCGCTTTTGTTTTTTTATGATTGTGATTATTTTTTCTGTTATAGAATACTAGATATTCTTTATCTCTAGACACATAAACATTGGAAATTCGCGTCTGGCTGTATTCTCTCTGTCCTCATGCTTGCCATCGCTCACCCTGTTGCTTATCCATTCTTCTAACCTAGTCACCGCAAAGCTGTTATTGCTAAATAGTTTAAAATAATATTGTAGCGGCCTGTGATAACTATAAGTATACTCTTTTGATGCTTCTATTTTAACACTTGGATTCATATCCATTTTTATTTTCTCCTCACTCATATACTTATCTACTCTTCTGTACTGTATACTTGTATTTTTGTCCCCAGAACCTTCTTGAGTATAACCCCATTCAGTATGTTTTGGTATTCTGTAGGCTGGATGATTTATAACCAGATATATCTTACTATTTTTATTAGTAACTTTTTTAATGTTTTCTAGAACTAGCTTAATATTTTCTATGTTCTGTATGGCAAGTACGCAGGTTATAATATCAAAGGTCTTATATTTATTTTCTTTTTTATCAAAATAATTATCGGCAAAGTTCTGAGCGTCAGCAACAAGATAATTAATATTAGAATTGTCTTTTTTGGTATTTTCTTTGGCTATTTTTATGAGATCTATACCATAATCAAATCCTTCCGCTTTTGCCCCAAGCTTGTGCAGCTCACTTACTATCTGTCCCTGACCACAAGCTATGTCTAAAATAGTTAAAGGGTTTTTATTTTTCTCATCTACAACCTTACCTATCATTCTAAAAAGATTAGGCATTATAACATCAGCATGATATGACCCGTCGCTAACAAGATACTTGTCATAACTTTTTGAGACATTACCCCAGTCAGTTTTTATATTCTCACTTTTTCTCTCCAGTTTTCTACCTTCTCTATTTTGATCTTCTTTTATTTTCACTCCGCCATTTTTTATCTCCTCCCAGCTTTTACCAACGCTACTTTTATTTATAGTTTTTTTATTTTTAACTTCTTCTTTTCTTTCGGACTTTTCTTCTCTATCAAAAGCTTTGCTTATTTGGTCAAAATTATCTTTTTGGTTATTTGTTTTCATGTCTTTAATATAACACAAATATAATATTTTGTCTATCTAAACAAAAATTATATATTGTATCTATATATCTAGATCAGCGAGGTGGGCATATGTCTGTATAAACGACTTTCTAGGTCCCACGTCACTACCCATAAGCATATCAAATATTTTGTCAGCCTCAGCAGCTTCTAGTACATTGACCTGCTTGAGTGTCCTGTTATTAATGTCCATAGTCGTCTCTTTTAGCTCATCGGGGTTCATCTCTCCTAGTCCTTTATACCTTTGTATACGCCACTTTTTAGCCATAGCTTTTTTGACTTCCTCGCTCTCTTCGTCTTGCTCCTCATTTGGATCACCCTCAGCAGCATCCTCATCACCAACTATTTTAAACTTTTCGTCATCGGTATAGGCATAATGCATTTCTTTACCCCGCGTTAATTTGTAAAGTGGTGGCTGAGCTATATATACATGACCTCTTTCTAATATTTCTCTATAATATCTATAGAAAAAAGTAAGTAGTAGAGTACGTATATGTGAACCATCGACGTCCGCATCGGTTGCGATTATTAGCTTGTGATATCTTAGCTTGGTTATATCAAAAGTATCACCAATAGCGGCTCCCATAGCTAGTACCAGATTTTTAATTTGCTCACTTGCTAACATCTTGTCTAGTCTCGCCCTCTCCACATTTAATATCTTACCTCTTAGTGGTAATATGGCCTGCGTACGTCTATCACGTCCCATTTTAGCTGATCCTCCCGCCGAGTCTCCCTCTACTATAAATAGCTCACTATCAGCTGGGTCCGAGCTTTGGCAATCAGCGAGCTTACCAGGTAGCCTCATACCATCTAGTACACCCTTACGTAGTATCGAGTCCTTAGCAGCCTTGGCGGCTTTACGAGCGCGCATAGCTAGTAACCCCTTATTTATTATCTCTTTTGCATCTTCTGGATTCTCTTCTAAGAAAAATGCGAACGCCTCACCAAATGCAGTAGATACAGCGCCTTGGGCCTCCATGCTTCCTAGTTTACCCTTGGTCTGACCTTCAAATTGTATCTCACGCATCTTGACCGACACTACCGCTGTTAACCCCTCCAGTACGTCGTCACCTGTAAAGTTCTCATCTTTTTCTTTTAAAATATTTGCCTTGCGTCCATAAGCATTGATTAACCTAGTTAGGGTAGTTTTGAATCCTGTTATATGCGTACCTCCTTCTTGATTATAAATATTATTAGCAAAAGCAGCGAGCTTGGTAGTCATGTCATCAATGTATTGTAATGCTATCTCAACCCCAACACCATCTTGCTCCTTTTCAAAGTAAAATATATTTTTGTGTACCGGCTTACTGGTTATATTATAATGCTTGACCAGCGACTTTAGGCCACCTTCAAAATAAAAAGTCTGTGACACTACCGGCATACCAAAATCATACATGTATGTAGTACCAGCCAGGTCTAGCTCACCAGTATAATCACGCGCGTCTATACAGATAATTTCTAAACCTTTAACTAGGTAGGCTTGCTGACGTAAATGTGACACTACTCTATTCCATTCATACTTTGTACCCTCTTTAAAAATAGTTGGGTCCGGTTGAAATTCTACTACTGTACCTGTCTCTTTACTCTTACCAACCTCAGCAACTTTCTTTTTAGGTACACCAATACTATATTCTTGCATATACACTTTACCTTCTTTGTGTACTTCTACTTTACAATAAGTAGACAGCGCGTTCACAACAGACGCACCCACACCGTGTAATCCTCCTGAGACTTTATAGCTACCAGCTTCGTCGCTTTCATTGTTAAATTTGCCTCCGCCGTGTAGCGTGGTCATCACAACTTGAAGCGCTGAGACTTTTAACTTACTATGTATATCTACCGGTATACCGCGCCCATTATCTACAACACGTATCCTATCGCCAGGTAGTATACTAACTTCTATTCTGTTAGCATAACCATTCATCGCCTCATCACGACTATTATCAAATATCTCCCATATCAGGTGATGTAGTCCATCTGGCCCAGTTGATCCTATATACATACCTGGTCTTTTTCTGACAGGTTCCAATCCCTCTAGCACTTGTATACTATCAGCACTATAAGTATTTTTTGTGACTTTCTTTACTACTTTTTTTTCTTCTGTTACTTTTGGCATATTTTTATTTAAGTCTAATCACCTACTGGATATTTTTTAATTTATATTTTTAAATAAGATTAAACTCTTTGTTTTATAAGTGTTTTAAGAGATTTTTATATGTTTATATTATATCATTTTTACATAACTTTTAACACTTGACAATAGTCTACAAACTATTTACCATTTGATTAAATTTATCTCCTCTGTCGTATTCATTTTGGAACATACCAAAAGATGCAAAGCCTGGCGAGAATAGGATTATGTCGCCACTTGTGGCCGCGCTTCGCGCGGCCTGTACTGCAACTTCTAGATTCTCGCACTCCAAATAATCTTCAAAATGGAGGGGGCTAAATAGCTCTATCAGCTTTTTTGTCCCCGTAGTAGTATCGTCACTCAGTAATATTATCTGCTTTATTTTGTTTTCATTTTTAAAATTAATTATTTTTTCTGCGGCAAGTGTCATATCTAGCTCTTTATCCCTACCACCACAAATTAAAATTATATTTTCATTTTTAAAAGATTCTAAAGCAACTATAAGAGAGTCCGGTGTTGTTGAGGTCGTGTCATTGTAATATTTAACTCCATCTAATTCTTTTAAAAATTCTAATCTCCCTGCTACGCCCGTGAAGCTTTCAAGAGATTTTTGTATACTAATATCGTCAACACCAAATACTTTACAAGCACTAATGGCAAGAGCAACATTAACGTCATTGTGCGCTCCTATTAGCTTACTAGTAAAGTTATTTTTAATTCCACAGATCTCTTTGTCACTTAAAAATATTTTATTATATTTTATATTCTCATACTCTTCTATTTTTAAATACTTTTTTATATCTGCCTCTATTTTATCAGTAGTTATGAATATGTCATCAAAATTTTGACACAGAAATATATTAGCTTTATCTAGAAAATAATCTTGCATATCGCCCTTATAATAATTCATGTGATCAGCCATAAAAGTAGTAAATACTGCTATCTCTGGACTATAATTTATATCTCTGAACCCCTGTAATATCCAGGAGTCCAGCTCCATCACAATCACATCACCGCTTTTTATATATTTTAAATTCTCAAGGGTTGCTACTCCTTGTACATTACCACCAAAATATACTTTTCTGGTATTTCCTCTATTTTTTTCTAAGTCAAAATTGTCTAAGTTAATACTTTCAGAAATTTCTTTACTTCTATTCTCGTTATTTATACAATCTTCTATTATTTTCTTTATCAAAAATGTTGTTGTAGTCTTACCTCTTGTACCCGTGATTCCTATTATGCTTATTTTATTTTCTTTTGAAATTTCTTCAAATATGTTTTTGTTGTATTCTCTTATAATCTCACAAAAAAGGCTACTCTCTTGATAAACTTTTACATTATTATCACGCGCATGTTTTAAATATATATTATCTTTTGGCACGCCACTAGCCTGCACCACATAGTCACATTCTACAAAATCTTGCATTCTGTGCTCGCCAAATACATACGAAACTTTACTGCTCGATATATTTTTTTCTAACATAAAATTAGTCACCTCTTTTATATTTTCTAAGAAGTCTGATTCAGGCTTTGTATCTGTAACAAGTACTTGTGCTCCGCTTTCAAGCAAAAACTTTACAACTCCAATACCGCGTCCGAGTATACCAAATCCCTGCTTAGTTATTTTTTTACCTTCAAAATATTTTTTGTATTCTAATTTTGTATTCATATTTTTACCTCCCATTAACTTTTGACCAGAATGACATAAAGCCGCCGCTACTCCAAGAGTAATTAGGATATAGCCACTCTCTATCTTCTACCAAGTTACCCCAGTGATTACAAAGCGGATACTCACGTGAGATACTGTTATCAAGCTTATCTTTTGTAACAAGACCTTCTAACTCGTTAATTTCTCCGTATAGTATCTGAAAATTCTTATATTTATCTGAGATATTTTTAGTAATTTCTAGTACAAATTCTATACGCTTGGTGCTCATAGGAAAGTCTTTTAATGCTGACTTTTCTATAAATAAAATTCTGTTTATATTGTCACCTTTATCCTCATACCAAGTCGGATCCAGGTTCCACATGCTATATATTATAGTATTTTTATTTTTATCAAAATTATTTTCAAAGTTTAACACTTGCTCTAATTCTAATTTATTTTCTTCTTTTTTGTTTTCATTTTCTCCTTCCTTATTTTTATCTTTTAAAATATTTCCTATAGAGTATTTATTTAACGCTTGGGTATCTAATTCAAAATCATCATCAAAATATTTTTGTATATCAAAACTAGCTATCATGCTTTCTGGTAATACTGCGTCATATAAGTCCTCATATTCACAGTCCAGATAAGTTTTACGCTGTGCATTGTCCCTGTCATACTTATTTATATTCTCTTGATTAGCAACATACTGCTTTGCTGAAAATGTAGAGCATATCCACTGCCAGCTGAGGGTATTACTAGCCAGATCACCATCGATTAGGTGATAATACATCCAGCGGCTACAATCACTCCAAGCATAGCCGGCTATATTTGTAGCTAGCATGCTAGTCCACATACGGGCGTGATTATGCATATAACCAGTCTCTATTAGTTTTTCTATATTTCTATCTAGGCTTTTTACACCAGTACTATCTAGTTCTGAGTTTTCTTTTCCACTCTCTTTATTATCTTTTTTTACTTCTTCTATTTTACTATAAGAAGAAAGATTTGCAAAAGATATCGGTATACCACTTGCATGCTTAACGTTACTCTGATCCTGTCTTATACTAGAAAATATATCGTCGCCGAGTGACTGCCACACCCTATGAAAATATTCCCGCCAAGCTAACTCCTGATTCCATTTTTCATATTTTATATTATCAGAGTAATTTTTATTTTCTAGATTTGTATTAGAGATTTTATTGGTAATATCTTTTACTAATTTTAGACTGACAACTCCATGAGTGAGGTATCTTGATATATAACTCACATCACCATCAAGGCTATTTCTGGTCCTAGCATAAATGACTGGATCTATATTTTTTATCCTCTCTATTATTTTGTTATAATCTGTTTCAAATTTTTGCATGTTATTCTTTTATATTATTTTTCTCAAATCTTTTGATAGACATATTAACCATCATGGCCATACGGAAATTATTTTTAAACTTTTCTCTATTTTTATAAATAAAGTCCCAGTATAAATTGTCCCACTCTGTGTCCCATCCTTCTGATTTTATTTCTTTTTTACTACTACTTTTGTAGTCACTCATCTTTTTTACATAAGCGCTGCCTGAGACGTACGGCTTAGTAGTTATAATACCACCGTCAGCGTATTGGCTCATACTGTATACATTTGGCACCATCACCCAGTCATAAGCATCTATATACATTTCCATGAACCACTTGTATATATCATCTGGATTATATTCCTTGAGTAACATATAATTACCCAGTATCATAAGTCTTTCTATGTGGTGATTATAGGCATACTTAATAGTTTTGGCTATTGTCTTGTCTATAACATCGTTACCTGTAGTTGCTGTCCAAAAAGTATAAGGTAATTTTTTGTCAAATTTAAAAAAGTTTTTAGTCCTGATCTCATCACCTTTCAAAATATAAACTATTCTCATATACTCTCTCCAGCCGATAATCTGCCTTACAAATCCTTCTATCGTTGCTAATTTTATCTCACCTTCATCTTTTTTGTTTTCTTTTTTACTATTCTCATAAAATTTTAGAGCCTCGTTTACAACTTGTTTTGGGTCAAGTAGTCCCACATTTATATACGCAGAGAGTGTTGAATGATAAAGAAAATTTTTATCACTCACAATAGCATCCTCATAGTCACCAAACATTGCAAATTTTGTTTTGAAAAATTGATTCATTACTTTTTCTGCTTCAGCTCTTGTAGTCGCCCATTTAAAATGTGACTCGTCTGGCGTCTCCATACCCTTGGGTATACTTTTTCTATTTTCAACATCATAGCTCCACTTGCCTCCAATCGGCATCATGTTTTTATAATCTATTTTCTCTTCTCCGCCAGCTATCAAAATATTTAACTTCTTACGAGAATGTATATAAAAGGTATTCATAAGCATTTTTTTGATACTATTTTTCTCACCTATTTTTACAACGTAAAAGTCTTCTATATCTTTTTTTGAGAAAATAAAATTAGGCGAGTCCATATACTCTATTTCTATATCTAACTTTTTACACTCAGCAGACATGTGTTTTGTTAACCATACATCTGTCGGGTCATGAGTGATTATATTTTTAATTTTGTACTCATTTTTTAATAATTGTGCCAGCTTTTCTGTACTACCTAGCTCTTCTGATTTTATATAAATAATTTTAATATTTTTTATTTTTGTTTTTTCTAAAAATTTTTCCAATTCTAACTTATAAGCATGCATAGTATCTATGTGGAATTTTACCTTGATAGGGTGAAAATAAAAATGCTTAAAATATAAAAACTCTTCAGCAAGTACAATATAGTCAAAATTGCTCTCAAGTAAAAGATTTTTTATGCTATCTGGATTGTATAATTGATGCGGGTATATTAAGTAGGCTTTCATAATTTGCTGATAATTTTATTTGTATCTTATTTTTAATAATTAGTGTATTTTTATTTATAAACTTTATTCATAGAGCTTATTCGTAGAGTTTATAAATATCTCCCGCACCCATAGTTACTACTACATTATCTTTGTCACTATGAATTTTTAAATAGTCTTTCAAAGTATTTATATTAGCAAGTGATACAGCCTTTTTATTTATGTTATTAAGCTCACGCGCTAACATGTCGCTACTTATACTAATATCTACTTGCTCGCGCGCTGCGTATATTGGCAATAGTATAATTTCGTCAGCATCTTCAAAGCTATTTACAAAGTCATCAAATAATATCTTGGTTCTACTATAAAGATGAGGCATAAAGCAAGCTATGATTTTCTTATCAGGACATTTTTCTCTAAAGGCTTGCAAAGTTGCTTTTATTTCTGATGGGTGATGAGCATAATCATCATAACACTCCATATCAAAATGCTTACCTTTATATTCTTGCCTTCTCCATGTACCAGCGAAATTTTTAAGGCCCTCTAAAACTTTTTCTCTATTTAGACTAAGCATATCACCCAGAGCGACAACAAGCTGCGCATTTTTTCTATTATGCTCGCCTGGTACACTTAATTTTACATCTTCTAGATTTATAACATCTTCACAAATAATCTTATTTACAACTTTTTTCTTTTCTAATTTTTCGAGAATATTCTCTTCGTTTTTATGTATTATAACTTTTCCGTTTTCTGATAACCTGTCTATAAACTCTCTAAAAGCATTTTCAATATCATCGATGTCTTTATAATAATCTAGATGATCGGCATCGATATTAGTAATTAATATTATCTCAGGATTATAATTTAAAAAGCTTCTCCTGTACTCACAAGCTTCTATAACTATCCAGTCACTATTGCCGTGTATATAATTAGTCATTTTGTTTTCACTATTTTTATCCTTAATTAGTGAACCAAGTATCATAGAGACATCTAATCCAGCATTTTGCAGGGCATTATATACCATCGCCGTAGTTGTGGTCTTGCCATGAGTACCACATACGGCTATCACTTTTTTTTCACGTGACATCTCTCCGAGTGCTTGTGGATAAGTTAACACTCTACAGCTCTTTTCATTATTATTGGCTAGTTCTAAACCTTTTAATAGCTCCACGTTATCACTCTTAATAGCAATAGTATAGACTAGTAAGTCTATGTCATCCGCTACATTATCAGAACTTTCGCTAATATTTACAATAATACCCTCAGATCTAAGATTATCTATTAGCTCACTTTCTGATGAGTCACTACCGCTAATAATTACACCTTGAGACTTATAATATCTAGCAAGAGCTGACATTCCTATACCACCAATTCCTATAAAATGTATTTTTTTATATTTTATATACATAAGTAATTATATTATAACAAAAATATGAATTTTACTAAACTTGACTTAGGCTTTTTATAATGATATTATCTATCAAGTTCTTTCATTAACGAAAAAGGAGATTACATGCTTTCAAACCATGAACACCAAGCTAGAAAAATGGCATATGTAAAAACGTTTGGTCAGGTATGGGTAGACAAACAGACACCTTTTAAGCCAGCTTTGTGGCCAGCATCAGAAATAAGCACGAAGATTGCAGGATTACTTGAGCGAGGATTTAAAGATCCGCAAAAGTTGATTACTTCGTTACCGGCTATACTTGGATTATCTTTTGAGAATATAGGCACTAAGATTGCAGGATTACTTGAGCGAGGATTTAAAGATCCGCAAAAGTTGATCACTTCGTTACCGGCTATACTTGGATTATCTTTTGAGAATATAGACACTAAGATTGCAGGATTAATTGAGCGAGGATTTAAAGATCCGCAAAAGTTGATCACTTCGTCACCGGCTATACTTGGATTATCTTTTGAGAATATAGACACTAAGCTTAAAAAAGCAAGGAGGCTAGGTGTAGATGTGCAACTTTTTATTTCTTACAGTTTTATTTTTATCGGTATGTCATCTAAAAATTATGTACCGATACTAAAATATTGTAGAGCTAAGGGGCTAGAAGCAACACCAAAAAATATCTCCATAATATACTCAAAAGGAAAATACAAGACAGACCCCTAATAAAAACTCACCGGTGAAGAAAATTCATCTAGGTGGGTTTTCTTTTTACCTTATCTCAAATCCTTTATTTTTTAATACTTCATACACTTTATCAGAGTATGTATTAACTTCCTCATCAGTGAGTGTTCTAATATTATCTTGATAGACTAATCTATAACCTAGACTTTTCATAGTTTTCTTTTCTGTTACGCTATTTTCTTGTGAGTCTTTTTTTATTTCTATTTCTTTTGTGAACTCATCAAATATATTAACACTAACACACAATTCCCCAGCATTATCTTTTATCACTCCTAATATTTCTATTTTGTCAGTATTAACATCACACCAAAATGCCACATCACGCACAACAAATGGCATTTGAGAAAATGATTTGTATTTTATATTTTCTATTTTTTTATTATCTAGACTTAAAAAGTTATTTCCTAAATTTTCTCCTGTTGTTATATTTTCTATTTGATTTATTATGTTATCTAGACTTATTTCTATAACATAAGGCTTAACACTTTTTACTACAAAATCTATTTTTTCTAAGTTTAACTTTTTTTCTATTTCTAATAAAATATTTTTAATCTCTTCTTGGAAATGACTTTTCTTCTTGCCGTCATCTATAGCGATAGCAAGGTTAAGAGGTTCTGTGATTTTATTTGTATCTTTGCCCAATATAAATACAGAACCCATCTCATACATTTTAACAGTCTCAAGATTAAGTAGTGGCATATTGCCAAGATTTTTATTAAGGGATTCTAAAAGTCCATCACTTATATTAATGCGTAACTTTGTCTTGTCACTCGCTGACTTAGCTAATTTTATATCACCTTTTTCTGTGAGGCTATAAGTTATAACCTCTGAAAAGTCATATTTATTCAAAATGTTTCTAATTATATTTTGAGTATTCAATCTATTATTTATTAATCCTATTTTATTTTCTTGTATTTTATTTTTAAGATCTGGCAAAATAGGCACTAATTTTTCATAACCATATATTCTACCAACCTCTTCTATTAAGTCCTCTTTTGTACGCAGGTCTAGTCTTTCGTGAGGTATGCTCACTATATAACTAAAATCTTTTATATTTTCAAAAGGTCTTCTAAGCAATTTAGAATTCTTAAAAGCATTTGAATCATCAATATCTTCTAATACCACTTTTCCATCAGTACTATTCGCATGCAAAACTTGATTATTACCTATATAAAATCCCACATGATCTATGCCGCCCTCTACTTTTGCACCCTTCATAAATTCTAAACTTTCTGTTCTAGTGCCTATATCATTTACAACTTTACCTAGAACCTGTGAAAATATATTATTATCTTTTGTCTTGATAATATTTGTATTGGTAAATACCAAATCTCCAAATCTTGCTTCTTCTGTTTTAATTGCTTTTGAAAATACATACTGATCTATTGATATTCTGGGTATGTGACCATAACTTTCTTTATAAAAATAATTAGTGAGTGATGAGCAGTCAAAACTTTCTGGCGCATCATACATTACACTAGCCCCTCTTTTATATGGCTTATCTATAGCTATTTTTATAAGCTCTTTCAACTTTTCTGTCGTATTAACTTTATCATATTCAAATCCAAGTCTATTTAAAATATTCTCTAATTCTTGTTCTGATATGTCAGAACCTAATATACTATTTGCATCATCTAAAGTAACCCCAGATTTATAATTTTTATATTCTCTTAATTTTGTGTCACCAATCTCTCCAACTTTTGCATCTGGGAAAAGCTTTAAGATCTCACTTATTGTCATGTGTAATCCTGACTCGACTAGGGTATCAGCAATACCATTCTCAAATCTTTTGCTAGCATCTGTTTTAATGTTATATTTTTGACTAGTTTTACGTATTAAAACTGGATCAAAATTAGCGCTCTCTAATATCATACTGGTAGTGTCTGAGTTAACGCCTGAGTATTTACCACCCTTAATACCAGCTAGACCTAAGGCTTTTTTATCATCACTAATAACCAAAACTTTTTCTGTGCCGCTTTGATTCAAAATTAACTCCTTGTCATCAAGTGTTACCAACACTTCACCTTCTGCAGCATATCTCGCTTGTAAGCCGCCAGCAATATTATTAGCATCATAAGCGTGCATCGGCTTGTTGAGGGTATACTGCACATAATTAGTTATATCTACTATGTTATTAATACTTCTCTGCCCTATTGCTTCTAATTTATTTTTGAGCCACTCTGGACTCTCTCCTACGACAATTCCGTCAATACGCGTAGCCATAAATCTTGTACAAGATTTATCTTCTAGAATTTTTATACTTACTTTTTTTATATTATTATCAAATTCAAATTTGCTTATACTTTTAAAATTATCAAGATTCTCATATTTATCTATCTCCTCTTTTTTAAAAGTTAAGTCAAGACAAGCAGCAACTTCACGCGCCATACCCAAGTGGCACAGTGCGTCATGGGCGCGATTAGGTAAAACTTTTATATCAAAAATAGTATCCTGTACTTCTTTTATCTCTCCATTTTTAGATATTTTAGAATATTTTATAACCTCTAATCCTTCTACTTCAAAAGCTTTGGCATTTAAAACATCCTCTATTATCTTATCTTGCGGAAGACTTTCTTTTATGTATTCTTGTAGCCAATTTTTAGAGTATTTCATACTTTTTGTTTCTTAAATACTTAGTAAAAAGTTTTAAATTTAATTTAGGTTTTATTTTTAAGATATGTTTTTATCTTATTTTTTATTTCTTATATTATACTACAAAAATCTTATTTTAGAAAATTAAATTCTGGCTTTATTTTTTAAGTTTTTTCTTTATGTTTTTAAAGACATTAGTTTTAAATACTCTTTTCTGCATCCAGTAATTCTTGTATTTCCCCAGATAATATAGCCTCTGTATCACTAGTTTCAAAGTTACTACGCAGATCTTTTACTAGCTTATAAGGATGCAATACATAATTACGTATCTGATTACCCCATTCTATTTCAGTAGTTTTGGTTATGCTTCGTCCTTCTTTTTCAGCTTTTATTTTCTCTTGCTCTAGAGCGTATAATTTTGACTTGATTAGCTGCATCGCTTTTTCACGATTAGCTTCTTGTGACCTTTCGTCACTTATATGCACGCTAAGGCCTGTGGCCTTATGCACTATGCGCACTGCAGTCTCACGTTTGTTTACATTTTGCCCACCAGGACCACCAGCACGCTGCGTTGTTATCTCTATGTCCTCAGGTCTTATATTTATCTCTATACTGTCATCAATAATAGGCAGAACTTCTACCATCGCAAAGCTAGTATGCCTTTTTGAATTAGAGTCAAATGGCGATATGCGCACCAGCCTATGCACTCCAGATTCGTTTTTAAGATCACCAAAGATATTTTTACCCGTAACTTCTAAAGTAATATTTTTAATCCCCTTGTGTTCATTATAATGTGAGTGTAAGATGCTTATACTGCAAGCAGAAATATTTTTACTTCTCTTTTCAAAATATTTACTATACATATCAAAAAGTATATAGGCCCAGTCTTCACTATCGTCACCACCAGCACCAGCTATTATGTTTATAATAGCGCCGCCTTGATCCAAAGCTTTCTCACCCAATAATTTATTTTTCAAAATCTTGAGCTCCTTGATCATTTCAGTTGCAGTCACTTTATCAAGCCAAAACTCTGCAGTCTGCATAGCATTTTCTATTTCTATTATTCTGAACTCTATGATTTTGGTATCATTTATTTCTAGATCTGTTTTATTTGACATATTTTTTTAATTAGTATATAATTAAGATATTAAAAGATAAGCTCTTACCGATTAGGTGTTGGCAGTCTTTCCAAAACACTTCTACTCAGAAGTGTTTTGTGTTTTTATGCTTACTTTTACCGCTGATACTTTTACGCCTTCTGTAATCTTAATTAATATATCATCTGCAAATATTATCTTATTATCTGATATTTTCCTCAAAAGTTTGGAGCAAGTTATCCTGGCTGGACTGACTATATTTCTAAACTTATTTTTTTCTTTAAGATATTTTATAAGATTATAAAAATCTCCATCATTTGAAATAAGAATGAAAGCATCGTACTTATTCAGCCTATCTACAGCATGTAAGACTATATCATTATCGACATTAGCCTTACCATTATACATAGGTCTAAAGACTAGTTCGTAACCTATATTTTCTAATTCTTGATACAGTTTTTTATTTTTATTGTTATAACCAAAAAATAATATAACTTTCTCAGACTTCAAGTCATTTTTTATATAATCAAATAATTTTGAATAATCTAAAATCCAAGAATTAGCTTCAAATGTTTTTAAGAGATTTTGAGTATCTACAAAAGTGAAAGTCTTCATAATAAATATTTTTTATATACTCATATCATTAATCCATTTTACATAAGCTGGATTTGCTTCTACTTCAAATTTTATTATTGCTGGCACTTCGTATGTATGAATCTTCTCAACTTCACTTTTTACTTTATCCCAATTTTCATTTTTAGTCTTAAGTAATGTAACAACTTCATTTTCATTTGCCATTTCACCTTTCCAAAAGTATTCACTTTGTATTGGCAAATAATTAACACAAGCAATTAATTTTTGACTTAGCAAATGCTTAGTTACTTTTTCAGCCTCATCTTTATTTTTATGTGTGACGTATATTATAATAAAAGTATTTTCTTTCATGTGTTTATACTAATGATGCGCTTTTGTTCTGATTGTGAGTGAGTAATATACTGTAATTAGCGCAGTAAATACTACTGCCTGCACTACACCTACAAGTATACCCATACCCATCCAAATGGCTGGCACTCCAACTGAGAAGGCGCCGAGCAATATTATAGTTAGCACCTCATGGGCAAACATATTTCCAAATAGTCTAAGTGATAACGAGATGATCTTAGCGACTTCACCAATGACCTCTATTAACCCCACAAAGAAGTTAACTATAGCTAAAAATCCATCACCCATAGATTTTTTGAATCCAGTTATAATTGGTTTTATTTGTATAAAATGCCCAAGATGCGAAAAGAGCCCATTTTCAACTACTGCATTTATGTTTATAATAACCACAGAGGCGAGAGCGAGAGCGAATGTCGTATTAAAGTCAGCGGTACTAGCGGTAAACACATGATAATCATTAAAAGTTATACTTGATAAAAATGGTACAAGTGATATCAGGTTAGCGAAAAGTATAAACATAAATACAGCACCCACAAATGGCATTATTTTTTTGGCTCTATCTTCGTCATTTATAATCTGCACTATAAAGTTCTGCACAAACATAACTATATCCTCGACTATGAGTTGAAATTTGCTTGGAAGTAACTTAAACTTTGCGACTCTACTTGCTAGTATAGAAAATAATATTACGCCAAGTATTGCCATCATTGTAGATGAAGAAAAAGATAAGAACCCAACGTGAAATAGCTCATGCGGATTAATCCCCGGTATCTCTTCTTTTATCTGTATTAATCCTAATATCTTTTCTTTCATAACTCTTATTTTAAAAATCTTGCATATATTATACCAAAAAAACCTATAAAATACAAACCAAAATTACTTAAAAGGTGAAGTTTAACTAAAAATATAAAAAATTACTTTTTATTTATTAAATTTCTTTTCTCAAAACTTTTACAAGCTTATCTCCAAAGTTTTTGACGCTAGCATCATCAAGTATTGTGATTGGGGTTATGTCTAGCTTTAATTCTTTTTTGAACTTCTTTACTATTTTCTCCATTTCTTTTTCGTCTATAAGGTCTATTTTAGATAATAAGACTATCTCGTCCTTTTTCATCATTTCTGAGTCAAAAGCTTCAAGCTCTTTTCTTATGACCTTGTAAGTCTCGACATGATCAACTTCATCACTAGCTATCAGGTGCACGAGTGTATTTGTACGGCGAACATGCTTTAAAAATTTATGACCTAGACCCTTGCCTTCACTCGCACCCTCAATTAGTCCTGGTATGTCAGCTAGTACGTACGTGTGGTATGACCCTAGATTAGGCTCAAGAGTAGTAAAAGCATAATCGGCAACTTTGGCTCCGGCGCGTGTTAGCGAATTGAGTAGTGAACTTTTTCCGGCATTAGGCTTACCTATGAATCCTGCATCCGCGATAAGACGTAGCTCTATCTCAAATGTACCACTTTCACCCAGTTGACCCTTGGTAAATTCTTCTGGGGCGCGATTAGTAGATGTCTTAAAGTTCTCATTACCGAGGCCACCCTTGCCACCTTTTAATATTTTAATCAGTGCTCCGTCCTCACTCAGATCATATGTTATGTCATAGTCCTTGTTATAGATAACAGATCCAATAGGTAGGCTCAAAATAAGGTCCTTGGCGTCACCGCCATGCATTGACCTCTTTTGCCCCATCTCTCCCACTTCGGCTTGCCATTCTCTTTTCATACGATATTGACCCAGAGCATATATGTCACGTATAACTTTTACGTACACGTCACCACCCTTGCCACCGTCACCTCCAGCAGGACCACCATAAGGTATACCTTTTTCACGTCTCCAGCGCACGACGCCATCGCCTCCTTTTCCAGCACTAAGATCTAAAGTTATTTTGTCGAGTAGCATATGTTTATTTTTAATTTAAATAATATATTATATATTTATTTTTCTTAAATATATAATAACACAAAAACAGCCATTTTACAAGCTTACGCACTCAAGCTTCCCCAAAACCTCTCTCTCCACCTTCCACCTCTTACACCACTTTAATATCCCCAAATAACTACTTACATTTTTCTCATTCACCCTTTTTAGCGTCCTCCTCTTTGTGCTCGTGCGTAATACTCTATGATTATAAAAAGTATGAGCTGATATCAATACCGCTCGATGAAGTCGGCCGTATGCTTGGTGGCTGGTTGGGGCAGGTGGAAAAACAAAACTCCCTGAGATAACTCAGGGAGAAATTAATATATTTACCACATACAAGATTGTCAGCATTCCAGTTACCATTCTGGTCAAAGTGATAACAGTTGACATTCCACTTCTGGTTGTCACCGTTCCAGTAGACGTTCACTGGAAACAGGTAAGTGCTATGTGTGATACCCCATCCGTGTCACCACCCATCGAAATATCTTTGGATTGTATATTACTTGTAATCGCAATTATCAAAAGCATCACACCAATTATATTTTATTTAAACATTCTATGCACACACTTATTTTAGACGTATCCAAAATAATTCTCATGCATAATCTGCGGACACAATACCCAGAGCCTTAACCTTGGATTTATCTCGTGACGTATTTATTATAATATAAAAAAGACCCCTTTGCAAAAAGCAAAAGGGTCAAAGTGTCCAAGGGACAGAGATCGAAATCTAAGAGTTTAAGACTCTGAGAGCGGACGAACAGAAAGGAAACGAAAATGACTAGGCCAGTCTCCGTCCCAATCGTACAGACGCAGCTCACGCCGCGCACCGTCAGTCCAGAGCGCTGGCACGCGACGACTGCCGTAGTGCTCGCAGACAGAACCCAAGGCAATTATGGGTCCATCTTTCTGTAAAGACGGAAACTGCGCCCCGATAGCAAGCTCATGCTCAATATCTCCAACTTGCCAGCCATCTACCTCACACATTTTTTTCGCGTCTTCTGATGAGATGTCTCTGTTTGGGTTAATAAGCTTAAATTCCCATTTGCCCACCAAACTGTTGTCATGGGTAAATTTTTGGGGAATCAAGTCATTGTGCCAGTCGTAGTTACCGGCTGCGATGGCTTGCTGAATAGTCTGGTTTTTGACAACCAAGATATTGCTCGCAATGAGAACATCCTCACCCGTAGAAACTATTTTCCAAAACCCCATGTCAAGTTGACGAACAATCTCGTCAGTGTCTTTTATCCCGGTTTGACCCGATATAAATTTGACGACTGCATTCAACTGACCGACTGTCATTTTTTTAATAAAGAACTCATTCATTTCATTTCCTTCTGCGCTACATTGCGCATTGGTTTTCCTCTACTCCGAGGCGAAATTGTGACGAATTCACAACTCTAATATTAAAACATATTTAGTGTGAAAAGTCAAGTAGTTTACATCCTCTGATTTTCTATAGGCCCAGCTCTAATCTCAAATCTTCTGGGCATTCCCACGGTGGATCAAAAGTTACTTCTACTTGAGCTTCACCTTTGCCTAAAATATTTATAGTATCCTCCACGTCTTGTAGCATACTATCTACAAATGGACACATAGGGCTGGTGAAAGTCATAAGCACGCTTATGTTTTCATGTACTCCTAGCTCTTCAAAATATTCACCCACTGTGACGTCACGAATAAGACCTAAAGCAACTATGTCTATGTTAAGCTCTGGGTCTATAACTTTTTTGAGTTCTTGTAGGACTATTTCTTTGGTAAGCATGGCGCAGATGGCGGGACTCGAACCCGTAACCTCCCGCGTGACAGGCGGGTGCTCTAACCAGTTGAGCTACATCTGCAAACTATCTGTATATTAACAGAATATTATTATAACACTTTTTTGGATAATTATCAAATCTTACTCAAATATTTTGACTTTATAACCATCTATAAACTTTTGATCTAAATCATAAAAGTTAAGATTGTTAGAATATAAGTAAGTAGCGAGCTCAACTCCGACAAATCTGTAATGCCATGGCTCATACATATAATAACTATTACCTTTTGGATAAGATAATATAAACCCGTACTTGTGAGCATTGTCTTTGAGCCAAGCAAAAGTATCTGTCTTGTCAAAGCTAATACTAAGATCTGGATTATTATTACTGAGGTCTACAGCAGTGCCTAGCTGATGCTCGCTATATCCCTGATCAGCTGAGAATTGATTGGACTTGGTCAGGCCGTACTTTTGTACATAGGCACCCTTGAGTCCCTTTTGCTCCTTGAATGATCTATAGCCAGAATTAACTACTAAGGCTATCTTTTTATCGCTACCGCTATTAGTCCCAGTATTATTACTTATGTTATTATTTGTATTATTTGTAATGCCAGAATTTCTAGCGTCATTTATCATCTGCTCAAGTTTTGGCTTTACTTCTGAGAGTATGCTTATTTCTTTTTTATTAAAAGTGTAATCACTATTTATAATAGAGGTAGAAGATGGCGCATAGTTTTCATTTAGAAAATAATATTTTGAATACTTTTTGAGTAACTCATCATCGATAAGCACTGTCTTTTGTAGCTTGTCTACCTCTGTTATTTTTGTATTATAATTTTGCATTAGACTGCTATACTCCACACCAACCTGACTAAGCGCCTGCATGAGTGAGGTTTTATCTTTTTCTGATATTTCTATTTGACTCAGTATGTCTACATACTTTGAATTAAGTGACTCAAGATCAGCTTTTAGATTTTTGGCCTCTGACTGTATTACTAGAATATTATTCTTTTGCTCGATATTTACTTTATAAGAATAACCGATAACAACAAGTGATGTTATAAGTAATAATATAACCACAAAAATAATAGTCTTTTCTATTTTTGTAAAGGCATCACTTTTAATTTTTTTACTTATCGAGGATATGTGCTTGATCATGATGAGTTAATTATAACACATTAACCTCAGAGCTTATCATATAGTGATCCATATGACCTATTTTATGTTTTATTATTTTAGTATTTTTATAATCAAGATCTTTTGTAATAAATATTTTATCTAGGGACAGAAAAAACCTACAAGTCGCACCTAGTTTTTTTAATATATCCGTATGATCTGCTACTATTTTAGAATAAGAGGTCTTATCTCTACTTGAAAAGAAAAATTTATTAAGTATCCAAAAATTAGTATCACCCAAAATAATTCCTTTTTCTTTTGGTAAGTCTAAAATCAACTTATTAGCCTGCTCAAATCTTTTCCTTGGAGAAAAAGCATTAAGATGTACGGGAAAGAAGCTAAGACTATTTATAATATAATCGTTGCTGTTGGTGTGATGTATTTCTCTTATTTCGTATTTACTTAAAAATAGAGAAACTGAAATTCTATCTCCTGTTTTTATTTTTAAAAAATGCGGGAATTCTGAAAAACTTTCTGTTATAAGATCTACATCTTTACCGTCCATTATTTCTTGCAAAAATATCACATCTGCATTTTCTTTTTTTATAAGACGTGAGACTTCACCTACATTCTCACTTTGAAATGCATAATGCGATCTGCCGGGTAAATGTTTTATCCAAATAAAATTACCTATATTCCAAGATATTATTTTCATGTGGACCCTAGCGGATTCGAACCGCTCGCCTCCTCAGTGCAAATGAGGCGCTCTACCAAATGAGCTAAGGGCCCTTATTAATTTGTAACAAAATTATAGCATAATAATTTCTTTTTTACAAGAAGTTTTAATTTATACCCCAATTACTCTTTTACTATTTTTACGAGTATTTTGTACTTTTTATTGTTAACTTTTAGCTCTATACCATACTCCCCAACTTTTATTATGCTTTGTGTATCTGAGATTATTTGCGACTCATTTATAGAAATTTTTGCCTTTTCAAAAATAACATTTTCTATATCTTGTTTTGATAGCTTTGCATAAAAGTTTCCCTTCGCATCTATTTTCTTTTTTATTACAAATGCATTCTCGGCTGAATCTTTTTCTAATTTTGAAAATAATTGCGAGCTCTTATCGCTCTCGTTTTCTTTTACTTCTCTTTTTTTGTCTTCTTTATTTTTTATGAGCTTTTCGTCGTTAACAGTAGCGAGACGAGCCAAACCTTTGTTAACAAAAGCATTCATAGCGTAGACCTGAGTCATATCTAATATTTGCCCCTTAACCCCTATGCGCGGTACATTTTGTGTTAAGATTATTTTCATATAAAACATTATAACAAAATATACCAATTATAAAAACTTGACTTATACTATAAAAAGTTATATTATAATAAAGTTCTTAAATTTTAACAGGAGTTTGAAATGAGTAATAAAAAACCTATCGCGGAAATGACTTTGACTGACCTTGCACAGGAAGGTAGAAAACATATAGGGAAAAATGAGCCCCTCTCGGAACTTATTCTTGCTCAGCGAATGATGGTCTCAGCAGGTTTTGAATGCACGAAAATTAATGTTACGTTTTATGACGAGATGGCAAAAGTTATCTCGGAAGGACTCTTAAGTAACCCTCACTTTTGTGAGCAAGTAAAAAATATGACTGGGTCATCTTCTGCGAATCTTGCAGAAGAGATTGAAAGAGTGTCAGAAAGGTTTGGGCGAATTCAAAAAGAGATAATGTTGAGGTCTCTAAAAAAAATGACTTCAATTTAAGAAAAACTCTAAACATAAATAGTCCAGCATTGTAGGCAATGCTGGACTATAATTTTTTATGATAAACTCACTTTCTTTCTTTTACTTCTTTTCTTTTAGTATCATCTTTACAATAGTTTTGGTTTCTATATCTAGTGTTGTAGTAGCGCTACGGACAACTATAAAGTCTGGGACTATTTTCTCCTCGGTTATGCTACGTCCATTTGGGGTAAACCATTTGGCTATTGTGACTTTTAATGAGCCGCCATTTTTAAGATCTATTAACTCTTGCACACTACCCTTGCCATAGCTTTTTTGACCATAAACTTTTGCAACTTTTTGATCTTGGAGCGCCCCTGCTAATATCTCGCTCGCACTAGCTGAACCCTCGTCTACTATTATGTATAATTTTAAATTATCACCCAAAACATTATAACCCTTTGACCTAAGCTCAACGTCTTTGCTTGGATCTGAGCCTTTTTCTGATACTATCACTTTCCCTTGAGGCAAGAAGAATGAAGCTATCTCTACTGCAGCGTCAAGATATCCTCCTGGATTGCCACGCAAATCTATAACCAACTTATTGCTTTTAGACTCGACAAATTTGATTAGGGCATTTTTAAATAATTCTGGACTCTCGGCCGTAAAGCTATAAAGTGATATTATAAACACTCCGCTTATCAGCTTAGTGTCTATGGTTGGTATTTTTATCTCTTCTCTTTTTATTTTTATTTCTTTTGGGGTCTTGCTTGTCTTACTTATTATAGTTACTCTTACCTCTGTTCCTATTTCACCTCTTATAAGACCTACTGCTTGCTCGGTACTCATGCCGGATATATCTTTGTCATCAACTTTTAAAATAATATCACCTGATTTTATACCTGCTCTCATAGAAGGTGTGTCCTTGAGAGGGGCTATGACTGTTATGAATCCATCCTTATTACCCACCTCCATACCAACACCTCCAAATGAACCCTTAACTTGATCTTTAAATATCTTGGCTTCAGTTGGTGGGAAATATTGCGTATATGGATCCTTATAAGCAGACACATATCCTGAGATTATACTGTTCTCAAAATCTTTTGCTGTTGGCGGAGTATATGTAGCCTTCCAGCTTACAAATTTGCTATCTAGAGAGTTTTTAACTTCATTAAATAGGTCACTATTGTTTACCTCTATTTTTTTATCAAAAAAATTAGAGGTCCCGGATGCATTATATTTATTTTCTAAGACCATATCAGTTGTAATATTCTGAGCAAATATTTTGGGTATAATATTTTTACTGCCTGTATAATATCCAAAAGCGAGTGACATGGCTATAGCCAAAACTAAATACTTAGAGTTTTTAAAGCTAAAGAAATTTGAAGTCTCACCTGACTGTGTTTTGTTTACAAAATTGTGCATAAGGTTTATTTTTATAATACTATTATACTACAAAAATGCTATAATTAGAAATAGAAAAATAATATAAATAAAAATATGTTAACTAGAAAAAGCGCTAGCAAAATAACCTGGATAGATATACAAAATCCAACCAAAGAAGACATAGAAAAAGTCAAAGAGGAATTCCTTTTACCTTTTGATGTGTACGACGATATAGCCACTCCAACACTAAGACCGGGAGCTAAGATATATGAAAAATGTATGTATATAGTGCAGCATTTTCCGCAAATGCGTAACATAGAAAAAGAGCCTCACTCTAACAAAGATAAAAAGGCAGAAGCGGTAAGAAAACATGAGATAGACTTTGTCCTAGGTGAAAACTGGATTATAAGTGTTAGTTATACTGACGTAAATAGTATAGTCGATCTGCATAGTATATTTGACTATACAACCGATCAGACCACTTACCATAATATAGATGTAGGTAGATTTTATATACAAATAATAAAAAGCATATACAAAAAATGCGATGGCAAAATAGATGAAATAGACTCATCGCTGGACCTAGTAGAAAAAAATATCTACTCAGGCAAAGAGAGAAATATGGTAAGCGTATTATCACAAAAAATGCGCGATCTTATCGACCTTGAGCATTCATTCTCGATGCATGAGAACATAATAGTAGACGCAGCTAGTTTTGGTCAAAAATTATATGGCGATAATTTTACTCGCGGTATGAATAATCTACATTCTACCTATAGTGAGGTAACCAGTCGCATAAAATTCTTAAAAGATGCCTTTCGAGAATTCCAAAATACTAATGATTCTCTATTACAACATAAAACAGCTGACGCCATGAAGACACTCACCATGATGAGCTTTGTAATATTCCCGCTATCGCTCATGGCTGGCGTGTTTGGTATGAATGTAGAAAATATGCCAATAGTCGGCGCCCGCTATGATTTTGAGATTATCATACTTATGATGTTTATCATGTCTATTATATTCTTTACTTATTTTAAATGGAAAAAGTGGTTGTAATCTAGCAAAAAATAAACTTATAAAATATATTCTTTTGTAAGTTTACTTTTTTGTTTTCAATTTAATTATATTAATCAAACTTGATAGAGAGTATCTTTGATGATCCGTCACCACCAACAGTAACACCGTATAATATGTCACATTCATTCATGGTTTCTCTATTGTGAGTTATAACAAGTAATCTGCTTTTCTCAGCGAGCTTTGATAATAACTTTCCATACTTACGGGCGTTCATCTCATCCAGTGCGGCGTCCGTCTCGTCCAGCACCATAAATGGTGGCGGAGTTATACTTGTGAGCGCAAATAGTAGCGCTATACTGGCGAGTGTCTTTTCCCCGCCTGAAAGCATATTGATATCACTTACCTTTTTACTTGGTAAGTTTATAGAAAGATTAATACCCTCTGCGACTTCTATGTCTCCAAAACTATTTTCTTCATCTTGTATATCTCCAGTATAATCTTTATCATTTTTATTTAAAATCTTTTCTACTTTTATACTGGCACGTCCACCAGGAAACACTTCATGAAATAGATTATTAAAGGCAAAGTTAATCTTTTCTATACCACGATTAAAATCATTCTTGATATTATTTTCAAGCTCAACTATTATCTCGTCCAGACTCTTTTGGGTATTCTTGAGATCTTGGACCTCGGTACTCAGATGTATGTCTCGGCCGCTTATCTCTTCAAAGCTATTTTTGACACTGGTCGGATCTAGTATTCCTATTTCTTCTATTCTTATTTTTAGTCTCTCTATCATTCTTTGACCATCTGAGTGATTATAATTATTTTTATTTTGTTCTATTTTATCATCTATATTTTCTCCAACATTATACATTTTATAATTTAAAATTTGAGGTCCTACAAATTTTGTCCCCTCTTCTAATTTGAATGTAAAATCACTTTCTCTAGTTTTAAGTGCCTGCATATCCAGGATAACATTTTGCTTTTCACTTTCTAAATTATTTATTTCTTTTTCTATTTTATATATATCACTATAAATATTTTTAACACTTTCTAATTTCAACTTTTCTTTTTCTACTTTCTCTTTTTCTATTTCTGCTAACTCCTCTTTTATTTTACTATTTAAAATTTCTATTTTATTTTTAATTTCTAAAATATGATTAGAAATATCTTGTATATTTTTATCTACATTTTCTATATTGAGTCTTATTTTACTATTATTATTTTCTTTTAATAACCCCTCCCCAAAAGACAAAATATTTTTAATACCACTATTTACACTTTTTATATTTTCTAAGTTAGAAAGATTACTGTGAGCATTTGAATTAGTATCTGAGTTATAGTTATTATTTAGACTTTTATTTAAGTCTAAAATTATATTTTCTATTTTCTCTATTTCTTGTTTTAAATTATTTTTAAAAGATAAAAATTCTGACTTAGTAAAAGTTACACTTTCTATTTCTTTTTCTATTTGTGTGAGTAGGTTCTTTTTCTCATACATGTATACGCTCAGATTTCTCTCTAGTTCAAATCTAGATTCTACATACTCGCTTATTTCTTTTTCTAGAGATATAATACTTTCACTTTTAATATTCTTAGATGCGTTAGTGTTATCTGAAGGATTTAGAGAGTTTAACTCTCTTTCTTTTGTTCTAAGACTATCTAGCTCTGACTTTTTTGTATTTATAAGCTCATCATCACTTTTATTATTATTTATTTTATTTTTGAGATTATCTATTTCTGCATTCTCATACGCAAAATAATTAAGATAACAAGCGAGTAATTTTTCTCTTTCTCCTTCTATTTTATTTATCTTTTCCATTTGCACTTTTAGGTGAGACAGCTCTGGAGCTATCTCACGCCTAAGTAACTCCGCCGTGCGTACATGCTCATTTACTTTTTTAAGCTTTCTTTCGCTATCTTTGAGACGTATCTGATGTATCTTGAGGCCTAGGGCGTCCTCTATCATCTCTTTTCTATCTTTGCTGCTAGACATTAGTATTTTGTCCGCTTCACCTTGAGATATTATAGTGTGGGCGCTCGCTCCTATGCCCGCGAGCGCCAATAGTGACTGCACGTCTTTTAACCTAACCTCGCCGCCATTAATCTTGTATATACTACCACCGTCTACAAATACCTCACGTGACAAAGTTATCTCGTCATATGACAAATAAGTTGCAAGTTCTGGTGACACTCCCTCATTATATGTTTTTATTTTGTTGTCTATCTCGATGGATACACTAGCGCGTGACATTTGTGATATATGCTCTGACCCTTTGAACACCAGGTCACCCATAGACTTTGACCTTATACTTTTCATCGACTGCTCACCCATCACAAACCTGACAGCCTCAGCTATATTACTTTTACCGCTACCATTTGGACCTACTATACCAGTTACATTTTTAGATATATCAATAGTCGTCTTTTTAGCAAAAGACTTGAACCCTGTGAGTGTAATTGATTTGAGTATCATATTATTTTTATTTTAGAAAAGATAGATATTTAGAAAAATATAATAAAATAATTTTATTTCTTATACGAATTATAACATGAAAAATGAAAACAAAAATCAATATTTCCCCTAAAATTTGACTTATCTAGCGTATCTTCTGGCTAATTTTATTTTATTTAGGTCACGCATTAGCTCAGAGTTAAGCTCTAGACCCATTTCATCCATTTTTTCTACATTTGCTTCTTTAGCTCTTTTTACACTTTCCTCAAGTGACTTTTCATCTATCTTTTTTACATCTTCACCGCTCTCGAGTAGTACGCTAACATTAGTCTTACCTTTATTATTTTCTATATTTACTACTCCATTGTATGCTGAGTATACAATTTTAGTGTCGTCTTTATTTTCAATAATAACTTGCCCCGCGTCAACAGTAGTCATAAGCGGCTCATGACCAGCTAGTACGGCTATCTCACCCGTACTTGTGCTTATTATTATTTTCTTGGCCTCACCTTTAAATATGCTTTCGCTTGGAGTTGCTATGGTTACATTTATCATGGTATTATTCTAAATTATTAGTTTTTCTTAATTAAGATTATATCATATTTAGTAGGTTTTTTAAAATTTTGGTTTTTCTGTATTTGAAATAAAAAAAAGCCCCTCACGCGTACGCTTGAGGGGCTGATTGATTTACAGGTCCTAGGAATATATCTTACCGCGTCCTTAAAGATTCCAAATTGATAAGCCAATTAAGAGGTTTGAAGAAATGTAAAAGACACAAAATTTTCTATACGAATCCTCGCTATCCAAAGGCGCTGGCCTTAAGCATGCCAATAGTTTATAGAATAAGAGACTTAATATACAGATAAAAATCATATATAAGAATGTAACCAGTAAAACAAAACCTAAATACATAAAGCTAGAGGAGATAAAAATTAAAGCAAAAACAGGCAACAGCAACATGCAAATAAGCGACAAGATGTCAAAGAAACTAGTTTTATTCACTAACTGGTTTCTCTCACCTGAAAAAGTAAAAAATGTGAGCCCAAACAGAATTCCTACTCCAAACATGTACAGGGCATAACTACTTACGATCTGCGTACTTTCAGGCTGAGTTGGGGTAACTCTGACAACCTCTTCACTCTCGTACACAGCAGTGACGGTTGGTATCTTTACCTCTTTATAACTATTAAATGGGTAGACCCACTCTCTTTTCACTGTTTCGATATTCACAGGTAAACCTTTTGCTGCTACAACTTTAGCCACTTGATCACTGCTAAGTTTTAAATCTCCCTTAACATGAGCAAATGAGCCTTCCTGTTCACATTTTATGTCACTTTTGCAGAAAAATTTATCCCCTGCGTGCGCCAAAGATGGCACGACGGAGATAAATAAGAGCGCTAAGAACAATCCAGCTGATAGCAGGACGTTAACGAAAGAACGATTTGTCATGACTTACCTTTCTTGGCGGAATACGCCAAAGTTTTGATTTTAGAAAGAACAATTTATACTAACAAATATTTTGAGTAGTGTCAAATAAATTTTAAATGTTCTTATTTCTATAATCACTTACAGCCACCTAATTAATTATTAGAACTTCTCCACCTTATCCCCAGCTTAATTTTGATATATAAGGATTTTTGTAATTATGATAATTAGTGATTTTTATGATATAAGAATATAATGTAATTAAGAGAAAATATAAATTTAGAAATAAAAATATGGCTAAAAACGAAAACAATTATTTTGAAAAGGGCAAATACTCTAAAAATAAAAGAGATACTAGCGAGCTGACTGACGTTAACTTTGAGAAGAAATCTAACTCTGATTCTAACTCTGAAAAAAAATATATAGAAAAGTCTCCATTTGAAGGGCTGCGTATACCACCTCAGGATCTTGATAGTGAAAAGGCTTTGCTCGGAGCTATTATAATATCACCCGAAAGTTTTTATGATATAGAGGACCTGATAACTGAGAAAACTTTTTATGCTGAAAAGCATAGATCAATTTGGCGCGCGATGCAGGAGTTAGTAGGTGCGCGTGAGCCGGTGGACCTTATTTCTCTTAATAATAAACTCAAAATAAAAAGTGAGCTAGAAAGTATAGGAGGATCTATCTACCTGGCCGAGCTATCTGGATTCATAGCTTCAGCTGCAAATATAAAATATTATGCAACACTACTTAAGAAAAAAGAATTACTAAGAAGGTTAATAGAAAGTAGTAACAAAATATCTGACTTTTCATATGAGGAGAAACACGAAGTTGAGCATATACTCGAGACTGCCGAAAAAGAAATATATGATATAACTAGTCACGGTAGCGGCGCCGGTAAGCTCATCGCCGTCAGCACCCTCATCGAGGATGCTTGGAAGCGTATCGAGACAATGCAAGATGGCGGCGGCGGTATGCGCGGAGTTCCGAGCGGGTTCAAGTCACTCGATAATAAGCTAAGCGGATTCCAAAAGTCTGATCTTATAATACTAGCGGCGCGCCCATCAGTGGGTAAGTCATCACTAATGCTAGACTTTGCGCGCTCAGCAGCTGTTAATCATAATGTGCACACCGCATTGTTCTCGCTTGAAATGAGTAAGGAACAGCTATTTGACCGTATGCTAGCGGCTCAAAGTAAGGTTGACGGCTGGAAGCTACGCACAGGCGCACTCTCTATGGAGCATGATATAGAAAGGCTACAGCAAGGGCTAAATGAATTATCCAAAGCGCCTATTTTTATCGATGACACCGCAGGTAACACTATAGTTAACATGCGTAGTGTGCTACGTAGACTAAAAGCTGAAAAGCCTATAGGGTTAATTATAGTCGACTATTTACAGTTAATGAATACTTCTAAAAATTATGATAGCATGGTGCATCAGGTCTCGGATATCTCAAAGTCACTCAAGCAATTAGCCAAAGAATTTAACGCGCCCGTAATTGCCCTATCGCAGCTAAGCCGTAACGTGGAGCAGCGCGGTGGTAAGCCACGTCTTTCTGACCTACGCGACTCAGGATCTATAGAGCAAGATGCTGACGTTGTTATGTTTATACACCGTGAAGAAAAATATGGTGAGCAAAGTCAAAACAATAACATGGTCGAGCTACTCATAGAAAAGCATCGTAATGGTGCGACGGGTGTAGTCAAGCTGATGTTCGATGCTAAGACCACTAGCTTTATGGAAATGGCCGAAGATGTATTTGGAGACTTTGCAGTGCCGAGTATGAATGTAAATATTAGCGGAGAGTTTTAGGAAAAAGAAAATAAAACACAAGTAGAAAAATAAAATTAACTAAATAAAACAATAAGCGCCGACTTCGTCAGCGCTTATTGTTTTACAAGAATTATTTAAAATTTATAAAGTAAACTTATTTATATTATAAAGATCATCATCTTGAGCGTTTTGTATCTCCCTCTCCTCATCTTTTGTCATATCATTAACAGCAAGAGCTGATTCATTAGCGTCATATCCTACTGGTAATATATCTTGAGCCTCTACGCTTGGCAAAATATTTTCTACTTCTATACTTGCAGAGACATTTTGCATGTCAGAACTTATAGAAATATTATTCATGTCAGTGCTTACCAAAATATTATCTGTCTCCATGCTTGGTGTTATATCATTAACCAGCTCAGCAACAAAAATATTTTCTGGATTATAGCCCCCTATAGCATTATTATTATTGTCTTCACGGATAATATCAAACATACCCTTATGAGTTTTGTTTTCACCCGCACTACGTAGTAGACGTGACAATGACATCAGCTCATCATGGGTAAAGTACTCTATAGTTATCTTGCCTCCTCTTTCCTTTGGATCTATGGTCACTCTAGTGCCTAAGGCGCTTGCTATTACCTCCTCCATATCCACAACCTCTGGAGTCATCATGGTACTCTTTTTCCTGGTCTTTTCAAAAGCTATCTTTCTGGCAATCTTCTCTGCCTCACGTACTGTCATTTTCCTGATTAACATCTCTTTGAAGAGTGTCATCATCTCATCAGGCCTGTCTATAAGCATCAGGAGCGGCCTAGTATGACCCTCTGTTATTTTACCTTTTGAAAGCCCATCAAGTATATCTTGGGGCAGCATAAGTATACGGACGGTATTGGATACATATTCACGGCTCTTGCTAACTTTTTTACCTATCTCAGTCCAATTCATTTTGAACTCGTCAGCTAACCTCTGATATGCCATCGCCCTTTCTACAGCATTAAGGTCGGCCCTCACAACGTTCTCAATTATAGCGAGCTCTAGCTTATCCCTGTTATCATCACCTATGCGTATAATACATGGCACCTGAGATAGACCAGCAAGCCTGCTCGCCCTCATACGCCTCTCACCTGCTATGAGCTGATATACCACCTCCATACCCCCGTCCTCACTATCTTGCTCAAAACGAGACACAACAAGAGGCTGTAGTATTCCATATTGCCTTATACTATCGGCTAATTCATTAAGGGCCACTTCTTCAAATTCTCTTCTGGGCTGATATGGATTAGGAACTAACTTTTCTATTTCTATCCAATATATTGCGTTTTCCATTGTTGCTGCCATAATAATTTTTCTTTTCTTAAAAGTATTATAGCATTTAAAAGTAAAATTTTTAACTTACATATTCACATTTTTTGTGATATAATTTGTACTTGATATGCCGAAGTGGCGGAATGGTAGACGCGAGCGACTCAAAATCGCTTATCTTCGGGTGTGCGGGTTCAAGTCCCGCCTTCGGCACAAATTAAAAATTGCAAGCTAAAAGCTTGCAATTTTTGTTATTGTGTGTTAAAATTATAATCGAGTTTGGTAAGATTAGGTTCCTCCCCCTAATGACTATCAAGCTCTCATACGAACACTTTGCAGTTGCCGTATGACTTGAGACTTAAATTGCCGTGTGGTAGTTTAGGTCTCTTTTTTTATCTACGCTTTATATCTACTTTCAACTACATTCCAGTCTATGGCACTTATAAACGCATTTATATAGTCTGCCTTTTTAAGTCCGTAATCAGTCATATAGGCATGCTCCCAAGTATCCATAATCAAAAGTGACTTTGAACCTACCATATGACCTATCTCATGTTCGCGTATCCAGTGAGTGTATAATTCTCCATTATCGGTATCCACGCTTAGCATAACCCAGCCTATACCACGCATCATACCTTTGGCCTTTAGTACCTCTACCCATTTTTCATAACTACCATAAGTAGAGATTAGCCTCTTGTATAATTCACCCTCTTTGTTTATTTCTGTCTTCTCCTTGGTCATGTTACCAAAATATAACTCATGCATTTTCATGCCGTCATACTCCCAAGCGAATCTCCTACTAAGCTCTGACATCTCCATAGAGGCCTGATCCAAAGTTTCAAACTTTGTCAGCATAGTGTTTATATTGTTAACGTAACCATTATATAAAGTAAAATGATTGGTTAGCATTGTATCTGAGAATCCTGCTAACCCTAACAAGTGTGTAAAGTCTTTTGCTGTATACATATAATTATTTTTTAAGTTTTTTATTTTTAATATTTGTTAATACTTAATTAGTTAAGTATTTTTATGAATATATTATAGCATTAAATTACTCCGCCATCCACCACTATTTCGGCTCCATTTATATAGCTAGCATCTTCACTACATAAAAACTTAACAACAGAGGCTATTTCTTTTGGCTCTGCAAATCTTTTTAAAGAAATTTTCTCACATTCATTTTTTATAAAATCTTTATCCAGGGAGTCATTCATTTTTGTATTTACCCACCCAGGTAAGACAGTATTTACGGTTACGTTAGGCGCAAATATTTTAGAAAAATTCTTGGTCATACTAATCACCGCCGCTTTTGATGCGTCATAGTCCATAGAAAAAGACGAGTACGAGTTCGTAGCGTTAGTAGAAGATATATTCACTATTCTACCTTGTTTACTTTCTTTTAAAAACTTTTCAGCTTTTTTAATTATATAAAAGATAGAGAAAACATTTGTACGAAAAGTATTCTCCCACTCTACCATTTCTTTCGTGTTCCATTCTTTATCATAAACGATAGCAGCATTATTTATTATAAAATCTATACTCCCATATGTTTTAAATGTAAAATCAATCAGAGCGTCCACGTCTTTTTCTGATCTAATGTCAGCTTTGAATACCTCGCAAGTAAAATTTTTATTATCTAATTCTAATTTAAGATTTTCGGCTAGCTCTTTATTGTTAAAGTAATTTATGACAACCTTACAGCCCTCAGCGGCGAGCATACGTGATATTTCTGATCCTATACCCCCACTACCCCCTGTTACAATAGCTACTTTATTTTTCATATTTTATATTATAACATATTTATTTTAATTTTAATTATCTAATTTTATTCTTATTTTTTTATTTATATTCGATTCAGCAGAATCGCCTACTGGGTATTTTAAATAACCTTTAACTCTATAAATACCCTCTCATAATTATTAAAAGTTAGCCTGGCGTCTCTCTCTGATAAGTTATAATTTGAGCCTTCATGTGATATTCTATTCCTGACCTTATGTGCCTCCCAGGCACTATTGATACTTTCTAGTCTTATACTCTTAAGCCTCTCACCCAGATCTCGCCCCAAGGCGCCCCTTTCTATCAAAATATTATCAAGCATCGCATCAGCCTCGATAATACCCATACGCCAAAAGACTTGATGACTCTCACTCATATAGCTTTTTATTATGGCCCATTTTGGGTTATTAATGTAATCTTTTTCTTTTGGTGCAGTAGAAATGTTATTTTCTAAGACATTAGCACTCTGGCTTTTATGTTCTTGCTTGTATGACAAATTTTCATTTTTATGAGCCTCTTTGTGTATATGAGAATCATCACTTTTGCTTTCATTTTTGTGAGTCTTAAGATCATTAATATAATCATGTGAAGCGTGTCCGAAAGCTTCTTTATATCCAAAAGCATTGTGAAAAAGATGATAATAATGCTCATTAGCTTCTTTTAACTTCCAATACCATTTTAAAAATATAAATATAGAAAGTGGTATAGTAAATAAAGTTAAAATAGTCAAAACATCAGCCATAAAGGCTAAAAATTTATTTTGTATTACTAAGCTTAGCCCATCTGAAAATGTGCCGTAAATATTTGCAGCAGCTTGTATTTTATTTTCAGCTATACTTGGATTAGGGTCTATGCCGTCACGCAGTCCGTCACTATCGGTATCAGTCATATTTGAATCAGTGCCTAATATTTTTTCAAATCTATCACCCACGCCGTCACCATCAGTATCTACGTCACTTTCGAATATACTCTTATATTTGTCGAGTGGTTGAGCGTCACGCCCGTCAATAACCCCGTCACCGTCGGTATCTGGATTTTTAGGGTCTAGATTTTTAAATACTTCCTCCCCATCATAAACTCCATCAGCGTCAGTATCGACTTTGAGCGGATCTGTACCTCGCAGACTCTCTGCGCTATCTGGTACGCCATCACCGTCTCTATCCATAACGTTAAGTCCAAAAAAATCTCGCACATTATCACCCCAAGATAGCTCACTTGAAAATATTTCCTTTATCTTTTCATTAGAAAAATTATTTGGATCATTTGGATAATCATCTTTTAGATTTGGTATGCCATCACCGTCATTATCTCTTTTTATATCTATGCCTGAGCTAGCAAGCAGGTCTGATATTTTATCACCAGGACCGGCGGATAATGAGCCTGACCCTGTAAGCCAGCCCCTATCACGTAAACCATCTGAAGCTTCGCCTTGAACTAGACTAAGATACCTATCTTTGTCATAACCTAATATATTAAAATAAACTACATACTTTATCCAGAGCATGCCATCATAAAAGGTATCGAAAATAGAATTAAAGTTAAAAGATTGCACGTATTGTTATGAGTTAATATATTTGTAAAAAATACAAAATTAAAAAACATTATATAAATTTATATATAAGTATTTATATTATAACTCAATTATAATATATTAAACCTCTAAATCATAGCCAGTTTTAAACAGTTTATCCTCACAGTGCCAGCTAGCTAAAAATTGTACACCATAATTTAAATTTTTATACTCTTCTACTTCAACTTTTCCTGTAGGTATACTTATACCTGGTACGCCCACAATATTAGCGGGCACTGTAAATATATCAGCGAGGTACATAGCGAGCGGATCTGACTTTTCTCCAAATTTCCAAGCAAATACCGGCGAGGTTGGCGTAGCTATGAGGTCAACATTTTCAAAAACTTTTGCAAATTCTGACTTTAGATAGTCACGCATTTTGATAGCTTTATTATAATACGCATCATAATAACCGCTACTGAGAACATAAGCTCCCATAAGTGATCTTCTTATCGGCTCATCACCAAGGCCTGCTGAACGGCTGAGTATCATACTTTCTTCTGGCTTTTCTCCTGCGACACTTTTACCATAACGCACCCCATCAAAACGAGCTAGATTGCTCGAAACTTCTGCGAACATAAGTATATAATATACAGACAAAGCTTTTTCTATATTATTTATTTCTATGTCCACAATCTCATAACCTTTTGATTTTAATACTTCCAAAGTTTTGTAAAAGTTATCTCTGATATTTTTATCTACTCCATCTTGGTCTACAAATTTCCTTGGGACACCTATTCTTAATTTTTTGTCTCCTTTTTCTTTTTCTTTATTTTCTGATTTTATTTTTTCTAGTTCAAAAGATTTTATAGTAGTCGCATCTTTGTCATCTTCGCCTTTTATAATATCAAAGATTATCTCGCAGTCACGCACATTATGTGAAAATGGACCCACTATGTCAAGTGATGACCCCATAGCTATAAGTCCGTAACGTGACACTGATCCGTATGTTGGCTTGAGACCTACTAACCCCGTAAAGCTTGCTGGCTGCCTCACTGATCCGCCAGTATCAGATCCAAGTGAGACCGGGACTCCGCCCATGGCGACCACCGCTGCTGATCCTCCTGATGAGCCACCAGGTACACGGGTAATGTCTAGCGGATTCTTAGTATTTTTGTAGGCGCTATTTTCTGTACTACCACCCATTGCGAACTCGTCCATATTGGCTCTACCTATAATAATAGCGCCAGCCTCTTTTAACTTTTTGATAACAGTGGCGTCATAAGTCGAGACATAATTTTCAAGCATTTTTGATCCAGCGCTAGCTATTTTCCCCTTGATACAGAGATTATCTTTTATAACTATTGGCACACCTGTCATTAATGTACTAGTATTGGACGCAAACATGTGCTCAGCGGATACTATCTGCTCAGATATATAATCATTATCAAATATCTCAAGAGTAGCGCCTATCTCAACATCTTTCTCTTTTAAAACTTTTACATACTCGTCCACGATATCACGCACTGACTTTTCTTTTAACTTTATTTTATTATTTATATCTTGTATTAGACTTTTCATATTTTTTATTAAAAAATTTTTACTGCTTTATAACCTGAGCCACTTTATAGAGATTACCTATTTTGTCAGGCGCATTTGCTAATGCTCTCTTTATATGATCTGTATCCTGGTCTACTATGTCATTTTTGTAAATATTCTTATGCGTATGATCAGGAATTACATCACCAAGGTCTAAACTTGTTATCTCTTGGACATAATCTAAAATACTTCCCATCTGAAGTCTGTACTTTTCTCTTGTTTCTGCGTCTAGTCTTACTTTTACAAGATTTTCTAGATATAACATATTTTCTGTGGTGATCATATTTTTAATTTATTACAAGTATTATAACATAAAAATATCTCAGACAAAACTTATATTTTATAACTCTCCTAACATTTTTAGAAAGTCTTCCTCATTAATTATTTTTATATTTAGCTTTTCAGCATCTGATAATTTTGACCCAGCATTATCGCCAGCTAGCAGATAATTAGTCTTAGACGAGACAGATCCAGAAACTCGCCCCCCACTCCTTTCTATTTTATCTTTTAAAAAGTCACGAGATATAGCAAAAGATCCTGTTATTACAAAAGTTTTACTATCTAATATTTTACTTGTTTGGCTAAAAATAGGCTGAGCATTTTCTATTTTTATCTCTTTGAGTAATCTTTCTAGTTTATCTATATTTTTTTTGTCTCTAAAATATTCAAATATATTTTTGGCTGTAACTGGGCCCATGTTAGGAATAGGGATTATATTCTCAATTGTAGCCGCGCGAAGCGCGGCTAGGTCCACAAAATACTTAGCCAGATCCTTAGCAGTAGTCTCGCCCACACTCAGTATACCCAGAGAGTAAATAAAATTATTTAATTTTACCTCTCTACTCTTATCTATACTGCTTATTATATTCTCTGCGCTTTTTAGTCCATAACCAAAAAGATTTTCTATGTCACTTATTTTAAGATTATATATACTAGCATAATCAGTTACAATTCCTAATGTGCAAAATTCCTCTATTATTTTTTGCCCCATGCCATCTATATTTATAGCTTTTTTGCTGACAAAATGTATAAGGTTTTCTATATGCTTAGCTTCGCATTCACTATTATCACAAAATATTTTTACACCCTCTTCTTTTCCGACTACTCTTTTTATGAGTACACTTTTACATACTGGGCAATTTTTTGGAAAGATAATATCTTGTGATTTGTTTTCATCACGCAAGCTTAACACCACTTCATATATCTCTGGTATCACATCCCCTGCTTTGCGTAGCATAACAGTATCATGTACTTTGACCCCCAGTCTATTTACTTCATCCTGATTATGCAGTGTAGCACGCGAGACAGTAGACCCAGCTAGTAGTACTGGGCGCAGATTAGCAACAGGCGTTATTGCCCCCGTCCTACCTACTTGAAATATCACACTCTCAATAATAGTAGCTGCCTCTTCAGCTGGAAACTTATAAGCGACTCCCGCTCTTGGGCTTTTGGCTGTATAACCTAATTCGTCCCAAATCTTATTTTCATTTATTTTTATAACCATACCATCAACACCATACTCATAACTATTTCTTTTGTTAACTTGTGACTCATAATATTGCTGCACCTGTTTTAGATTTTTACATAGTTTTCTCTCCCTGTTAACTAAAAATCCTAGCTCCTCTAAAAATTTTAATACTTTTTCTTGAGTGTTTAATTTGTCCATATAATCAAAAGCTTCTTGAACGATTTCTGGAGTATGAGACTCTACACGATAAGCAAATATTTTTAGATTTCTCTTAGCTACTATTTTTGGGTCAAGCTGGCGTAACGTACCAGCTGCCAGGTTGCGCGTATTAGCATATTCTTTTAGTCCGAGATTTTTTTGCTCATTATTTATTTTAATCAGCTCAGACTTTTCTAACCAACATTCACCTACTACTGTAACGTCTGTTTTATCTTTTAAAATTAACGGTATGGACTTTATAGTTTTTACATTTTCTGTTATGTCCTCACCCATTACACCGTCGCCGCGAGTGGCGGCGCGCGATAGCGCGCCACTTTTATAAGTTAATATAACTTTTAACCCATCTATTTTCATCTCACACATATAGCTAGGATTATATGTGATGTCATTTTTATTTTCTAATTTATCTATAATTTTTTTATTACGAGTGTTCCACTCTTCTAATTCTTCAAAATTAAAAACATTATCAAAACTCCACTGCGGAAAAGCGTGGGTGACTTTTTCAAATTTATCCAACACTTCTCCTCCCACTCTTTTGGTCGGACTAGTACTGCTATTATATTCTGGATACTCTACTTCTAATCTAGATAACTCGCTCATAAGAGAATCATAAATCTCATCACTTATAGCGGGCGAGTCATTAACATGATATGATACTCTATGTTTTTCTAGCTCCAAGCTTAGTATTTCTATTCTATTTTTAGCTTCTATTTTTGTCATTAGTATATAATATATGTATATATTATAACACTTTTTTAATATAAATAAAATATTACTGCACGCTTTTAACTATAACCTTTTCAATTATTTTGGGTCCGGTACATGGGACTTTACCCTTTGCTACCAAGAGTTTATCCTGAGAAACTATAGAGTATATTTCTACCTCGGCGCATGCGTCACGCAAATTACTTTTCATATAATCAGTCTGCACCCTTACAATAGTCTTTACCCCCCCAGCATAATTACTTGGACCATCATTTTCTCGGTCAGCATCTATATTATTAATAGCCATGACTTTTGTAATATTTTTAGGGTCAGAGTTTATTTCGTCCAATATTTCCTGATCAAAACACTTTATACTACTTTTATCGAAACTTAATTGATTATCTGTATTAACAGTTGTATAATTTTCTTTATAATTTGAACCATAATTATACTGAGTAGAGGTTGGAAATATTCCTGTGTCATCTACTCCTGAAGGGTTAATATATCTAATATGATTCTCATAACTAGTGGCGCAGGCTAATATAGAGTCGGCTATATTATACGCTATGCTACTTTTTTCTGTTACGCTCACAAGTTTTAAATCCTTGAGGAGTAAAGTGCTCATACCTATTGATATAGTGACCAGTATACCCATTATTATCATAGCAACACCGAGAGTGAAGCCGCGCATAGCACTTGTTTTATTTTCTCTTTCTAAAGAAAAGTTACTTGCATAATTTATATTTAATTTTAGAAATTTTATTTGCATACTTTTTTATTTTTTATTTTACCTAGCTATTAAGCTTTGTAATATTACTTTATTTTGACTATTTTCATCACATTCTCCCTCTTCTCTGGTACAGACTATACTAGTAACTAATATGCTATTTGAATTAGACAGTTGGCCGAAAGAATTAAAGTCTGTCTGAGTTATATTAACACTCCTTTTAAAGTTATTCTTAGCATTTGTTGCTGATGAGAGGCCACTATCATTTTTAAGTAAATACACAGATGTAGAATCTATATTTTTAAGCTTGGTTGTCTTATCAGATGCGTATACAATATTACTAATATCAAAGTTACAAAATCTTTTTATTCCACCAATAGCAAAACCAAAACATTTTGTATCTATTACATTTTCTGATAAATTATTCTGATCCAAAAAATAATCAGTAAAATAGTTAGTGCATATAGCAGATGGTGAGGCAGGATCTGAACAGTATACCTCCGCGCTCTTCTTTACATTATAAATCATTTCTATCGCCTCCTCAGCCATATAGGTAGCTTCTATTTTCTCAGTTGCTATCTTGCTATATCTGAGTGTCTGCATAGCAAGAGATAATGGGGCTATTATCGCAGTAGTGAGTATAAGTATAGCCATTAGTGACTCTACCAGGGTAAAGCCGCGCATATTAAGTAGACTTACCCCTCTTATGTAAGTTTTAGATTTTATATTATTTATATTTAAAAATTTTATTTGCATATTTTTTATTTAGTATTATGACCTGTTAGTTTATTTTACTGATCTGTGTCACGCTGAGTTATAAAGTCCTCAAGCTGAAATTTAACAAATGGCTTTTCTTTTGTCTCTCCTTTTATAAAAATCTTGACACTCGGCTGCTGCCTATCATCACTAGTAAAATTACCACCGCCAATAATCTCAAATTTTAAATCTGTTATTGTAATATTATCATTGGTAAGATTACCCTCTGACACAAATATTGAAGAGTTAGCAGAATTATTAGACTTTTCTATAGCCCCGCTAGCATTTAGAAAGTATTTAACTTTATAAAAAGATGAGGCGTTCGGCTGATAAGGAGTGAACTGCATAGCTCCTGCAGTATTAGAGTATCCACTCCCCTGCCTGAGCTCGCGCGCTATCTCCTCAGTTGAAAAGTACATATTACTGTAGAGATTATTAATCGCTTTTTGTCTACTATTAAGCTGCTGAGTAGACACTAATGAGGCAATAGCAACAAGGGCAACAAAAGTAAAAAGGGTTATAGATACAAGTAACTCTATAAGTGAAAAACCTCGCATACTATTAATATTACTGATAGAGTTTTTATATTTTTTATTTAGATTTAATAATTTTTTTCTCATGTATTTATACTTTTATATTAATTTATATTTTATATTTTAAAATAAGTAAACTTACTGGCAAGCTTCTTTTTTGACATTAACTTGTCCATTTTTATATACTTGTATACATCTCAAGTTTTCACCGCTTCTTATAACATTTGATTTTAATTCTATATAGCCTATATCAAAAGCTTTTTTACCACTTAGATTAGGATTATTTATCGTATCTGGCTCAGCAACCATGTTTGTAATATTAGCCTGAGTGTCTGGTCTTATATATGTGACAGACAATTGAGTAGGGCTACAATCTATTATTCCTGCGCCTGTAGACTTCACGCACAGCTTACTTATTATCACATTATTTTTAATACTATCTTGTGAGCTTATCTTGTCTGGATTAGCAGCAGACAGGTCATCATAATATTTATTGCTATCTTTTACAGCTAAGTCACTTATTTTAGTAGATAAGTCTAAAAATTCTGTTATATATTTAGAGTTAACAATATCTGTCTCAAAAAATAATCCAGCCCCCTTATAATCCTCACCAGATACACTGTCTACTCCGGCGCTAGAGCCGTATATCTGGGCATCTTTTACCCTACTCACTACTTCTTGTACTGTTATATTATAAGATAATATGTTGTTGGCATTAGGATAAGAAGTATATGTTATGGTCGCTATAATAGAAAATATAGCTACTGTTACTACGACTTCTACCAAAGTGAATCCTTTATAATTTTTACAAAGATTTTTACAATTAAAATATTTTTTTAGATTATTTTTAATACAAGATATCATAAAGTCCAAGTATATCAGCATGTGTATAAAAAGCGAGTATAGCTCCTATTATTATAAACGGCGTAAATGGTATCTCTGACTTTAGATTATACTCTCTCTTATGCATTATAAGTAAAAATAGTGATATAAAAGATCCGAGCCACACTGAATAGAAGAAGGTAGTCGCTCCTATTGGTAACCCTAGCACAAATCCAAGCGCTGCATACATAAGCACATCCCCCATACCAACCCATTTGCCTTTTGATAGTATGTACATAAATGCAAATGGAGCAGCGACGAGTGCGCCCGCAAAAAAGTCGTATAAGTTAAACCCGAGCATGTATTGCCTTACTATAGAGGCTAATAACCCTATAGATAATAAGACCATAGCCGGCTCAAATGGTACAACCATATGGCGCAGGTCATATATTGCTATGGCTATACATAATGCTAAGCTTGCTGATATAACAAAAAATAGAAATACACCATAAAATAAATTAGCAGGGCTGGCAACCACGTCCACGTATTGAGTTATAACTAATGGCAAAAATGCTATAAGTAATCCGCACACTATCTCAGACCAGAAATACATCTGAGATATATCTGACTTGCAACCAGAACATTTACCCTTCTGAACCAGATAAGAGAGCACGGGAAATAACTCACGCCAAGTTAACTTTTTACCACAATGCAGACACATACTACGATCCTTAAATATAGTGCGTACACGCAGCCTATCAGCTATGAGGTTAGCAAATGAACCTAGCGACGCACCATATATAAAAGATAAAATAGTAAGCATGTGTATAATTTTTATATTACAAATTTATATCCTAAAAATTATGGCACTAGATCAAATACACAGTCTGCTGTTGTGTTTGCTGTTGTGGCTGCCCTATTTGTACAAGCTTCTAGATTACCTTCTTTACCTCCTGTAGGTATGACAATAGATCCATCTATATCGCCAGTATTAACACATGGACCTGTACCAGTACCGCTACATGCTGTGCCAGCAGCGGCGCCAATAAGGTCAGCGTCTAAACGAAGTGCAGCAGCATCTATTTCTAACTCGGTCCACAACTGATAAGACTGACAAGTGGTAGCATCAGATGTGCCAGACCCTACTCTAACAGCACCTGCTGTGGTGTCACAGCCGATACCCGCATATCTGTATTCTGGAGCTGTTTGAGTCAAAGCAACGGGACCTCTTTCCTTTCTATATCCGTACCAAAGCTTCAGTTCTGTTGTATCTTTTGGATACCTTAAAGAAGTGTCTATACCTGATACTGTCAAAAAAGATTGAATACCCCTAAGCTCACTCATTTTTTTAGCGTCACGAGCTTTTGAAAGGGCACTTAGCATTGAAGGTAGAACTATAACTGCAAGTATACCGATAATTGCTATAACAATAACTAGCTCGAGTAATGTAAATCCGCGCATACCACCTTTCATACTTCTTCTTAAAAGATTAGAGATTTTATTTTTTAAATTGTGTATTAACATATTTTAATTTATTTTTTAATTATACTCATATTATAACAAAATAGTTATCATAAAAAAGTTATAACTAGTGAGTTATACACAGGGAGCTTATAAAATAATAACACTTGACTTTTATTTTTGATTTGCTATAATAAATATATTGATGACTTGATCATCGCACTTCCCCCCCCTATCTAAAAATAGGGGGGGAGGATTTTTATATACCGGCTAACCTTTATAGCTAGCTACATTTTAACTATTTTGTTAAAAGAATTTTTAAGATCTTCTCTGCTATCTTTCTTAACTTTACCCATATAGTCAAAAAGCCTTTTAGTATCCAAAACTCTTATTTGAGAAATTAAAACACATCTTTCTCCTTCTTCAAAGTCTAACTTTATATTTATATTATTTTTATCAGTGTCTATTTTTGAACTTAACGGGGCTACAAGTACACATCTTTCACCAAATTTTTTTAAGATAACTACAGGGCGCAAAAAAGATGTACCCTTGCCGCAGACCTCAGAGCCAATATTCTCTCCAAAAGAAGACCAGAATATAGAGTACTTGTAAGCTTCAACTCTTTGTCTATCTTCTATATCTTTTTTTATTTTTATCCAGCTATCAAAATCTTTTTGATATGTTTTTTTGAGATCTAAATTTTCCATACTTATATTTGATAATATATTTATTTACTGTATATTTGTCGCAATATTATATATAGGCAGTAGTATAGATGCCATCAGCACACCGACTGAGCCGCCAAGTACAACTATCATAAGCGGCTCGATGAGGGCTATGGTTGAATCTATTGTCTGCTCAAGTTCTCTTTTATAAAATTTAGCTACATTTGATAACATATAACCTAGCTCGCCAGTCTCCTCACCTATACGCGTCATCTGGACCATAATACTTGGAATTAGGGGCTCGTCAGCAAGGGATAATGACAGCACCTTTCCATCACGCACCTTTTCAGCTACTCTCTCAAATACTTTTTTGTATACATAATTATCAACCACTTCACTTGTTATCTGCAGTGCCTGCACTATAGGTACGCCGCTTGATATCATGGTATTTATATTATCCGCAAAGCGAGAAAGATATAGCTTTTTATATAGTCCTGATATTATTGGTATCTTTAATTTTAAAGTATCAAAATAAGCTGAGCCGTCCGCAGTCCTTGCATAAGAACGCAAATAATATCCCGCTGCAAAAATACTCGGTATTATCATCCACCAATAGCTTATAACAAAGTTAGAAAAACTCATTATTATCTTTGTAAAGGTTGGAAGCTCTTGGCCTTGGCTACTTATCATTTCGGCTAATTTTGGTAGTACAAATACTGTCATTATTATCATAACTACAAAAAAGGTTACCAGTACAAACATCGGATAAGTAAGGGCCTTTTTGGTTTTTTGGGTTAACTCGTAATTACGCTCTAAAAAGTCAGCTAGGTAGTTAAGTGTATCTTTTAGCTTACCACTCTCCTCACCCGAGTGCACCATTGATATAAAAAAGTTATCAAATATGTCTGTGTGCCTTCCCATCGACTTATATACGGGCATACCAGACTGTATGTCCTCAGCTATTATTTTGAACCTATTGGCGAGACCTGGTGAAGTTGACTCACTGGCAAGTAATCTAAAAGCCTTGAGCACATTTACTCCGCCACCAATTAGGGTTGCTAATTGTTTGGCTGACATAACTAGGTCCTTGTTAGATATTCTATTTTGATACTTTTTAAAAATAGAGTCCTCTAGATCTATTGGGGCCTCGGTAACTTCTATTATAATATTACCCTCACTCTGAAGTTTTGATATAGCATTGTCACGGCTTATTTCGTCTATATAGGCTTCTTTTATTCTTGTATCTTGGCCAAATACTTTGTATTTAAATTTCATAATTGTAAAAACTTTTTAGTTGCTGTTATCTTTTTTATATCATCTGCTCAAATACTTTTGAGTATTTCGCATACTTCATAGCCTCATCAAGGGGCACTTCACCTTTTCTAACTAAATCAGCTAGACATCTATCAAAACTTATCATACCCATATCACCGCCAGTCTCTATAATTCTGTCTATTTCAAATATTCTCTTTTCACGTATAAGATTCTGAACCGCTGTATTACTAACAAGAAGTTCGTACACAGGGACTTGACCACCACCAACTTTTGGAAGTAATCTCTGAGAAAATATACCTAGTAATGACGAGGCTAGCTGAGTGCGTATTTGGTCCTGTTGACCAGAAGGAAAAGAGTCTATAATTCTGTCTATAGTCTGTGAAGCGGAGTTAGTGTGCAGTGTAGAAAATACAAGATGACCTGTCTCAGCCGCAGTTACTGCTGCGCTCATGGTTGCTGAGTCCCTCATCTCACCTATAAATATAACGTCCACGTCCTGACGTAATGCCCCTATTAGTCCCGAGTTAAAATCATTAACATCAAATCCTACCTCACGCTGCATTATTATACTATTCTTGTTCTCGTGTATATATTCTACAGGATCCTCAATAGTCATTATCATTCTCTTTTCTTTTTGATTTATATTGTCTATCATGGCTGCTATAGTTGTAGATTTACCCTGTCCCACTGGACCAACCACCAAAAAGAAACCTTGCTTTTTGGCTGAAAATTCTAATAATTCTTTTGGTAAGCTTAGATCAGAAATAGTTTTAACTTTTGTGACCAATCTTAGAGTTATAGTAACCTCACCGCTTTGCATAAAAGCGTTACCTCTTAACCTATACTCACCTGCATGCGTATAAGAAAAGTCTAATTGCTTATTATTAACAAAGTCTTGATACTGGCTGTCATTTGTCATCTCTCGTAGCAGATCTATGGTATCAGATGACTTTAAAATATCAAGCCTAGACACAGTTATGAGTTCTCCGTGTATACGCAGTATAGGACTAGACTTTGTGACCAAGTGTATGTCTGAGCCCGACTCTTTTACAAGAGTTAATATTAAAATATTTAAAAGTTCTTTGTTGTTCATAATAGCTATTGTTAATATTTATTCCTAATTTTATTATACTACACTTTTAGATATTACAAGCTTGCGATTTCCACAAAAGGTATCTTACTGTCCATAGACTTTAGCATAGCATCCTGCCTCATTGTTAGCATACCCTTTTCTCTTGCTATTTTAAATATCTCGTCTTCGTTTTTCCTACCCAGTATTGCATTTTGTATATCGTCATCAACTTCTAGCACCTCCAATATTGGCATACGCCCCTTTGTGCCGGTGAGTGATACGTTGCTTGGCAATGCTTCGTAAAATGGTCTACCTAGATTTAGTTTTTCTTTATATTCATTTTTCAGATCTCCAAATTCTACGTTTATTATATTACTTACTGCTGGGGTCATCTCAACTGGTGAGGCGCATCCAGGATATATCATAGGTGATAATCTCTGTGCTATAGCTAGTATGACAGTAGGTGCTATGAGGTATGGATCTACGCCCATGTCCATTAACCTCGTTATAACACCGACTGAATTATTTGTATGTATAGTCGAGAATACAAGGTGACCTGTGAGGGCGGCCTGTATCGCAAGCTCAGCAGTCTCTTTGTCGCGTATCTCTCCCACCATTATAACGTCAGGGTCCTGGCGCAGTATAGACCTTAGACCAGTTGCAAAGGTGTAACCTATTTCTGGAAATATTTGAGACTGATTCATGTTTGGAACATTATATTCTATAGGATCCTCAAGAGATACTACATTTCTCTTTTCTCTGTCTAACTCATTTAACATCGAATACAAAGTTGTAGTCTTGCCAGAACCTGTCGGTCCGCTTATTATTATCATGCCGTAAGGCCTCTCGAGCGCTTTTCTTATTTGATTCAGATGTGTAGAAGAGAATCCTACAGTTTCTAGCTTTTTAATACCTCTATAGCTATCAAGTATACGCATAACCACTTTCTCTCCATAATATGCTGGCATAGTGGAGACACGAAAATCTATCTTATGCAGAACTTCGCCATTTTTGACACGTACCGAAAATCTACCGTCTTGAGGTTTTCTTTTTTCATCCAGCTTCATGTCAGAAAGTATTTTTATACGAGCAAGTAGTGAAGAGTGTAGCTTTTGTGATACTTGTAATACCTGAGCTAATGTACCATCAACTCTAAATCTTACCCTACTATTTTCGCCTGTATGTTCTATATGTATGTCACTAGCTTCTTTTTGTATAGCCATGTACAAAATACTATTTATTATTTTCTCTATTGGAACCTCTTCTATTTTTTCTTTATATGTTTCAAAGTCTATACGGTCCTCAGTTATATCATCTGCTTCTTTTTTGTCACTGCTAACATTTAGATGCGACACATCCCTCATTACCAGGTCAGTATCTCCTTCTGACTTATAATTATTTGAGTCATTTTTCATCAAAAGCTCAAGCCCTATTTCATACTCTTGTTTTGATATAATATTAAAAATATAATCCAAATTAAACTTTATAGAAACTTCTTGGCAAGACCTCAACACATCTTTTTGCTCTGGATCTAATATTCCCAGTACATTTTTCTCTAATGGTAATACTTTATTTTTAATACAAAAATCTTCGGTAAAATAATCAGAGAGATGTTTGTCTATTTTAATTTCTGTTATACGTTTTTCTATATTAAAAATCTCAGATCTTATGTCTTTTAATATGCTTATATCTATATTATTTTTGATAAGACCATCTTCTATATAATTATAATCACCAGAATCTATAGAGTTTTTTATATCCCTAAAAATAAGATCGCTTAATATATTCCTCTTTAATAACGTGTCTAATACTTGCATTTTAAAGGGAGAATGGGTTAACTCTACCTTCACTCTTAATAAAAGGTATCTCGGTGCGTGTGTCTACAAGAGTCTCAAAAGTATTTGATAAAAGCTGAGATATATTAGAAAAGTCTATCTGATCCTTTTTAAAGGTATTAAGTATAGAAAAAAATCTAGTTTCTAATATGGGATTTTTGGCTATGCTAGCCTTATCAAAGGTTGTATAAGAATACACTATACCTGTAACAAGTATAGTTATCACTAATATAAATCCGTAAAATACTACTTTAGTTTTGTCTACAAAATTGTTATTCATATATTTTATTTTAGCTCAAAAGCTTCTACTGTTAATGAGAACTTATAACTAGATACCTGATCCTGACTGTCTGATCTAGAAAAGCTAAGAGACTTTATATTATATATCTGTAGGCTATTTTGTATTGTATTTATGTAATCTCTAAAGTTCAAATACTCACCCTCAAGAGACATAGACATGTCATAGGTGTTAAGATCTGGAAATTTTTTGTTAACTGTATTTTTAGAAAACTTTATATCCGACATTTTCATTTTGTGTGCCTGCGCTATTTTAGCTAGATCATTTATCTTGCGGCCTATATCTATTTTTTCTGGTATCGATACGTCTATTCTACTTTTTTTATCCTGGCTTATATTTATATAGTTTTCTGCCTGTATAATACCATTATCTTTTAACTTTAGAGCCTCCAACTCTAAATCTTTTAGTGAGTCATATCTCGCTAGCTCATACATTATATTAGAGGTATTTGGTAAAACTTTTAAGCCTCCTCCGCTATATATAGGATAAGCAACACCTATTATCAAAAATATAGATATCGCATATAAACTAATTATTATAATATTTTCTTTTTTCATATTTACCTTTTTATTATGCTAGTTGTTGCTGTTGTTGTAGCTGTTGAGCTAGATACTGTCTTTTGTCCTTTGACTACAGAGTCAAATCCTATTTGAACCTGAGTACCGGTGCCATTAGTGCTAGTAGAATTTGTCTGTATAATATTTTTAACCGGGGTATTTACTCTTAAGTTCTCAGATATTATATAGTCAGGCTTTACGGTGCTATCTATAGTTAATTTTAAATCAAACAAAATATTATCAAATTGATCCTTTGATACAGACTTTAGCTCTACACTTTTTATAAACTTACTATACTTATCGCTTTTAAATAAATCTATTTGCCTAACTACATTAGACTCATTTGTTGTTACTCCAGAAAAGGTTATTTCACTGTCTCCTTTTTCTTTTACTGTAAAGTTATAATTTTTAAAATATGTAGACGATTCTACTGCGTCTGAGAGTGTCGCAAGATGCGTTGTAACATAATAATGAGACTTTAGAACACTGTTTATAGATCTTATCTTATTATAAAACACTAACATCTCAGACAGAGGTACATTTGTAAGACTAGTTTCTATACTTTTTATGTTATTTTCAATTTTAACATTTTTACTCTCGGTAAAGCTAAGTACTAAGTAACTTGTTACACTTAATAGCACTGACACAATTAAAAATATTACACCTAATGTTTTAAACGGATTAGCTGGATTTAGATCTTGTCTATTTTCTTGACCTGTATTTAAAAATGTATTATTTTGTCTTATTGGTGGCATAAATTATTTTTATGTTAGTTTACATGATTTATGGCGAGTCCTATTGAGTTCATAAATACAGCAGAATCTTTTACAAGAGAATCTTGGAGAACTTGAGGCATCTCTATTCTTTCAAAAGGTCTCATAATTGCAACCTCTTTTTTGAGATGATTCTCATAAAAAATTTTAGTATTAAGTATTTTGGCTGAACTTCCTCCTATATAAACTTTATTATACTTTACATTATATCTTAATTCATATCTATTAAGAACGTCTATAATGTCATTTATAAGATTTATTGTGGATAACTTTATTATGTCTTTTAATATTAGGTCCTCTTCATTTAGATAATCAAAAGCAAAAACTGATTCTCTTGCTTCTCTATAGCCAAGTAGCATAGAGGTCTTTACATTAAAAATAACTTTGTTTATGCCTTGCTCTATATTTTCTACGCCGACAATTTTACCATCATTTATAAATACTATATTTATATTATTAGCTCCTATATTTAGGAGCACGTTATTTACTCCTATCTCATGTGGTAGCATTGCTATACCTCCAAAAATATTTGGCTCTATTATATAGTTTTTATTAATACTGCTTGCTATGCTACTTATATTTGATATATATTCTTTTTTGATAGCAAGCACAAGATACTCTCTCTCATTTTGATTTTGATTTATTTCTGAAAAGGTAAAATTATAATTTAAAATGTCTAAGCCTATAGTATTTTTTTTGAATTCTAATTTTATTATGTTATCTATAAGATTTTTATCCTCGGTTGCATTCAAAACATGTGTAGGTATTTTCACATTTTTAAAAATACATTCTGAAGCTGGTATACCCATAACTAGTAAGTCTGTTTTTACTTTTAGCTCATTATATGAATCACTAATTATTTTTCCCATTTCTAAATATCCCATTTTGGCATATTGTCCTACGTCTTTCCCCACATAAGAAGCAGAATATATCTCATTATAATTATTAAGAAGTAACCTTTCTCCATCTCTTATTATGGCTACTGACTTTATACTGGCTGTACCTATATCTATGGCTGTCACTATTTTATTTTCTTGTCTAAAAAACATATTTTTGTATTATTTATCTTATTCAAGGTTATTATACTATAATTTATCTTAATTTTAGGGAAAAATTTTAGAGTTATACCCAAAACAAAACACTTGATTTTATTCAAGTGTTTTGTTTTAAGTCGATACTCAGAAATATTACTTTCTTTTTGCAACTTTCTTGACTGCCTTTTTCGCAACTTTTTTAGCTGCTACTTTTTTAGCTGGAGCTTTTTTCGCAACTTTTTTAGCTGCTACTTTCTTTGCTACCACTTTCTTAACTGCCTTTTTCGCAACTTTTTTAGCTGCTACTTTCTTTTTTGCTACTGCCATAGTAATTATATAGATTTAAAACTTTTGAGAGTGTTCCGTAATGTTTTTAATTTATTTACAGTAGACTTTGACCTAGGCCTTTCACTCTCATATTTACATTATGACAGATACAAATTTATTGTAAATAGTTTTTATATAATCTCTCTGTGGATAACTCATAAGATACAAATGCAAACACTTCGCGTTTGCATTTGTATAATTTTTGTTATTTATATATTTTTTATTAATTTTATATTTTGTTTTAATTATTAACTTATTTTTTAATATCTATGAGGCTTAGCACTTTTTATATTTAAACTTTAAATTACTATCTTTTAACTCTTTATTTTTTATTTTATTTACTTCTGATAACTATGTTTTTTACTATCGCATCTACAATTTTTACCTATATACTCTTTGAAAAATACTTCACCGTAATCATAAACTATCTCCTCACCTATTTTAATATTTTTGGTAGCGATTATAAATACTCTACCCTTTCTAATCTCGCTCTCACTATTACCTTTGCAGCTGTGATTCATGTATCTCGCTTTGTTCCACCTCACACTACCGTCTATAGTTTTATTTTTAGACACTTCAAAAAGGTACATATTAGTTTTGACTTCTTCTGCCTCTTTACCCAGTAATATCTTACCAATATACTCTATTATCTTTTCACCTTTTTTGATCTCTTGCTCAGCGAAAAGTCCAAATCCAGCTAATCCTTTTTTAACTTTTGTCTTGGCTATCCAGGCATCTTCTGTTTCTATTTCTTTTATATTATCAAATACTTTCATATTGTACTAATTACTTAATCTACTAATAACTCTCTCTTTTCCTAGCACTTCAAATACATAATACAAGTTAGGAGTTTTCTCTTTTGTTGTGACGGACTTTCTGACCATCATCATGACTTGACCAAATTTTACTGCAGATTTATTTCCTATTTTATCTTCTACTTTAAATTCTTCATTTTCAGCAAAGTTGTCGGCGTATATCATCTTCATCTTTTCCATCCAAACTTCGAGGCTTGTCATACAGTTTTCAAATCCTATTTCTTCTAACTTTTTTGCAAATAGCTTTGCTATTTTTTTCTCTTGTTCTGTAAAAATTTCTGACTCTCTTTTTCTCTCTTCAAATAATTCATCATAAAAATAAAATACTTGCTCCCTCACATCACTCCACTTGGCTATATCTTTTCTCTTTTGTTCTCCCTCTCTTTCTATATTTAATATTTGCTCAAGATAATTTGCGTCTTTATTTTCTAAGTTATTTATGGTCTCAAATAATTCTACATCATACTTTTTTGTATAGTCTAAAACTTTTTCCGAGACTTCCTTTGCGCTCATTTGAGATATAAGATCAGCTAACATATTATCTAGCTTAGCAAAGTCAAGAAGCGGGCCACGGCTTCCTCTTTTCATTTGTTTTAGATCTAAAGCATACTCATTTATTTTTATATCTGTATTACTTTTTACTTTCTCGTCCCACCATATATCAAGATCAGGATTAGCAAGGCGTAATAGATATGACACTATCGCGTCACGCGTATAACCCATTTCCTGCCAATAGCTCATACTAGCCTCAGGATCTTTTCTTTTTGATAACTTTCTCACGCTTGATTTATTTTCTGCATTTATCTCTTTTTTATTAATAGGCATTATGTGGCCGTATTTTGGAACCGGCGCGCCGCAGGCGCGCCATAAAGCCAAATGCTTACCCAGACTCGACAACCACTCCTCACCACGCGTAACAAAAGTTGTACCGAGTGTATAATCATCTACAACGTGGGCAAAATGATAAGTTGGCACTCCGTCACTTTTAAGTAGTACAAAGTCTTCATCATTCTCAGGTATATTATGCTCGCCCAAAAATTCGTCGATAAATTTTTCTTTTTTATTTACATCACCATTTGCTCTAAATCTTAATACAAAGTTATTTTTAGTGACTTTTTCTAATTTGTTTTCATTTTTGCTTTCTCCGGCGCCAGCTTCGCTGGCGCCGCTTATTAGATTATTTTGTTCTGAATTATCTTGCAATAATTTTTCTATCTCATCAAAAGATAACCCCTTACTCTTTGCATATTTACCATATACTCCCGGTCTTGTTTTCATTGCGGTCTGCTCTTCGCGCATCGCATCTAGTTCCGCGCTACTCATAAAACATGGGTAGGCTAAGCCTCTTGCTACAAGGTCATAAGCAAAAGCTTTATATACTTTTACTCTCTCACTCTGCGTATATATCTCGTCAAAATTTAAATCATAATCGCTCAGAGTGCTTTTTATAAATTCTCTCGCGCCCTCCACCTCACGCGCCTTGTCAGTATCTTCTATTCTTAAATAAAAAAGTCCGCCGCTCTGCTGCGCTATTTTCTTTGATACCAGCGCCATGTATAGCGTACCTATATGCATTGGCCCTGTTGGGCTAGGTCCGACGCGGGTGACTTCTGGTGTAACTTGCTCACCTGCAGAGTTAATGCTTTTCTGAAGATCTCTTTTGGCCATTAATGCATTTCTCTCTTGTTCAAAATGAGACCTGTTATTTTTGCTGCCATTTGCTATATCTGGGAAAAGTAAGCTAGCTAATTTTGATGTGTCTTCTGATTTTAAATCGTCCATAAATTTATTTAAGAGCATTATATCATATAATACTCGCATATAAAAATATGTTATAATCTATTTAATAGAAATAGTTATCACAAAGCAAATTAAAATATAAACAAATAATAAAAAATATGCAAAATAAAATACAAGAAAAAATACAATCTAAAATATCCGTAATCAAAAATGCTGAACCTGATACCAAAACTCTTATTTTAGACTTTGACCGTACTCTTATCTGCGGCAAAGTTAACGGAGTAGAGGTGCCAAGCATAACTTCTATACTTCGTAGCGAAGACTACCTTGATGAAGACTATGCAGAGAGAGCTCACGCGCTATTTGAGTATTATCACTCCATAGAAAAGAACCCGGATATGAGTGATGCGGATAAGTCAGAAAAAATGCATGAGTGGTGGACCAAACACTTTGACATAATGATAGAAAAGAAATTAAATATTAAGCATATACAACAAGCTGTGCAAAGTGAGTTGTTGGTATTTAGACCTGGCGTAAAAGAAATGCTTAAGCTGGCTTTTGATAAAAATATACAAGTTATAATACTCTCAGCTGGCGGCCTTGGTTATGATAGTATAAAATTATTACTAGAGCGTGATCATATAACGTATGACAACATAGAGATAATTTCTAATAAGATGGTATGGGGCAATAATGGCGTAATGACTGGGTATCTAGAACCCTTAATTCACAGTGGTAACAAATATAATTTTATTAGTAATGAACAAATCAAGAAAAATATTATCATAATCGGTGATGGACTTCATGACGCGTTCATAGTAAAAGATAGTCAAGTAGATACGCCAGAAGAAAATAAGAAAAATATTTTACGTATTGGTATATACGAAAATACAAAAACTGGACCAAGTGATTCTAATCTAGAAAAATATCAAGAAGCTTTTGATATTGTTATGATTAATGAAGATATAGACTTTAAAAAAGTTATAGAGTTCCTCTAAACCCTAACTGCTCTTTTTGTTTTAAAAAGATATATGCACCAAAAGAAAAATACGAGTGAAAATGTTGTTGTGACTACAACGCTTTTTATAACACTCACATCAGTAATGCCGAGAAATCCGTAACGGAATCCATTAATCATATAAAATATCGGATTAAACATAGAAACATTTTGCCAAAATATTGGTAGCATGTATATGCTATAAAATACTCCTCCAAGATAAGTGAGCGGTGTAAGTACAAAAGTAGCAACAATAGATGTGTCGTCAAAACTTTTGGCATATATAGCGTTCACAAGTCCAGCCAGTGCGAACATAATACTAGTTGAGATCATAAAAAATAATATAGCCCAAATATGTGATATAGAAATACTGACAAAGAACATACTGAGCGCCAATATTACACACCCTGTTATAAGTGCGCGTACCACTCCGCCAAGTACATAGCCGAAAATAATAGATGAGTAGCTAACAGGTGCTACTAAGACCTCTTCTAGATTTTTCATAAACTTTGCCCCAAAATATGAGAACACGGTGCTAGTATACGCAGCGGTTATAACCGCCATCATAACAAGGCCAGGTACTATATAGCTCATATATGAGTAGCCAGATACAGGCGCTATCTGTGACCCGATGAACTTACCAAATACCAAAAAGTATAGCGTCGTAGTTATCACAGCTGGTAAAAATGTCTGTGGCCATATGCGAAATATCCTGACCATCTCTTTTCTTAGCATGGTCTGTATCGCAACTACCTGTATATTTAATATTTTATTATTTATTATTTTTGACATATTTATTTTACGATTCTGATTTTTTCTTTACTACTTTAATTTTTTAAAAAATTATTTAATTAGTAGATTATTTTCTGTTAATAACTTTTAGATATATGTCTTCTAGTTTCTGATTATCATATTTATTTATAATATTTTTCATATCACCACTTTCTACCACTTTTCCGTTATTTATAAATACTACTTTGTTACACAACTCCTCGGCTTCCTCCAGATAATGAGTTGTGAGTATTATGGTAATTCCATTTTCTTGGTTAAGCTTCTTAAGATATACCCACATACTCTTACGTAGCTCTACATCCACTCCTGCGGTCGGCTCATCTAGGATGAGAAGTTTTGGATTATGGGCAAGAGCGCGTGCTATCATAAGTCTTCTTTTCATACCGCCCGACAAGTTCTTGGCAGGACTATCTTTTTTAGTCCACAAGTCTAATTCTTTTAAAATACTCTCAGCTCTTTCTAGTGCTAACTTTCTAGGTACTCCATAATACCCAGCCTGAGTAGTGACTATATCTATGACTTTTTCAAAAATAGAAAAGTTAAACTCTTGGGGTACTATGCCAACGCTTAGCTTGGCCTCAACATATTCGCTCACACTATCATATCCGTTTATTTTTATACTACCACTTGTTATGTCGACTAATCCTACCATACAGTTAATAATAGTAGACTTACCAGCACCATTAGGGCCGAGCAAAGCGAGCATGTCGCCGCTTTCAATTAAAAATGACACATCGTCAACTGCGACTTTTGCTGGACCACTTTTATCAGCGATATACTTTTTAGTTAGGTTTTTTATTTCTAGGGCTGGACTCATAATTTATTTGTGTATTATAACATATATCATAAATATTAAATATATAGTATAATAAGTCTATATAAAAAGCATATGAAAAAAATACAAACAAAAAATATAATAAAAATAATTGCCGTGTCGGCAATGTTAGTAATAGCATTTATGATATATAGCTCGACTCAAAAAGTGGCACAAGTAGTAGAAATAAAAGACGTGAAAAGATTCACAGGAAAAGTAGAAGCTGTTGATACTGGATGTTTTGTTGATGCTACATGTAGCGTCACAATATCCGGTAAAAAAGTTATACTAGTCACTGGCGGCAGATCAATGGGACCTAAAGAAATTGGTAAGCTAATAGGTGCAGAAGATATAGGAGATATAGAAAAGAAAATAGGCAGAGACGCAGAAGTGTATGCTGATAAATTATCAGAAAATGAATACAGCATATATGGCAATAAGGATTATTATGTCAAAATAAAATAATTTATAGAAAACAAAAAACATAATTAAAAATTATAATAGTAAATACAAAATAATAAAAAAATAGTAATAAATACCCAGTAGGTGATTCTACTAAATCAAATATATGCAAGACAAAATAAAACAAGAAATGAAGGCAGCGATGATAGCAAAAGACAGTGTAAGATTAGGAGTAATGCGCGGTATCTCAGCAGCATTAACTACTGAGATGGTGTCAGAGCAAAGAATAGCTAGCGGCAAGGCTCCAACAGAAATGCTAAGCGATGAAGAGTGCCTAAAGGTGGTCAAGAAATTGGTCAAGCAAAGAAAAGACAGTATCGAGCAATTTGTAGCTGGTGGTCGAGAAGACTTAGCCTCAGATGAAAAAGCTGAGCTCGCAATACTCGAAACTCTTCTCCCTGCCCAAATGTCACGCGAGGAATTAACTAAGGCTGTAGAGGCAGAAATAGAGAAAATAAAAGCTTTTAACGGCGGAGAATTAGACATGAGTAAAAAGGGTCAAATAACAGGAGGAATAATCAAAGCCTTATCAGCAAATGCAGATGGCAAAGACATAAAGGAAGTAGTTGACAACTTATTAAAATAGTTATATACTACAACAGTTAGTAACTTACACTTTTAAGGAGAGAGTCATGGGTAGAGTAGCTGAGGCATTACGGCCTCGTGATTATGGTCTTCCAGAGAAAAAAGAAGACCCTGCAAAAAAAACTTCTGCAGTTGTAACGCCAAAACTTAAACAATCTCAGTCTGGAGGTTTAGATCAGAAGCAGCTCGCTTCTGGAGAAAAGCCTGATGTAGAGCAACTGTAAAGTTTAAAAGCGCGAACCGAAGGTTCGCGCTTATTTTATTTATATTTTTTGTTTATAATATTTATATTCTATTCTTAATTGCAGTCAGTTTTGGTTATACCCCAGTCAGTCTGACCTTGGTCCCAATTAGTTTGCTTTTTATTCCAATCCGTCTCTACGGCTCCCCAGTCTGTACTAGACGCATTCCAATCTGTACCTACTTGCCCCCAGGTATTACTATTATCACCAGCTCCGTACACATCACTATCATAACTAACACTATTACCATTGTTGTAATATTTTATATTTGTATCTCTTTTTATATAATAATCTAAAGTGGGTGCCTGTATGGCTTTGTATTTAGAATTATTTACGACTGTACTATTCTTAGACTTTATACAGGTGGTAGTCGCTGCATTATTAAAATTAGGAGTAAGGAATTCCCGAAGTGAAGTCATAAAGTCTTTTTTTGGCGACTCAGCACTATTTATAGAATTAGAATTATTATTTAGTTTTTCTTTTATGCTATCTTGAGAAAGGGCTGGTACAAAAGTCGTAACAAGTTTAAAAGCTATCACAAGAGCGATAGCAATTAGTCCCCACTTTAAAAGTATACCTAGCGCGCCTTTGATTGAGCTCATCATATATTATGTATAAATTAACTTAAATATATTATAGCATATAAAAGCGCCGCCCGTAGGGCGGCGCTTTTGTATTTTGTGATAAGTATACTAAATTACTTTAGTTCTACTTTTGCACCTGCTTCCTCAAGAGCTTTTTTCATAGCTTCTGCATCTGCTTTTTTAACACCTGTTTTTAGATCAACAGGAGCTCCGTCAACTAGATCCTTAGCCTCCTTAAGTCCAAGACCTAGAGCTTCTTTTACAACCTTCATCACAGGGATTTTACTCTCTCCTGCTGATACAAGGTGTACAGTGTACTCTGATTTTGCCTCAGATTCTACTGCTGCTCCTGCAGCTGGTGCTGCTGATACAGCCGCTGCTGATACTCCGAATTTTTCTTCGATTGCTTTTACTAATTCGTTAAGCTCGAGTACTGACATAGACTCGATTTTATTTAACATGTCTGCGTATTTTTCCATATAATATATTTATTTTTTGTTAATTTTTTAGAATAAGCCTATGCTTTCTTCTGTGCTACAGCGTCAATACCAATAGCAAGTCTCTGAACTGGACTCTTAAGCAAGTACGCGATCTGTGACAATAGAACTTCTCTTGATGGGATAGTTGCAATTGTCATCATCTCTGCAGCATCTTTATAAGATCCTTCAAAAATTCCTCCTAGTATAGCGATAGCTTTTTTATTTGCTTTTGCGAATTCATTTGCGATACGTGCTGGTGCGAGTAAGTCATTACCCCACAGTACAGCCATCTCAGACGTTACAGCTGGCGCCTCACCTTTTATATCAGCAGCTTTTGCTGCGATACTCCAGAGTGATTTCTTTACCACTGTATAATTCATTTTCTCAGCAAATAATTTTTTGCGTAGTTGCTCTTGCTTGGCTACACCGAGACCCTTAAAAGATACATACACAGCTGACTGCGCGTTCTTTAATGACTCACTGTAAACATCAATAAGCTCTACTTTTTTTGCTTTTGTTAATGCCATATTTGTTTAATGTGCTTGATAAAATAAAAAGACTCTTACACCAGAGTCTTTTTAAGATTGTTAGATTTATACCAAATAGCATTACTGCTTTTGATACTCCTCCGCAGGGTTTACGCAAATTTCTAAAAGATTTTTGCACCTACTTCTTTGGTGTATGCACACATAATAACATAAAAAGTAAAAATATGCAAAGTCTACTTATTGAACTTACTTTTATAGTACCCTCTATCTTTTTACCTCATCATCTTGAGAAAAGTATCGTGACTAATATGAACTTTACCCTCAGCCTGCATACGCTTTTTACCTTCTTTTTGCTTCTCACGTAGCTTCATTTTACGGGTAATGTCTCCTCCGTACAGGTGACCAGTTACGTCTTTACTTAGCGCAGACTTACTACGGCTTGCGATTATTCTCCCTTTTACATAGGCTTGGATTTTTACTCTAAACCACTCACTAGGAAGTATTTTAAAAAGTTTTTCTACTGCCTCGTCACAGTCTTTGTCTACCCTGTGTTCTGGTATTACTCTTGAAAATGCGGCTACGCGCTCCTCGGCTATGTATATATCCATACGAGTCACCTGCGCGTCGCGCATGTCATTACCCTCATAGGCGACACTGGCGTAACCACTACTTGCTGACTTTATAGTATCAAAGAAATTACGCATCAGCTCACGCAGCGGCATATCCAAAATAATCTTGACCCTATTATCACCCCAGTCCTCCATTTCAAATACACTCGCTTCATACTCATGACATAGCTCCATAATATTTGAGACATAATCATGAGGGGTTATAATGGTAGTGAGTATCCACGGCTCGCGGACTTTTGTAACCTCACCGAAATCTGGGAAATGTATAGGAGTATACACTTTTTCAGTTACACCATCACGCGTGGTGACTTCATATGTAATAGACGGACTAGTTACTATCAGCTCTAAATCAAATTCTCTTCTTAATCTCTCTGTAATTATTTCCATGTGAAGCATTCCCAAGAATCCGCATCTAAATCCGCGACCAAGAGCTCCTGACTGCTCCTCTTCATAAGTTAATGACGAGTCAGATAAACGCAAGCGATCTAGAGCGCGGCGTAGGTCGTCAAAATATTCTTGATACTCTGGATACACAGATGCGAACACAAGTGGGCGCGGTGATGCATAACCTGGAAATGCCTCCATAGGGCGTGACCTCATAGTCACAGTATCTCCGACGCGTGCGACTCCTGGCTCCTTAATACCAGTCACAATGTATCCCACCTCACCCTCACTTATTTTGTCACATTCTACTTTTTTAGGCTTAAAAGTTCCTACTTCGCGGACTACAAAATTATAATCACTAGCTATAAATTTTAACTCGTCACCCTTTTTAATAGACCCGTCTAGTACACGCAAATATATAATTACTCCTTGATGATTAGAGTATTCAAAGTCGAAAATAAGTCCCCTATTAGAAATAGCTGAGCTCGCTATGTTTTTGTTTTCATTTTTTTCAGGAGAAGTAGCTCCTCCTTCTTTTGGAGCAGGTACCCTGTCTGCTATAACCTCAAGAAGGCTAGCGACTCCCTCGCCAGTCTTACCGCTTACACGCATAATATCAGCACGTTCGCATTTTAAGAGCTTGATAATCTCATCTTCGGTCTCAGTTATATTGGCAAGTGGCGAATCTATTTTATTTAGTACTGGGATAATAGTTAGTCCTACCTCACGCGCCATCTCTAGCACCGTCATAGTCTGCGCCTGCACACCCTGAGTACAGTCGACTAGCAATAGCGCCCCCTCCACAGCGCGCAGTGAGCGCGATACCTCATATGAAAAGTCTATATGCCCCGGAGTGTCGATAAGATTATAAATATATTTTTCTCCCTTTTTATTAGTATAGTCTAGCCTAACTGGAGTCATCTTAATGGTGATACCTCTTTCCCTCTCTAGCTCCATGCTATCTAGTACCTGATCCTGCATGTTACGCTTGTCGATGGTCCCTGTCACCTCAAGTAACCTATCAGCAAGTGTGGACTTACCGTGATCAATATGGGCTATGATTGAGAAATTTCTGATGCGGTCCATATAAATTGATGAGAATGAGGTTTTATTTGTTAGTATTATAACACAAAAGTCATATAAAATACAGGCGCCCGCTACGTGGGCGCCTGTATTTTATTATTTTATATTTTTTAATATCTAATATTTAGAGTCCTACTTTGCTAACTCTGCATCAATATATGCTTTCATTTTTTCTGGACTAGATAACTTAGAAGCATCGACTTTTACACCGTTAATTATAAAGCTTGGCGTACCTGACAAGCTAATACTTGTAGCCTCTTTTAAGTCGCTGAGAACTTTATCCTCCAGAGATGCATCTGATAGATCTTTCTCCCACTTTGTAGTGTCTATACCCACAGCAGATAAGTATGACTTTATCTTATCTTTTGCATCAAGTGATGAGGCCCAGTCCTCCTGCTTCTCATATACTACTTTTTTATATTCCCAGAATTTACCCTGCTTTGCAGCTGCCTCAGATCCTACTGCTGCTAGTAATGTATTTTGATGTATAGCAGTTAACGGAAAATGTTTAAAGGTAAACTTTACACTAGCATTTTTGGCTATATAGTCAGCTATGACCTGCGTAACTATCGGATCAAATGCCTTACAAGCTGGACATTGTAAGTCGGCAAATTCTATCACGCTAACTTTTGCATCTGCTCTACCTATAGTATGATCAGTATTTGTAACTTTTATTGCTACAGGCTGTGAATCTTTTTGTATTTGTGAATATTTTGAAAATGCAAAAAAGGCAATTAAGATCAAAACTAATCCTATTACTATGTTTTTAAAAGAGAAAATATTTTCTAACTTATTTTTATTATGTGTCATGTGCTTATTTTATTATACAAATAATTATAGCATAAAAAATAAAAATTCCTCACGGGATTTTTATTTTAGAAACTTTCTGTCTAAAATAACACTTTACATCTTTACCTCGTCACCAACTCTTTTGCCATCTGTATAAGATTCTAAAAATTTTATCTCAGCCTCTACCGCCTCATCCCAGCCCATGCCAGTTTCTTTTGCTCTCTTTTTGGCCATATAGTTAACAAAGGTAGGATATATCAGATTACGATCATAATTGAAATATCTATATAGCTCAACCTGACTGTCAGTGCTTATACTACTTATACCTATCTCAAATGCCCTAACCTCGTCATAGGTCATTTCTGCTTCTCTCAAGAGACTTTTAATTGGGGCTATTACTTTGTTCATAAATTAAATAAAATTTAAATATTAAATATATACTAACTTATTTTTCTTATTTTGTCAACTAGTAAGAAAATAATCCTGACACGTTTGTGGCTGCTAGCTTTATCTCTTGACTAGAGAGCGGCTCGCGCATTCTTAATTCTTGGTTAGAGGACAATTCAACTGTATTTAATTTTTCTAAATTATTAGAATCATTAGTTGGACTTTTTACACCGAAAAAAGATTTGATATTCATGTATTTCTATTTATTTTAATGAAGTAATTTTTAATAACTTAAGTATACTCCTCTCAAAAATAAAACACAATATTTATCTTTTCCATACTCGTGTTGTTGTCAAAAAGTTATAAATGTTACTTTGTATAAGCTTGGTTTTTGTGATATAATAGTAAAAATATTTCCTAAAAATTATTTAAATATATAATTTATAATTAAAAATAAATTACTTATCTATTAGGGTTAGTTAATAATTTTAGAGAGTAATTTAGATCTTGGCGGATCGTCTAATGGTAGGACAGCAGCCTTTGAAGCTGTGAATATAAGTTCGATTCTTATTCCGCCAGCACGTACAAGAGTTATGACCAAAACAATATCCCTCAAAAATATAACTCACTCATTTATTGAAAAGCTTTTACTGGACGAAGTGTCATTTAAATTTACCAGTGATGATCGCGTATGTATCGTGGGTGATAATGGTACTGGCAAGTCCACTCTACTCAAAATAATTGTAGGCGAGATAGAGCAAGACGAAGGTAGCGTAGTTATGGACTCGCACAGCAGACGCTATTATGTACCCCAAGAATTCCCAAAAGCTGATCTAAATACAAGTGTCGAGGAATTTATAAAGAAGTACGCATCAGTATCTGTGCTCAAAAAATTATTTTCTATCAGCGTACAGCTTGGCTTTGATCTTGAAAAGGTTTTAACTACGCAGTGCATTAGCCTGTCAGGAGGTCAGCAGAAAGTCCTAGCTCTTAGTGTTGGTATATCTATGACGCCAGACTTTTTACTTTTAGATGAGCCTGAAAATCATCTTGATATTGTGAGTCGTATGGAACTTATAAAAGTGTTGCAAAATTATAGAGGCGGAGTACTATTTGTCTCACATGACAGGATGATAATTGACGCGGTCGCCACAAAGGTAGCTGAGGTTGCTGATAAAAAAGTTTTTATCTCAGAGGGGGCGTATCAGGACTATATAGATTCTAGACTCTCTAGAATAGCCGGGCTACAGCGTAACTTTGACTCGGACTCAAAACGTATCAAGCAGCTCGAGCTACTGGTGCCGATGCTAGCTCAGAAAGCCCTTCGCGGTAAAGACGTAGCCTCATACCTCAAACGCAAAGAAGAGTTAAAAGAAATGAAGGAATATCAAAAAGCTAATCCACGTGCTGATGATACTCGTACAAAAATAAAATTAGTCGGTAGTAGTAGCGACCTGCACAATGGTAAGCTGCTATGCAGAATAGACAAAGCCTGCTTCTCATATGAAAACAAAGAAATATTCAAAGACATAACCCTAGACATGCGTACCGGTAGTCACATCGTACTGCTCGGCAGAAATGGCTCGGGCAAATCTACCTTTCTCAACTCTATAACTGGCAATCTCAAGCTCGCCTCTGGCTCGGTAGTATGGGCTGACAATCTCAAGACTAGTTACTTTGACCAGCATGCAGAATTTGATGTTAAAAAGGAAGCTATGCAAATAATATCTGAGGCATTAATATGTGATGAAAATAAAGCAAGGATAGTCCTAGGTGCGATGAAATTCACCCCAGAGAAAATGAAAACAAAAGTTGGCGAATTATCAGGAGGAGAGAGGATGCGTTTACGTTTCGCATTGGTATTTGGAGGTAATCCTGACTTTATAATACTTGATGAGCCGACCAATAATCTAGATGAGGTCACTTGGCAGATACTGCTCAATGCGTGTAATGAGTCCAGCAGTACTATATTACTAGTTACTCATGACCATGAGTTCATAGCGGGCCTAGAGTCAAAAGTCTTTTGGCTTATCAAAAATAAAACTATACAAGAGCGCCACAAAGATCTGGATCAGGTTATTGATGAGCTGAGGTAATGAAAATGTCATATTAGCAACTTTTTTAATATCGTTAATTATATTATTTTTTGTTTAACTTGTCGGCTGTTATTATTCTATTTGTGTAGAAATTAATTGTAAGCTTAATATTTTTTTCGTTATTTGTTATATAAATATTTTTACCTATTTTTATGTAATTTAACTCGTCAGTTTCTTTGAGAATAGCAAGAACAAATTTTTCAATGCTCTCTTTTGAAAGTTCTATTTTCAGTTTCTTATTTATTCTTTGATAAACAAGTTCTGTGTAGCAAATTTTATCTATAATTCCTTGCTTATAATTGCTCATTTTATTTATTCAACTTTTTTACCAGTTTATTGTCTTTCATATATAATAGTATCAGCATTCTTAATTTCTAGATTTAATTTTTTTGCTTCTTTAAACATTGTACTCAAGTCTGAGCTGCCACTCTCCAAAGTTTTTTTACTTTCTTGCACCGTATATGTTCCTTTGTTAGTTATAAAGTCAAAACTAACAGAATCTACATTTCTGTTTGGTATTGTATCTACTTTAAGTAATGTGCTTATTCTTTCTTGAAAGAATTTTTCAGATTGTCTAAAAAATGGTGCTAAAGATTTACTTACTCTTTTATTGGTTTGAACATCTCCGCCGCGCATGGTATTAGTCTCCAGCTGGATAAATCCTGTTTCTGCATCTGCGACTAACGCCTCGTATTTATTCCATTCTACTATAATACCAAGTAATTTAGTTGGTTCATTTTTATTAACTTCAGAATCAGTTCTAGGGCTATAAGGATCTATTGATCTCGCTTCTGATATTCTTCCATCATCATATTTTGTCTCGGGTATACTATATCCGTTTTGTATTATTTTAGCTTTGTCTAGTGCAGAAAGTGTAGAACTTAGAACACTGCTATTTGGAATACTACTATAAGCGGATTTTTTTGAATCTTGAAACTTTTTAATTTCATGCATAGAAAATGCAATAATAAAAACCAGAACTGCTGCCGCTATTATTACAAATAAGAATTTATTATTTTTTGTTGTCATAGTTTTATTCATTTTTCTTATATGTATTATATCACAAAATAATGCTATTATTAATATAATATGTTCTACACTTATATTTTAGAATGCGCTGACAAGACATTGTATACTGGTTATACAAATAATCTTGAAAAGAGGTTAGTTGAGCATAATATCTCTAAACTTGGGGCCAAGTATACAAAAGCGCGCAGGCCGGTTATTTTAAAATACTCAGAAAGCTTTGCTACAAAAAGCGAAGCGATGAAAAGAGAAATTCAAATTAAAAAGTTAACTAGACAAGAAAAGTTAGAGCTAATTAATCTTGCTATATAAGCCTAATAGTGTTATTATGATGTTACGTTAAATTATAACCAACATAGAGTTATATATAGCTAAAAAGATTACAAACAAAATAATCTAATAAATAATAAAAATATGAAAGACAAAAAATTTGAAGGTAAGAGAAGTGGAGATAGGAGTAGTGGTGGATTTGGGAAAAGAAGCGGCTCTAGTTTTGGAGACAAGAAGTCTTTTGGGGCTAAGAAATTTGGTGGCAGCTCATTTGGAGATAAAAAATCTTTTGGAGAAAAAAGGGGTTCTAGTTTTAGAAGTGGTGGTGACAGAGATATAACAATGTATAAGGCAACCTGCGCTGACTGCTCTAATGCTTGCGAGGTTCCATTTAGACCAAATGGTGAGAAGCCAGTGCTATGTAGCGCTTGCTTTGGTATCAAAAAAGAAGCTGAAGGATTTGGAGGTAGAGATAATTTTAAATCAGATAGATTCGAAAAGAAAAGCTATGACAATAGCTCAAGATCAGAATATAAAAATTCATCTGAGAAAAATTATGCAGATAAAAATTCTGATTCAAAACCAGATACTAGAGTCTCAGAATTAAAATCAGAAATGGGTGCTATGCATGAAAAGATAGATGCGCTAACTCAGAGCATCTCTAAAATGAGCACTGCTCTATCTGATGCACAGAGAGCCATATCAGAACTCAAAGGCAGCTCATCTTCTACGGCTATTACAAAATCAGCTACAAAAGTAGAATCAAAACCTACCACTAAAGTAGCTGTAGTAAAAACTAGTGCAGCAAAGACTATTGTAAAAACTCCTGCTGCAAAAGAAGTAAAGTCTGTAAAAACTTTAACTACCAAGCCCGTTGTAACAAAAACTACAGTCAAAAAAATAGTTGAAAAGAAAGCTGTAAAGGCGCCAGTAGCGAAAAGTGCTACGAAAACTGTAGAAAAGCCTACTAAAAAAGTAGCGGCAAAACCAGCTGCAAAAGTCGCTAAAAAAGTTGTAACTAAAAAGAAATAATAATATATTGTGATACGAAATATTACACGGTAAATAACCAGGGAATTATATAAAAATATGAAAAAACTTTTAATTGTAGTTATATTAGAAAAGATAATGCAAATGATACTGGACAAAGACTCGCTCAGTAAAAGCGTAGAGTATATAAAGCATACAGATAGGTCTCATATTTTAAATAAAATATTAAGATATTTAAAATATGCAATTATAATGTTTGTACTATCTATTATTATAATTAGCTCAGCTATTATATTTGGATTATACTTTCTATTTACGCACTTTTAAAAATAGATTAAAGTGAAAACATAATAGCGCCGCCCGTAGGGCGGCGCTATTATGTTTTGCATATTTTATAAATTCTTATAATTATATTTGTATTTATCTATTTTTATCTCACCTCAAACCTTTTACTACTTAGCGTCCTGTTATCATCTATAATTACAATAACCCTATAATCACCTCTTTTTATATTTGAGATATTTGTATATCCTCTATATCCATTTTCTCTACCGCCTGATATATTATAAGAATTATTAGACACTAACTGCCATTTTTTGTTATTCTCATTATAATATTCCCACCTATGAGTAACCTTTGCATTTAGGCTGGTCGGCGCCTGTATTTCATTATAAAAGTATATTCTATCTTGTTTTAAGTTATCATAGCTTATACTACAAGATTTAAAGAAATTAAAATTTTTAGCACATTTATCTAATAAGGTATAATTTTTAATTCCACTATTTTGAGTATTTGCATATATAGATCCATATATATCAGAACTTCGCATTGTGAGCGGTACTGCTGGTATTATATTTGTAAAATACATTATAAGTATAATTGCTGGTATAACTAATATATACTCATATATTTTAAAATTTATCTTTTTAGATAATCTAATATATCTTTTAGATAAGAAATTATAAACTTTAGAAACTAGTCTGAGATTTAATTTTGAATTTAATTTAGAGTTAATGGCATTTGTAATAGTGCTAATATTATTTGGGACACCGAGCTCCTTATCTATGTCATAATCAAGCCTATATATAAACCTAGTAAAAATATACAAAAATATAGATGATGTTATAAGGCTAGAAAAGAAAACGAAATTACCCATACTTTTAAATAATACCGGTATCATAAATATAAACAAAAAAGTTATAGAAACACTATAGACAAAAATATCAAAGAGTAATCTATTTTTATTATCGACTTTTTCGTTAGCTATCATTATACAAAGTATAAAAATAAGTATGGGTAATCCAGATAATATATCAGCCCCGCGCAGATAATAAATAAAAACAAAAGATATAAGGGAACCCATAAAAAATGAAATAAATATAGAAAATATATTAGTATAATAGGATTCCTCTTTACCAAAAATGTTTAGACTTATCTTATCACTTTTTATATACTCACGCATAATCAAAAGAGTACCTACTGTAGAGGCGTATATAATGCCGGTAAAATATGCCCACGAGCTCGTGACACTCGGCAAAGTAAAAGCATCTAAAAAGAATCCAAATATAAAAACAGAGAGACTAATATGGCCTATATTTTTCTGTACAAAGTTTCTACCTAAAGATAATCTGTCTTGTATTTTTTTGAGCATATTTTGTTATTTTTAATTCTCTTGTTTTTTAATTTTTATTCTTTATTAATTTTATATATCTTAAAAAATTATTCTAGCCTTATACCAATTAATTTATCTCTACAAAGTTACCAAGTATAGCAATAAGTACACTCTCTTTATCATTAATGTTTTCGTATAATTCTGACTTTTCTAAAAAATAAAGTAGACTAGCTGAGGTAAAAAATGCAGCATTAAGAGTAACAAAGTCAATATAATATTTTTGACTACACTCGTCACTCTCTTCTATTTCTATTTTGTTTTTAATTAGCATTGCATTTCTAAAACACTCTAGCATCCTGGCGTAAGAAAAGTCATGATGATTTTCTTTACAGAAGTTAAGAACTTTTTCTATCATTTCTTCTTTTTTACTTTTTTCTTTTAAATCTTTTATTTCTTCGTTTTTCTCAGAGGATTTTTGAGCGAGTATTTCAAAAATATCTTTATATATGTCTATACTTCTTTTACCAAACATATTTTCTATGTCCAGAACTTCTAAGCTTTGATCTTTTATCTTTTCAGAAAAAGTATGTAACACTTTTTCTAGATTAGTTATAGAGTCACGAAAAGATTGATTAGAATGTACCGCTATGTAATTTAAAATCTCTAAATTTATTTCTTGATTTTTATTTAGAGAGATGTACTCTTCACCCAATATATAAACTAGCCTAGCTTTTATTTCTAATATGCTTGGTTTTTTGAGATTAATAATATTACATCTGCTACGTACAGTTGAGATTAACTTATTTGGATCGGTAGTACAAAGTATAAAAATAACATGAGCTGGCGGCTCCTCAAAGGTTTTTAAAAGAGCATTGCTACTTTCTTTGGTTAGCATATGCGCCTCATCAAATATATAAACTTTATACTGAGATAATATGGGCATAGTAAATATGCTCTCTATTATATTACGTATGTCTTCTATCTTTTTGGATGAGCTAGCTGCGTCCAGCTCATAAATATCTGCCTCATCAGTACCGAGCTCACGAGCAAATATCCTAGCGAGTGTAGTCTTACCTATACCATGTCCTCCAGCAAAAAGATAAGCGTGTGGTATTTTCTCCCCAGACTTAAGATTTTTATTTTTCTCTATTATATTTTTAAGATATATAATAGCGTCATCTTGGCTGGCTACATCTTCAAAAGTTTTAGGTCTGTATTTTGTATATAGGCTCATGTATTGGTTAATGTAATTATTTCTTATTTATATTATAACATAAAAAATATAAGCTAAAAAGCTTATATTTTTTAATTTTGTTCTAATTTTTAAAATCTTTTACTTAGAATTTTAATTTATTTCTACCCTGTTTAAAATTTACTCCACAGTAATAGTCCTGGTCTCAGAACTAGTCTTATCTCCTGATACTGCTCTATAAGTCAGAGTATAGGCTCCAGGGGTATTAGTGTCTACTGT
>JAYUJP010000021.1:0-23204 GCA_043765155.1 bacterium | reverse complement strand
AGACGAGCTTACAAGCTTATCAAAGCTATTCTTTTTTTGTTTTATTTTTATACTTTGTCTCATATTTACTAATTTAATTTAATATATTCTTTTCACTTTCCTCTCTCTTATTTTTAGCTTCTTTAGTATTTTAATTTTTACTATTTTTTAGCTCAATTTTTATTTTATATACCCTTCACCCTTTCTAGTATTTATAACTTTACCCTGCAATGTATAGGCTCTTAATTTGGCACTCCTACTTCTTGGATTAGAGACTTCTTCTTGCCTACTCGCTTCTATTATTTTTTTGTTAAGTGGATGCAGACCCTCTTCTTTTGTAGTCATTTTGACAACTCTATCTTCTGTACTATGAAAAGTTATAAAGCACGCCTTGCCACTTTCTTTTAAAGTGGACTTGAGAGACTTGATAAGTCCTATTATACTGTCTAGCTCCCTATTGGTCGCCATACGTAATGCCTGAAATGTCTTTGTCGCAAAGTTGGTCTTACCGTTTTGATAAAATAGTGGCACCCCCATTTTGATCGCTTTTACAAGCTCAAAAGTAGTTTCTATCTCGCGCCTTTTTCTATTATCAACTATACTCTTGGCTATTTTCCTGCTATACTTTTCGTCGGCAAAGGAGTATATAATGTCTGCTATACTATTTTCTTTCCAAGTGTTAACTATATCTTTTGCGGTGAGGTCACCTTGCTCTATATTACTTTTAAAAGTCATAAGTAATGGCTCGTCACGCATAAAAGAGAATCCTCTTCCTGATATGTCTAATTCTTGTGATGATATGCCTAGGTCAGCGTATATCACGTCTACTTTTTCTATTTTAAGATCAAATAAAATATTTTCTAAATTAGAAAAGTTATCACAAACAAAATGTATTTTTGGCTTACTTTCTAATCTAGACTTTTTGTCTAATCCTAACTTTTCATCTTGCTCAAAAGCTTTGTCTATATTTTCTTTTGCTTCTTTTAATGCATCAGCATCTAAGTCTATGCATATAAGCATACCACCCTTACCAATTTTTTTGGCAAATTCTATACTGTGTCCCGCTCTATTTACTGTACAATCAACAACGATTTGTCCCGGCTTTAGGTCAAGCAATTCTAGACTTTCTTTTAAAAGTATAGGCATATGCTTGCCGTCAATATTCTGATCTTTAAGATTTTTTCTACTAATCTTAACTTTTTCTATAATTTCTAATTTCTTTTCTTTCATGCTCGATTATTTTATTTATTGTCTTTTCAATTCTTAGAAATTATTTCTGTCCTATTTTAGATATTTTTAGAGCGGTCTCACTAGCATTTTTATTTACATCATCCATAACTTTTTCAAATTCTTTTTTGTCCCAAATTTCTGCCCTGTCATATACGCCTGAGAGTACAATGTCCGTAGTAAGCTTGGCAAATTTGATCAGAGTGTCAGGTAGCAGCACTCTACCATGACTGTCGATAGAGAGCTCAAAGGCATTTGAAAGTATGAACCTAGCAAAATTTCTACTTTCGCCGGTGTAGAATCCATTTTGCGATAACTCCTCTGCTATGATGTTCCACTTATCTTGTCCAAAGATAAAAAGAGAATTATCAAGTCCTGTAGTTATAATTACCTTTTCGCCAAAAATACTACGCCATTTTGAAGGTATAGAAAGTCTTTTCTTAGAATCAAGTGTATGCTCATAACTACCGATTAACATAGGAATTTTGGTGAGATAAGGTTAACAAAATAATAATAAAGTAATTATAAATTGTGTACCACTCTATCCCACTAAGTAGTATTATACACCCACTTTTATAATTTTCCTAACCAATAAGTTAAGACTTTTCCACAAAGGTTGTAAAATAGGCTTAAATAATAAAACACCAGCTAAATAACTGGTGCCTCGAGAGCCTAAATACAAAAATGTATAAGGGTTTTTATTTTTTACTCCCTTTTCTAATTCCCCGTAATCTCTTTCTCCTTTTCGCTTGAGATATTTTATTTATATCCCGTCTTAAACTATCATTTGACTGTAGATCTGAGCCCTGCGATAAAAAAGTATCTGCTGTGTGCGTGGTCAGTGCAGCGACTACTGCTGCTATAATATTCAAAGACAAATTTCTCACTCTAATTTCTCCTATTTTTAGAACAGATTTAAATACTAACATATTAAAATAGATAAACCAAATCTATAAAATAAAATACAGCGTTGCTGGCTGTATTTTTATATTTTATTTTTTAATTCTACTTTTAAAGTCTTAATTTTTAGCTTTTTCTCTAGCGTTTTCCATCTCTCTTCTAATCTTTCTTCCTCTCTCAACAGCTTCACCATATTCAAATAGCTCCTTTACAGGGTTCTCGTAATGAATTGGGGTAAGCTTAACTTTTCCACCAAAAAGCTTTTCTATGTCTAGTTTTTTTATCTCTTTATTCATATTATGATTATATCATATCTTTATTATTTTTGTAAATACTAAAGCTCTCTTCTATTTCTATAATTAAGTTTTCAATAATAGAAATCACAATCTCGTCAGAGCAATTATTTATATCAAACTTTTTAAAAGAAATAACTTTACCTGAATACGAACTAAGAATTAAATCTAAAACAACTTCTTTATATTCTCGTAAAATAGAAATAATAGTTTTCTTTGAGTCTATGTGTGTTATCCAAAAGTTTTCTATTTTCATTTTTCTCTCACGTCCATAAAAAGCATCTAGTGCATCTGGCCAAAATATTGGAGCGACGTGAATAATTTTTACACTTGCTTCTTTTTGATATTTTTGAATTAATTTATATTTTATTTTAAAGCCTTCGATATTTTTGAGTGTCGCATCTAATACTAGAATATCTTCTGACTCTCGGTAATTCTGAATTGCGAACTCGCTTTTGCCGCTAGCCGTACCACCTGACATAAAAATAATCTCTTTGAACTTTTTCTCTTTTATAAGCTTTTCAAAATCTTTATCCGCCATCTTAGCGCTCTCGATATGAACATCATCGCTATGAGCTGGATCATAACCTGCTATAATTTCTTTGTATTTATCGACTTCGATGATCATGTGAAATTTTATTATTTATTTGTTTTAATTATTTAAAAATTATTTCTCTGCTTCAACTTTTGGCTTTACCAGTGGAAACATCTGCGTCTCGCGTATTGGGAGGCCGGCGAGAAATGCAAATAATCTATCGCCAAATCCATAACCACAAGTTGGCGGCATGCCATGCTCGAGCATCTCGACAAATTCATAGTCAGGCATCATCGCTTCATCGTCGCCCGCTTCTAATAGCTTTTGCTGCTGCTCAAAATTAGCACGCTGTATGCGCGAGTCATTAAGCTCGCTATAACCACGGCCAATTTCTGACCCGGCAAGTATCGGCTGAAATTGCTGCGCAGTACCATCAGCATTTTGCTTGGCTAGCGGTGCCATAAGTGATGGTGGGTTAACTACAAAGGCTGGACCTGAGATATTTTTACGGCAATATTTCCACAGTGTATCGGTGAGTCGCTCCCTATTTTCTCCGTCATATTTTACCTTTAGACTTTCTAATTTATCTTTTATATCTTGATCACTTACTAGCCTAATATCTACTCCGGTCTGCTTTAATATCTCACTAGTATAATCTATTTGAGACCACTCAGAAGCTAAGTCAAAAGTGTGACCCTTCATTTCAAATTTTGTTTTGCCAAAAACTTCCTGCGCTATTTTGATATACATCTCACGAGCGATTTTCATCCCATCATTATAATCCGAGTAGGCCATATAGAATTCGCAATTGGTAAATTCCTGCAGATGTTCTGGTGATGATCCCTCATTTCTGTACGCTCTACCTATCTCATAAGTTTTTGGAAATCCTGCAGCCATCAGTCTCTTTTGCCACAACTCGCCTACACAAATACGCATATACACGTCTATGTCATAATCATTATGAAAAGTTTTAAAAGGCCTCGCCTCTGCTCCGCCAGTTGTAGTCTCTATAGTTGGTGTCTCTACTTCTAAAAAGTTTTTTTCATCCAAAAAGTTACGCACCACTTTCCAGAATTTTGCTTTTTTATAAAATAGATCTCTTTTGTTCTCATCTAAAAGTATATCCAGATATCTCTTACGCATTTTTTCTTCTTCGTCTTGTAATCCTGAATGCTTATCGGGTAGGGGTAGTAGTGCTTTTGCAAGTAGCTTTATCTCAGTTACCAGTAATGAGTTCTCACCCTTTTTGGTAATATAATTAGTGCCTGTCACTTGTACAAAGTCACCTACGTCAATATGGTCGATCAAATAATTTATCGCTACCTCGCTTATATCTTTTTCAAATACTACCTGTACACTAGTACTCTTAAAATTACCTTCAGATTCTGTTACGCTACCGTCAAATATTTTAGCAAAAGCAAGCGCTCCAAAGCTACGCATAAACATAACACGACCGACTAAGCTATTAACATCTTGCTTCTTAGAATTCTCTAGCGTACTAGCATTTTCGTCTATCTCATATTTAAAATCTTTTAAAAACTCCGCAATAGTTTTGGTGTAATTAGACTCTGCAGGATATGCCTCTATGCCTATTATTTTACTCTCTCTTTCTAATTTTAATTCTTGTGTTGATGCCATATGTTTTTGTTTAAATATTCTTACTTGACTTTGTTTTTGGATTTGTTATAATTATAGCATATCCACGAAAAAGACCTTTATGTAGTTTTGTCTACATTGAGGGCTTTTTCATTTTTAAATAAGTCAAATATTTGCTCTATATAAGTTATAGGAATTTGTAGTCTCTTGAGAAAGATAGAGCATTTATTTGGTGGTGCTGGAGATATGATTTTAACTCTGACTCCTTTACTTATCCAAAATTTCATTAAGACAGAATAGTCTCCGTCACTGCTAACAAGAATAGCCTCTTTTAAATTTTCCTCAAAGAAATTTCTGACCCCTGTCACGCAAATGTCAGCATCACAATTTGCTTTTATTTTATTACTATCTTCACTGAAAATTACTTCTTTAAAAATATACTCATACCCCACTTCTTTTAATTTGTTATATTTGTTTTCTTTAGATTTTAAATACCCCGTAAAGAATATAATTCGATCTGATTTATACTTATTTTTAAAATATAAAAAAAACTTTTCATAATCTAAGGCCCGATTAGACTTTTTGTTTTCATTGCTAAGATTAGCTGTATCTATATATACTACTTTCATTTTTTAAAGTTACCTATACAATTTTTTAAAAGATAAAGTAAGTATAGTTGCCCATAGCAAAAGACCGATTACAAAAACTAAAGAAGAAGGTAGCTCATATATATAAGTGTCTATTAAGCTAGGATTATTTATAATCGAATAAGGTTTAAATGAGTAAAAAATATTTAATCCTATTGAAGTTAATATAATATATATTAAGTTAAATACTGTAGCTATAAAATTTAGAACAAAAAAATTTAATAAAAAATTATTATTTTTGCCATATTTTTTGTAAAGAGTAGAGGTTGTTATATAAAAGACTAGTATAGATATAGCGCTACTTATTAAAGAAATATCGTCGTATATCATGATAGCTGAAAATTTTGGTGAGTATAAAACATAAAGAGGTAAAATTAATAATATGTTCCATGCTATAAAGTAATTAAACGTTAATGCTTTATCTAATTTACCACTTTTTAAGTCTGCTATTGCTTGTTTTAAATTCAAAAAATACATATATTTATATATAACTATTATAACATAAACGTCATAATATTTACAGCTACCTCTTTGTTATCACGCTCTTTTTATACACTTCGAGGTGCTTGAGCGCCTCACCTGTACCCTTTACAACGCAGTATAACGGGTCAGGAGCAAGAGTTGCATGCACGTCACATCTACGCTCTATAAGATCACCTAGATGACGCAGCATAGACGATCCCCCGCTCATAATAATACCATTATCTATAATGTCACTAGCAAGCTCAGGCGGAGCCTCGGCCAACACTTCCTTGATAGCTTTTATGATTTGCTTTAGCTCTTTGTCTATCGCTTTTACTATTTCATTAGTTTTAATCTCTACTGTTTTAGGTAGCCCGCTCATGTAGTCACGGCCTTTGACTTTCATAACTAGTTCATCCTCTATCGGCAATGCTGAGCCAATATTTATTTTGATCTGCTCCGCCATCTGTTCGCCTATGGCAACATTGTGATGCTTTTTGACAAAGTCTATTATGGCCTGATCTATTTTATCCCCTGCACACTTAACACTAGTCGAGCAGACTATACCCCCGAGGGATATTATAGCGACATCAGTAGTGCCTCCGCCAATATCAATTATCATGCGCCCCTTAGCTTCATGTATAGGTATACCTGCGCCAATAGCAGCTAGTACCGGCTCCTTCACAATATAAGCATTCCTAGCACCGGCTTTTAGCGTCGCCTCTATTACCGCTCTACGCTCGGTACTAGTAACTCCTGCCGGCACGCTCACCATCACGTCAGGCTTAAATAGTTCCCATTTGGGTAATGCCTTAGTAATATAATATTTGAGCATAGCCTCAGTCACTCTGTAGTCCGCTATTACTCCATCCTTCATTGGCCTATAGGCTACTATGTCCTCAGGCGTCTTGCCTATCATTTCTTTTGCCTCCAAGCCAACAGCTAATACCTTTTTATCACCTTCACGTATAGCCACCACTGACGGCTCATTTAAAACTATACCCTTGCCAGGTACAAATACCAAAATATTCGCAGTGCCAAGGTCTATACCTAATTTTTTGGAAAATGAAAACATGACTTTACTTATTAATTATATTATACAATATTTTATGACTAATTTCTAGATTAGACATAGTCTTATTTATGTGCCTTATTTTACCAGCTCCCACTACTGCCACCTCCTCCAAATGAGCCACCGCCACCTGAAAAGCCGCCACCACTCGACGATGACCATCCGGAACCACTACCAAATCCAGCTCCGCCAGCCCACCAATCAGGAGGTCCAGACTTAATACCGGCTACATGCTCCTTATAATTTTTGGATATAAAGTAGTCAAATACAAACCCAAATATTGTTATCAAAAATATAAAAAAACTTTTAATTAAAAATATAAAAATAATAAGGGCAATAATAAACCCTATTACTCCTCCTAGCCACCAGCTTTTGGTTCTACCCAGCACCGATACAAACCATTGAAAGGCACTAATACCAAAGAAAAATAATATAAGGAAAAACTCTATTGGTATATGACTAAATAATTTATAGAGACTGTTGGGTATTCCAGAATTAGAATCAGAACCGTTTGCATAATTACTATAGTTAACATCACTACTATTATCTAAAATTTTTATAATTTCTAATATCCCATTTTCTATACCACTAGTATAATTATTATTTTTGAATTCTGGCTTGAGTATATTATTTATAATATAAGAACTTTTTCCATCAGTAAGCACAGGCTCTAGACCATAACCCACCTCGATACGCATTTGTTTTTCGTCTTTTGCAATTAGTAATATTACTCCGTTATCGTTTTTCTCTCCGCCAGCTTTTATTTTCTCGGCTAATTTTATACTATAACTCTCTATATAGTCACCGTCCATATTATTCACAGTGACTACTACTACTTGGTTAGTGCTACTTGCAAAATATTTATACAAGATAGCATTTAGCTCTGCCTCTTTGTTATCGTCAATAATATTCGCATAATCGTTAACATATTTATCTACTTTCAGATCTGAGATCTTTTCTGCAAAAGATATATTTAAAATACTAATACAAAATAAAAAGCCCAAAACAATTTTTACAAATAATTTTGTGCTTTTCATATTATAAATTAATTTTTAAAATTAAAATTTTAAATCTTGACCTATTGCCGGTGCCTGCTTTGCTTCTGTATTTACAAGCTCAAAATATGATCTTTTTGAGAATCCAAAAGTCTTAGCAAAAAGATTAGAAGGAAATACTGTGACAGTGTTATTATAATTTTTGACTATTTCATTGTATCTTCCTCTCTCGACGCTAATTCTATTTTCACTACCTTCTATATTAACGCCAGATACTAGGCCGCCTATAAGCTCAGGAGTTTTGAGTGTTGGATACCCTTCTTGTACTGTAGCTCTGGTCAGTAATAATCCATTAAGAGCGCCACCATAATTATTAGCAGCGGCAACCTGAGCCTCAACATTACCACTCGCTGCTGTGTAAATTTTTCTAGCATCTGTAACTTTTTGTAATGCATCTTGTTCTGACTTATTGGCTGCTTTTATACTGCCTACTGCCTGATTGATACTATCAAAACGCCTCTGTAACACTGTATCTACCTGCGCCCACTGCGCGTCAGCGTTATTAGTAAGAGTAACTAGGCTATTGTATTTGCTAGCTATATATGCGCCTACTACTATTAATATTCCGGCTATGATGAGGTATTTTTTCATAATTTTGATTTCTTTTATTTATTAATTAATTATATCATATATTTTAAAAAAGCAACCCCGTGAGTAATTTTGAGAAAATTAAAAGCCCCTTTGCAAAATGCTGGGGGCTCATTAGCAGGTAACTTAAAAAATTACTTGCTAGAAAGAATAATGTTACCTAGATAAAACTTGCTTAGTTTTGCTCGGCATAAAGTTATTGACTCGGTGCCTATCTCAGGATGAAAGGTAATGGTTGCAATCCATTCACCCATTTTAAATATATGATCAGAATTACTCTTAAAAAGCTTTTTTAGTGGCTGAGACATTGCTAGCATTGAGGCTAGTATATACGCCACTTCTTCTGCTTGGAATATTCTCCCGGCAAGCTTTTCTCCTGACATTTCTCTCGTCAGAGCTGAACCAATTAACAAAATGTCACTTTTGGGCTTAAAACCAGAACTCCTCTGCAAGAAAAGCCGCAGCTCTGCAGTCATGAAGGTCGTTTTATTAGCAGGCTCCAGCGCCTGAAAAATCTTTAAACCCGGATTACAAGGTATCAAAATACCTTTTGGGGTAAGTGAGACAGCTGGAATAGCTTTCAAAGCAGTTGATTGAGTCATGATAATTTCCTAAAAGTGCGAGGGGTTTCTGTTTTGCATTATGCAGGCACAGAATAATAACCTATATATGTATTATACATTATTTTATGTATTTGTCAAATTGGTTTTTACAAGTCACAATAGCGCCGCCCGTAGGGCGGCGCTATTGTGATTCTACGCTATATTTTCTAAAACTTAATTATTATAATAAGCTAAGGCTTGCTATACTGTCTCCTTCGCGCATTTTCATAACTCTCACTCCTTGCGTATCACGGCCACTAACCGCAATAGTTTTGAGCTCTGTTTTTATAACCTGAGACTGCTTTGAGACGGCTAGTATTTCTGATATCTCATCATTTACAACTTTTGCAGTTATAAGCTTACCAGTTTTCTCTGTTACCTTTACAGTCTTGATACCACTACCTCCTCTATTTTGTATCTTATATTCTGTTAACGGGGTCATCTTACCGTATCCATTCTCTGTGATTATAAGTAGTTTAGATATCTTGTCTCCCTTTTTAATTTTCTGGGCGCTCATAACTATATCACCTTTGTCTATGCTCATCGCCTTTACTCCGCCCGCTGTGCGGCCCATTTGGCGCACATCACCTTCATCATATCTGATGCTCTGTCCATTATTAGTTGTGAGTATAACGCTATCACCAACATTAACAAGGACGGTACTTAGTAGCTCATCACCTTCGTCAAGTCGTATAGATATAATACCACTACGACGTACATCTTTAAAGCTCTCGGCGCTACACTTCTTAGCAGTGCCCATTTTTGTTATCATCATTATGCTCATATTAGCATGATCAGAATTTTTAGGTATCTCGAGTATAGACGTAACCTTTTCGCCATCAGTTAGCTGCAGATAATTCATCACGCTCTTACCTCTGGTCGCCCTCTTACCCTCGGCTATGTCATACATCTTGATCTGATACGCTTTGCCCTTATCTGTAAAGAATAGCAGGTCAGCGTGAGTACTGGCTGTGAGCGCCATAGTTATAAAATCCTCCTCCTTGGTGTCGAGGTCGACAACTCCAACTCCGCCCCTCTTTTGAGTTTTGAATTCTTCTGGGTTGGTACGCTTGATATATCCGCCTTTGGTGTAGACTAGTACCGCCTCCTCCTCAGCTATTAAGTCCTCAGGATTAAAATCCTTGATACCATATTTAACTATTTTGGTCCTACGCGCATCGCCGTATTTTTCTTTGACTTCGAGTAGCTCATCTTTTATTATTTTAAATATTTTCTTATCGCTCGCTAGTATAGCACGCAGACTTTCTATAAGTGCCTGCACCACTTTTAACTCATTCTCTATTTTTAGTCTCTCCAGTCCTGCTAGTCTCTGCAGCTTCATCTCGAGTATTGCAGTCGCTTGTAGGTCTGAGAATTTGAACTTTTTCATCAGCGCGCCGTGTGCCTCAGCAGTATCCTTACTGGCCCTGATTAATTTTATTATCTCGTCTATATGATCTAATGCCATCTTGAGACCTAGTAATATATGCTCACGGTCAAGTGCCTTACGTAAGTCGTATTCACATCTTCTTCTCACCACAACATGGCGATGCTTGACGAATTCTACTAGCGCAGTCTTGAGGCTAATAGTCTGAGGTATCCCATCTACAAGGGCGACCATGTTAAAATGAAAAGTACTTTCTATGTCTGTGTATTTATATAACGCATTTAAAAGCTTCTCAGGCTGAGTCCCAGATTTTAGGTCAAATACTATACGTACGTCCTTGGTACTCTCATCACGACAAGCCTTGATACCCTCTAACTTTTTGTCAGTAACGCGCTCTGCTATTTTTTCAAGTAATGCCTTTTTGTTAACTCTATAAGGTATGCTAGTAACTATAATTTGAAATTGCCCATTTTTAAGCTCAACTATCTCAGCCTCACCTCGGCATAACACTCCTCCGCGGCCAGTCGCATATGCGTGCCTGATGTCAGCTTGATTAAATGCTAGCGCTCCTGTTGGAAAGTCTGGCCCCTGCACAAATTCGCAAAGGTCCTCAGTGGTTGCTGAAGGGTTATCGATGAGGTGCACAGTAGCATCCATTATCTCATTCATATTATGCGGCGGTATACTTGTCGCCATACCTACGGCGATACCTAGCGTTCCATTGAGTAGTAAGTTAGGGACAAGGGTTGGCAGCAGTGCAGGCTCTTTGAATGACCCGTCATAATTGGGCCTCATGTCCACAGTATCGCTACCAATATCACGCATCATCTCGGTCGCGACCTTCGACATCTTTGCCTCGGTATACCTCATAGCCGCAGGGTTATCACCATCGAGAGATCCAAAGTTACCTTGACCAAATACTAGCGGGTATCGGGTACTAAAGTCCTGAGCCAATTTTGTCATGGCGTCATACACAGATGCGTCACCATGCGGATGATAACGCCCTAGCACGTGACCGACCACCGCAGCGGACTTTCTAAATTTTGCCGCAGGAGTTAATCCTAACTCATTCATCGCGTATAGTATACGCCTATGTACAGGCTTTAGTCCGTCACGTGCGTCAGGTAATGCGCGGCTGGTAATCACGCTCATGGCATAGTCAAGATAACTCTTGCGCATCTCCTCGACTATTGGAGCTTGTAATATTCTGTCACTAACAACTTTACTGTCTCCTAATTCAGAACTGCCCTCCCCAGAATTTTTCTTTATGTCATTTTCTTCTGGAATATCTTTATTTATAGATTTTTTGCTTTCGTTTTTGTCTTCAGAATCTTCAAGAACTTTTTTCTTTGTTGCCATATTATTGTTAAATAGTGTTATGAATTAAGCTTTATTTGTATATTCACATTATATCATATTTATAGATTCAAATACACTTGACATATTATTTTAAATAGTTTATACTATAAAAATCAAAGTTAAAAGCTTACAAGCTAAAAACAATGATAAGAGTCAAAGCTAAGATTTAAAAACCAAAGTTTTGACAAATTCCTGTCCTTTCCGTTTTTGGAGATTAACATGCATCGTTCAAAAGACCCCCCAAGCCAACTCTCAACATCAGAGATTTTGTGCTGCAAGATGATTTCGACTTCCTTTTCCTTCGGTACGGCCGCTGCAAGCGCCAATCTGGGCACGCGCGTCACCGGCAAGTAAGCTGTTGAGCCGATGCGTTTTTCATTAACTGAGAGCTAACAAGCTTCCGCCTGACTAGGTCAAATTAGGTGTTAAAAGAGACCAACCCTAACATTCGTGTTAGGGTTTTTTATTTTAAAATAGAAAATCTTTTGCTTTAGACTTTATTGTTCTTAATTTTATTTATAATACCACTTACTCGCTCTTATACTCACTACCCTCCACATTATTTTTAATGTTATTTATGTCAATGCTAGCTTTTTCAAAAATATCTTTTATGGTTGTAAATGGGTTAAAATCTGCAGGCAGATCATTTTTACTAATATTACTTTTATCTGTATTATCTAGACTTTTATTTTCTAAAATATTCTGTTCTAGATTTTTTTGTTCTGAATTATTTGTATACACCCTCTCACCTGAGGCGCTCATATTTATATCTGGAGTTGGCGGAGTTACTCCTCGGACTAAAAATAAATATATCACTATAAAAAATCCTGTCAGCACGCTAGCAAGTAACACTGCGTGTATATTCTTAATGTCTTCATTTTGTCTCCTGGTATGAGCTAAGTATGATTTTATGTAGGACATAGTTTTATATTTTATAGATATTTCTTAATTATTTATAAAGTTTTTACTTATTAAAATACTTAATTATTTTTATAATTTATTACATCTCCTCCAGCAATATCACCTCGGACTTTTTGTCAGCTATATCTTTCTTTTTGATGGTTAATTTTTCTACCGCTTGTACCTTTTCTGCGCCGGCTTCTTTTAGAAATATTGGGAGCGTCTTTTCATCATGATCAATAGGTATAATTATTAGTGGCTCTAGACCAGTTGCTAGCTTATTAGCATCATAAGGGTTGAGATTGTTGTCATCACCGCCCACAGGGACAAATAACACGTCGACCGTGTCTATTATCTCTTTGTGCTCTGGAGCAAGTAGGTCTTTGATTTGGCCAATATAAGCTACGCGCATACCGTCAAAGTTAAAGACAAAGCTTGTTGCCATGTAGTCCTCTTTGTCTCTATTAACTTTTGCAGAAAAAGCGTTAATAAAAATATTCTTGACCTCATACTCGCCGGCACCCTTGATTATAAATGGAGACTTGGTTCCTAGTGTGACATTTTCTACACCGTTATAATCGTCATGCTGTAGTGGTATCAGGCACATATCCGAGCCGTACTTTGTCTGTCTACGTTTTGACTTTTTGCTAACTGGTGCTATTGCTATAGTCGTGTCACCTGTTACTAATTTTATATGGCCTTTGCCGTGATAAGTTATAATCATATATTTGTAATTTAGAAATTAAAAAGTAAAAAATAGGTATACAGTTTAAGATTTAATAATTTATTTATATTCATATTATATCACAAATAGAGCAAAATAATAAGCGGCGCCTTGCGGCGCCGCTTATTATTTTTAGACTTAATTATATTTTTACTATTCTATTTCTAGCCTAGTAAAGTTATAAATTAGTAGTCTCTTGATCTGCCTGCACTTCTGTCATCTCTGCCAGAACTGTAGCCACCGGTACGTGGAGCGCGATCATTGTTAGAGTACTCACGTCTTGGAGGGCGCTCTGTCATTGGACGAGCCTCGTTAACTGTTAATGATCTACCCTCTAGATCGCTACCGTCTAGTGCTGCAATAGCAGCATCAGCTGGAGCATCTTCCATCTCGATAAATCCAAATCCTTTAGATCTGTTATTCATCATTCTGTCTCTAATAATGCTAGCGCTTTTTACTTCTCCGAATGGAGTAAATAATGCTGCTAAATCTTTGTCTTCAAAAGAAAATGGAAGACCACCAACGAATATTTTTTTCATACTTACTTATTTATTTAATAGATTTATATTATACAACTAATCTAAAAATAAAGCAAGGCTTTATCCACTATGACTTTTCCACAGCTGCACTTAAACTGAAAACCTAAAAATAACCAAAAAATAATGAAGTCAGACAGCCTAACCCCTTAACAAAAGGGGTAAAATAGTGTATAATATTAATCCTCAATAACAACTTAAGAAAGCCTGTTTGATGAATCGTTCTTTTTTTATAGCACTAGCTATTACTTCTACGTCTTTGTTCTTGGGTCAAGTCAACGCTCAGACCAAGCAAGAAAACGTAAACATGCAAATATTTGAAGCGACAAAATACATCGCTAATAATAAAATGAAATATTGTCCTTTGGTGGCAGTTTCCCCTGAAGGGATGTCAGTTATGTCTGCTTTACGTAATGTAAAGAATGAATCCAACTTCGCAGTCTTAATGAAAGATGACTACTTTGCAAGTAAACATAAAGCTGTCTTTAGGTCTTGCGAGGATGAGAAAATTAAATAAAACCCGCTTAACTGCCGCCCTTACTGTGTGCTGTATATTATATCTTCTAGGTATTATGTGCAGCACACTTTTTTATTATATAAAAAGTAAAGTGTAACTTTTTAAACACAAGGAAGCATTACTTGACACAACATTACAAATAGTTTATAATGTGGAAGTTGTGAGCTGGTTATAAAAGTTTTATCTTATAGGTAAAACACCAATCTCGCCTTTTAAGGAAACAACATGAAAGCTCGTTTTTTTTCGGTCGTCGCCGCACTCGCAGCAGCTCTGTCACTCACCGCCTGCGGCGAGGATATGGTTCCAGCTAGCAAGTTGGCAGCCTCACAGCAAGAAGTAAAAAAACTAAAACCTCTTGCGGAAAAACTTCCGCAAGTGGAGGCTGAGCTAAAGCGGACAGCCGCCGACCTCAAAAAAGAGATCGAGGTTAAGAAAAAGCTCGCAGTGGAAAACACACGCCTGAAAGGTAAAAACTTTCAAGCGGTAGCAGACCTCAGTTCTGCCCACCAAGAGCTTGCCCGCAAAAACCCTGAAAAGGGAAAGTCTGTGACCTTAGCGAAAGCTAAGTAGTTACCGGCTAGCACAAAGCCTCTGGCGTGTGCATGACACCTCTCTAAATTTAAAATATTATTATGACGCAAGTTAAATAATGTAAATAAATTTAGAGAGGGTCTTTTTTTTGCCAATATAGATAAAAAGTGTTATAATAATACATGAGAAAATCTACTTTAATAAAAAGTTAAGAATAAAAAGCATGATAAAAATATTCCAGGAAAATATAGAGAGCGAGAACGAAATACTGAGAAAAGATTGCGAGTTAGTAAAATCAAAAGAATTTGGTACACCTGAGCTTATTGATATTTTAAATACTATGAAAAAAGCAGCGAGACAAGATCCTGATGGTGTTGCTGTAGCTGCGCCTCAGCTAGGCATTAACAAAAGAATATTTGTAATAGATACTGAGCGCGGATATGGCCCAGGCGCAAAATGGAAGCCTGAAGTATTTATTAACCCGGTAATAGTAAATACCAGCAATAAGGTAGAGCTAAAGCATGAGGGCTGCCTCTCGGTGCGCGGCATATACGGAGATACCTGGAGGGCGATAAATGTAACTGTGAGCGCCCAGGACGAAAATGGTAACAAGTTTTCTTTTGGTGCTGGTGGCATCACCGCTCACATCATACAGCATGAGTGTGACCACCTAGACGGAGTGCTATTTATAGATCATGGTATTAATCTAGAAGATGATCCAAATTGGCGCGATCATTGGGACAAAAAGAAATAAGAATAGCATGCAAAACGAAAACTCTAAAAATACCCAGTAGGCGATTCTGCTGAATCGAAAAACTCTAAAAATAAGAACAGTATGGAAAATAAAAATAAATTAAAAATAATATTCTGGGGTACAGGGCCACTAGCCGAGAGTGCACTTTACGCCCTATATCAAAATGGTTATGTGCCTGAATATGTAGTCACCAAGCCTGACGCAGCTATAGGGCGTAAGCAAATAATGACTCCGCCAATGATTAAAAAGTGGTGTGAGATAAAAGGCATAAAAGTCTTGCAGCCAGAAAGTCTCAAAAATTTAAATAATGTAGATGCAGAAAATGAGAACAATTTGCACCCTCTTTTAGAAAAATACGATCTAGCCATAGTAGCAAGCTATGGGAAAATAATCCCTGAGAATATTTTAAATATACCTACTTATGGATTCTTAAATGTGCATCCTAGTGACTTGCCGCGTTATCGTGGCCCTTCACCTATTGAGTCAGCATTACTTGCTAGTGAGCGTGCGCTTATAATTAGCATTATGAAGCTGGACGCGGGCATGGATAGTGGACCTACACTTATCAAGCAGTCACTCGATATGAGCATGCTAGATACAGCTCAGAGCCTGGAGTTAAAAGCAGGTCAAATAGGCGGTGAATTATTATCACAGATAATCCCACATTATGTTGACGGTACACTAATACCAAAAGATCAGAATCATAATGAAGCGACTGTTTGTAAATTTATAGAAAAGTCACAAGGTGAGATAAAGCTAACTGATAATATAGAAGAAATAAAAAACAAATGGCGAGCATTTTATCCATGGCCAGGTATATTTTTCTTTATAAAGCACAAAATACATGATGAGGAAAAAGATGTAAGAATTAAAATCTCAGAATTTAACTTGTTAGAAGAGAATATAGAAACTTGTATTATAAAAGTTACCCCAGAAGGAAAATCTGAAATGACTTTTGAAGACTTTAAAAGAGGTTATCTAAAATAAAAAAGACAGAAGCATAATAAATAGTGTAAAATAAAAATAAGGACAAAGTCGTATAGATATAACAAATAGCAAAAATAAAAAAGGACAAAGTCATCGTCCTTTTTTATTTTTGCTATTTGTTATAATTTATTTAAATTAAAATTAGTTTACAGTCACACTCGTAACTATCACGTCCTCGACTGGCTTATCACCTCCGTCCACTCTACTCGCCTCTATTTTGTTAACAACGTTCATACCCTTAGTTACCTTACCAAAAATAGTATGCTTACCATTGAGCCATGGAGTAGCTGCTGCTGTTACTATAAAAAATTGAGAACCATTAGTGCCTGGTCCACTATTGGCCATAGCTAGGTCACCCTCTTTCATATTATCGTCAGCTAGGAACTCGTCGGCAAATTTATAATCAGGTCCCCCTGTACCCCAAAAGTTCTTCTTGGTCACATCTTTTGAAAGTGGGTCACCGCCTTGTATCATAAAGTCCTTGATGACACGGTGGAACCTTGTGCCATCGTAAAATTTGGCCTGGGCTAATTTTACAAAGTTATCAACTGTATTGGGTGTCCTCTCTCCATTTAGAGTTAGCTCTATATCCCCCATATTTGTTTTCATTGTTACTTGCATAGTTTTCTTGTTTAAATTATTTGTATTTATACTTGTGTTACTTTTTGTTGTTGATGATTTTGCTGTTATGTCTAAGCTTAGATTTACATCTGAGGTCAGATTATTATCTTGTATATCTTGTAACGCCTTTCTCTGAGCATCAGTCATTTTTGATTCGGCCTCCTTGCTTTGCATTGAGCTACCCCCTTGTTTTAAGTCTGAGATATTTGTATCACTTTTGACAACTGGTTCACTTATCATGCTCTTGATACCTACTCCTATTATTGCTAATATAACTAATCCCACCAATATATTTGTTATGTTTTTCATAATTTAAAACAAGATTAATTATCTCCTTTAATTATATTTTTAAATCTTCTGGCTATTTTTTTTAGCATACTCCTCTCTCTGTCGCCGCCATTTGCTATCTCGTTGGATATTTTATCCTTGGCCTCATCTATGCTGTGATACACATCCTCATTAACATTTTCTATATGTATATTGCGACTACCCATACGCAGATGCACCTTAACCTCATAATGATTACCATGTTTATGATGTAGTGATATCTTGCCTATTTCCACATTCAGAGTAGCCTCTTCTGCATTCTTGATATACTTTTCTACTGCGCCTAACTTTTGCTTTGCGTAATCCTTGATTGATTCTGTCAGCTCAAAATTTTGATGTGTTATATTTATTTGCATACATATATATTATATCACAATTATATCTTAACAAAAATACCAAAAATCATAACCTTTCCACAAGGCAAATAACATAAGAGATGTATAGGTATTTTGTGTGATATAATGTATAAATGAATAAAATATTAACTTTAGAATACTTGGCTACTGAGTATTTTGAAAAGAATAGTGGAGAGTTAATAACTAGCCCTGACGAATTGATACATGTTGCTATGTGTATATTAGATGGAAACAAATTTAAAGTATACATAAAAAGAAAAACCCTTAAACATTTTGTAGAGAGGAGGAAAGAAGACTTGATAAAAAGACACACAAAAGATAGATCTCTAGAAATAATACTGGGCATGCTTGTTGACTTATCTTATGCTATAACTTTTAACACTAGGGTTGATGCTAATCCAAAAAGAGAAAATAGTCTTCTCTTTTACAAAGACTTTGATACACCATTCAAAACACCAGTTACAGTTGTAACCGAAATAATAAAAAATAAAAATGACTTACTTATAATAACTTATTACTTTACCAAAAGATAAAAACTTTCCTTGCGGAAAGTTTTTATATTGAGCTAGAGTGACGGCCCTTTGCATTACAGCAAATTTTCACTCATGAGTACATGTTACCATGCCCGCAGCGAGCCGATTGTCAAAGTTTTACCTTTGCATTTCCTGTCGTTAACTCACTTATTATTATACACTTCTCACCATAAAAAGTCAATGACTTTTTATGCTATACTTTTCTATTCTTAACTTATATATTTGTCTTATGTTTACTTTTGATTTTAATATCATTACTAATAATTAAAAATTATAAAAACTTTTTAATTCATTTTTAATTTCTTTTAGTCTATTATCTGATATCTTTGCAAGTCTTTTTAATAGGCGCTTAGTCGAGATGACTCTTATTTGATGTATACACAATGAGTCCTTTTTATCTAACCATTCAAAAGAGATGTAACCTGGTATATTTTTATTTTTACTAGTTAAAGGCACAACCAAAGCTAGCGAGTCTCCGATTGTATGTAGAACCAAAACTGGTCTAGCAAAATTTTCACCTTTACCATCCATCTCTCTTCCTATATTTACTCCCAGTATAGACCATCTTATCTCTCCTTTTCTAATTACTTCATCTTTTGATTCTGATTCTATATCCTCTTGATCGGTACGAGTTTTTACTACTATCCATTCTAGAAAGTTTTTAATGTACATATTATTATATATACGAACTTTTTTACAAAAGCTCGTGGACGCCTAACGGCGATGTGTAAATATATTATACTCCCCCACTCTCAAAAAGTCAACAAGTGGAACATAACAAAACCCCGCCTTGCGGCGGAGTTTTGTGTGGTTGTATACGATTCAGCAGAATCGCCTACTGGGTGATTAAGCAGGATAACCTACTGGGTGATTAAGCAGGATAACCTACTGGGTGATTAAGCAGGATAACCTACTGGGTGATTGTTATTGCTAACTTTTACGTACTTTTAACTGTGGAAAAGTCTTGCAAATAATTTTATTTATGATATAATATAAATATCCTTCGGAAAGAGTCGCGCTTCGCGGCTTTTTCTATTTATATAACATGTCTTGATCTATATCTTTTTGTATAAGATTTCTATAATTATTAAGTTCTAAAAACTTAACTTTGTCTTGATTATTTTTTATAAAATCTTGTAACTTTTTAGAAAATCTAGACTGGATACTGCCGTCTTTTCTTTTTATAGACTGATCACTCGAGACTATTTTTACCGTAGATTTATTTTGTACTGCTCTACTTATAAGACACTCAAAATCTCCATCACCAGTAAATATCATTAGCTCATTACCTTCTCCCATATTATCTATAACATCTATTGTTAGGTCAACGTCACAGTTACATTTATAACTAACCTTTCCAGATATTTTAAACAGTACTTCTTCTCCGCATTTAAGACAGTCATTTTTAATATACTTGTCTCTTTCTCTATAAATTTTATAAAACTTTGGACGCACTATTATTTTTTCAGATTGCATATCCTCATGCTCTGTCTTTTTTTCTATGTCACTTATTTCTATGCCTGGATATAAAAATACTTTGTCATAATTTTTAACTTGAACAAGATAGTTAACTAGTTTTTTATTGTCTATAACGAACCCTAATGTCTTGAGGGCTGTAGAGTCGTTATTTTGCACATCGATAAAAGCATATTTCATAAATATATTATAACATATAGACATAACAAAACCCCGCCTTGCGGCGGGGTTTTGTGTGGTTGTATACGATTCAGCAGAATCGCCTACTGGGTGATTCAGCAGAATCGCCTACTGGGTGATCCAGTAGGATAACCTACTGGGTGATTGTTATTGCTAACTTTTACATACTTCTACTTTTTCTATTCTTAACTTATATATTTGTCTTATACTTATTTTTGTCTCTCTTGTTATTGCTAATAATTAAAACCGAACAAATATTTTAACACTTATACTAGCGCAGACTGGTTAGCTCAATACATAAAATAGAAATAGTTTTGGTATTTTGTATGATATAATATTAGGATGAAAAATATTTATATAGATGAATCAGGGGTAAGTAATATAAACATACACTCTACTTTTGCATTTGTTGTTATAGAAGTAACAAATAAAGATGTCATAGAGAAACAAATACAAGAAATAGAATCAAGTCTACGAATTAAAAATTCTCACTGGCGTGATATGTCATGGAGCCTAAGAGAAAAATTCTCAGAAAGACTAAAAAGTTTAGACTTTGAGGCGCATGTTGTGATACATAAAAACCCTATTAATATGAGGCAGGCTTTTTTAGAGTCAGTAGAACATGCTGTTATAAAAAGCGACTACACCTCTATGATAATAGACGGTTCAAAGGATCAAAAAATGATAAAAATAATAAGACAATTTTTACGTAGTAAAAATAAATCAATAACAACTATAAAGCAAAAACATGATGAGACTGAGCCCATACTTAGAATAGCTGACTTTGTAGCTGGATCATCTAGGGCTTATTATGATAACCCTGAAAAAGACACCGCTAAGAAAATATTTGAGATTTTAAAAAGTAAATTAACTTTTACTACTATAAAGTTCTAGGAGCATGGGCTTAATATAAAAATACATGCACACAAATATTAAAAATAAATTATCAAAATAATACTAATCTAACTAAAAGCAAAAAACTACTCACATGGTAAGTAGTTCTTTGATGCCGTATGGCCAACTAAAGTATATAGTGTTACCACTCCGCCGCACGGGCGTTTTCAACTTTTTGTTCGTTATGTCTATATTATACTCCCCCACTCTCAAAAAGTCAACAAGTGAAATATAACAAAACCCCGCCTTGCGGCGGGGTTTTGTGTGGTTGTATACGATTCAGCAGAACCGCCTACTGGGTAACTATTATTGCTAATAATCAAAACTAAACATATATTTTAATTTTTATGCAAGATCTTCTAAATTACTTAACTCTAGATAAAAATTATTATCACTACATTCTAACAGAAAATTCTTTAACCACAACTTATCGTCATCAGAAATGTCATCTTTTTTATTTTTAAAATAAAAGTCACAGACAACTTTGTTTTCATTTATATTTTTAGCCAGTATCAACCTATAGGCTCCGTAAGAACTGGTGCAATCTATCTTCTTTATCTCCCAGTCATAAACTGGAGTTAGTTTCTGTCTAGACAAGTCAAACACATGTTCAAAATCTTTTATTTTTGTAATCAAAACTTTTTCTATACCTTTTTTATTTTTGTTTTGTTTTAGAGATTTTATAAATCTATCACTTATTTTTATAAGCATAAATCTAGTTCAAAACACTAGCTGTTATGTCCTCTACAGAATCAGCGGCTTCGAGGTCACGCCAAAATACATAATCATATTCTATTTTTTCATTTAACTTTGTCATTTTCCACGGCATGTCATCATGCGATATAGATACAAGGTCTTTGCCTGATAGATTACCATAACGAGATATTATATTTTCTATGGTTAATAATTCTTGATCAGAAAAAGATTTCGTAACATTTGGTGTACTATTTATCTGTACATTTTTAGAATCTATCTTTCTCCACATATCCAAAGCTTCGCCTCTTTCTATCATATTTTTCATAGAGTAACTCTGATTATCTTCATAAGGCATAGGACCATAAGGCCAATTGAAATACTCTAAATCTGAGATAGGCTTTTTATGTTTGGAGTAATGTTCAAAATCTACAAAGTACATTATTTTGTATATTTTCCAAAGATCTGCAACCCCTCCATCTATCTTTGATAAGATCAATTGTATTAGTTTTAGATTTTTATCCATAATTGTATTATACCATACAAAATTATAAAACGACATACACCTCCCCCATAACAAAACCCCGCCTTGCGGCGGGGTTTTGTGTGGTTGCATGTAATTATTATTGCTAACTTTTACATACTTCTACTTTTTCTATTCTTAACTTATATATTTGTTTTTGTGTTCGTATTATTACTAATACTTATACATCCATAATTATGCTAGCGCAGATTAGTTATTTAATGTAGGGTAAAATGAAAATAGTTTTGATATTTTGTGTGATATAATATTAGGATGAAAAATAATGTTATTTGTATAGACGAGTCAGGAATAACTTCTAAAAATGGACATAGTACTTTTGCTTTTGTTTATCTAGAATTTGAAAATATAAAAGATATAGACGGTGAGATAAAGAAAATAGAAAAGGATTTGCATATAAACTTTATACATTGGAGTGAGATGTCTTGGGCGCTTAGAGAAAAAGTATCATTGAGAATATCCAAACTAGATTTTAAATGTAGGGTTGCAGTTTTTAAAAACCCTATAGATATAGACTCCTCACTTTTACTGGCTTGCAAGTATCTTATATTATCTGAGGATAAAATAAGTAGTATCTACATAGACGGGGATAAGCCTAATAAGTTCATAAATAAAATTAAAAATATACTTCGTAGTAAAAATATGGATGTGAAAAGTATTAAGACGGTAAGTGATAAAAAATTATCTGGGCTCAGGCTCGCTGACTTTGTAGCGGGCGCCATCAGGTATCATTTTGATAATCAAGATTCGGATAAGAATGTAGTATATCAGAGAATAAAAAATAAAATATCTGTATCTCATATACAAGAATAACCAAAACAAAATCTCGCGTTAGCGAGATTTTGTTAAGCCTTATAGGCCAGCTTTAGAGAGTAATACATATTGCTATGTCTCCGGTCACACGGACCCTTGTCCTCTCTTGCTTGTTATAA
>JAYUJP010000020.1:0-2636 GCA_043765155.1 bacterium | reverse complement strand
TACTCTACTTTCTACTTACTCAATTCAGTCATTTTCTCAATCTTCATTCTAGAACAACCTTGGATCCACTACCAACCTCTTAAGCATGATGGATAAATATAAATGCAAATCCATCGTATTCTCCTCTTCAGCTACGGTACGTACGTACTTGCTTTTTAGCTTTTTTTCTCTCTTTACTTAATAACTTCGTTTCCTCCCTTCCTCTTTTCTTTTTTCTCCATACTTTCCTCTTCTTCTCTTCGTCCCTCTCTTCCCATCTTCCTCTTTTTTTTCTTAGGTGTATGGTGCAGCTGAGGTACCGATCACAGAAGATACCGTGGCCGGAATGGGCATAACTAACGCTTACGGTAGAACTAAATATATGATTGAAGAAATATTGAAGGTGATAATAGAACCCTTTTGTGTAGTGGTAATCCCGTGTACTGGTATAATTATCACGTCAAAAACACTGAATATCCACTTGTCATGTGCGAAATGCAACACTTTAAAAAGATAAAAATTGGACATGATCCTTGTGTTCCTCAAAATTATTACAAAGCAATTCGTGATAAAGAACGGATATATTTGTATGGTTTAAAATTAATTTTAATTTCTATTCATATTTTTATTATTTTATTATAGGATTTTAAGAAATCGAAAACAATGGACGAAGATGCTGATGGTAAGTATATTTATACGATAATTTAAAGACCATAATATCACTTTTATTTGTATATTTCAAAAGTCGTTGTTTTTGTTTCTATTATTTTTTTATTCTTATTTACCAGGTAAAAAAAATTTTCTTTGATTTTTTATTTTAAATCTTTTACTCCTACTATATACTCACTCCCTCCCTTGCACTACCTTGTCACTACTTTCACACTCACTCACCACTCCTATTACACGACCATCTCACCTTCTCCATCCCATCCCTTTCATCACCTTCACACTACCTTCTCACTACCTTTTCTATGTTGAAGTTGACCCATGGAGTGTAGAAACAATACGCTACTTCAACCCTGTCACTCCTCCTTCCTTCCTTCCCTCCCTCCCTGCCTCCTCTCCTTCCTCCCTCTTACTCTCACTCCTAATACCCTCCCACCCTCCCTCCCTATAACCCTCCCTCCCTCCCTCTTCTCACCATCTTTCCTCTCCCTTCCTCTTCATCTTAGTTGACCCATGGAGTGTCGTGACTCTGCGCTACTTCAACCCTGTCACTCCTACTCCCCCTCCCTCCCTCCCTCCCTTCCTCCCATCCCTTTCATCACCTTTACACTACCTTCTCACTACCTTTTCTATGTTGAAGTTGACCCATGGAGTGTCGTGACTCTGCGCTACTTCAACCCTGTCACTCCTACTCCCCCTCCCTCCCTCCCTCCCTCCCTCCCTCCCTCTTCTCACCATCTTTCCTCTCCCTTCCTCTACATCTTAGTTGACCCATGGAGTGTCGTGACTCTGCGCTACTTCAACCCTGTCGGAGCCCACCCATCCGGTATGATAGGGGAGGACCCCAACGGTATTCCGAATAATCTCATGCCGTACGTGTCACAGGTACGTACTTACACAGTGTTGTATATGTACGTATTTATTTTTACTTTCGTTTTTTTTGTATGTTTTTGTTTTTGTTTGTATATTTATTTTTTGATTTGTTCTTTTGTTCGTTTGTTTTATTTGCTTTTTATTATGAAAATATTAATCTTATTCTGTCTATTCTTACGTATGCATACATTCGTCTACTTCTACTTCAGTCATTCACTCATTTAATGAAGAAGTGAATGTATGAACAAGATGCAATTCTTATGCGGCCCTTGTCACAAACACGTACTTTACATAATATACTTACGTAACAAACAAAAAGTTCGACAAAATATCTGTCAAAATTAGTCTAATTGCTACAGAAGCTTCAAAAGATTTTTATGATTTGATTTTTTTACTTTTTTGTATTCCTTGTTTTTTGTTTTTTATGCTGTTGAATTAATTTTAGGTTGTGATTGGAAGAAGAGAGAAGTTGACCATTTTTGGAAATGATTACGCTACTCCTGACGGTACAGGTGTACGGGATTATATTCACGTACGTCACGTTATGTCTCTTGTACGAACGCGACACTTTTTATCAAGAATAATCTTATCTTAATTTCATATTTTTTTATTGATATTTGTATAAGTGTTATGGATGTACATATTGATATTTGTATAAGTGTTATGGATGTATATATTGGTATTTGTATAAGTGTTATGGATGTATATATTGATATTTGTATAAGTGTTATGGATGTATACATTGATACATTTATCAGTACTATGCATACATAAGTCATTATATCTTCATGTATTGGTTGTGCATTTATAAATGTTCAAATTTAATACATGTGCATTATACATTATGTGTTATGTATTATGTGTGATGTATGGTGTGTTATGTAGGATGTGTGATGTGTAATGTATTATGTGCAATGTGTATAGTGTATTGTGCATAATGTAAACCTTTATTATAGTAGTATATAATACATGACATATATATCATATTATATATAACAAAACATATATAGCATATCATACATATATACACAACACAAGTTATACATAGTACATAACATATATGTATACATATACTAACAGGTTGTAGATTTGGCTGAAGGACATGTCGCCGCATTAAA
>JAYUJP010000019.1:0-7102 GCA_043765155.1 bacterium | reverse complement strand
AATGCTGATTGAGAAGTATATGTCTGACCGTTAATGGCACAGTATAAAGATACTCTATTTATACAATTAGCGTCATAAGCTGCTTGAGAGTTATAAGTCTGTCCGTTGATAGAACAGTAGAGAGATATTACTGGGGCTCTACAATACGCATTATAGTCATTTATATTATAATATGTCTGACCATTTATAGTACAATAATATGTTGTCTGTACTGGTGGTTGTATCGGGTAAACAGGATATACGGGCTGTACTGGATACACTGGTTGAGGCTGAGTATATATTGGGGTATTATATATTGGGGTGGTATATACAGGATAATCGTATACTGGGGTAGTATATACAGGTGTATTGTACACAGGCTGATCATATATTGGATAAGCATAGGTTGGCTGATTGTATACAGGGTTATTATTATAACAATTACCATAATACTCACATCCAGATACTACGTAGTTTGTATTTGGGTTGGTGTAATTATTGTAATCAACTGGTTCAGTATAATTTGAGTAATTACTATTTGAACAATTACCATAATACTCACATCCAGATACTACGTAGTTTGTATTTGGGTTGGTGTAATTATTGTAATCAACTGGTTCAGTATAATTTTCATACGAATATTGCGCAAAAGCAACTTCTATCGCATTAAAATTAGCATTAAATAAAAATGCTGACAATATAACTGCTGTTCCTAATTTTTTTATAAAGTTTTTCATATATTTTGGTCGCATATTTCTATGCATTGTTATTAAAGTTTTAAATCTATATAATTAATAATTTCTAATAATGTTTTTGTAATTTGTAATACCTTTTAAGGTTTTTATATTATAGCATAGGTCTTTACATTTTGTCAAGTGTGTTACATTATGCAAAAAGAAAAGCCTAGCAACATACTGTTGCTAGGCTTGATTACTGTCTATTGCCATAAACTTAAGAGTAAAATACCCTTAGCTTGCAAAGACTTTACTGGGTCCTCATACCCGCACGAGAATGTGGCTGACAATTGCTTGGCAACCCAAAGAAAGATGTTACCCCTGCCCAGTGCTGTCTTTCAACGATCGTTTGGTCCTTGTCGCAGTCGGTAGAGGCAACTTGGCCGTTAATAAGCATCTTTTTGCCTTCTTTTCCGGTTGACCAGTCAGAGACCACCAACTGACCTGCATTACTCTTTCCAAGCTTGAAAAATCTTCCGTCATTGGTACGAATACCGCAGAATTCTGACTTAACCTCACTGACAAAGTTAGCAACTGGACGTGATGAGCAACCATTAGTAAAGCAGGGCTGACCACTAACAACTGGTGCTTGACTGCGGCCCATGTCGACTTGTGGACCTTGCAATCCAGCAACTTGACCTTGAGCTTGTGGAGCCGCAGGAACTGTAAAGTTCCCATTGCCTTCCCATGGTTTAACCGTTGTAGGTAAAACCTTGGGAATCACAGTGAGGTGTTGATCAATACTCAGAACATCTTCGCGGATAATCCGTGAATTTTGTCCAAGAATACGACAGACACGCTCATCGCCCTCAACTTTCCAGCCAGAGTTTTCATCACACCACTTTACAGCAGCGCAAGATTCTGGACCTTCACATTTCTGTAAAGCTGCTACTGTCATTGATCCCGGTGCCTGAGACACTTTTTGAATAACACTGCTGGGCGGTAAGGCGATTTTCACCTCGTTGCCACAGTCAATGTCATAAAAAGTGTTATTAGAAAGTATTGCTACTTTTCGCTCCTGAGTAGTGCGACAGACGACAAATGATCCGCCCTTCATGTTAGTCTCCCACACAGTACCTGAAGGTACTGTTGTTGTGCTAACAACCTTACCAGCCTTCATGTCCCGGTCATAACGACCGATGTCAAAAGGTGCAACGTCATGCTTACATGGGGGTACATTTGCTTGCGCGAATGCTTGGCCAGCGCCAAGCAGCGAAAAAAATAAAATCAAAGAACTTAGAAACTTTTTCATGGTCTTTCTCCTGTAAAATAGGAGTTTTTGACAAGATTGTCAACTAACTCCAAAAATTCATGAATACATATATTATACACCAATATAATATATTGTCAAGTGGCTAACAGAATATAAATTAGGTAAAAAGAAAAAGCAAAGTTTTCATTTGTTTTCACGTGCATTTTATAAATGTAAATGAAAACAAATTACTAACTTCACCTTTTTATATCACTGACACTCATTAGCCGCTATCCTGCCCCCTTCCGGCAAAGGAGCGAACCCATGCGGAGGCTGAACACAGCCTTTCCTATCTCTCAGCATATTTTGCTGAAGTCTTGCTGTTTGCATTAATGCTGCAGCAGGAGTAGTTTGTACTACCTGAGTAGGTATAGAGGTTTGCTTTTGCACCAGCGGAGCTGCTACCTTTTGGGTAACTGGCTTCGCTGGTGCCTCTACTTTCCCGTTTGAGTTACCTCCAACTTGATCGGATCAATTTTTACATTAACCTGAACTTGTTGAGGAGCTGCCACAATTGGGGCTACTGCCACAACCGAAGCAGATGCAGAAGCTACTGCTGTCGTCTGCCACGGCTTCCACCAAGCAAGAACTAACAGAATCAAGGCTATTAAGCCCCAAAACCGTAAGGTATCCTTGTGGGTTGCTTTAACCACAAGACTGTTGGCACCCTCAATCACAGCGGCGTCCGACTTGTTCTGCAGTGCAGATGTTGCTGCCTGAATCGGCGTCGACTGCAAATTTGCAGCTGGACCTTGCGGAGCAGGAGCTTGCGGAGCCCGATTTGCAAAATCTCTGCGAGCAGCATCTATCTGCGGCTGAGTGGCAAAACCACCCAATAGCTGAGCATCTGACATACCAGAACTAACTCCCCCTAGAACTTGTGCGTCTGTCATTGTTGTCATGATTTTCTCCTTATAAGAAATGGGCTCATTAGACCCGAAAACAAAATAAAAGAACTGCTCTATATTATACATAATTATAAGCACTTGTCAAGTATAGACACAAGTTAGCTTTTTTATGTTATAATAATTTTGTTCATAAATTTATAGAAAGGTTTTTATGAGAAAAATTGGTGGATTGTTTATGTTGCTTTTGGGTGGCTTATTAATGTTCAAGCTACCTGGTTTATTAAAAATACTGGGGCTGCTTGGTGCCGCTGGATTTATACATTTCTCCTTAAATGGATTTGACTCAGCGAGACAAAAAATACCCGGCAAATCTTTTATTGAAAAAATCAAAAACTACTTTAAAAGTTAAGCTCTTTTACAAATTAAAACCCGCAAAACTGCGGGTTTATTTTTTTGGTCGGGATGCCGGGATTCGAACCCGGAGTCACTGCTTCCCAAAAGCAGCATGTTAGCCGTTACACCACATCCCGTTATTTTATTTCTAATCTAGATGCAGCAAGATTTAGAATACGAACCCTGAGTCACTGCTACCCACTATTAAATTTTTTAGCATGTTAGTCGTTACACCACATCCCGTATTAATTTTACCTATCAACTTAGAGCTAACTTTTCCACCTATACATATTAACACAAACACGCACTTTTAACAAATGCTTTTTATTGCTTTATTTTAGATGTAAATTATTTTCTTTTAAAAATTCTGTCAGCTCAGCCTCTTTTATTTTAAGTAAAAATCTGTCTTGGCTACTCGCTTCTATTTTGAGCTTATCCCCCACAACATCAAAAGAGAAATCGGATAGTCCGACAATATCACGCAAAAAGTTTTCAATAATATCTTTTTGAGATTTCTTTTGCTGTATTAATTTTAAATATTTTTCTAACATATTTGTATGTATTATATCATAACCAGTAACAAGAAAAATTTTTAAGTATTATTTTATACAATAAAAAACCCCTATATATAATTCTCTCTTTGAAAAAAGAAAATCATATATAGGGGTTCGGGTGTCAGCGGAGTTACCACTGGCACTGCGGCGGATTGGAAAGAATCACCGGGGCGCCATTGGGGCAATATGGTGTGCTTCTTGCGGGTGCAGTATTCCAATTTGTTGGAACATGCTGCTGTGGCTGGTTAGCGTCACGTTGGCGACATTGCTCTGCTGTACCAGTACCACCGGAGCGGCAATTGAAGGTCTGCGGTTGCTGATGAACCTGATGTTGTGCTGGTGGAATAATGCATCGCACACTTCCGTCGCTCATCTTCCAGTTCTGACAAGCTTGTCCAGCTTGTTGTTGGGGTTGCTGATACTGGGGCTGTTGTTGAGTAACAACATATCTGCTATCAGCAGTGACCTCAATACGAGGCGGAACAAGCTTAATGGCGCAGCCTGTTGTAAACAGAGCTGTAACTAAAAAAAACAATAACGACAATGAGCGGAAAACATTTTTCATGATAAATCTCCTTTAAAAGATTGTGTAAATTTTCTTGGTAAAATACCAGGACCAATTTACATATAAAATATCAATAACATAATTATACACCTATTAAAATATTTGTCAAGTGTTTATAAGTGTGTTATTTTACCCTTATATTAAAAGAGTTACGTGATATAATCAAAATATAAAATAACATGATAATCAATCAAGACATAGATACAAGAATAAAAAATACCCTGGCTGAGCTGGGCGACGGTGATGACGAGAGATCAGCTAGATTTTTGGCTAGTAAGACTAATCTACCCTACGCGGACCTGCGTATCAAGTCACCAGAATTAGATGCTATGCATATGATAAGCCTAACCGACTCACAAAAGTATAATGTAGCCCCCTTTAAGCTTGCTAGCGATTACTTGTACGTATCTATCTCAGATCCGACTGACGATAGCACTATAGAATTTTTGAAAAAATTAAAAGAGAAACAAAAGATTATTGTAAATATTAGCTCTATCACCTCGATCAGAAAAGTGCAGGCAAGATATAAGGATATAGAAGGTGATAGTGTGGTGGCCAAAGGACTAGTTAATCTTGACGCTGATTATTTTGACAAGCTACTGAGTGATGTGAAAACTATTACCGACTTTCAAAAGAAAATAGAAGAAGTGGCCAAAAATGAAAAGCGTGAGCGTATATCAAAACTAATCGAGATGACACTCGCTGGTGCTATACATTTTGGGGTAAGTGATATACATACTGAGCCTGAGCAGGACAGGGTTAGAATAAGATACAGAATAGACGGCGCCCTTAACGATATATATTTTACTGATCCATCTACATACGCGCTTATGACTAGTCGCCTCAAATTACTCTCTGGACTAAAACTTTCCACTACTCAAAATGCCCAAGACGGTAGATTCTCGATGCGGTCCTCATCAGGTGAAATAGAGATGCGTGTGTCGTTAGTGCCAGGAGCCTACGGTGAATCATTTGTTATGAGGCTACTCGATCCGCGCAATGCTAATGTCCCATTTGAGTCCCTCGGCATGAGTAGTATAATGATGGGCGAGTTAGAAAAGGCTATCAATAGGCCATTTGGTATGATACTGACAACCGGACCTACAGGGTCAGGCAAGACGACAACATTGTACTCATGCCTACGCAAAGTCTATAATCCAGAGGTAAAAATAATAACTATCGAGGACCCTATCGAGTATCATTTTGAAGGTATAACTCAGACACAGGTTGAGATCAAAAAAGATTACACTTTCTTATCTGGTCTACGTGCTGCATTAAGACAAGACCCAGATATAATAATGGTGGGAGAAATACGCGATGATGACACCGCCAAGGTAGCGGCGCAGGCTGCGCTGACTGGACACATAGTACTGTCTACTCTTCATACCAATACAGCCGCAGGGGCAATACCAAGATTTGTGGACCTTGGCGTCGATGCTAAGACGCTAGGCTCATCGCTCTCGTTTATAATGGCGCAAAGGCTGTGTAGAAAATTATGCCCAAATTGTAAAATAGAAATGCATGCTGATGAAAAGCAGATAAAAGTTATGACTAATACCCTGGGCGGAATGATAGCAAGTCACAAAGAGACAAAATATAAACCTCAAAATGAATATATAATATATGCTCCAAATAAGGATGGCTGTGAAAAGTGTCACTTTGGTTATAAGGGGCGCGTGGGTATATTTGAGGGTATTATTATGAATAAAAAAGTAGAGGACGTATCAGTTACTAGCGGCGGCGAGCGTGACATAGCAAATGCTGCAGACGATCAGGGTATACCTACCATGCGTGAAGACGGTATACTCAAAATACTTGAAGGTATAACTAGTTATGAGGAAGTGTCGGATGTTGTGGACTTAACATATTAGCCTAGTGCTAAATTTGTATTTTGTATAAATAAATATTATTAACTCAAAATAAAATGAAAACAAGCGGCGCCTTCGGCGGCACTTGTTGTTGTTTTATTTACTTTTTTATTTTCTAAAATTGTTTTTCTAAAATTATTGTTTCGAATTTACTCCACTGTCACTACTCTCTTCTCAAACTTTGTTACAGTACCTGATATAACAGTATAAGTCAGAGTATAAACTCCAGGAGTATTAGTGTCTACATTACCTGTGACTATTACTCCTCCATCTGATGTAGTAAGTGTTCTAGTATTACCTGCAGCGTCAGTAGCTAGGGCTGTAGCTCCTGGGTCGCTATAGGGGGTAGAGCTGGTAGCTAGGGTTACGCCTGCTTGTCTATTTAGAGTAATTACTATAGAGGTTGTAGAGGCTGAAGAGAATATATTTGTTGTGGTGTTAGTGCTGGTGACTGTGGTGGTAGCAGTTGTTGTTCCTGTGTTATTGGTGCCGCTAGAATTTGAAGATGTCGCATTTTGCTGTGAACCTAGATTAGCTGTTCTCATGTTCTGAGCAGTCATACACACGGTGCCTATGTCATCTTTTAGACATAACTCTTTTGAAACTATTCTACCCCCCTCATCTATACTCCAGTTATCACTAGCCGAAGATATAGACTTTACATTAATCAGGGTATTACCTTTGACGTCTACTTGACCTGTTACGTTACCGTGTAAGTAGCCTGTAGTAGAGGCAGAGAGGAAGTTAAGGGAAGAGCTAGCGAGCTGAGTAACAGCAGCTAGAGTATATATAGATAAACCTGTATAGTCGACTTGTTTATAGCCTTCAGCGTCTGTAACTACTAATTCTGGGAATTGTTTTTCTAGTTCTTGGGCTATTACTCCTCTATTTGTGACGTCTGTGTTATAG
>JAYUJP010000018.1:0-24031 GCA_043765155.1 bacterium | reverse complement strand
CTCCTCTTTTTCTATTTTATAAATCAGTGAGCTTGGTACTGCGCACATGTACGTATAATTTTCTTTTTCTAATTTTTGCCAGATAGAATCTTGTAGCTTATAAAAACTCTTAAGATTAGCTATATAAGATTTTGTGTTGGCTATTATCAAAGGTTTTGAGTTTGTATTATTTTTCATGTTTTTATTAGTCCGCCTTATATTTTTACTTTTAAGATATCTTTTACTAATTTTATTAAATATATTATAACACACTATATACAAGATAACTTTATTTATGTTAAAATACAATTATATAATAATGTATGCAATTCATAAAATCAGAAAAATTTATCAAGTATTTAAAAATAATCTTAGTTACCGCTACAGTCTCAGGTTTAGGTTTTCTTACTTATAGCCTTTTTATAAAAAAAGAAGATGTTAAAAATGTTATAAAAGTAACAAGAGAAAGTATCTCACAAGTTGTCGAGGTGTCTGGAGCAGTAGAGCCATCTAAAAAATCAGATATTAATTTTGAGAGGTCAGGGACAGTTAGCACTCTTAGTGTAAAAGTTGGAGATGCTGTAAGGCTAGGACAAGTACTAGCTACTCTGTCTGGATCTGATGCATACGCTTCTATTGTAGAAGCCCAGGCAGGCGTAGTGTCAGCCCAAGCGAATCTAGAAAGTGTAAAAAGCGGAGCAACTCAAGCCGAAATAGACATAAAGATACAGAATCTTGAAAACGCTAAGCTTGATCTTGCTAATACTGAGTCTCAAATACAAGACACAGTTAGGAACACCGAAAATATAATAAGAGACGTTATAGACTATAAACTTGCTAGTCTTTTTTATAAAGATAGTTCAAACTATAGGTCCAATTTTAACTCATGTGACCAGTCAGCCCAATCAGATCTAGAGAAAAGTAGAATCTATTTTGACTCTGTAAAAGTCACAGACATAGAATCAGCCAAAATAGAAGCCGATAAGCTTAATGTTTTTGTCTCAAAGATAAATGCTCTATTTTCGCTGCCTTGTTCTGTCTCGGATCCTGGACTCACAGAGAAGCGTCTATTAGTGTCAGGAACAAAGTCGCAAGTACAAAGTATATTTTTAGACATATCTAACAAAAAGTCACTTGTGCAAAATTCTAAAAATGCCTTATTAAGAGCTGAAAAAGATCTGTCTTTTACGACAGCTTCAGCAAGTAAGAGTAAGATATTAATAGCAGAAGCAAGCCTTAATCAAGCATATGCCAGATTATCTTCTGCCAGGAATCAAGCTGGGAAAAATATATTAAGCGCCCCGTTTGCTGGAGTTATATCACAAGTAAATATTGAAAAAGGTGAGATAGCCAGTCAGGCAAAGTCAGCGATAAGCATAATATCTGATTCTAAGTATCAGATAAAATCAAAAATAGCCGAAGCTGACATAGCCAAAGTTTCCATGGGTGATAAGGCTACCGTAACTGTTGACGCATACCCAGGACAGATATTTATGGCTTCAGTTACTAATATAGATCCAGCCAGCACCAATGATGGCGGAGTGCCTAGATACGGTGTTACGCTTACATTTATAGATAATTATGAGAACTTAAAATCAGGTATGACTGCCAACGCAGATATTACAACCAAAACAAATGAGGGGGCCCTTGTTATACCGGTAAGCTATATAACTATAAAATCAGGTGGCGGTATAGTAAAAGTAAAATCTGCCGACGGAAAAGAAGAAGAGAAAATAGTAAAGACAGGCACCAGATCACAAGACGGTAAAATAGAAATATTAGAAGGTCTAAGTGAGGGTGACGAGCTTGTAAAGTAAAAAATAAATTATTAATATTTTAAAAAATAAAAACTGTTATAAATATAACAGTTTTTATTTCTCTAACCACACACCTTAAAATATTAGTGTATGGGGTTATCAAAGTTAAGCCCAAAATTTTCTTCAAGTCTCATCTTATCCTCTTTTAAAAGTCCCTTACTCAAAGTTTGTATATCCTTAAGATTATTCATCTTTTTAAATTCTAAAAACTTTATTAGCTCTTGATTCTTAGACTCGTTTGCAGAAAGGGTTAGTATTTGTTTATATATTTCAGAATTATTTTCAAATTTAGAAATTATATTTTCCACTACCTTTTTACTCGTTTCTGGAGTAACCGTTTGAGCAAAATTTTCATGCCACTTATTTTCCTCGTGGCGACCCATACCAGCTCGCATTCCCTCAGAAGGAGAATACTCCATTCTCAGCAGAATCTGTTTTCTTACTATTAACATATTTTTATAATTTAGTTAGAATGATGATGAGCTATTCTTCTCTTGTGTAATGCATCAAGGGTCGCAAATATACCACCGATTATAGCCAAGTTTTTAAATGCCATTATAACGTTGAGCTGATTATCAAGATTAGAATGAAAAAGTATTGTAGCTAGCGCAGTAAACGCTATAAGTATATAAGCGCATATGTCTTTCTTAAACTTACCATACATATAACCAGCAGCTACGACTATCTCGACAAATATAACAGCAGCAGTTATGGCTGGGGTTAGGCTACCTGTATTAAGTACAGAGTTAATATAACCAGTCGTCTCTTCAAAGCTCATAATTTTGCCAAATCCAGCAAAGACAAAAAGTGCTCCGATAAAAATTCTAGATATAACATCCCAGTTGATTTTAAGTGTTGTTGTGTTCATATTTTTTTAATTTAATTTTTATAGTAAATAAATATTTAATTTATTCTGTCTATATTATAACAAAAAATAATATATAAAAAACTAATAAAAGACACTTATACACAAAAAGACATTATACAAATTTTGAAATAGCACATATTGCCGCCGTCTCTGCCCTTAATATTGTTGGCCCAAGATTAAGAATATTTATTTTATTTTCCAAAGCTAAAGACTCAAATAACCCCTCCTCTTTTTCCGTCCACCCACCTTCTGGTCCTATAAATATGTTTATATTACTTTTTATATCTTGAGTGTGAAACATTTTTTCCTTATGTTCCGCCGTATCAATAGAGTGTTTTGGTATTAAGCAGGCATAATTTAAGTCTTTACTAATTTTATCTGTGCCCGATTTAATATCTTCTAGTATTTTACTTAGATCTTGTGTTTCATGTGTGGTAGCAACCTCACCGCGACCACACTGCTCTCCTGCTTCTATGGTTATCTTATTTAATCTCTCAGCACTACTTTCTGTACTATTTATTTTTATATTTTGCTTTTGAGTACGCTCAGTATCTAGTAAAAATATATTAGAAACCCCAAGTTCCACAGCCTTCTCTACGCTCCACTCCAGTTTATCCTTTTTAATATTAGCTATATATAGGTTAATTTTTGGTCTGTCTTTTAGAGTCTTATCTATTTTGTTTTCGTTCTTTTCTTTTAAAATAAGCATAACCTCCTTGTGTCCCAACCCTTTTATAACATAAGTATAATCAAAGCCAGATTGCTCTACCTTATTTTCAGTAGAATTATTAGAGTAAGAATTAAAAAGAGTTACCAGCTCTTCTTTTTGCAGTTTGAGGACATTTACCATTTGATTATGTGTATTTGGATAGTCTTTTTTAGTTAGTATAATTTTCTCTGTAAAAATTATGTCTTTTATATAAAATCTATGTATTTTCATAAATATATTTTAACATAATATGTAAAAAAGACAAAAATACAAACAAGAAACACCATAACAATAAAGGTGGCAATAAGAAAATAAAAATAAAGCATAGAGCCTACAAAAGTTATCCACAGTTATTTTTATAAAAGACATTTTGTCTCTTGCATAAAGGACACATATAAATTATAATAGTTTACAGAGAGAAAAGAAAAAGAAAATCTCCTCCGACGGATAGTCGGCAAATCAGTTCCTAATCTTTTCTCTAAACGCTCTTTGTCCCTCAGGCGAAATACATCACTTTCGACCCTTACTCTCTATAAGTGAGTAACAAATGAGAAAGTGAAATCAAATTAAAGTTCGCCTTGTTCCATGTTATTTCCATTATAAGTTGTTTTGGTTTAGTTTTGGGCACAGTTCCCCTTAATCAAATATTACAAAATATGTAAATAAAAGACAAAAATATTCAGTTGGTTAATTCGGTGTTAAGCTAGTCAAGCCATGTTGACTAAAATGTTCTGATCATTCAAAACATTTCAGTTCAGGTTTCAGTTACAATTTAAGTCTGCTACTTTTTATGCAGACAGGTTCTAAGTTAAAAAATAAATAAGCAAAACCCTTGCGAGATATGTAGATTTGGGAAAGTTGATTCTGTTTTTATACAATTTAAATGTATAAAAAAAATCAATTCTTACAAAATCTAAGTCCATATATCCCGCAAGGGTTTTTTGTTTTTCTAATACATTCGCACTCCCTCACTTTATATTTTTAGTATTTTAAAATAAAAAACCGCGAACAAATTAATTGTCCGCGGCCTAAGAAAACTTAGTACTATATGACCCCCAGTTATAAACACCGTTTTCTTGAATGGGGGTGCATCCGTCTTTAATCCTGACATTGCTAGTATCCTCTGGCTCATCTCCCATATATTTATAGGTTGTCACTTTGATGCCGTCAACGACCCTAATTGCCAGTATCAGGTCTTGATTCTTATCCTTAAGCTCTTGCTCTGTTGTCATTTTATTTCCCTTTCAAGGAAGTTTACTTTTAATCCTAAGGGTCTGTTTCCTATAGAGACGTTTTTAAATTTATTTCTCTACAAGACTTTAAATATTTACTCTAAGCTATTTCTAATTTAAAATTAATACTTAAAATCTTGATAAAGATCCGAAGTGTGTTTGAAGCACTTCGGAAGTTAAGCCTATTTATATACCGCGGCGGCTAAGGTTGCGGTTGTGGCTATCTAAAACCACCAAGGTGTTTACGCTCATAACGTAACACTGGATGAGAGTCACGGTAAACTTCGTTCATCATCACCCTTCGGCGACACACACTCGACAGATCAGCTCTGTCGATAGACCACCTCCACCCATTTCGCACAAAGTAGTGCGAGAGTCTAATTACTAGGGGTGCTCCTTTTCTATCTAACATAAAAAAGGCATATTCACCTTCCAATCCCCCATAACGGAAATCGTCGGGATGAGTTTTTCGAATCCTCTCTTCTATAAACCTTGCCAGCTGCCCCACTGTTACACACATTGCTTTTAATCTCTCCTTTCCAAAAAAGCTCTTATTCATTTCAGTAATTTCCCTCACAGAGGTTACTGTTTCGCTGTTATGATAAGTGGGGCGGCGCTCGTCAATGTTGCAACGGCTCAGGTCAAAACTTTTTTCTAAGTCTCGGGGTGCAAGGAGTCTAGGATTTGCGAAAAAAGTATCACGTGGGTTAATGTGAGTTGGAAAAAAATCTAGGTAAGATTGTGAAGTCATTTTATTCCCTTTCAAGGAAGTTGATTGTCATTTGATTCAAAGTGCTGCGATTAAGATTAGTTTTACCTTTTCTTAACCATGTAAACATTATGCACTATATTAAGATAAGTGTCAACTATAAAAATGTCAGTTATTTATTACAAAAATACTTGTATAATATACATATTATGATATACTGTAATATATATTATTACAGTATAAAAATACAAAAATACAAATATGCAAGAAAATAAACTAAATAAGCCGAATAAAGATTTTGAGTCTTGGCACAAAATTAAGAAAGATATAGAATCTAATCTGAAAAGTAAATGGCTACGCCCTCGTGAGGTGTGGTGGGTGTCATTAGGTGTAAACGTTGGTGTTGAGGAAGATGGAAAAGGTGTAAATTTTCTTAGGCCAGTTTTGGTTCTAAAAGTATTTGGCGCAGACTCTGCCCTCACTGTAAGCCTGACAAGCAAAAAGAAGATTGGAAAGTTTTATTTTGAAGTGGGTAAAGTTGGTGAAACACAAGAGATCTCAATAGCTATAATAAGTCAGGTAAGAATATTAGACACGAAAAGATTTGTTGAAAAAGTGGGTAAGCTTGATGGTGAAATATTTACACAAGTTAAAAAGTCTATAACAGACTTGCTGCTATAGACTTCATTTTTCTCTCTTGTTTTACAAGAGTGGGTTTAGATTACTCTAAACATTTGTAAACATATTATACACAAGAGGTCTGAAAAAGTCAACACTAGATTTTATTAAATAATAAAAAAAACATGAAAGAAGTCATAAAGAAAATTAACACTAAAAATAATAGCGCGGACAAGGTAAAAGTAAAAGAAACTAAAACAAAAGAGGCTAAACCTAAGTCAGTGGAAATTAAAGAATTAAAAGCCATTAATCCGCTACTCTTGCAGCTTGAGAGTTTTGGACTTACAGAAAATGAGGCCAAGATATATTTATATTTATTAGAAACTGGGCGCGATGCTGGGGGTAGCAAAATAGCCATTGGGACAAAGCTGCACAGGCAATACGTTTATAATGCCCTACCCAAGCTTTTAGATCTAGGGCTAGTTGTAGAAATAGAAAAGGGGTTACAAAGTAAATATGCAGCCGCGGCGCCAAGTCAAATAGAAAAGATAATCAAAAAGAAAGCGGTGCAGGCTAGCGAGCTAGTAGAACAATTAAAAAAAGTTAGCAAGGTTGGATTTGAGCAGGACTTTGAGGTCCATGTAGGACAAAAAGCGATGGTAGATTATGAATACAATTATGCCAAGAATGCAAAGCACGGCGAGTCGCAGTATATTATTGGCGGGGACACCAAAGGTTTTAGTGATATTATGGGGGAGGATCTGGATAATTATTTGGCAGAACAGACCTCAAAAAAAGTAAAAGTATTTTATGTTGGCCCAGAAAAAGAAAAACATCTATGGGCAGATTCTGTTCTCAAGGACAATAATATGGAGGTTAGACTACTCGAAACATTCCCACTCAATTCTACTCACATGGTGATACGAGATGGAGAAACAGCTTTCTTTTCTTTCCTTAATCCACCACTTGTCTATGTTATAAAGTCAGAGGTTATAGCTAATAATTATAAAGACTTTTTTATGATGCTCTGGAATATGGCTGCTAAGGAGTTGGGGCTAAAAAGTAATTTATGATATAATCTTAAAATAAGTAAAGTAAAATTAATAATAAATAACCAAAACACATGTTAATACCAACAGTAATAGAAAAAACACAAAATGGAGAAAGGGCTTATGATATATTCTCACGTCTCTTAAAAGAGCGTATAATATTCCTAGCCGATGAGGTTAATCAGCACTCTGCCTCACTTATAATAGCGCAGCTGCTATTTTTAGAAGCAGAAGACAGCAAAAAGGACATTATGTTATATATTAACAGCCCTGGAGGATCTGTATATGACGGACTAGGTATATATGACACTATGCAGCATCTCAAATGCGACGTAGCAACTATTGGGGTTGGTATGCAGGCTAGCATGGGCGCATTTTTACTATCAAGTGGTACAAAAGGTAAGAGGTCGCTACTTCCTAGCTCAACCGTGATGATACATCAACCATCAGCCGGAACAAGGGGAAAAGTGTCCGACATGGAGATAGATTTAAAAGAAGGCCTTAGACTTAAAAAGATGCTTAATGAGATAATGGCCAAAAATACAGGACAAAAAGTTGCAGACATAGAAAAAGACAGTGACAGAGATAATTGGATGACTGCAGATGAGGCAAAAAAGTATGGAATAGTAGATAGTATAATTAAAACAAAGAAGTAATTAGTTTTTAACAAAGAGCGCGCCTTCGGCGCGCTCTTTATGTTATAATATTGTTAAGAAATTTTTTAAAAGAAAAAATTAAAATATAAGTATGAAAAAGAATTATTCACCCTGGATACATCAACTAGAGAAAACAAGAGAGGTTAAAGTTTTAAATGAAAACAAAAGCACTGATATTGTTATAATTGGCGCTGGTATTGCCGGAGTTATAACTTCTTATTTTGTTTTGAAAAATACTGACAAAAAAGTAATACTCATAGACGCCAACCTAGCTGGGCACGGTGCGAGCGGCCACAACGCAGGTCAGCTGACCACCTACTTTGAGCGGCCGCTTGCAGATATTGCTACTGAATTTGGTGTTGATGTGGCATGTAGTGGACAAAAAGACGTAGAGTCTGCCTGGGATATTTTAGAAGAGCTACAAAAAGAAATAGATTTTAAGACACCTATCTATGACTTTACTGGATATGCTGGGCTGAGCGAGCTTAAGCAAGTACTGATACATTTGGCTGATAATATGATACGTTACGATGGTGGATTAAAAGTCGAGCGCATGCTTATTGCTGATAACTTTAAAAATTTACAAGATATACCAGAAATATATTCGCACCTGTATGAAGTTACAACCCAAGAGAATATTTTAGATCTACTCGAGACAGAAAATAAAAGCTATATAGCAACCCTCGCTTATAAAAAAGGTGCGACCAATAGTGCCAGAATATGTGAAGAGGTTTTAGATTATGTTTTAGAAAAATATCAAAATAGATTTGAAATATATGAGAACTCACCAGTAGAAAGTATTACTTTGAATCAAGAAGAAGTCATTCTGGAAGTAAAAACTAAAGAAAGTACAAAAGATTTAAATCTAGTAGAAGAGAAAATAAAGATAGAAAATATCTTAGAAAATAATTTTAAATTAAAATCTAACAAAATAATTTCTAAAAAAATTATTTTGTGTACCAATGGCTTTGAGGGATTTGATATTATAAATAATAGTGGAGCGGAAATAAATAATAAATTCCACAGTAATATTAGCGGTAGAGTTAATTATATGTCAGCTTATCTCGACCAGAATGTCGAGGAACCCATAGCCATAAGCTATTTCCCCAAAGAAAAGCTTATAGATGCTGATAATAATACCCTTACCGGCGAGCAATACTTTTACATGACACGCAGACCGCACATACATAACGGTGAGGAAATGGGGCTAATTTCGACTGGTGGTCCAGAAAAGATTTTGACAGAGGGGGAAATATATAATAGAGATGACACCTGCGAAGATTGGGCCGAAAAAGATATAAATAATTTTTTAAAAAATAATTATAAAAAACACAAAGGTGACCACATAGAATATGACTTTTGTTGGCATGGACTACTAGGATACACTGCAAACGGTATTAGAATGATAGGTTTTGAGAATAATAATATTAACTTACTTTATAATCTTGGCTGCAATGGTATTGGTATTATGCCATCTATTTTTGGAGCGAAAAAAATATCAGAGATGTTAAGTGGCGTAGCATTTGAGAAAAGTATTTTTGACCCAAGGATTAATTAGAAGCAAGTTAATTAGAAAATAATTAGTTATTATACTTTATAATTAATATTTTATTTTAGACTAGGATATAAATTATGACAACTATTTTGCATTTGTCAATCTTGTTTTTGTGTTCGTATTCATATTATAATATAAAAAGCGTATATAGATCATAGCGCTACACTAATAAAAATAAAAATAATAATATGAACAAAGTAGCATTGGTAGAAAAATTAAGTGAAGTTATGAACTCTACAAAAGTAGAAGCAGAGAGAGCATTAGACTGTATTTTTGATAGTATCGTATCAACACTTAAAAAAGGTGATGAGGTTTCTGTTGCTGGATTTGGCAAGTTTTCAGTAAAAGATAAACCAGCTCGTATGGCTCGTAATCCAAAAACTGGTGAGCAAGTAAAAGTTGCAGCATCAAAAGCAGCAAAGTTTACAGTAGCAAAAGCTCTTAAGGATACACTTAACAACAGATAGTTTTAAGTATAATCTTACAAGAGATTAATTTTTAATAAAAAAAGAAGCACCTAACGCAATAGCGCAGGTGCTTTTTATTTAGTTAACCTAATCAGGGTCTATATCCAAGATATATTATTCTTGTCAGGGGCCCTGTTGAGTAGATATTTGGCGAGGTATAAAGAGTGCTCTTTTTCGTCAATTTCAAGCGTCCTTAACTTGAGATTAGAAGATTTACAGGTTATCTCTGAGCCTCGCCTAGTAGAACCAAGACTTTCTTCAGTACATCCTTTTTTTAGCCAAGGGTTCTGATATATCCTTGTTGTCGTTTTTACACGACTTTTCGTTTCAGTTGCCCCAATAAAAACAGAACATTTTTTGGCGATACAAAAGATCTTGTGGGGAACACTTTCCTCAATCGACCTTTCCCCTACATAACCCTGAACCAAAAAGTATCTTGACTCACCAGTGCTTTGGTTTCGCTCATCAGCCCTTGCAGCTTTCGAATACAAAATGGAAAAGAAAAAGGCGATTACAAGAAACCAGACAATCTTGCCAAAAAGACTTTGAGGCAAGACATTTTTCAAACTCGTTGTCATTTCAAATTTCCTTTTTTAAATAACTTAACTGGTAAACACCAGCACAAGAAAATACTAACATTATTATATATAAAAGTAAATAGTAAAAATATAGAATAAAAATAGAGTATAAAGGTAGTAAGCGAAAAATACAAAGCGCACCGAATGCGCGCTTTGTATTTTGTATTTTTTAAAACTCTATTTTCTGTGCGGCGTAAGAGAATCGAACTCTTGTCCCCTGCTTGGAAGGCAGGTATTCTACCACTAAACCAACACCGCATTTACACTTATATTATATCACAAAGTAAAAATAGACACAAATTAAGTTTTACCTAGCAGTATAATTTTTTATTTCCTACAAAATATACATTAAACAGTATTTTTTAGCCTTTAATATTTTTAATATATTCTTTTGCTAATTCTAAGAATTTTTCATAATTCAGGTCCTCCCCCCTTGCATTTATGTCTATGTCTAATTTCACAAAAAGCTCTGACCAGTTATAATTAGCATCAAAGTCTTTTAGATTACTTGATAGCTTTTTACGTTTATGGGCCAAACCCTTCTTAACTATTTGCAGGTATGTCTTTTCTAACATTTTTGACTGCTCTATTCTATTTTCAGCTTCTATTTTATTTAAATCTGAGATTTCTAATACTGATGGGCGAAGTTTTATTTTTAACACAGCGCTATCTATTTTTGGTGGTGGGTTAAAGTTACCGGGCTTAACTATTTTAACTATCTCACTATCGCCATAATATTTTGTGCATAATGCTAGTATGCTCTGCTTGCCATCTTTTGCGACTACTCTCTCTGCCACCTCCCTTTGCACCATTACTACAATTATTTCTGGCTTATTTTGAGCTGACAAGAACTGCTCCATAATAGCGCCTGTTATATAATAAGGGATATTTGCTATGAGTTTATATTTAGGCTTTGCTATAGATAAGTTTTTGCCACTACCCTCTTTTACATATTCGTCTATATTCCATTTTAAAATATCCTCTTCTAAAAGAGTCAGATCACCCTCCTCTATTTCACGTGAAAACCTTTCATTTAGTATTGGTATAAGCCTATTATCTTTTTCTATACAAACAAGCTTTGCTTTATCAGTACCCTCTTCACCCTCTCCATTTCCTACAGCACTCTCCTCAGTTTTTTTACCACCCCACTCTTTTTTATTTATTATATTTATTTTATTTAATATTTTTGTAGTTAAGGCACCCTCTCCTGGGCCAATTTCTAACACAAGATCACCTGCCTGTATGTCCCCCGCTTCTACAATCAGGTCCAAAATACTCTCTGTCTTTAAAAAGTTCTGCCCGAGAGATTTTTTATGCTTAAATTTTTCACGTGTAACGTCAGGATTTATATTATTTGCTATTTCTGAGTTGTTAGCCGCAATTTTAACCTTAATCCTGTCTTTGTACTCCATTAGCCTACTTTTCTTCATATCTAAAATATAACATAAAAGACAAAATTAATCTAGAATTATATTCTCGTAAGTTTTTATAGTCCATTTCTTATCATCCGGCCTTGATATGTGGCAATATACGCAGGCTAAGTCTATTCTTATATTTAGATCAGGTATATTATTTAGTTTATTTTTAGTTAAGTACAATTCTATACCCCTTTTAAAGTATTTTTGCTTCGACCTGGTAAAATTATCCTCTGGCCTTATATTATCATAACCAAAACGACCATTAATATCAACAGCAGCACTCTTAACCTCTACAAAAAGTATTTCACGAGAAACGTTTGCATCCTCTTTTTCTTTATATTTCTCCAAAACTAGGTCCAACTCACTACCACGCTCTGCTTTATTTTGTACAACTAAGCCCCACCCTTTGTTTTCATAGTACTTTCTGGCTACTTTCTCAGCGGCGTAGCCAAGATCCTTATTATGCATATTATCAGACTTCATATTTATATTATAACACAGGCAACATAAGCAAAGCTCAAAACTCTAAAAATAAACACTAGAATTATTTACATTTTTTACCTGGTTACTAGGATGACGAAGCCTTATAAACCTTAAAAGTCTTTTAAAACGTTTCACGTGGCACATTTTGACAAAGAGTCATTTGATATTAAAGACTTATTTAGAAATTATTAAAATAAGCTATATAAAATAAGCCTTATAATCAAATAGACATAGACAAGCTCTAATTTTGACAAATGTATTTTATGTCCGTTATACCCAGTATCAACAGGTTTATCCCCAGTTATGTCTCTTATAAAAGTGGATAAGATGTAAAAAGTTAATACCTTGTCTAGTTTAAATGATTAAAAAACGTAACATTTGAGCTGCAATAAAATCAATTAGATATACATGTCTGGTGTGAAGATGTTTGAATAAGTCTATAAAAAGAGGTTATGGAGTTAGTTATTGAAGGTGGGGGAGCTAGTATTTTGCAAAAATGTATAGGTGTGATATAATGCAAAGGCAAGCGGTGTTGGTTTAGTGGTAGAACACGTCCTTGCCAAGGATGAGACGGGAGTTCGATTCTCCCACGCCGCACAAAATTACTATTTTTAAAATAGTGTTATAATATAAGTATGCTCCTGTAGTGAAATGGATATCACATCGGTCTTCGGAACCGCTGTTCTGGGTTCGAATCCTAGCAGGAGCACTACAAATTAGCTTTAAAAGCTGTATATAAATTTAAATAAAATAGGAAATTTATGAAAAAAGACGAAAGAAAAGATGATTTAGGTGAACCGTCAAAACAAAGCCACGTAGAAGAATTTAAAAGTGTACCTAAAAATGTGAGAATGGTAGTAGCAATGCTTGCATATAACGGCTTTGAGGCTTATCTTGTTGGTGGCTGTGTCCGTGATCATGTTATGGGTAGAGTGCCTAGTGATTATGACGTCACCACTAATGCGACTCCGGAGCAGATAATAAGGCTTTTCCCAAGAACATTCTACGAAAATGTATATGGTACAGTCGGAGTTGTCACTGCGCCAGAATCAGAAAAAGATGAAAAAGTTACACGTGAAAGCATAGTAGAAGTTACACCATACAGGTTAGAATCAGAATATACAGATGGTAGGAGGCCAGATACTGTAAAATGGTCACAAAATATACATGACGACTTGAAAAGAAGGGATTTCACATGTAACGCGCTAGCTTATGATATTATAAACGACATCCTGATAGATGATTTTGACGGCATAAAAGACATAGAAAATAAAACACTAAGATGTGTAGGCTCGGCAGATGAGAGATTTAAAGAGGATGCACTCAGACTTATAAGGGCAGTGCGTTTTGCTGGACAATTAGGGTTCGAGATAGAGAATATTACACGTGAAACGTTAAAAACTAATGTAAATCTACTTAAAAACATTTCACATGAAAGGATTCGTGACGAATTTTGCAAGATACTGATGAGTTCACAGCCAAAATCAACCATAGAGCTAGCAAGTGAAGTTGGTGTACTTAAGTATATTTCACATGAAATAGAGGCGGGTATAGGGGTAAGACAGAATCAGGCCCATAGCTTTGACGTGTGGGAGCACAACCTTAGAACTTGCCAACATGCAGCTGATAAAGGGTGGCCACTAGAATTACGCCTTTCGGCGCTATTTCATGATGTCTCTAAGCCGGAAACAAGGAGATTTTCAAAAGAAAAGAGTGACTATACCTTTTACGGACATGATGTTGTGGGCGGACGCGTTTCTCGTGAAATACTTGAGAGGCTTAAATTCCCAAAAGAGACTATAGAATACGTCTCTAGTATGGTGCGCTGGCACATGTTCTTTTCAGATACAGAGCAGATAACCTTGAGCGCTGTCAGGAGGCTAATAGTCAACGTAGGTAAGGAGAAGATCTGGGACCTCGTCAATCTGCGTATTTGTGATAGAGTAGGCACAGGTAGGCCAAAAGAGGAGCCGTACAGGTTCAGAAAGTATCAGAGCATGATACAGCAGGCGCTTGTTGATCCGGTATCACTGAAGCAGATGAAAATAGACGGAGCAAAGATAATGAGTGTTACACAAGAAACGCCAGGGCCGAGAGTGGGGTTAACACTTAATGCACTTTTTGGCGAAGTTTTGGAGGATCCAAGTAAAAACACAGTAGAATATTTAGAGTTACGAGCGTTACACATGAAAACTTTGGATATAAAAGACCTACGCGAGCTAGCAAAATCAGGGCAAATAAATATGGAAAAAGAAAATGCTGACCAGCTGGCCAGCATTCGTAAGGAATTTAGGGTTAAATAAATAATTACAGACACAAAAAGAAAACCCACCGAAATGAGTTTTCGGTGGGGGTGGGTGAAGGCTCTTAAGTGTTATTAGAAAAACATCTTAATTACAGATATAACAAAATCTTTTTTCTGCAAGGAAAAAGTTATGAGATATCCGATAATTAAGCAAAGAGACATAATAACTAAATCGTTATGTTTCTCTACTCGCCGCTTAGCTTCCTCTGTTCTTGGTGAAAACTCAGGCAGGTAAGGCTTAGAAGCTTGCAGAACAACTAAAGAGCATAACACCACAGCGGTAAGTCCGTGTACTGGGAGGTTTCCAAGATACAACCCTAATAAAAATGGACCAGCAATTAGAGTAAAGAAGTTAACTGCTTTAACAATAAATGTCACAATGTTCCTTTCAAGAACAAGGCTGTAAACATCAAGAATTTGATATTAATACAGCTATGTTAAACATTATAACAATTAGATAAGAATTTGTCAATAGTTAAAAAGCGTTTGATTTATAAAGAGTTTTAAGAGGTTATTCTGGTATAGTATTTAATTCCTAGTTTTATAATCTCTGCTATTTCAGCGAGTGTTTCTTGCGACACGTCATGACCATGCCAGTGGACAAGGCCGTCATCTGCGAAGCGGGGGATAATGTGAAAATGGGTGTGGAATACCGCTTGACCAGCCACAGCTTCATTATTTTGCCCTATACAGAAACCCTCAGCGCCTACAGCTTTTATTATTTGCGGAGCTATTAGCCTGACAGTCTTCATAACTTCTAATAAGTCAGACTCAGAAATGTCTAGCATGTTTCTGCTATAATTTTTAGGGATTACTAATGTATGTCCTTTTGTATTAGGGTGCAAAGCTAAAAAGGCTAGAGTGGTCTCGTTCTCATATATAATATGAGAAGGTATTTCACGTGAAATTATTTTTAAAAATAGATCGGACATAGGTTTATTGCCTTGAATTATAACATAATATAAAAATAAAAATGCACCACTATTTATTTTAACTGTTAAGCTAAAATAAAAGTGATGCATTTGTGAGCTAATTTTTCGTAATTAGCTTGGTTTTAAGCCTGCGTCGGCGGGGAAACTGTCCAGAAGGATGTACCGCGAACTTTCTGTCTCCAGAAAATAAGTTTTGGTGCATTCTGTAACAGAAATAATGTTTGCAACGTTTCCCAACGATAACAAATCAAACCCGTCACCCTTAAAGCATTCTGGTTCCATTTTCCAGATAAGCCTTGCTGAACCCTCCACACCCACCTTTTTAACTGGCGAAGTGGTGGCCACAGTGTAACTTGGCCAACCGTTTGCACGCATCCAGGTTAAGTGGAGGTCGATACAAACCCCTTCCCTTTCCGTGTTGATGATATCTAACCATGTCATCGGATTTAGAAAAGGTATTTGCACACCAACCTGAGGACCTGAAACCTGCCTGATTCCAAAAAAATATTCTGGCTCGGTAGCTACTGATTGAGTTTTCATTTGTGTTCCTTTCAAGAACAGGGCTGTAAACATCAAGAATTTGATGTTAATACAGCTACGTTAAACAGTATAACAAGTATTTAAAGTTCTGTCAAGGGCTAAATAATACTGATTTTATAGGGTATATTATGGCTTGCTATTTAGAGTTTCATCTTTGTCTCTTATAAAATGCAGAAAGATAGAGGGTGAGTGTTATAATATGTTTAGAAAAAAATAATCCTACTACGCATTGCTGTGCTACGCAGGACAAGAAACAAATATGACAGACTTGATAAAAAATTTGCTTGAAAAGAGGGGGGTGAATACTGAAAACAGAGAAGAAGTGGAAAAATTCTTAAAACCTAATTGGGATAGAGACACTCATAATCCATTTCACATGAAAGACATAGAGAAAGCGGTAGATAGGATTAAGAAAGCGATAGACAATAATGAAAAAATAATAATATATAGCGATTATGACTGCGACGGCATACCTGGTGCTGTAGTATTACATGACTTTTTTAAGAAAATAGAAGAAAGCAAAAGACAGAAAGATAAATTAGAAAATAAAAAAGAAGAAAATAAAAACGGGGAAGATTTAAGTTTAATTAATAAAGAGTTTAATAAAAAAGCAACTAAAACTAATAAGAAAGAAGGTGAAGAGTTAAAAGAATTTAGTGTTAATTTTGAAAATTATATACCTCATAGACATAATGAAGGTTACGGTATACACAAGCATGCAATAGAAAAATTTATAAAGGACAAAGCAACGCTAATGATTACTGTTGACCTGGGTATAACCAATATTGAAGAGATAGAATATGCGCAGGAGAACGGAATAGACGTTATACTCACGGACCATCATCTCCCCATTTTGAATGAAAACAAAAAGCAAGTATTGCCGTCAGCATTTGCAGTTATAAATACCAAGCGTAACGACTGCGACTATCCTGAGAAAATGCTTTGTGGCTGCGCTACAGCGTGGAAATTGGCTCATGCTTTCCTCATGAAACACCGCATTGAGTACGGCGTCGCTGATGGTTATGAAAAATGGTGGCTAGATATGGTTGGCATATCAACTGTAGCTGACATGGTGCCGCTACTGGGTGAAAACAGGACGCTCGCTGTGTATGGCCTACAAGTGCTAAGAAAATCTAAAAGACAAGGACTGCTTAAAATATTTACTAACGCTAGGATCAAGCAGCAATATATAAACGAGACTGATATAGGATTTGGTATAGCCCCAAGACTTAACGCTGCTGGGCGTATGAGTGACCCCAGAGAGGCATTTTTGGCATTACTTGATAACACAGATTCTGACATGTGTGCGATGAGGCTAGAGAAATATAATAATGAGAGGAAAAAGGACACAGGTGCTGCAAATGAGAGTGTGGATTTTGCACTATTTGAAAATGATCAAGTAGTACTTGTAGGTAGTGAAGATTGGTCACCCGGAATATTAGGCCTTATAGCCAGTAAAATAGTAGACAGAACTAAAAAGACAGTATTTGTCTGGGGCAAAGGAGAAGATGAAAACATTATGAAGGGAAGTGTGAGAGCGGGCAGTGACGGAGCTAATGTGGTACAGCTTATGAGCGCCTGCGCTGACACCCTTATACATTTTGGTGGCCATGAGCAAGCGGGAGGATTTGCAATTATAAAAGACAAAATAAAAGACTTTGAGAAAAAGCTAAAAGAGGAGTATGAAAAACATCAAAAATCTCTTGCAGAAAAAAAAGAAGAAAAAGCCAGATTAGAAAATATTAGTCTTGAAATAAATAAAGAAAAAAGTTTCGATTTAGCTTTGAATTCGCAAAGTATAACAGAAAGTCTTTTCAGAGAAATTAATAAACTCTCACCATTTGGGATGGCTAACTTAGCACCCATTATAAAATTAGAAGGAGATCTTAAAAACGTAAGGTTATTTGGAGATAAAAAGCAGCACATAGAATTAAGTGTAGACGGTGTGTCTTGTATAAAATTTTCTGTCTCCGAAGCAGAAAAAGAAAAATTAATAGGCCAAAAATTTTGGCTTGGATTTATAGAGAGAGACATATTTAAGGGTGGTCTAAAAATAAGACTAGTTTAGAGTTCTTAACTTTATCTCAAATAGTGTCACGCAGGTAATAGCTATCTTGTTATATATATTAGGAGTTTAAAATTCTTCTATAATTTAAAAATTAAAATAATAAATACTCAGTAGGTTATTCTACTAAATCAAAAATATGAAAAAAACACTATATACATTAATGCTATCAAGCGTATTTGCTATAGGAATAGTTAGTGCTCAGTCAACAAGCACTGCGACAACTACAGCTACGACTACTCCTGTAGTAGCAACAACTACAGCAACAACTACAGCAACAACCACTTCTACAAGTACCGCGACCACAACTGCGACAACTACATCTCTTATATGTAATCTTGACGCATTATTAAAAAGAGAAGACGCAATTATTGCAGCTTATGACGTAAAATCAGCAGCAGTAAAAGCAGCGTTAACTGCAAGACGTGAATCTTATAAGACAGTATTTCTAATTACAGATAAATCTCAAAGAGAAGAAGCAAGGAAAACAGCTAATAAAAATTTTAAATCAGCTAGAAAAACAGCTGAGAGAAATTACGAAGAGGCTGTTTATGCTGCGCGTAAAGTTTTTATAACAACAGTTAAAAATTGTGTAACTACAAAAAATGACAAGAGATTTATGGAGATGGAGAACAGATTAGATGACAGATTTGACGAAAGATCTGAGAAGAGATCCGACAGATCTGACAGAAATTAGCGTTAAAAAGTTCTGATGCTTAGAATTAAAGCGCGGCCCGAAGGGGCGCGCTTTTTGTTTTCATGTTATAATTAATATATGAAGTATTACGCGTACACAGACGGATCAAGTAGAGGTAATCCTGGACCATCAGGCTGGGCAGCAGTTATCATGAGTGATGAAAAAGTCAGAGAATATAACGGATATTTTGAAAAAGCTACAAATAACCAAATGGAAATATATGGAGTATTATACGCTCTTAATTTTGCCCTATCTAATCTTAATAAAAATGATGCAGACGCAGATATTATAGAAATATGTAGTGATAGCCAGTACACAGTTAAGGGCTGCAACGAATGGGTTTATAGCTGGGTTAAAAATAACTGGAAGACAAGTCAGAAAAAAGATGTATTGAACAAAGACCTGTGGGAAAAAATATGGAAGTCAATTAGCGACCTAAAGTATAAAAAAATAGTTTTTAATATAATACATATAAAAGGACATAGCGGTCATGTTTATAATGAAAGAGCTGATAAATTATGTACCGCAGCAGCCACAAAAGAAAATATAAGTATATATGCAGGCAGTAAAAATGATTATCAAGATTTTTTAAAAGTAAATTAGATCAGCGTATCATGTTAACAAAAGTATTTTCTGCAGGAGCGATTGGGCTTATATTAGGATATTTATCAGGGGATTATTTAGATTTTAGCGGAGCTTTGATAAAGCTGTCTTTTATAATTATTTTTATTTCTTTATTTTTCATTAAAAAAGTCAAGCAAGATATTTTATTAAAAAGCTTTTTAGTTTTTGTATTAGCCTCAAGCACGTGTTTTATTTTTGCTAGCATAAGAGCTAAAATTTTAAAAGATGAATTTAAATATATAAATCAAAGCGCTAATTTTGAACTAAAAATAAGAGACATAAAAGTAAAAGACAATACAAAAATAATAACAGGTGATATCTTAAATAAAAGTAGTAGCATTAATAATATAATAGACATTAAAAATGAAGAAGATAAAAGTGTTCAACTTAAAAATATCAACCTAAAGAATATTGCCATATACAGCTATACTCAGGAAAAGCTTTATCCAGATGATATCATTAAGATTGAAGGCAATATAACGAATGAGCTTATTATATTACCTAAAAGAGATAATATTAAAAACAGCTTAAAAAGTTTTGACCTTATGAAATACTGGAATACAAAAGGACAAGATTTACTAATAATGTATCCAAAACTAACCAAAATAAAAGAAGCTGAGCAGCACAGTATATATTATTATAGCTATATATTTAGAGAAAAATTTTATCTAGGACTTGAAAAAGTAATGAATAATGAAAATGCAGGAATATTAATGGCGATGTTATGGGGAGATGAGTCCCATATATCAAAAGAGCTTAACAATAAGTATAGAGACGCTGGCACTTCACATGTACTTGTATTATCTGGGTATAACTTGGTACTTGTTGCTGCATTCGCCGGGCTCATATTTAAAAAGTTGTCTCTTAAGAACAGGGTAGTAGCCTCTATAATTTTTGTGGGTATATTTCTGTTGCTCGCTAACACTAGTAGCCCTGTATGGAGAGCTAGCCTAATGTCTTTCTATGCTTTTATGACTATGTATTTCTTGAAGCCGGCAAATAGTAGACTAATAATATGGTTTACAGGATTTATGTTCTGTCTCTATTCTCCAAGTATAGCTACATATGATGTGTCATTTCATATGTCGTTCTTGGCAACATTATCTATAATTTATTTTTACCCTTTACTTAAAAGTTTTATTTATATAAAATACGACATAAAAGACAAAAATAATTCTTATAAAAATTTTATAGATATAATTTTGGTTACCATATCAGCAAATATATTAATATTACCTTATATAATGTTCCAATTTGGAACCTTAAAACTTACGGGAGTTCTAGTAAGTATTCTAATATCAGGTCTCATACCTTTTATAATGCTATTTGGATTCTTAGCAGGAGTATTTGCCTCTATTTCTGTATTTTTAGGGATAGTATTTGGACTCGCTGCTGATTTTTTAATAAATATTATGTCTTTTACAGTTGAGCTTACTTACAATATGGAACCGTTAATAAATAATGGTTTAAGTCTTATATATTTGACAGTAGTTTATATAATTTTATATGTTATTTTTGTCTTTGCTGAGCTTTATCTTAAAATAAGAGAGCGCGCCTATTACGATATAAATAAGGGTGATAATTAAGTAAAACTCTAAAAGATTAGCCTGTTTACCAAAGTAATAACCGAGGTAAGTCACTATTATTGCCCAAATCAAAGATCCGACTGAAAATATAACCAAAGTTCTTTTAAGGGACACTTTAGATAGGCCGCATATTACTGGCACTAAGACTTTAAGGCTTGGTGTTATTTTACCAAGTATAAGCCAGCCCCACCATTTATTTTTAAAATAGTCGTTATATTTTAAAAGTTTTTCTGAATCTATAGCTAAAAATTTGGCAAGTTTAGAATTTAAAAATTCAGAATTACTTAATATTATGTAATAAAGTACAAGATTACCTAAGGTATTAGCTATGGTGCCTAAAAGTATTGCGATATAAAAATTAAAATCTTTTATATTTATAAGATATCCAAGAGTTAAATACACAAATTGGGAAGATGGTAAATTGGTTAGGCCATTAAAGAATAAAGTTACAAAAGTCGTTATATATATAGCAAGACTTGTCACGTGCTCAGATATTTCTAGATTAAACATGCTATAATTATAGCATAATAATAGGCAGCATTAAAATTAACAGGTAAATATGTATAGAAATACAGGTAATATTAAAAATATAGCTACTTATTTAATTGAGTGCATAGAAAAAGCTTGTACAGCTATAAAAAATTACATAAAAGTTATAATAATTTTTATATTAATAATTTTTAGCCTAAGCTTTGCCTATGTTTTGTCTAATTTAGACAAGCAGAAAGAACTAGAGATTGTATTTTTAGATATAGGACAAGGAGATAGCGCGCTAATAAAATTCCCCTCTGGGCAAAAAGGGTTAATAGATACAGGGGCTAATTATATAAGCTCGCAAAAGGTAGAGAATAATCTTCCTTATTTTTCACAAGATTTAGATTTTATTTTGCTTACACACCCGGATCTTGATCATGTTGGCGGTACACAGGACATAATCAATAATTTTAAAACTAAAAAGCTAATAATATCTACTGAGAACACGTACGAAGCTTATGATAATACAAATAAAGTAGGTGAAAATAAAAATGTTATACAAGTATATAAAATAAACAATTTAAATAAGATAATCTTGGGTAAAGACTTAAGTCTAGAAATATTAGGACCTTATAAGCATGAAACAGGCTCAGATAATCACAAAAGCATAATAAACTCTCTTAAATATGGTAATTTTGAATTTATATTTACTGGAGACGCCGATCAAGAAGCTGAGAGAAATATTGTTTCACAAGGATATTTTGAAAATACAAAGACGATAAAAGTTCTAAAAGTTGCTCATCATGGGTCAGACACAAGTAGTAGTGAAATATTTTTGAGAAAACTGAAGCCTGAGTATTGTATTATAAGCGTAGGAAAAGATAATAAGTATAAGCACCCAGCTGTAGAGGTCATGGGTCGTCTAGAAAAATACTGTAAAAATATATATAGGACAGATCAGGATGGTAGCGTTTCACTTAAAACAGACGGTAAAAATATAAGCATAGATAATGACAAGTGATTAAAGCTCAAAAGAAATACGTATTATAAAAATAAAAACCTGCTTTTGGCAGGATTTTTATTAAATTATGTGACTATAATACTATTTTAAGGTGTTTCTCAGCTTTTATACACTTTGTACATATTTTTATGCGTGGACCATTTGGAATACGCGCCCACTGTATATTTGGATATTTTCTGCGATTACCACAAGGGTTAAACTTTGTAGCACGGACACTGTTAGAATATTTTCCTACCATTCTTGATGTTTTGTCGCAAAGCAGACATGATGAATTTACTGACATAGATTTGTTTAATTAGTTTTAATATATTAACATATTTTAAATATTTTCGCAAATGTAATACGCTATGATTATAAGAGACATAAAAATATTGACCGTATTTATTAAAAAAGAAATAGTTATCCACAGTTATCAACACATAACCTCTTTACATGTCTTTTATTGTGTCCTTTATGATGTATAATAAAAGACATAGATAAATAAGTTTAAATGTCTTGTTGTTGAGATAAAAACTTATTTAATTTTTTAAAGGACATGTTAAAAAATAATCATAAAATAAAAGTAGCCACACTTCTCATAATAATGAGTAGTATAACCCTTTCTTATGCTAGTCTTTTTTCAGATATAAAAGACACCATAAGTAATAACACAAACAACAATGTAGACGATTCAGCATGGTGTACTCTTAAAAGTCCTAATAACCCTTTTATAAAAACTTGTATAACTTATGCCGAGGCAGTTTGTAACAATTATAATAATTTAAATAATATTATAAGTAATAACACAAACAACAATGTAGACGATTCAGCATGGTGTACTCTTAAAAGTCCTAATAACCCTTTTATAAAAACTTGTATAACTTATAATAAAGTAAATTGTAGAAATTATACTGTCACTAACAGTAATGTAAAAAATGGAACAGTAAAAAATACTTTTTCAACTGAAGTAAAAAATATTAGCAACAGTTCTACAAATACAGCTGCAATTACAATAAAAAATGTATCAGGATTAAATCTAGCTCCAGCTCAAAGTATAGTAAGGACAATATATGAGTACATAAATGCAACACCTACTCAGACAATAATAAACAATTACCCAACATCAAGTAATGTCGTACAGCAGATTACTGGCTTTGTTGGTGGTAATTATTATGTTCCTCAGATCTCTAACATAACATCAATAACAAATACTCTATCATCTGCATCTAACACCATTTCTAGCTCAGTTAATGGAATAGCAGTAAGCGCTAATATTGTAAACTCTAATGCGCTTAACCTTATCGGCAATGAGCTCACCTCTAATGTTAACGGAGTTATAGCTACAACTAGCCTCAATGCGATACTTGCTAGTGGTACTGCTAATCTTTTATCTTCAGCCGGCTCACTTATAACCTCTAATGTTAACGGAGTAATTTCTACTACAAGTATAGATAATCTGAATTTGAATAATTCTACTAGTACTAACTTTTTTAGCGTTAACTCTTCTAATACAAACTTATTTAGTAGTAATGCAACCTCTACTAACTTTTTCTCAAATTTCTTATCTTCTATAACAGGAATATTTACTAATCTCTTTGCAAGTATCGGAAACTTTGGTACTACTAATACAGGTAATCTTAATGCTACAGGTACTAGTATATTAGCTACTA
>JAYUJP010000017.1:0-2776 GCA_043765155.1 bacterium | reverse complement strand
AACACAAAAATTAGATTTAATAAATATTGACATAAATATTATTTATTGCTTAATTTTTTTCATAATTTTTAAAATTATGCTATAATATTGCAAATATCTATAACAAATTTAAAACAAACAAATCAGATAATAACAGCATATGTCTATATTAAACACAATAAATAAAAAAGTAAGCGATATATTTGGCGAGGATGCCAAATTTATCAAAAAGCTAGGTCCAACTGTTGACAAAGTTTTCTCTCTTGAGGAGGAGCTAAAAACTTTGAGTGATGTTGAGCTAAAACAAAAATCTATTGACCTCAAAAATCAGATCAGAAGTTTTGAGTCTACAGATGAAAGATTAAAAGAGCTGGATAAAAATATACATCTGGCCTTTGCTCTTTGCCGTGAAGCTAGCCGTAGGACACTCAAGATGATGCATTATAGAGTACAGGTTATAGGAGGCATGCTAATACATAAGGGACATATAGCTGAGATGAGAACGGGTGAGGGTAAGACACTGGTAGCTACGTTACCAGCATATGCTAATGCGCTTGTGGGTATGGGCGTACACGTGGTGACTGTGAATGATTACCTCTCACGCCGTGACGCGGTCTGGATGGGTCAAGTATATAATATGTTAGGGGTTACAGTGAGTGTGATCAATCATGAAAAGAGTTATATGTATACCGAGGTTATGAATGCTGAGGAGGACAGGGTACGTGATGAGATAGGCGAGTACAAGGTAGAGTATGACTACTTAAAGGCCTGTAATAGACGCGCCGCATATATGGCTGATATTACTTATGGCACAAATAACGAGTTTGGATTTGACTATCTCCGTGATAACTTGGTATACACTTCAGACGAGATGAGTCAGCGCGGTCATCACTTTGCTATTGTCGATGAGGTGGACTCAATACTTATTGACGAGTCACGCACACCGCTAATTATCTCTAACGCTTCACATGAGAGCGAGAACCTTTATAAGACATTTTCAAAAATTGCGAATGACTTGCAAGAGACCGGCGACTATATTGTTGAGGAAAAAGATAGAGCAATCAGAATGACTGAGCAAGGTATAGCTAAGGTGGAGAAGATCTTAAAACTATCAGCGTTGTACACGGCTGAGAATACCAAGCTAGTGCATCACCTCGAGACCGCTGTGAAGGCCAAGTCACTTTTTATAAAAGAAAAGGAATATGTTATCAAGGACGGGGAGATTATTATTGTGGATGAATTTACCGGTCGTATGCAGCCAGGACGTAGATGGAGTGATGGACTGCATCAAGCTGTTGAGGCAAAAGAGGGTGTCGAGGTACAAAAAGAATCTAGGACAGTAGCCAGTATTACTTTTCAAAATTATTTTAGATTCTACACCAAGCTTGCTGGTATGACTGGTACAGCTAAGACTAGTGAGGAGGAATTCTACAAAGTTTATGGACTTATAGTGACCTCAGTACCGACTCATAATGAGAACAAAAGAGTAGATGGCAAGGATCAGATATTCCAATCTGAAAAGGGTAAATATAAAGCCCTCGCTAAAAAGGTCAAGGAGCTACATGCCGCAGGTCAGCCGGTGCTTATTGGTACTATTTCGATTGAGAAAAATGAGACCATCTCAAAATATCTTGGTCATGAAGGTGTACCGCATAATGTTCTTAATGCTAAGAATCATGAACGCGAAGGTGAGATTATTGCCGGCGCCGGTAAAAAGGGATCAGTGACTATCGCGACTAACATGGCAGGGCGCGGAGTAGACATCAAGCTTGGTGGTCCAGGATCAACTCAGGCTGAATATGAGGCGGTGCGTGATCTGGGCGGATTATTTGTCATAGGTACTGAGCGTCATGAGGCGCGCCGTATCGACAATCAGCTACGCGGACGTGCTGGACGTCAGGGTGACGCTGGTGAGACACAGTTCTATGTTTCACTTGAGGATGACCTGATGCGTGTATTTGGATCAGACAGTATCAAAAACATGATGGGTAAATTTGGCATACCTGAGGATGAGCCAATAACTAGCGGTATAGTCTCTAAGTCTATAGAGGGGGCTCAGGAGAAAATAGAAGGTTTTCATTTTGATAGCCGTAAACATACTCTTAAGTATGACGATGTGCTCAATCAGCAACGTACTAGCGTATATAATAGGAGGGCGAAAATATTAAGTAATGATACAGCCTATATTAACGGTTATGTTGCTGACTTGTGCGCGGTGGACGCTGACTTTGCCGCCGTATACGCTGAGAAAAAGGAGAAATACGGTGATGAGGTGACAAGCGTAATGCGCGCAGTGATGTTACAAATATATGACGTAGTCTGGATGGATCATCTTGAGCATATGGAGAATCTGAGACAAAGTGTGAACCTCCGAAGTTATGGTCAGCGTGACCCACTTGTCGAATACAAAAAGGAGGGACTAGAAATGTATAGGCACTTGGACGCCCGCGTAGCCGGAGACCTGAAAACTTTTACTTCACATATAGACGGAGTATTTGCCAATATGAAAATGCAAGAAATGCAAAAGACTCGTGAAGAAGTAGGTGATGTAGGACGCAATGATCCGTGTCCATGTGGTAGCGGTGCCAAGCTTAAAAAATGCGACTGTAAAGAGTATGCGCATTTGAGGTAGTTAAAAATATAATTTCTTTTAAAAAATAATTTAAGAAATAAACAATACCCGCAAGCAAAGCTTGCGGGTATTGTTTTGGTTTTGCTAGATTATTTGATATAATTAAAATATGGAAAATAATAAACACGGACCATGTGTCGATAAAAATTGTAGCTGGTGTTGTAA
>JAYUJP010000016.1:0-2821 GCA_043765155.1 bacterium | reverse complement strand
TCTAATTAAGAGAGTTCTCTTTACTGCGCACAGAACTCTTAATCATTTCAGTGTTCCAGGATTGATGTTATTAGGCAAGAACTTCAGCAACTCGTATTTCTTATCAAGAATTGATCATGACTCAATTGTCTTACTATACAGGGGGCTGTAGTGCAGCACCAGCACCCACGAGCTATCATGTTTTTTCAAATAAATTGAAGAAATAATCTCCGAAAATTGCAAAAAAAAATCGAAACCTGAAGAAACAATTTGATTCGTAATTGATTACTCACAACTTGCTATTGCTCCACAGGATGGAAACAATAAGTGATATAATTTTTATTGATAGTCGACATAATAAGTGTAGTAATTCGGTCATTTACGAAAGATTTCATCAAATGAAATCCTGCAAAGGAGACAATTTAATCCGTTCGGTTAGAAGTTGGACACATAAAAATTTTCTAAATATGAAATTTTTCTAGATCACCACAAAGATAGGGATACTGAAAAATTAAAAAAGTGGGAAAGTGGTTTATCTATATATGGGCATATGTGGTATATAAGCGGAAGTGGTTTTTCCTATATATGGGCATATGTGGTATATAAGCGGAAGTGGTTTTTCCTATATATGATCTTTTTAGATGAAACAACGATTTTAATTTCTATATTAGCTTCTTTTCAACTTTAACTGTTTTTTTCTTTTTTTCCATCGTTGATTTTTGATCACCATCTCTAATAAAGGCAAGAAATTAGTTATATTCACAGAGTACGAGTCATGCCCTTCTGTACGACTGCAAAACCGTATAGATGACGTGTCATACGTAGCACTCCTAGTCCTTTCATCGAAGTCAGGACATTTAAGAAGTTTTGGCACTTCTGTTATGTTCTTTTTTGTTATAGGGTCTATGGATCCAATTCTTGGAATTAAAAGCATATTGTCGTCATCAAACCATGAAGTGAACAAAACTTCTGTCCCCCCCAGGGGCATTAAAAAATTCAACATTGAAATCCCACCCCATAGACTGATAATGATATCAGAGTTCTTGTAATGCACAACTTGCTTTCCAAATTCACATTCCTTAGGCACAAAATGTGAAACCGTTACGCCTTTTATTGCTTCAACTTCAGCGGCAATCTCAGCCCAGTTCTTGATTAAGTTTAAATGTCCCCATGATGAGGCTTTTTTCTGTATCATCAATATCCGTATATTGCCTTCCTGTTCCTTCTTGATGACCTCAGATTTGCTCACAGTTGAATCGTTCTTCTCTTTGCTTGATAAAGTAACATTCTCAGTTGCATATTCTTGCCATAACATATCACGTATGTAACGTATGCTGCCCTGGCGAGACTGTACACCACCATCCATACCTGCTACTCTACCACAACCTGCAAGCAGTGTACGGTAGCATACCATACTAGGCTGTTTCTTGGCTGCAGCTACAAACTCATTGTATCGAATTTCTTTATTGAAAAGTACCCGACCAATCCCATGCTTAAACCCTTTCTCGTAAGAGCCAGGCCAATGATGACTGAATACTTCCTTATTTTCAACCATATCAATTAGAACAACATTCTTGGATTCAGACATTCCTAGATGGGATCCAATCGCAGTCAAAAGAGGATGATACTGATCATACACTAAATGACCCACATTATCGTCATGGCTAGTTCGAGAAAACAGCATATGCGGCCTCTCATCCCACTGTGCTGATTCAGGAATCGCAGTATTCTGTATATCCGGAGGATCGAATCTATGCTTGTTCTCATCCGCTTCATACTTAGATTTCTCTTGCTTGTAGGCGGTGGAAAGATTTATCGACCAATCAGATTTCAAGAAGAGATCACTCCCAGACCACTGTACGCTTCCATTCTCATTCACTAATGTGTCGGTAGGGAGGGATGTGGCACTTTCCGGATCTACGAAGTAAAGCCATTTTTTACTGGAAGACGGAAAGCATACGTTTTTGAATAGGCATGATCGGGTTTGCATGGAGTATCCAGTGCATTGATATTCTGAGTACATGGCATCGCTTTGGTTGATATTGTTGCTGTCGATGTTCTGCGCGTCATAATGCTCCCGACTTAGTAGAGTAAACAAGCAGGTAATTAATAAGCGTTGGATTCGGTTGCCATGCAGCGTCATGAGCACTTCAGGCCTTTGGTTGCACTGGTAACTGTGCAAATTGTGCCAATAGCAGATGATCCAACTTCCAAATGAGTCTCACAACTCCTGATCATGTTAAGATGAAGTCGAGATAACAACTTCGCGCGGTTTGGAGCTTGCGTACGGTGTACGCTACTGTAGAGTACGGTATAATATAGAGTGACGAATCGGAGAAGACGATCGATCAAAATACCCCATCGGCCACCCCGTCAAAGAAAAAATTACCGGGAATACCGGCCTTACTAGAGGGTTTTGGTTGAAAACACCGGTTCATCTACCGACTTCTGTCGGTAACAGACAAACTCCGCAGCAAATCTTCACGAGTCAACTCAACTGTAAGTCCATGCATGACGTGCCTTCATTTCTCTGCTACAGGTGCCAGCAAGTATCCGCCAGCTGAAGAGTCGAGTTCATCGGTATGGTTGGAACGGAAAGTCCGCGCTCGCTGAAAAGTTGTCTTCATCAATGAGATCTATTTTCAATCGTTTGCTAAGGCTGGTGCTTTTTGGACTTGCTATGGCCAGCATTTCGGCCACAACCCTGAAACCTCTTTTCTATGGATTCGATTTTGGCACTAGTGGTGTGCGATGCTGTCTAATAGATTCTGTCAAGTCTATCGTCCATTCAGATTCCTTGTCATGGTCTGACATTTGCACGACCGGAAGTAACATCAATGTT
>JAYUJP010000015.1:0-27469 GCA_043765155.1 bacterium | reverse complement strand
GCTACAAGATTCTATCTGGCAAAAATTAGAAAAAGAAAATTATACGTACATGTGCGCAGTACCAAGCTCACTGATTTATAAAATAGAAAAAGAGGAGTATAGAGCATTTACTGTTGGAGCTCAAAATTTTGAGACGACAGAAAATGGTGCCTTTACCGGAGCTAATACTTTTGAAAACATTTTAGAAGCTGGGGCCAGATTTGTAATAGTGGGCCATAGCGAAACAAGGGAAATGTCAGACAATGACGACTTGATTAACCTAAAAGTTAGAAAAACTATTTCAAATAATTTTACTACTATACTTTGTGTTGGTGAAAAAGAGAGGGTGGGAGACGTGGAATATGTGGACTTTATCAAAAATCAACTTAAACAGGACCTGAAAAATATTGATAAAAATTATATTTCAAAACTAATAATAGCCTATGAGCCGTTATGGGCAATAGGCGCAGCTAAGGCGGCGACAAGTGATGAGGCCCAAGAGGCGATTATAATAATCAGGCGTACACTTGTCGACATGTTCGGCATTGATAATGCGAAAAAAGTAAAAGTTATATATGGCGGCTCAGTTGATGCAGATAATGCTAAGAGATTTGTAAGCGAGGCTACCGCTGATGGGGTACTGGTGGGCCGCGCGTGTATGGACGCTAATAAGTTCGCAGGCATCGTAAATAGCCTTAACTCTAACGATTAAGTGTTGCATGACTATTTTTCTACACATCTTTTATAACCTCGAAACCGTTAGGGCTTCCTACAATACCTAGAGTATAAATGTTTTTACATATATTTTTTTGATATATTTTTTTAGCTATCTCATTAAATGTGGCCCCACTACCCACAGCGTCATCTATAATCAAAACTTTTTTATATTTTACACCTTCTGTTTTTATAAACATAGTCTCTCTTGCGTTAATAATACGATCTTCTATTTTTGAGAGAGTCTTTTGGGGAACCGTTATGCTAGTTTTTATTTTTGCAACTTCTATTTTTGGCATCTGTAGAGACAGCTCACGCTCTAAAACACGCATAAACTGTATACTACGTGACTCTGTTGGTGGCACATAACATACCGCATCAAATCTTTCTTTTTTTATGAAGCTTGTAACCCTATCTCCTACCATTTTGATAATTTCAATAGAAAGCTGTTCATTTTGAGATTTTTTTGCGTACATCATTAACTGCCCCAACTTTGTTCTCCCAAAAATTTCATAAGAATAAAAATCTACATAATACATTTTTTTAACTACAACATCCATAAATGAATCTTTTATTTTTTTTGTGGCATCTATTAAACCAGTTTTAAGGTCTACGTTTTTTTTATACTTATTGACTATGTTTACGTATTCACCTACGGCTTTTGTTTTATCTATTTTTCTTTTGTCGCACCATTCAACAAAAGCAGAGTACCCATAAGACACGTTTCCTACTGGTGACACTATATAAAAATTATCTTTTAAAATCTGAAAAACGGCTTTTGCTATATTGTCTCCAGGGGGGTTAAAGAGGGGGTTATTAGAGTCAATTTTTGTATTTACAAAATAATAAACACTAGGGGTAGAGCCTCTTTTTTCTACTAGACTCTTTTTAATTGCACCAGAAAGTATAACAAAAAGTCTTTGTTTTGTTATCTTTAGAGCTGGGTATATGTTTTTAGGAGTAGTGGCTCCGTTCTTGATGAGAAAATCCAAAAGCTCTTGTTCTTTTTTTGTAATATTTTCTTTATTTTTAAGCATATTTTAATTATATACTATTGACTATTGATAGTCAATAGTCAATAGTATATATCCTAATTATAAAGTAGGTAAAAATCTATAGTAAAAGTGGGTTAATTTTTTAATGAAAAAATTATGCAAAATAATTAATATTCTGAGAAAATAAATGTTATAATATTTTTATAAATATAAATTTTATAAAAATGTCATGCACTTCGAATCAATTAAAAATAAAATAGTGTTACTCAGGTGTGATTTTAATGAGCCTATAAAAGATGAGATTTTGGAATCCACCAAAAGAATAGAGGCCAACGTTATAACTATACATGAACTTTTGGCTAGGAAAAATAAAGTTTTTTTGATCTCGCATCATAGCGACGCAGGTCAGACTCTTAAGCTTGTTTTTAACTATCTTGAAAAATCTTTTCAAGGAAAGTCTAAAGTTAAATATATAAATACTATAGATCAGAATGTTGTAAAAGAATACTTTAATTTAAATAAAAATACACATCTTGATTTTAATAATCCTGAAAATGAGAATATAATTTTACTTGAAAATACAAGACTTTTTGGGGAGGATCTGGACGAATCAAATGATTTAGGGTTTGCAAAATTTTTAGGTTCGCCAGCTGACTGTTATGTCTATGACGCCTTTTCTGTGGGGCACAGAGATCATGCTAGTACGACCGGAGTTGCAAATATTTTACCTAGTTGTTTTGGACCGACTTTTTTAAAAGAGTATAACTCTCTTAAAGAGATTACGGATAATATACCTGGTAGTCTAATATTTATGGGCGGCGCCAAGCTCTCGACCAAGTTACCAATGGTGAACAGATTTTTAGATGCTGGCGCTACTGTCTGCCTTGGCGGAGCTATGACGCACCAAATCTTAAAATATCAAAATGTAGATATAAAAGAGTCATACTTAGAAAAAGACTTTGAATTAGATGAAAAAGCTTTAAATAAATTGTTAGAGCATATAAAAAATAAAAGTTTAATATTGCCAACAGAATTAATCTTTAACAAAGAGGGGAATAAAATAGTGGATGGGATTTTTAATTTTGAACAAATAGAAAATATAATTTTAGAAAAAAATATTAAAAATACTAGAATTAAAAATATTCTGTGGAATGGTCCTGTGGGCATGTATGAAGACGGCGAAATAAAAGGCACTGCCGATATTTATAATTTTATAAAAAACCTAAATAATAATACTGGTGACAAAAAAATATTTACCGTGGTTGGCGGCGGGGATACTATAACTTTTTTGGAAGAGGAAAAAACAAGAGAAAATCAAAAAGACGAAACTAACGAAAATTTTGAAAATGACTTTTCTTATGTTTCTCTTTCTGGCGGGGCTATGCTAGAATTCTTATCAACAGGAACTTTACCTATTTTGTCACACATTTCTATTAAAAGTGTTATATAATATAAGGATAAACTAGATTAGTTTTTAAATATAGTAAATATGACAAAATTTGAAGACTCAGAGAGTCTAGAAATCCTTATAAATCAAGCTAAGAATGGTGATAAACAAGCCTTTTCAGACTTGTATAGTACATTGTATACACCTCTATTTAGATTTATAAAATCAAGAACTGGAAACCATGACAAGTCGCTTGATATTTGTCAAGAAGTATTTCTAAAGTGGTATAAAAGCCTTGACACTTATGAGATAAAAATGAAGCCGCTGTCATACCTCATGATGATAGGAATAAGACTTATAATCAATGAAAGCAAAAAAAGTGGTTCTGTATTTTTACCAGAGGAGGCTGAGGAATTTGTTGCTGATGAGAATATTGTGCCGGCCGATATTAATTTTGATCTAAATTTAAGTTTTGACAAGATTAAAATTCTATTTCAAGACTTAACCGAGAATCAAAAAAATGTTGTAACTATGAGGTATATAGCTGACGCTGATACAGAGACAATAGCTGAAGCATTAGAAATATCTTTGGCTAACGTAAGAAAAATAGAGAGTAGGGCAATACAGAAAATACGAGAATTATATATTCTTAAATATAATAATCTCGAATCGGGAATATAGTAGAAAAAATAAAAGAAAAAGTTAAAATAAAAGATATGAATACATTAAAACAATATTTTGAATACGAAAAAAATAGTCTTGATACAAATGAGGGTGATTTTTTGCGTGTTTTAAATAATATAGATACTAGAAAACCTAATTATGGAGTAATTACTAGTAAAAATAGAATAAGATCGGAATACTTTGGCTGGTCTTTCGGATTTATAGGATTATCTTTGGCGGCTTTTATGTTTTTTGTAACCCCAAAACAAGATACCGCTACGGTAGCTACAATATCAAAACAGGACGTGGAAACACTGAGAGAGAAGTCTCAGAAAACAGTGCAAGTTATAGACTCAATAGAGAGCTTTAATACTAATAATTTTATTGCCGAATAAAATACTAATAGAAATATAATTATATGTACAAAAATATTATGATGAACAAAATATCAACATCCAAAACTTTACTTGCTCTTATGTTAGCTTTTAGCTTTACCTCTTTTTCTTACGCTCAAAAAGAGGAGTTTGCAAAAGTTGATAATGAGACTAATTATTTTTCTTTTGTTAGACAAATAAAAGACATACTAAACATTGATCAAAAAGATAAAGATTTAAAAGATGTCGTAAAATTAGAAATTACAAATAAACAAATTGTTAGCACTTCGACTCAGACTATTTGCGAAGCCCAAATAAAAGTAAATCAAAGAAAAGAAAAAATAAGCAAACAGATAAAATCTCAAATAAAAGATAAAAATAAGTTAGTAGAGAGCCTGCTTATAGTGTCTGCTTCTAGTTCTGAGGATCTTAAAAAAACCATAGATGATAGGGTTATAAAATTAGAGGAGGGTGTATCAGAAATAATAAAAAATCAAAAGATTCTTTTAGACACAATAGCCTCTAGCTCTGAAAATATTTGTGACCCTGCTAATATTACTACTAATAGTAAAAACATAATTTCTAAAAAAGAAATGCGTATAATGGCTAGCGTCAATATTATTTCAGAAGATCAGACAAGCTCAAACGAAGACAATAAAATAAAAATAAAAAAGATAGAAAATAATATAGCTAAAAAATCTTCTGAAGTAAATATTTTGATAAAAGTAGATATTAAAAAAATACTAGAATCAATACAAGATTAAAGGCTAGAATTACTTTAAAGTTTTGCTAATTTTTATCCATTCAGCCAAATTATTGGTTGCTAAAAAGTAATTTTTACCTACAAATCCATATACAAAAGCACCTAGCTCACCATCAGCAATACGTAGGTCTTGATTTTCTACTGATATGTCAACAAATTTTTCTAAGGAATTATAGCCAAATTTTTCTTTTGCTAAACTTTTAAAAACTTCTTCATTGTTAAGAGAGTAATAGTATAACGCATCAAAATCTTTTACATTTGCGGTTATGCTAGAGTCGGTCGAGGTTGCTGTGTCTGTATTTTGAATAAAAGTAAATGGCGCACTAGTCCAAACATCTTTTACATAATACTTTTTGATCTCAGCTACAATTATAGGTGCAGGCTTTTTATAAACTTTAAAATAGTAATAGCTAGCTCCAGCACCTAAAATTAATAATACAAAAAGAGTAAATAATATAATTTTTATCATTTTCTTTTTCCTGTCCACGCTATTTACTGCGTCATATATGGCGCTGTCATTTACAGAATCTAACTGTCTAGACAATGTGGATATCTTGCTTATACTATCATCACGCACCGCATTTAAAATATCACCCTCAAAAGTTCTTATAACTGGTGTTGTGTTCGGGTGCATCTCACCACTTCTTAATCTGTCAGCTAATGTTGAGATATTATCTTTCTCTGTTTCCATTTTCTAATTCTACTACACTTTCTCTTTTTTTGTATACCCTTTTCTTGACTTGATGTGTATTACTTCTTGAGCCGCCACCTAGTATATACCTCTTATAATCTTCACCAAGATCAAGAAATGCGTCAGCTACGTCAATTAGTTTTGCTGAGGTAGACTTGCCAAAAGACACAACCTCAACCTGAACGCCTTCGTGTTTTAAATATTCTACTAGTGGACAAAAGTCTCCGTCGCCAGTAACAAGTACAAGAGCGTCTACTTTTTGCGCTAGTGTTATAGCATCTACTGCAATACCCACATCCCAGTCAGCTTTTTTATTACCACCATAAAATATCTGCAGATCTTTTGATTTTGTTTCTATTCCCATTTTAACAAGCGCATCAAAAAACTGTGACTCATCCTGAGACTCAGTAGTTATAAGATAAGCTATAGCACGCACAAGCTGTCTATCGGCTACAGCAGCCTCGAGTACGGCCGCAAAGCTAACTCTAGAATTATAAAGATTCCTGGCGCTGTGATATAGATTCTGAGTATCTATAAGGACTGCTACACGCTGCGAAGGGTGTTGTATTACTGACATATTTTGTATTTATATTAAAATTATTATCCGGCCCGTTTATTTAAAATTAAGTTTGTAAAACTTATATCTATATTATACAACAACTTTGAAAAAATAAAAATAGCATTTTGTGCTATTTTTATTTTGTTTTGTTAGTTCGCTTTTAGTCCAACTTTTTCTGCTATTGCTTTATATCTTTTTGTACTTGTGTTAGAAAGATATTTAAGATGCTTTCTTCTGTCTGAAACCATTTGTATTAACCCTCTTCTTGAGTGATTATCTTTTTTGTTAGTCTTAAGATGTTTGGTTAGCTCTTCTATTCTTCTTGATAGTACAGCTATCTGAACTTCAGCTGAGCCGGTATCTGTAGAATGTATCTGAACCGACTTGATTACGTTTAATTTTTTTCTTGTGGTTAACATATATTTTATTATTATTTTTATTTATTTAAACTTTCGTTTTTAGAACTTTTTGCTTGACTCAAGATATTGCCAAGACTTTGCGAAGTAACTGTATTATATCACATTATATAAAAAAATCAACCCCGAAACTTTGTCATTTCTGACGCTGTTGCGGGGTTGTGTTTATATCTTGAGTGAGTTTTGCTTTTTTTTATTTATTATAAAAAGATCAATTAAAAATAATATTAGACCCAAAATAGACATAATCAAGAAAAATATTTTTTCAGGTGTGTCCTTTGCGCTAATAAGTGCAAGAACCATATTTAAAAGAACAGCTGACAGAAAAAGAGGTTTATTCATTTCTTTCCTTGGGTGGACGAGGTAAAATTACCCTAAGCAATTATAAGATAACATACTCTGAGGTAATTTGTCAAATCTTTTTAAAAACTCTTTACTATTTTAATATTTTCTTTTATTTGCTTATGTTATAATATTTATAAGAAAATATTATTTAAAATAATTAATAATAAAAAGCCATGAATATAACAGAATATAAAAATCAATTTTTAGAATATGTAGAAATAGAAAAAGGTAGGTCACACTTAACTGTGCGTAATTACAATCACTACATAAACAGATATATAGACTTTTTAAAATCAAAACTTAATAAGAAAGAAATATTAGAATCGGATATTTCTAATAACGCAGCGTCTGAGAGGCTGATGCGTGAATATAGGCTATACCTCAACAGAATACCCAAAAATTCTAATGTTAGCAAAAAAGTGGTAAGAAAATTATCAGAGGAGACCCTAGATAAAAAAACTCAAAATTATCACATGATAGCATTAAGGGCATTTTTAAAATATTTAAGAAAAAGAGGTGTTGACTGTTATGACCCAGAAAAAATAGAATTAGCCAAGACTTCACAGCGCGAGCTGGACCTGATAACAGAAAGTGAGCTCAAAAGATTACTAACCTCACCTGACACCAAAACAGTAGCGGGGTTACGTGATAAAGCTACTCTTGAGCTTTTCTTTTCAACTGGGTTACGCGTATCTGAGCTTTGCGCCCTTAATAGAAACTTGGATCTCAACACCGTAGAGTTATCAGTGCGCGGTAAAGGGGGTAAAATAAGGGTAGTGTTTTTAAGTGACTCAGCAAAAGACTGTATTAAGAAATATCTGAAAGAGAGGACAGACATAGACGAGGCACTATTTGTAGATCATAGCAAAAGGGCACACTCGAGGTTAATAAAAGGAGAGAGTTTACGACTTAGCCCAAGGTCGATCGAGAGAATGTTAGAAAAGTACGCGGCGCTGGCCGGCATAAGCAAAAAATGCACCCCTCACGTGCTACGTCACTCATTTGCGACTGACTTACTCTATAACGGCGCAGACCTGCGTAGCGTGCAGCTTATGCTCGGCCACGCCAGTATTGCGACTACTCAGATTTACACCAATGTGACTAACAAGTTTCTTCGTGATCAGTTTGAAAAATTTCACAAAAAGAGATAAACTCTAAATAAAACTAGAAAAATATTCCAAAAACAAAATCTAAAATATCCTTATATATAAAAGAAAACAAGAACGAAGCGACTAGTATTATAACAATAAGGGCTACCGGATTATGCTCCAGGTGTTGATATTTATGCTTTAGTGAAGGGAAAAAGGCTCGCAGTATACTCATACCATCAAAGGGTGGTATTGGGAGTAAGTTAAAAAAAGCGAGACCAATATTAACTGTGGCTGCTTTTATAAGTAAATTACTATAAATTTCTGGAATTACATTAAACTTTATTAAAAGTAGAAAAATAGTAGCTAATATTAAATTGGTAACTATGCCGGCAACACTAATTAAAAATTCTTTTATCTTACTACCATTAAGATTGTAAAGGTTAACAGGAACTCCTTTTGCCCAGCCAAATACTCCAAACCCGCTCAATACTGCGGTTACTGGTAATATCACACTACCTATAGGATCAAGATGTGGGCCTGGATTTAGAGTTAGCCTACCAGCATCTTCAGCTGTCCTGTCGCCGCAAAGCTTGGCTACATAGCCATGAGCTATCTCATGTAAGATTATAGAATATATAACTATACAAATATAAAGAATTGTGTCTGTTGTCATAATTTTATGATTTAATCATTTTTTATTTACTTAATTATATCATAACTTTTCTTTTTTATATTTAATTTTTAATCATATCTTTTGTTTATTTTATTAATAATCTGGTTAACTTTTAAATTTAAAATATGTCAACTTTGTATTTTATTTTAGAAAAGAGTATAATAATAATTAATTATGGATTACGAGCAATTATGGAATACCGTCTTATCTCAAATCTCACTCGAAATTTCTCGTGTTAATTTTAACACTTGGTTCAAAAACAGTATAATACACGATTATAAAGATGGTAATATTGTGATAGGTGTACCTAATCAATTTATAAAAGAGTGGATGGAGGGCAAGTATAACAAAGATATACTTAGACTACTGCGCGGCATACATGACGGGGTACGCTCTGTGTCTTTTATTATTATAAAAAATGAAAATATTAAAAAAACTGGTACTGTCGGACCTGTTAATGGACATAATTATAACGGACAGACACAAAGCATGTCTTTTGATATTAACGTTATAAATAAAGAAGATAATCTTAATCCAAAATACTCTTTTGATAATTATATTATTGGTCCATTTAATGATGTTGCTTATGCTGCAGCTAGTTCGATAATTAATAATCCAGGAATCTCATACAACCCTTTCTTTGTATATGGAAATACAGGGCTTGGCAAAACACATTTAATCCAATCAATAGGTAATAATATAAAAAAAAGATATCCGGAAAAGAAAATATATTACACGTCTTTTGAGAGATTTTATATGGATTATGTCGCATCTACAAGTGCTAACTCTATTAATAAATTTAAAGACAAATATAGAAATTATGACGTGCTTGTGATGGATGATATACAATTTATAACCAATAAAGACAAGACTCAAGATGAGCTTTTTCATATATTTAATATAATGTATGAGAATAATAAGCAGATTATATTCTCGGCTGATGTGCATCCTAACTTTATCATAGGTCTAGAAGATAGATTAAAATCTAGATTTAATCACGGTATGGTAGTTGATATAGAAATGCCTCCATTTGAATCCAGACTTGCTATACTGAGAACTAAAACTAAAGACTATAGAAACAAAATAACTGATGAGGTGTTAGAGTTTATAGCGCAAAATATTAATTGTAACATAAGAGAATTAGAAGGTATTATAACTAATATACTTACTCTTACTGAGGTTAGAAATACTATACTCAGCACCACTGACGTAAAGTCTTATCTTAAAAATAATCTTAAAAATAAAAAAAATGTATCAATTCCTGATATAGTTAAAAATATTTCCACCTATTATAATATAACAGAGGATTTTATATATAACAAAACAAGAAGAAAAGACATAATAAAGCCGCGCCAAATAATTATGTATTTACTTCGTGAAGACTTTGATATATCTTATCCAGCTATAGGTGAAAAGCTTGGTGGCCGTGATCATACTACAGTAATACATAGCTATGAGAAGATAAAAAGGGAAATGGCGGGTGACCCTAGGCTCGCAAAAGAAATAGAAGAGATTAGAAATATGTTAAATTAACTGTGTATAAGTATATGATAAACATATCGAATCCTGTTAAAAACTTTTACAGGACCCTTTAAATTAATACAAAAATATCTTAAAAGTTAAATTAAAAAATATAAATCTTAGTATAATAAAAATGTGAACTTAATTAAATATAAGTTATTATAAAACAAAATTAATAAAAGTCTAGTTTATTTTAAATTAAAGCTTATGACATAGGGTCTAATTAAATTAAATTAGTTATTAACATAATTAACAGACTATTATAATTATAATATTTAATATATAATATATAAACAAAACAGATTAAGAGCTTCTAATAAAAATATGAAAATAAAATGTAATAGCAATGACTTTATAAAAGTAATAAATCAAGCTTCCAAAATAGCAGTTAAAAGTAATGTTAATCCAATTTTTGAATGTGTATTATTGAAAGTTGAAGATCATAATCTTATAATAAAAACAACTAATCTTGAAATAATGTATGAAAAGAGTATAAGTGTAATAAGCGAAGTTAATGGTGAAGTGTATATAAGAGCAGATATACTTAATAGATTAGTGTCTAATCTTCAAAAAAATACATCTATGGAGATAGAAAAAAGAAATAACACACTATGTATCAAAAACGACAAAGAAGATGTGGAAATAGATATTTTTAGCACAGAAGATATATTTCCAAGCATACCTATGAAAAATGAGGAGATTCTTAATATTAAAATTAAAGATCTACTTAATGCAATCAAAGAAGTTTCTTTTTCTAGCTCAAAATCTGAAATAAAGCCAGAAATAGCTAGTGTCTATATATATAATAAAGAGGATTTTATATACTTTGTTTCTACTGACTCATATAGACTAGCAGAAAAAAGAATAGATAATAATTTTAAAGTTATAAAAGATTTTAATCTCATTATACCCATAAAAAATATACAGAATATAATACAAATATTAGGCGAAGAAAACGAAGACGAGGAAATAAATATAAATAATTATAACGACGGTATTATTTTTGAAAATAATAATATATTTTTAAGTTCAAGAATCATAAATGGAAACTTTCCAGACTATAGACAGCTTTTTACTAAAAACTATAATCTAATTGTAGAGATAGACAAATTAGAACTTATAAAGGCTCTTAACCTTAACAGTCTTATAACAACACAATATAATTTTACAAAATTAAGTTTTGAAATAGACAAATTAAAACTAAACATAACAGCAGAAGAGAAAAGTAGAGGAAATGTAAAAAGTGTTTTAGATATAAAAATAAAATCTGAGTCAGACGAAGATTTAGATAATAAAAATAATATAATAAAAATTACCAATTATAATACAGGATACTTTTTAGAAGGTTTGTCTAAAATAGAATCAAATAAAATATTAATGTCTTTTACAACAGAAAATAAACCAGTTTTTATAAGTAATAATAATAATCTTTCATTTACTTATCTACTTATGCCGCTAAATAGATAATTATATTTTAAATTAAAATACACAATATAAACTAAGAAATAATTAAACAAAATAACCTAAATTAATTTAGGTTATTTTGTTACTTTTATTAGTTGGTACTAGTAGCTTGTTCTGGATTTGAATTATTTTCGTCTACAGTAATACCATTACTACAAGTATTATTTTTACTAACCCAATTTTGTATTGGAATATTCCAAAGATTATATTGTGAGTCGTTATAACCATTAATATATCCAAGTATAGATTGTGCTACCCCATTAAAACAGGTGCCGCCAGCCATATAAAAAGGTATAGAACTAGAATCGTAAACTGGCTTATCGAAATACTCTAAAGGTTGATTTTTAACAGCATAATCCATAACCTTTCTCCATACAGGAGATAGTACAGTACCCGCTACTCTTGTTACTGGAGAATTATCATTATTGCCGCCCCATATACCAATAACAATACTAGGAGTATAGCCAATAACCCACACATCTTTAAAGTCATTAGTGGTACCCGTCTTAACTGCAACCTCACGGTCATAATAATTAATAGGATTACCAGGACTATAAGCTGGTACTCTAGATTTACTATCTATAAGAATATTATTTAAAATATCTGTATACTTTTTATCTACAATAGATGTTTCTTTTTGAGAATACTTTTCTATAACATTATCTGACTTATCACGTATTTCCAAAATAGAAACAGGAGTATTATAATTACCATTATTTGCAAAAACGCCGTATGCATTAGTCAAATCAAGTAGTGTAACTTCACCACCACCAAGAGCAAGAGACAATCCATAATTACTAGCTGAACCAAATTTTAAACCAAATTTCTTTGCAAAATTAATAGTTTCTCGCACTCCGACAATATACTGCATCTTTACTGCTGGTATATTTAGAGACCAAAGTAATGCGTGTCTTATACTAACTGGACCCTGAAAAGCCCCATCATAATTAACAGGCATATAACATTTGCCACCATCTAAACTATTACCATAAGCGTCGCAAGTTGTAGAAAAATTAGTAGGCACGTCAAAAAGTATAGTATCAGGAGTAAATCCTTGCATAAATCCTTGTATATAAACAAAAGGTTTAAAAGTAGATCCTGGTTGACGAGGTGATATAGCCACATTAAACTTGCCGTCTATGCTATCGTCAAAATAATCACGAGAACCAATCATAGAAAGTATTTGACCTGTCCTCGGATCTATAGCTACAAGCGCAGAATTTTTAGCTCCAAACTTTTTTTCATTTAAAATAGCAGCATCGTAGACTAATTTTTCAGCTTCTTTTTGTAAATCCCAATCAAGGGTAGTTATAACTTTGAGACCACCATTTTCAACCTCATCTTTTCCGTACTTTTCTTCAAGATAAGATCTAACATAAAAAACAAAATGAAAAGCCTTACCACTTGATATATCTTTTGTTAAAAAGGTTATCTTTTTGTTTAAGTTTTCATCCAATTCGTTTTGGTTTATATAACCATATTCAAACATCTTTTGTAGAACAAGGTTTTTTCTATTTTCAAGTAATGTTCTATCTGTATTAAAAGGCGAATATCTTGAAGGGGCTTGTGGTATTGCTGCCAGATAAGCCGATTCTACAATATCAAGATCTTTTGCGTGTTTACCAAAATAAGAAAGTGAAGCCTCCTCAACACCATATATAGTACCACCATAAGGAGACTCATTGAGATACACGGTTAATATGTCTTCTTTACTTACTTGGGCGTCTAGCTTAATAGCGAGTACCCACTCTTTTAATTTTCTTATTATTGTCTTATCTCTTGTAAGAAGAGCGTTCTTAATAACTTGCTGAGTTATAGTAGAGCCGCCCTGAGTAACTTTTCCATTTGTAATAGCAACCCATACAGACCTCATTATGCCCCTTGGACTTATACCAATATGATTATAAAAATCTCTATCTTCTATAGAAATAGTAGCCTTTTTAATATAATCACTTATCTCCTCGCCTTTAATTTGAGTTCTTTTTATATTGTCATGCACATTATATAAGACAATTTTTCCGGTCTTGTCGTATATTTTGGTACTATTAACTATTTTTCTATTTTCAAAATCATTAAAGTCAGGAAGTTTTAGAGTTGCTGTCCAAATTATAAAGACAGCAGCAAAAGTAAAAGCCAAACCAAACAAAATATACAAACCCTCACGCATTATTTTTGAATGTAACCTTGTTTTCTTTTTATTGTGTTTTTTTTGACTAGAGAATATTTTTTTGAGCATATATATTAAGTTCTGTATTTTTTACATAATAACACACAAAGTGTAATTTTGTATATAATATTTTTTATGATACAATTTACATAAATAGAAAATTATGGCAACAGAAAAAATAGACACAACACAAGAAAAAATAGACAGTGTTTTGAGTAGAAATGTAGAAGAGGTTATGGTGCTGGCCAATCTTGAAGCAGACTTAAAATCAGGCAAGCAGCTACGTATAAAATTTGGCATAGACCCAACTGGACCCAAGATTCATATTGGACGTGCTGTACCACTGCGCAAGCTTCGTGAATTTCAAAAAATGGGACATCAGATAGTTCTTATTGTTGGTGACTTTACCGCGCAGGTCGGAGACGCTAGTGATAAGACAGAAAAGAGGCCGATGATAACCCGTATGCAAATAGACGAAAACCTAAAAGATTATAAAAATCAAATAGGTAAAATAATAGACTTAAGTAAAGTAGAATTTGTATACAATGCTGACTGGCTGGCAAAGTTAACATTTAAAGATGTGGCTGACTTGGCTGAGGTATTTTCAGTGCAGCAGATGCTCGCTCGTCGTAACTTTAAAGATAGATATGAGGCAGGAACAGAAATATCACTACGTGAATTTTTATATCCAATAATGCAAGGATATGACAGTGTGGCCGTAAAAGCAGATGTTGAGATTGGCGGATTTGATCAGCTTTTTAATTTAAAAGCTGGACGCGACATACAAGAATATTACAAAATGCCCAAGCAGAACATAATGAACCTAGAAATGCTTGAGGGTACAGATGGTAGAAAAATGAGTACAAGCTGGGGCAATATTATAACCATAGTCGATGAGCCAAATGATATGTTTGGGAAAATTATGTCCCTAAAAGATGAGCTTATAATAAGATATTTTAAACTGTGCACAGACAGAACTTTGGAGGAAGTAGAATCATACAGAAAAAGAATAGACGGTGAAAAAGAAGATGGTAGTATGTGTACAGAGTCCGAAAAAGAAAATCCTAAAAATATAAAAATGGAACTTGCCGAAGAAATAGTAACTCTATATCATAATGAAAAATTAGCAAGTCAGGCTAAGCAGAACTTTGTAGAAGTATTTCAAAATAAAGGAGTGCCAGATATAATACCAGAAATAATAGGAGTGGAGGGAGATTTGTATTCAGACCTTGCCTTAAAAGCTGGACAAGTAGAGAGTAAGGCAGAGTGGAAAAGACTAGTAGAGCAAAACGCTATAACACTAGAAGACGACACAGTGATAAATGATTATAAAGAAGCGGCTAAAAATGGGATTATTAAAATAGGTAAAAGAAGATTTTTGAAGATAATGTTGTAAAGAAGTTACTTTAAAAAAAGTAAATAAACCTGACACTTTTTGCCAGTTGCTTTTTTTATAAATATTTGTTATATTCTATGAAATAAATTGAAGTATATAAATATGAACGAAGAAGAAGAGAAAGTGCCAGCAGCCGGAGACTTAAACCCAGACGCATTAGAAGCAAGTCTTGGTGATGATTTTGTTGAGATAGACGAGGACGCTGTTGTGGTGCCAAATTATGGCGACGACGAAGACGATATAGATGTTGCCTTTTCTCAAGACGATCCTAGAGATTGGTATTAGACTTAAATTAAATAGTGAGTAAAAATTAGTAAAATAAAAATAAACAAACTAAAAAGTTTGTTTATTTTTTGCTTACATGAAGCTTACCAGCTTCCGTTATTATCCTACCCCTTGTTGTCTTTTCTATAAAGCCAAGCTGTATAAGATAAGGCTCGATCACATCCTCCAGAGTCGCAGATTCTTCACTTATAGCTGAAGCTATAGTTGATAGCCCCACAGGACCACCTTTAAATTTATCATTTATAATATCTAAATACTGCCTCTCTATAAGACCCAGACCCAGCTCATCAACTTCCTGCACAGCAAGACATTCTAAAACCAAGCTTTCATTTATATCAGACGAATGGAACTGCGCGTAATCGCGAACTCTTTTTAAATAAAAGTTAGCTATACGAGGAGTAGACCTACACCTCTTTGCAATTTCAGAAGCAGAGCTTTCGTTTATCTCTGTACCTAAAACTTTTGCGCTACGCATTATTATTCTTATAAGCTCCTCTTGAGTATAATATTGTAGTCTATATGTACCTCCTGAAAATCTTGAACGTAGCGGCGCCGAGAGCATACTTACTCTAGTGGTCGCAGCGACAAGAGTAAATGGAGGAAGGTCTAATTGTATAGATCTTGCAGCTGGCCCCTTGCCGATTATAATATCAAGCACTCCAGACTCCATGGCTGGGTATAACACCTCCTCGATAGTTTTGTTAAGTCTGTGTATCTCATCTATAAAAAGTACGTCATTAGGCTGAAGATTGGTAAGTATAGCCGCCAAATCTCCGATTTTTGTAAGGGTTGGACCTGAAGTTATTTTGATATTTGTATTTAAAGTTTTGGCTACAAGGTGAGCAAGAGTGGTTTTACCCAAGCCCGGGGGGCCATAAAGAAGTATGTGCTCGGGTGGGTGGCCGCGCGATAGCGCGGCCGTGAGTAATATGTTTATATTATTTTTTATCATTTCTTGACCTATATACTCGTCAAAATGATCAGGACGCAGCGTCATATCTAGATACTTAACGTCATTATTTATATTGCTTTTATGCTCTTTTTGTGTGCTTGACATATAATTTTAAGTATGATATACTCTAAGCTAGATAGTTATAATATATCAAATATCTTTTATAAGGTATATTATATACTAATTTCTTTTAAAAATCTATAAATCTTTAAATAATCGGGCTTAGGCTCATTGTTACATAGTAGAGGACGTAGACTTTATGTCTTTTGTGGCTCCGGCTGCGGCTATCCTTATACTTAACACTCTTCACCAAGGGATTATTTAAAGATTTATGGATTTTTATTTTATAAAAATAAAATAAAAATAAAAATTATTAACAGGTTATCAACATGCTTATCCACAGCATAAATAACAATAGCACCCACAAGGTTAGACTATAATGCTATAATCTCAATATAGTTTATGTCAACTCTAAATAAAAACTTTAAAATTAAAACAAATTTTAATACAACATTACATTTCTTTTTTGGTATTGTTTTTATCTTAACCCCAATAACTGTTATCGCAGCTACGAGCACTAATTATTTACTTAATGTTCAAAACGAAAGTGCGGGTAGGTCTAACTCTAATAACTCTACCAACTTCTCACTCGGATGTAGCGAATTTGGTAAAATAGGAGAGGGTATAGTTAGTAGTGGATTGTTTTCTATATCAGCGGCATTGCCGTGTGAGTCGCCAATGGTTGGTATTAATTTTAGATATGCGCCAGAAAAAAGAGTCCCAATACCAGCCCCTAATCTGGATATGCAAAATATGCAGATAAGCGTGCGTACAGTAGGCTCAGCTCCTTTTACAATACCAGTTGCTGTTAGTAATGTGGTTACAGATACCGACATTAATGGATTTAGTATACTCCCAGCCATACTCACAGTAGCACCTGGCCTATATGATATTTTTATAAAGTCCGGAGCTCATCTTAATCAAAAGTATGGGACCGTTACCATTACGGGTGCCTCGACCACTATTGATTTTAGCCAAGGACTCACAGCATTTGCAAGAGCGGGGGATGTTAACGGTTCTCAGTTTGGAGACGATGAAGTTAATGCTATAGATATATCATTAACTATTTTGAATTTAGGTCTCCCTACATATAGGACAGACACTAATCAGGACGGTACAGTAAATGCCTTAGATATAGGTATATTAATAGCTAACTTAAATGAAATAGGGGAATAGCCCCCGTATCATTTTAAAAAAACACACAAATATAAAGAAAAATATGAAATATCTAAACTTTCAAACAAGTAAAACAAATAACAAAACAAGTATAATGCAAAAATTATTCTTAAGTTTATTTTTACTCGTATCCAGTTTTGGCTTAGCTTATGCAACCGGTAATTATACTTTTGGCCCAGCAAGTGGAACATTCTATGTGGGTAGACAATTTGAAGTTAATATAAACATGGCGACTAATCAGGGTACTACTGCCGCAGATATAGAAATCTTTTACGACTCTTGTAAGCTAACAGTAGTAGACTCTTTGCCCGCAGCCGGTACTCAGATATTTCCAGGTACAGCATTCCCATCTTATCCAATAAATGGAAACGTTACAACTTTTGCTGCTTGTGTTGGTAATATAAAATTAACAGGATTTACAACTGACCCTACTGGAGTTCTTGTGGGCGGTGGCTCGGGACTGTTTGGTAAAATAAGATTTAAGGTTCGTGATGTTAACCTTGCTGGGTCTATACTTGATATACGTACTGATGGATTTGGCACAACTTTTACCTTAGATTCAAATATTAGTGATGTGAACGGTTTTGACATGCTTAATGCAGCAACAGACGGTAATTATACCTTGCGCCTCGACAAGAACCCGGTACCTGACAGTGATGACAGGCCAACATTTGGCGGCTTTAATCCAAGCTTTAATGCGGCAGGTATTCTAATTGGTGCTAATATTCTATTTAACACTTTTGATAATGAATCAGGGGTTGAGCTGTCTAGCATCACCAACTCTGTCACTATAAATGGCGGAGCTACCACAACGTACACAAGTGTCAGCTCTGGAGTAACTCCTTCATGTTCTACTAGTAACCTAGACGCTGTGCCTGTGTGTAATCTGACTATAGACCCAGTTGCCAACCTTCCTTATGACGCATTAGTATGTAGCACTGTGAACGCTAATGACTTGTCTCAGACGGCTATTACATTTGTGCCAACTCCAAACTTTGCAGCGGCAGTTACCTCTTGTTTTAGGACTGAGTATGACCTGGTAGCACCTTCTACCATTAATAATATACCACCTAAAAATAGTGTAAATATAGGACTAAATACCCCATTTTCTTTTAACCTTATAGATGGACAGACAGGTTCTAATATAAATACAGTTATAATAACTGTGAAGGGGGTAGATTACACATTAGCTGGACCGAACTTTTTTACCTTTACAGGGACGCCCGCTAATTATGCCATAACAATACCAACCCCAAGCTTGCCTACTTTTATACAAAATGAGACAGTAACAGTTAGAATAAGGGCCCAAGATAATGCGACTCAATTAACAGTGCCAACCCCAAATCAGCTTGACGAGACCTATACTTTTAAAATAGGTGATACTCTTCCTCCTTTTGTATCGTCTTCACTCCCACTGCCGACTACTAATTTTACTAATCCATGTACTGACCCCATTATTAACGTAATAGAGGATACAGGATCAGGGGTCAACATTAATAATGTTAGAATATATGTGAGTGGTACCAATCTAAATTATACTCTTGCTGGCCCAAACTTTTTTACCTTTACAGGGACATCGTCTGCATACATAGTTAGCATACCGGCTCCTGTGGGCTGCTGGACCTCAAATGTACCTATTGCTGTTGGAGTATTTGCTCGTGACGTAGCTAATAATTATCTTGACGCTTACATATATGGCCTTGGTGGTAATGCGTCCAGTACGGTAACTACTATAATTAACACCGTTACTAACACTTTGAATAACGGTAGCATACTTATGCCAAATGACACTGTAGACCTGGGTATAAAGAGGCCAACAGAATATATATACCGAGATAGAGATATAATAAAAGAGGTTGCTGGTCTTACTCCTCCTGAGATAATAGAAAAAGTTATATATCTGTACAAAGCAAATCCAAACACAGAACAAAAGAAAGAAATAATAGACAATGTTAACAAGGCCCTCGCTGATCTTTCTAATGCTGGAGAAAAAGCAGAAGTAAGTACCGTAAATAATATTTATAGTAAAAATAAGAATTATAGTATATTTGAAGGTAATAAAATATTTATAAACGGAGTAGGGGTACCGCTATCAACTATAGAGATAGAAGTAAGCGAAATAAGATCTGGAGTTGTGGTAAATATTGACGCCGACGGTAACTGGACAGCAGAAGTACCAGGTAGATTGCTAGGTTACAAGTCCTATACAATAACAGCTAGGACTGTGGTTGATGATACGCCTACAGGTGTACGTAATCAAATAGCAACAGTAACAGTTATACCTTGGTGGTGGATTGTAGTTATAATAATGTTGGCTGGACTAATATATCAAGGCTATAGAATAAAAAATAAAGCAGATAAGATTAAGGAATTAGTTAACACAGTAAAATAAATTATGAAAACAAATAATATACAAAATAAAATACACAAAGCTATGACTCAAAAGCTATTTGCTGTACTTGTAATGTTTTACATATTATTCGGAGGAGTTAATTTAGCCCTCGCCGCCCTCCCCCCTTCTCTCTCCTACACAGCCGTCCTCCGCGACTCCACCGGTACCCCTCTTACCGGCACCAACGACTTCAAAGTAAGATATTATGACGCTAGTACAGCAGGTATACTAATGTACGAAGAAGAGTTCCTAGCTACCACCATAAATGGAGGAGGTACCTTCTTTCTCCCTCTAGGTACAGGATTACCTATATCTGGTACCTTCTCCACAATTAACTTTAACTCTCCCATATTCATTACTTTAAACACTAGAGTAAACCTTACTCCTACCTATGACGGAGAAATGAATCCTCGTATACCACTAAGATCAGTACCCTACGCCCTTAACTCACAAAAGCTAGATGGTAGAAGTGTGGGAGGAGCTAACGGTATAGTAGCCTATGATGCATCCTCAACCATTAATACTAATGGACTGAATGCGAGCGGCACTATTAACGCATTAGGTAATGTGAATATTACGGGGACTACGACGGCTACTAGTATATTTTCTACACTGATCAATTCTATTACAGGGATATTTTCTAATTTATTCTTAACGAGTGTAGCAACTGGTACAGCCTCTGACTCAGTACTGGTAAGGGATAATGTAACAGGACAAGTGAGACAAATCTCACAAAGCTCACTCGTATCTACAACAACCAATATTGTGTCTACTTCTACTAATACTTTTACTAGTATAGTTAACGGAGTGAGTAGTGCGGTAGCCAGCTTTATAAATATATTTACTCAGAATACTAGCGGCAACATACTCACCACAGATATAAACGGTATAGTTAGAAGTAGTAATATTATAAGCAGTAACAATCTACAAGTAACAGGTAGTGAGCTTATATCTAGTATTAACGGAGTGATAGCAACAACTTCACTCTCTGCTTTTGTAGTACCGACCACTACTAACACTTTGACGCTAACTGGCACCACTAACACCTTAACCTCTAATGTGAACGGAGCAGCAACATCTACTGATATATCTACTCTAAATAACATCAACTTAACAGGAACAACTACAGCAAGTAGTATAATTACTAACCTGATAAATTCTGTAACTGGCATATTCTCTAATTTATTTTTTACAAATGCTACAGGTACTAATCTTACTGTTCAGAATATAAACACTAACACATTAAGCTCTAACTCACTCGCTACTAATACTATAAATGCTATTGCGTCTAGCACTAATAATATTATTAACTTTGCTACTACCACTAACACTCTAACTTCTAATGTTAATGGAGTAATAGCTAGCACTATAATATCAGGATTATCAGGAGCTCAGGGGGCAACAGGTACAGCTGGAATTAGCGGGATAAATGGGACTAATGGCATTGATGGAGCCACAGGTATACAGGGCCTAACAGGATTAACCGGAGCTGCCGGTGCAACAGGAACAAGTGGGGTTGCAGGCATTAACGGAATAAACGGGACAGATGGGACTACTACAAATATATTTATAGTAGCAACAACTACGGGAGATATAAACTCAACAGGTACAATAACAACCGTTAACTTAAATACCACGAACACACTCACATCTGCCGTTAATACTTTAATTTCTAATGTTGGAGGATCAATAGGGTCATCTACAATAATTAATTCTGCGGTCGCAACTTCATCTAATAACCTACTTACAACTATTATCAATGGTATTACCAGTGTTGCTGCTAATATCATCAACTCCCTCACCACCTCTATCTCGGGCAGCATACTCACCACCTCAGTTAACGGTATAACCTCTACAGCAGACTTAGCTAACCTGGCCCTTAGTGGTGACGTATCAGGAACACTTGGAACCACAACAATAGCTGACGCCTCAGCCACAGTAAGGGGACTAGTAAATATAACCACTCAGACATTTGCAGGAGACAAGACGTTCGTTGGCAATACTGCGCTAGCAACTACAACCGCCGCATTGCTTACACTTGGAAATGCAAATACGCCAGCTAATACCTCAGGACTTAGATTTACTAATCTAAATTATACAGCCACTAGCACGATCACTTCTACTATACTGGGCACTACAGGAGCTAATCCTGTGGGCATAACCACAGACTCAGCTGGTAATATATATACCGCAGATAATATATCGAACATTGTTACTAAAATCACCCCAGCAGGAGTGTCTAGTGTATTAGGAACAACAGGGTTAGCGCCTTTTGGTATAACTATAGACTCAGCAGGTAATATATATACTGCAAATTTTGAATCTAATAATGTCACCCGTATTACCCCCGCCGGAGTGTCGAGTGTGTTTGGAACTACAGGATCTGTGCCTATTGATATAATCACAGACTCAGCAGGAAACATTTATACGTCTAATCAGGATTCTAACGATGTCACCAAAATCACCCCAGCAGGAGTGTCTAGTGTGTTAGGAACAACAGGACTTCGTCCTGTTGCCATAACAATAGACCCATCTGGTAACATATATACTGCGAATAAGGATTCTAATAATGTAACTAAAATCACCCCCGCTGGAGTGTCGAGTTTATTTGGTGCTACAGGAGTCACTCCTTTTGATCTGGTAATAGACCTCGCTGGTAATGTATATACAGCAAATGTTAACTCTAATGACGTAACTAAAATCACCCCCGCCGGAGTGTCGAGTGTATTTGGTACTACAGGAGCTGCGCCCGAAAGTATTACAATTGATCAGTCGGGTAATATATATACCGCGAATCTTGACGGAGATAGCGTTACTCTAATCACCCCAGCTGGAGTGTCTAGCGTATTAGGAACTACAGGAAATGCTCCTCGTGCCATAACAATAGATTCAGCTGGTAATATATACACCACTAACAGCGGCTCTAGTAATGTCACCAAGATTAGTGTTATACCAGGAGCTCAAAAGTTTCTCACCGTTAACTCACTGGGCGAAGTTATACTCTCTGCGCTCACATCTGTTATTAACTCCCTTACCACTTCTCTTTCGGGTAGCACCCTCACCACTAGTGTGAACGGTATCACATCTACGGCGGACCTAGCTACTCTCGCCCTCAGTGGTGATGTATCGGGTACACTAGGTACTACAACTATAGCAGACGCAGGACGCACATCGAGAGGGTTAGTAAATACTACCACACAGTCATTTGTAGGGGACAAGACATTTACAGATCTTACCTCTCTCGCTACCACAACCGCATCATTTCTTACACTTGGAAATGTGAATACAGCACTTAATAGTTCTGGTTTAAGGTTTGCGAACCTTAACATTAATGGTACCAGTACAGGCATTTCAACCATACTTGGCACTACAGGAGCCGGTCCTCAGGATATTACTATAGATACTCAAGGTAATATATATACCGTAAATCGAGGCTCTAATAATGTTACCAAAATAACCCCAGCAGGAGTCTCAAGTGTATTTGGAACAACAGGAGTTGGCCCTCAAGGTATAACCATAGACTCAGCTGGAAACATATATACATCAAACTTTAGTTCAGATAATGTTACCCGCATCACCCCCGCCGGAGTATCTACCATACTGGGGACTACAGGAGCTCAGCCTTGGGGTATTACTATAGATTCAGCTGGAAATATATATACTGCGAACTTTAGTTCAGGTAATGTTACCCGTATTACCCCAGCCGGAGTGTCAAGTGTATTTGGTACTACAGAAAGCAGCCCTACCGGTATAACCATAGACTCAGTAGGTAATATATATACGGCAAACTATCTCGCTAATAGTGTGACCAAAATAACACCAGCGGGAGTCTCGACTAGACTTGGACTAACAGGAAACCCTGCTTACAAGATAGTTGTTGACCCACAAGGAAATGTATATGTTTCTAATCTCGGTGACAATAATGTAACCAAAATTACCCCTGCCGGAATATCCACAATACTCGGGACCACAGGAACTAGCCCTCGTGGTATAGCTATTGATATAGCTGGTAATATATACACAGCTAACTCTGCCTCTAACGATGTAACCAAAATTACCCCTGCCGGAATATCCACAATACTCGGGACCACGGACAATGCACCTGAAGATATAATAGTTGATTCAGTAGGTAATGTATATACTGTAAATCAAAACGCTAATAACGTCACCAAAATTACAGTGCCACAACTTATTCCTAAATATTTAACTGTAAACACAAATGGTGATGTTGTATTATCAGAATTTGCTACCTCAACTACAAATAACCCTGTCACCACCAACTCCTTATCCTTTGCTACCTCAACCAATACCCTAACCTCTAATGTAAATGGTGTGATGTCTAGCACTATAATCTCAGGACTTGGAGCCAGTACAACACCCACCACCAACTCCCTCGCTACCACAACCAATACATTACAGACCATAGTTAACGGAGTGAGTAGTAGTATAGCCAATATTATCAACTCCCTCACCACTTCTCTCTCAGGCAGCATACTCACCACCAACGTGAACGGTATAACATCTACTGCAGACCTAGCTAATCTCGCCCTTAGCGGTGACGTGTCAGGCACACTTGGCACGACAACAATAGCTGACGCTTCAGCCACAGTAAGGGGACTCGTATCTACTTCTACGCAGACATTTGCAGGAGACAAGACGTTTTTAGGTAACACCATATTCGCCACTACAACAGTCTCATCACTTGTAGTAGGGGATACACCCACATCCTCAGGACTTAGATTTGCGAATTTGAGTTATAGTAATAGTAGCATACTCGGCATTACTGGTTACGCCCCCTTTGGCATAACCATAGACTCAGCAGGAAATCTGTACACTTCCAATTACTATTCTGACGATGTTAGTAAAGTTACTCAGTCTGGAGTCTCTACTATACTTGGAACTACTGGAGGTAATCCATTAGGAATAGTGACAGATCCTCAAGGTAATGTATATGTCGCTAATCAGGCCTCTTCTACAGTAACCAAAATCACCCCCGCTGGCGTCTCGAGTATTCTGGGCATTACAGGAAGAACCCCTAGCGGCATAACTATAGACACCGTAGGTAATATATATACTGTGAATAGTGGCTCCGACAACGTTACTAAAATAACCCCTGTGGGAGTGTCTAGCATATTAGGGACAACAGGAAGTATTCCTGTCAGAATCACCATAGACACCGTAGGTAATATATATACTACTAATCAAGGATCTAACAACGTCACCCGCATCACCCCCGCCGGAGTTTCTACTACATTTGGAACAACAGGATCTTTTCCGGGGGATATCGTATTAGACGCTGCAGGTAATGTATATGTCGCTAATCATACCTCTTCTATAGTAACCAAAATCACCCCCACCGGCGTCTCGAGTATATTTGGGACAACAGGAAGTAACCCTAGCGGCATAACTATAGACTCTGCTGGTAACATATATACTGCTAATTCTGACTCCAATAATGTCACCAAAATCACCCCCGCCGGAGTCTCGAGTATATTTGGGACAACAGGAAGTAGTGCTGTTGACATAACGATAGATAATGCAGGTAACATATATACTTCAGATTATGCTGGGACAATTACCAAAATCGTTAACCCAACTAATATGTTTTCGTACCTCACCGTCAACTCTAATGGTGATGTGGTGCTTTCAACTGTTACAACTCCAGTCACCACCAACTCCCTATCCTTTGCCACCTCAACCAATACACTTACCTCTAACGTGAACGGAGTGTTAGCGACAACTAGCTTAGTGTCAGGGTCATATTCAGCCTCAAATGGCATAGTTGCTAGCGGAACACAGTTTATATTAGGGGGTAATCTAACTCAAAATACAGATATAGGGCTAGCAGGATTTAACTTAAACTTCTCAGGAGCTGGGAATGTGGGCATAGGCACTACAACCCCAAACGAAAAGCTAACAGTAGCAGGAAACATCTTTGGGGATAGATTTATCGGCTACGGAGCAGGAGAAATAAACAGTAACTCAGCAGTGGGAAGAGCGTCATTAATAAATAATACTACAGGTAATCTTAATACCGCAAACGGAGTAGGGGCTCTTCAGGATAACACTACAGGCAGCTTTAACACTGCAAGTGGGTTCATTTCTCTATTGCTTAATACAACAGGATCTAGCAATACTGCAAATGGGGTGGGGTCTCTTCGAGATAATACTACAGGTAATCTTAATACCGCAAACGGAGCAAGGGCTCTTCAGGATAACACTACAGGTCAGAATAATACTGCAAATGGAGCGGGATCTCTTGGGGCTAACACCACAGGTAGCTTTAACACTGCAAACGGATTAGGCTCCCTATATAGCAATATTACCGGAGATAGTAACACTGCGAACGGAGTAAACTCACTAAGTAGTAACACCACAGGATATGGCAATACTGCGAATGGAGCAGGTTCTCTTCAGGCTAACACCACAGGTGTCTTTAACACTGCGAATGGAGTGGGATCTCTATCTAGCAATATTACAGGTAATAACAACGTAGCCATGGGAGGCTCAGCAGGTTATCTTCAGACCTCAGGTGATAACAACATATTCTTAGGGGTCAACACTAATGTAGCTAATCCTAATGGCTCTAATCAGCTCTCTATAGGTAACCTAATATATGGCACAGGACTAACTGGAATAGGGGCCGGCAATATAGGTATAGGTACACCAACCCCAGGCAATAAATTAGAAATATATTCAGATGCAGCTAACACCTCCGGGCTAAGATTATCAAAACTTACTTTTGCTAGCTCTAGTTATGGCTTTGCCACCGCAACCCCAACATCAACAATATTTGGAACTACAGGTTCTGGCCCCTTCGGCATCACCATAGACCCCGCCGGTAATGTGTATACCGCAAACTCGGGCTCTAATAATGTAACCAAAATCACTCCCGCCGGTATACCTAGTACATTCTCTGGCCCAGCAGGAGGGATAACTCCTCGCGCCATCACTATAGACCCCGCCGGTAATATATATACTGTGAATAGTGGCTCTAACAACGTCACTAAAATCACCCCCGCCGGAGTCTCGACTATACTTGGAACTACAGGTTCTGGCCCCTTCGGCATCACCATAGACCTAGCAGGTAACATATATACAACAAACCAATCCTCTAACAATGTCAGCAAAATCACCCCCGCTGGCGTCTCGACCATACTTGGAACTGCAGGCACTAACCCTAGAGGCATCACCATAGACCCCGCAGGTAATATATATACTGCAAACTTTGACTCCAGTGATGTCACCAAAATCACCCCCGCCGGAGTGTCGAGTATATTTGGAACTACAGGTTCTAGACCCTACGGCATCACCATAGACCCCGCAGGTAATGTGTATACTGCAAACTTTGTCTCCAGCGATGTCAGCAAAATCACCCCCGCCGGAGTCTCGACTATACTTGGAAC
>JAYUJP010000014.1:0-1031 GCA_043765155.1 bacterium | reverse complement strand
GACATGCCCACTATTAAAACATTACAAATAATTACACTAGAAGACGCTGTCTTATCTTACTTAATTTAATTCTATGTAAGATGTAATAAATGAAAGTTCCAAATACCTGTTGCTAAATAGATTAATTGATCTTCAGTTTGAGACAGTTTATGTCTAAAAACATGAGATATTGAATTAAGTCTTTTTAAACCCCAATTAGAATGTTCTGCTGTACAACGAATAGATGAAATTAACTTATTAAACCATTTCTCTTCTTCTGTTAAGGGGATAAGTTTAGTTTTTTTCTTAGGAATATAGGAGTTAGTATGCTCTTTTTCAGTTCCAATAAAAGCACCATCATGATAAACTTTAATCGATTCAGGAATATATTGATAAACTTGATCTTTGTCAGCTATTTTTTTATCGTGCCTTCTACCATTTCTAGTTGGAGACAAAACTAGTATTTCTCGCCTATCATTAGTTTTACCCTTCCCACTAACTGTCAGATTCTTTTTACCATTTCTCTTCTTTTTACCAGAATAAGTTTTACCAGTTTGTTTCTTATTAATTTTACGTTGCACTGGTCTTTCTGTGCAATCAATATACACTTCTTTTAATTCAGGAAACTCTTTTAATAATTGATCAATACTAGGAATCTTTCTAATTGGTAATACTCCAACATGCTTTAATGCTAGCTCTAGGATTGGTTTAAATTTTCTTAGTCTTATTCCAGCCGTAGAAGCCCAAACATCGAAGAATAGTCCCATTACTTCTTCTGTTGGATATACTTTGAGAAAGAATAAAACCAGTAACAACTTATCAGCATGAGTACTAAAGGCCCCAATTCTACCACCTCCATATTTTCTAAATTTACAGTTTTGTTTATGTTGTTTATGCATTTCTTGATCGTAAACCCAAGTAAAGTTTTCAAGTAGTCTATTGAAAGCGTTTATATCTAATCCTGTAATAGCTCTACAAAGTCTATCTGATTTCAACACATTTTGAATCTTCATGTATTAATCATGAAAGAGGTTTTAATAGTGGGCAAGTCT
>JAYUJP010000013.1:0-7955 GCA_043765155.1 bacterium | reverse complement strand
ATAAGATTCTCACCCTCACTCGCTTTTCTAAAATCATTTGGAGTCATTACTCTATCTTTACCGTCAACGTCTTTTATTTTTAATACAAATTTTGTATCGGTATACAAAAAGTCGGTCAATGTACTTAGGTCCTTATTTTTCTTATCTGGCCCCACCTCTCCCTCTATGTCCTTTAGCATTTTTACAAGCTCACCCTTTATAAAAACTTCGTGATTCTCTGTGGCATTAGTTTTGTTTAGTTCAGCTAATCTTCTTTGCACTCCGAACATACCCCTCCTTTTAATAGAGGCCGCCTCGTCTTTATCATCTTTGCTTGTCTTAAGATCCGCTTTATACTTTTTTACAAATTCTGTCACTTCTAATTCTTGCCTTTCAAGAGAGGCAGCCAAGCTCTCATGTGATTCTATTATTTTCTTCTCTGCGCCCTTTATGTCTAGAGAGTTTAGAATACTGGTTCTTATGCTCTGTAGCTGCTTTCTAAGTTCTCCGTTGGGGTTAGATTTACTATCATTTTCTTGAGACTTATCTTTTCTGACTTGCCACTCTTTTACTTTTTGTTTATACAATTCTTCTGACTGCCCCATCTTTCTAACAGGTTTTAACTCATTAAAAGGTTTACTTTTTTTAGGTGGTATAGCAGATATATTGCCGCTTATAACTCCAACGCGGGCTAACATTTCTCTTAGTCCTTTTTTAAATACCTCTGCATTTGTTTTTATACCGCTATTTATTGCACCCTCTTTAAAATCTAATTGCAAAATATCAAGATCTGATTCTAATTTTCCAATCTCACCACTCACACTATTTATTGTTGGTAATTCTACTTGCGAATTTTGTATTTGTTGTGGTTGTGGTTGTGGTTGTTCTATTTTAATTTCTGGCTTTAGATCTATTTTATTTACTTTAGCCTGAGCTTCATTTTTAATTTCTGCTAATACTTTAGATACGCCATTTTTACTTACACTATATTTTTTCCTTAATTCTGGTAGGTTAAATCTCTCACCTTTGAGCAGAGATTGCTTTATGTCATTTTTAAAATTAAACAATCTTCTAATTTGGTCCTCTCTAGCTTCTTTATTAGAATTATTATCTTGTTCACCTTGATACCTAGAAGCTTCATCAACATCTAGCGGCTTATTTATAGCAGTTCTTGTCTGGTATACAGATTTAGATTTTTGTTCTGTATCTAATATAGCTTGACTTTGTAGCTCCTTAAACCTCTCATTCATCACACCTGCAAAAGTATTTTTGTCGCCATTTTTCTCATCAAAAACTCCATTAGGTGTTGGCCCGAAAGAAAATCCAAGAACATCTCTTGCTTTCTTTTCTGCATTTATACGAGTAGTAATTTCAGGTTGCTCAGTATTTTTAAATCTGTAAGTAAGGTCAAGAAAAATATCTCTTGTGTAATTATTTAACTCTGTAATATTTTTAAAGGTTTTTGCTACTTCTAGAGCTAGTTTATAATTATCATTTACATCTTGAAAATTAATATTACTATTTGGTTTTTGAGCTAAAGTATTTACAGTATTTGAAGTGTCTAGATTATTTGCTTTAGGGGCATTTTCTAATTCTTTGATTTTTATATTTAATTTTTCATTTTCTTTTTTTAATGAGTCAAAATTATTCTGAAGATCTTTATAATAATCCTCCATTGCATTGAATCTGCTTTGAACTTCTTTTTTTACTTTGTCCTCATATCCTCCTCCTAATATATTATTTTTTTCTTTTTCTAGTTCTTGTAATCTGTTACTTTTTTGATCAATTAAAACTTGGGCATCTCTTAGATCTATAAAAATTCTAGAGTGAGCAGCTTTATAGTAAGACAAATCTTTTGTAGTATCTGCTAGTTCTATTTCAGCTTTTTTAATTTTCTCCTCTAGTTCTGCAGTCTTAGATCTTATCTCACCTCCAAAAACTTTTCTAGCTCGCGCCACTGAGGTGGGAGAGCCTAATTTCTCTTCTCTGTCTATCAAAAATTTTTTGGTGACATTGTCGTCAAAAGTTATGGCTGTGTGATTTTTATCAGTTGTATCTACATCTACCCCGCTATTAAAAAGCGAATTATTTTTTTCACTTCTTTGTAAATTTAATCTATTTTCATAATTCTTAAGTCTTAAAAGGTCACCTGATTTTTCATTTCCTGATTCTAGGTCTTTGGCCAATCTTTTCATTTGCTCATGAAAATTAGCTTTTGGTGGAGCTGAAAATATTGGGTTTGTAGATGGTCCTGACTGATTCATAACATATATTATACAATACAAAGTGAATATTTATACTTGATTTATGTATAAAAAACTGTTAATATGTGTATAAGAAGTTAAGTAAGCAAAAACAAGTACAGCAGCGAAAATAGCTTATAAAAATTAACTCCAAAGTACAAAGCCTATACAAAAAATATAAAATGGTTAAAACAATTTTATACAAATAAGTAAAAGCTAGTATTATGCAAAAATCTAACCCAAATAAAATAAAAGTGGCTTTTATAATCTCACATACAACATTTGTGATATTTTTTGCTGTATTATTTTTATCTGGTGCAAAGCAGGCAAATGCAGCTGGATTATCTGATATATTATCAAGTAGTGTTACTAGCACTATGACAAAAATGAAAAATCTATTTGCCGTGAGTGTAAAGCAGGAATCTATCTCAAGCGTAGAGAGTGTGGCCGAGTCCGAAGATTTTGTACTAAAGCCTAATTCTAAAAATAGAATAGAGAAAAATAGTACTGATACAAAAGTGAGTGTGCTTAGTGATGGTGATGTACTGAGCTCTGCGGTGGGGCCACTAAGATCTTCGACTGAGGAGGAGCTAATACAAAATGATACAATTGCGGTCTATGAGGTAAAAGAGGGGGACACCTTAAAAGATATAGCTAAGCTATATGACGTTAGCAAAAATACTATAATATGGGCTAATGACATTAAAAACGAAAAGCTAGTAGTTGGTGACACTCTGATAATATTACCTGTATCTGGGGTGAGGCATAAGATAAAAAAAGGTGATACGCTAGCAAGTCTAGCCAAAAAGTACAAAGGGGACGAAAAAGAAATTTCTGAATTTAATAATATCAAAAATAATGATATTATTGCTAGTCTAGGACTGGACGAAGAAATAGTAATACCCGACGGAGAGATATATGTTGATGCACCAAAGAAGAAAAATAACTCGAAAGATACTATAAAAAAACCAAAACAGAAAAGAATATATGCTAGTGCTGGGGCAGGATATTATGTGCGTCCTATAATTGGAGGTGTAAAGACTCAAGGTCTACATGGTAATAATGGTATAGATATAGGAGCATCGGTTGGTAGCACTATACTCGCTGCCGCAAATGGTACAGTACAGGTCGCTAAGCAGGGAGGATATAATGGTGGTTATGGTAGTATGATTATTATCTCTCACCCTAATGGGACTCAAACCGTTTACGCCCACATGAATCAGGTTTATGTAAGTACCGGTCAGTCAGTAGTGCAGGGTGAAAATATAGGTACTAGTGGCAATAGCGGCAAGTCTACTGGGCCGCATCTACACTTTGAAATACGCGGCGCAGCTAATCCATTTTAAGAAAAATTCTCATACATACTGTGATCACCTATGTCCAAAAATATAGCATTATCATCAGATATTTCTAATATTACTCTATGAGAATAATTAATACTAAAAGAGTATTTCTTAGCTAGCTTACCTTTTAGCTTATGCAAAGATAGTTTTGAGTGATTATTTTTATTTTTAAATAAATCTATACCCTTGTACCCATCTTCTTGTAACTGGGGACTTAATTTTTTAAAAGATCTTAAAAATCTAGACGTATAACTTATATTCATATTTTTCTATTTATAAAGCTTACCTTGTACATGCTACATTTTAGATATTATTTTTCTAAGATCCCCACTATAAACTCTATTATTTTTTATATCTTCTTCCGCTTCTTTTATTCTAGACAAAACCCTTTCATCTTTTAATTTATTAAGAGCATATCTAACTATATGAGCTTTTGACTCAGCATTACCTTCACTTATCTCGGTATTTATAAAATTAAGAAGTGTTAAATCTATTGGTATTGTTATTGTTGTCATATTTTTATTATTTATATATATTAGTACTATATTATAGTACTAATATATATAAAAGTCAACTAGAACTAAGACGAGGCTTTTTAATTTAATTTTGGTCTATACTGAAAAGCCTCAATAATGTGTACATCTTTTATATGCTCACTGTTATCAAGGTCTGCGATAGTACGCGCTACCCTTATCATGCGATGATAAGCTCTGGGGCTAATTGATAACTTGCTAGCGAGATTATTAAGTATCTCTGTCTCCTTTTCACCGAGCGGTGACATAATACTTAGCTCCTTACCCGAGAGGGACTTGTTGAGTTTATATTTTATTTTCTTACTATCTAATTTATTATCTTCACTTTTTTCTAACTTACTTTCTATATTTTTTACCTGAAATCTTTTCTTACTCATATCACGCGCCGTGATTATCTGAGCGCGCATATTGTCAGATAACTTTTCCTCATTGCTTTTTTTAGAGAGTTCCTCATAAGAAATATTTTGAACAAATACCCACAAATCTATACGGTCCATAATTGGTCCTGATATCTTTTTCTGATATCTCTCTATGTCACCAGCTCTACATATACACTCTTTTACTTTTGACCCCAGGTATCCACATGGACATGGGTTCATGGCAGCAAGTAATATGAACTCTGCTGGGAATACCTCACTACCCCTAGCTCTACTTATACGAACAATCCCATCCTCAAGCGGCTCACGCATTGCCTCAAGTGCCTCGGTAGAATATTGGGGGAATTCGTCCAAAAATAATACCCCGCGGTGAGCGAGAGTTATCTCGCCAGGCTTTGGTACGCTACCACCTCCAATAATAGAAACATAACTACTGGTGTGATGCGGAGCACGAAGCGGCGGATGCGAGATTATGCTATTACTTGCTCCTGCTATAGAGTGTATACCGGTCACCTCGAGTGACTCATCAAATGAAAGTGCTGGAAGTATACCAGCAAAAGCCTTGGCCATCATAGTCTTACCCGTACCTGGAGGACCGTAAAGGCATATGTTGTGGCCGCCTGCGGCGGCTATAAGTAGCGCCCGCTTAGCAAGTTGTTGCCCCTTAACCTCACTAATATCCGGATAAGAATTCTTATTATGAGGTATCTCTTGGGTTGGAGTAACTTCTAGAACTATCTCACCTTTTAGATGCTGTACGACCTGCTTGATATTTTCTACCCCGTACACTTCGAGGCCAGCAATAAGTGCTGCCTCTTTTGCATTTTGTATTGGTAAGAATAATTTTTTGTACTTGTTCTTATGGGCTGTTCTCGCTATAGCGAGCGCACCTTTTAATTTTTGTAATTCACCCACAAGTGACAACTCACCGACAAATATACACTCGTCTATATACTCACACTTTATATCACCTACAGATACGAGGTAGGATATGGCAATAGCCATATCAAATATTGGCCCCTCTTTTCTTATGTCAGCCGGTGCTAATGACACAGTGAGTTTATGGTTACGACTCTTTGGACTATCGTAGCCACTATTTTTGAGGGCCGCATGTACGCGTTCCTTGGACTCGCTCACATTCTGATCAGGGAGACCGACTATCACAAAGCTATATACTCCGGTACTCACGTCTGTCTCCACACTTATACATGTGCCTGATAATCCCGAGACCTGCGCGCTATAAACTTTTGAGACTTTCATTTAAAAAATAATTATATAGTTAATAGTAACATATAAAAATATATTTTATAAAAAATTGTACACAAAATATTATTATATTTAATTATTTAAAAAGTTTTATTATATCAAAATAAGTAGTAAATAGCATGAGCGAGATAAGTAATAGAAATCCTATCGCATTCATATAGTATTGAAGCTTATAATTAATACTTCTCCTAGTTATAGCCTCATATAATACAAATAATATACGGCCGCCATCTAGAGCTGGTATAGGGAGTATGTTAAATACTGCTAGGTTGATAGAGAGTATAGCAATTATAAAAAATAGATTTTCCACTCCTGCACTGCTTGCGTTGCCGACTATTTTGGCTATGCCTACTGGTCCAGAAAGTGAGTCCATAACTCCTTCACCTTTAACTAATTTATAAAATATATCGCCGAGTCCAAGTATAGTTAGCTTGGTATAATTATAGGTATCATATACAGCTAGCTTAACAGATTCTGAAAAGCTAAGATTAAGATACTCACCGTATACTACGCTCATACCAACTGACTTTTTGTCCGGCACTAACCCGTACACCGCCGAAATAGTCGAGGTTGAGGTTTTATTTATTAGCTTAATGTCTTTTGAATTATAATTTTTAGGATTTTTATATACTATAGTTATACTCTCCTCATTATGCGCTTTTACAAATTCTACAACATTCTTAGCGCTACTAAGATCTGCCTTTAACACATTATTTGTGTTAATCTTTTCTACAGACATTGAGACTATTTCGCTACCACTTATGAGGCCAGCACTCTCAGCCGGAGAATTCTGTATAGTACTAGCTACATATATTTTAGGGTTAGTTACATATTTTGCATATCCGGTATTAGTCGCATCTATCAGGTGGCTCTGAATATTTATAAAAAAGAATAGTACGCAGGCGAGCACCAGGTTCATAAAAACTCCGGCAAGCAGAACAAATAGCTGCAATATTCTAGGTCTATTTTGAAAAGCGTATTTGTCACTTTTTAATTTTTCCCTCTCCTCCTCATCAAAACTTTCACCTGTTATCTTTACATAACCGCCAATAGGCAATGCGTTAAAAGCATAAGTAGTCTCACCGATTTTCTTAGAAAGTAATTTTGGGGGGAATCCAAAAGCAAATTCCTCCACCCTCATCTTTGAAAGCTTAGCCGCTACAAAATGACCCAGCTCATGTATCATAACAAGAGTGAGCAGTACCGCTAAGAATATTATTATATTTAGTATCATATAAGAATTTTATCATTATGCACCCATAATTTCTCCCTCCTTTTTGCCAAGCATGGCCTCACAACTTGAGTGTGCTGCGTCGACTTTATTTTGCAAAGTATCCAAGAATTTTTTCTTATCATCTTCACCATATGATCCCTCTTTACTTTTAGCCTCTATATCTTTTTTACTGTCTTCTCTACTTAGTTTTATTTTGACTTTTGCATCCTCATATCTTTCTTTGGCGAGCTTAACATACTGCACTCTCCTTTCTGTAGTTAACATCGGGAATATTACGCGCAGTCCGTCACTATCTGAGGCTACAGATAGACCTAAGTTGGCATTATTGATACCTTGTTCTAGATCTTTTAATACACTCTTATCAAAAGGCATAACACGAAGTGTCTTAGCATCCTCTATACCTACGCTTGCTAGGTGCGAGACTAACATCTTTGAGCCATAAGCGTCTATCATTACATTATCGAGTACCATTGGCGTAGCGCGTCCTGTCTGTATACTGCGGAGGTCACTAGCTAATCTTTCTACCGAGTCAGTTATCTTTGAGTCAAAATTTTGAAAATTGTACATATGTGTCTATTCTTGTGTTTATTTTTGTACTCGTATTATATCACAAAATAGCAAAATATTTAATTTTACTTTTTTTAGAAAACTCTGTATTATATTCTACTTATAACCGCTCCCCCATTTATAAATAACAAAGTTATTATAAGTAAAGTAAAACACAGGGTAACTATATACCAGAAGAATTTGTTATGCTTATGCAGATCAGAATTTTGTTCTGGTTTTAATTCACATACATCACCTTCTGTTATTATATTTTTAATTTCTTGTTCTTGCATATAATTATTATACCATATCTTTTATAAATGAAAATTTTTAACTTACTCCACAGTAATAGTCCTGGTCTCAGAACTAGTCTTATCTCCTGATACTGCTCTATAAGTCAGAGTATAGGCTCCAGGGGTATTAGTGTCTACTGT
>JAYUJP010000012.1:0-1057 GCA_043765155.1 bacterium | reverse complement strand
GTAGTTGAGTGAATGGTGAGCGAGCATGCTTCGATTAAAAACAAGGAAAATAAATCTGCCTGTGCGAACAGTGCTACTTTATCGTAGTCTTTAAAAAGTCAACTTCGTGGCAGTCAGTACAAAGATAGCCAAAATTGTATTTTTTTGAACTTGAGGCCAGTGTTTATTGTAAGCAGATACAAACTCCTCAGTCACCTGCGAAGGCAATAACGTCATAGGCAGAATTAACGTAGATTTATAGCAACTAGAGGCTGGTGGACTTTTTTGTCATCCCCGTCAATCCAACAATTTATCCACTCTTCATCTGCAATTGGATTTTTCGCAAAATATCTTTTTACTGACATCTTGACCGAAGATCTATAACTCCTCACCCTATCAGGATTCAATCTCGGATTTTTATAAGCACCTTTTTGCGCGGTAATATCGTTGCAAAAATATGGACTTCCACTTTGAGAAACATCCTGAAAACCGGTATTTTTTTCACATGCAGTTTCGAAATTAATTTCACCTTTGAATGGAGCACCTTGATCTCGGGCGAATGTGTATATGACATCACCGCCTTCTTGCTTCTTTAAGAGTTTGATGCAGAAACGTGGAGCATGCTCATTTGCGCGATACCGCATAGAAAAATAATTCTTCAAGGGGGCGAAAACTTCCTGAGAGCTAACCGCAAGCGTATGCGCCACTAACCGATCTAATGCCTCTTTAGCGGACATTAAATCTGCGAGTTTTTTTGTCTATTTTCTTCTACAGCGATCCTATTATCGTGCAGCACAAGGCGCAGAGTTTTATGCCTTTCAGCCCCAGCTACTGAAAACGCAGCTAATTTACCTTGAACTGAACATAAATTTTTTTGTTTGAATGTATGTAGTGCAACTAATTTTGATAGGCCCCTCCATTTTCATAAATTTTTTGTAGCGTAGCAAACCAGCGAATTGGACTAAGCCCGATATCTTCATTTTTCATTCAGTAACTTGATGACATTTAATGTAGTTGTTCACGCAATAATTGCCCAAAATCATAAGCACTAAATTCCACAGTTTTACCCGTGTAGTAA
>JAYUJP010000011.1:0-8223 GCA_043765155.1 bacterium | reverse complement strand
AATAACAATAACAACAATAACAATAACAATAACAATAACAACAATAACAATTCAGACGGTGATGTGGAATCTGTAAAGCAGCAAATAATAAAAGTGTTAAGGCCTCAGATTCAAAGCACCACCGATCAGAATGAAAAAGAGATAAGATTTATAGATAAAGAGTTAGCTGCATACAGAAACTTATTAAGTTCTTATAATACCGTAGCAGAATGCTATAGAATAAAAGAGTCTATAACTAATTCTCCTAGGTACACACCAAGAGCGGCATATCCTGAAAATGTTCCAATTAGCATAAAAGAGAAGGCTTCTAGAATTAGTGGTGTAATAATTGATTTGCAGTCAAAAAAAGATAAAGCTTTTGATGCTCAGGTTAATCTTCTGCGAGCATTTAATGATCTTGTAACAACTAGAAGTATTGAATCGATACAGACTATATACACCAGGATCAATAATCTTAGCGCTAGTGAAGATATATTAAATAAAGGATATTGGGAGATAAGAGATTCTAAAAATTCTATCGGACAAATAGGTGTTGAAGGTACAATAGGGACCCCACAGAACCTTATAGATTCATTTTTATCTAACGACTCTTATGGACTATATGTCAAAATAGAAAAAGAAATAGAGGCAATGCTCGTTAACAAAAGTAACAATTTTGGGTCTTCTGAGAATGGTGACGATATCATTTTGTCTGAGCTAGGAAAATGCCAAGCTATCAGAGAGCCTTTGGTAGATAATAGTGGGAGTAATTAATACGCGCAATATAAAAAATGTTTATAAGTAAAATTAAAAATAAAATAGCTAGTTTAGACCTAAATATTTTTGATAATGTTTCGCTCATTAGTGAAAATATTTTGTTTAAAAGTTTATTACCTAAAAACTTTGTAAGCTTATTATTAATTTCTTTTTTCTTATTTTCATCTTTTTCTTTTTTAAATCTAAAGACTTCTTACGCGCAAGCACAACCAACTAAAACCTGCCCAGCTGGCCAATATTTTGATACAGGGTTTAATTCTTGTCAGGATAATAGCAATAAGCCAGAAGGGTACAATAGCAATACAGCACCCACCTCAGAGTCTGTAGCACCGCTAATTAGGCCTGCATCTAATACTCCCTGCGTCAGCACCGTAACATATGACGCTATGGGTATGCCAACGGGTGGCGGCATAAGTGGTGAGTGTACTGGGGACACTAATACAGGAACATTCAATAGTACAACAGGAGTACTCACTCCGTCGAGCAAAGTAAACCAAGTTACAACTTTTTGTGAGGATCTTAGCTGGACTAACGGTATAGTCGGGGGTGTTAAGCAAGCTGGCTGTTACATTGTATACGGTCTAATGAAAGTTATTTTAGAGGTTATAGGGGGTTTTGCCAGATTGTCGGCAGGCTTATTTGATCTGGCTGTAGATGGTTATGTATTAAACATAAAAACTTTATTTTTACAAGATGGAGTATCAGGACAAGACAAGGCTTGGCTTTATAAATCTTGGGCTGTTATTCGTGATGTTACAAATATACTGATGTTTTTCTCGGCTATGTATGTAGGGGTAAGATATATGCTCGGTAGCGAGGAACTTGATTTTAAAAAGTCACTGATCAAGATAATAATATTTGCAGTATTTGTTAATTTTTCTTTTGCTTTTTCAAAATTCGCAATAGATATCTCTAACTTTTTATCATTATCTATACGTGGAGGTATAACTGGGTATAGTCCTAGCGCAAAACTATCAGATATTTTGATGAGTTATACAGGTATAAGCTCACTAGTGACTGAGGTAGCTAGCTTTGCACCAAGAAATTTTACAGGATATACTAATTGGACCACTATGGCTCTTGCTATAGTATTTTTAGCGGCTACATTTTTTGTATTTTTGTATTCAGCCATTATGATTTTACTCAGAGCTATTGTTTTATTGGTATGTGTCATATTCTCACCATTAATGTTTTTGACTTCTTCTTTTAAGTCTATGGAAAAGATAAATCAAATATGGCGCGACAACTTTATAGGGCAATTACTCTTTGGACCTGTACTTATGTTAGGTCTTTGGGTGTCTTTTGGGTTCTTGAAAGCCACAAAAGAGATTGGTGGTGGAGCAGATATATCTTCAATACAAAATGCTGCGGGGGCAGTAAGTGGCTCTGCCTCGATGATACTTGCTATATTAGCTTTACTTCTGGCAGTTTTTGCAGCTAATAAAGTCTCGACAGGACTCGGCGGTGCTATTGGCGGATTTGTAGGATCAGGTATGAAAAATATCGGCCTCGGAGTCGCGACCGGCGGCGCTGGATTCGCAATACGTGGCGTAGCGGGACGTGCTGGCGCTGCTATTGCTAGCTCAAAATGGTTAAAAGATAAAGCTCAAAATGGAAACTTTATAAGTAGACGTGTAGCGAGCGGAATGTCACTAGCGGGTGACAAGATGGCTAATGCAAAAGTAACCATTGGTGGTAGAACTACTACCTCAACAGCTGATAAAAATAATCAAGCCAAAGACAAGATGAATAAAGATCAGAGTGACTTTATAGAAAATAACAAAGGTGCCATAAATGCTAATCCGGCACTACGTGATGAACTGTATAAAGCAAGGGGCGATAAAAATAAATTTGCGATTGTTAGTGCCAAGCTTGATCCTAAAAATGCAGGCAAAACAGATGGTCAGCTAAGTAGGGAGCTGGGTATAGTCTCGGATTCTGATATAGAAAAAGCAAAAGCAAGAAAGTTAGAAAATAAAGATAATCTGCAAGCTAACAGAGTCTCATCAAGTAATGCTGACGCGTACCTAGATGCAAAGGAAGTGGATGACAAGGAAAATGCAGGTATGAGAGCTGAGATGGAAAAAGCGAGTTCTGAGAGACTAAAAAAAGAAGAGGAAAATAAATCTTTAAAAGAAAATAAAGAATTAGAAATAAAGTCTTTAGAGCAAAGTATATCAAAATTAACAGAAGCTAATAAAAATACAACCTATAAAATAGGAATAGAAGCAAATAATAACGACATAGCTACTCAAAAAGCTAGAATATTAAAATTGAAAGAAGAAGGAGTAAGACTTGATCAGATGATGGGTGCGAGTAAGTCCGAAGGCTCTCAAGAGTTAAAATTGCAAAATACTGCAGACCAATATAAAAACACAAATAGAATTGCTAATGCTGCCTTCGCAACAGGTAAAGGTGTATCTAACGCTGCAGTTTTTCTACGCGGAGGAAAAAAATCTAATTCAACTAGTCCTGCAGCTAATACTTCTGACTCTAATCCAGCCCTTACTTCAGAACAGTCTGCTAATTTAAAAAAGTAAAGATTAAATCAAAAATATGTTAAAATAAAATAGGAAAAATTATATTCTGATAAATATTTTTAAAAATAAATAATATGCTTAATCCACAATTACAACAAGATATAAATATAGAAATAGAAAAAGCCGAGAGCTCGGTCAAGGCTTTTCTTATGGATGGATACTTTAGGGATACTGTTGACCTCATATTAAAAGTTAACAAGTTAACCCCTGATCAGGGTGAAAGTGTAGAGCTAGAGACTATTATGCACATACTTAAAATCAGTGATTATGAAAAATTAGAAGATGGTATAAAAAATGAATGCGGTATGCAAAATGAGCAGACAGTAACACAAGTAGTAAAAGATATAAAAGATTATATACTTTCAAAATTAAATACAGCCCCTCAAGAGATAAAAGTTGTAAGTAATGAAGTAGACACCAAGCCGCTGCGTAATATAATACAAGACGCGTACGGCAAAGATGTGATGGGTCCTGTAGTTTTGGATTATTATGAAGGTAAGAGGGTTCAAGAAAGTATACCTCAAACAGAAAATACTCAAGCTAAAAAAGAAATACCGATGATAAAAAATGACGTTATGCATGACGTATACCGTGAGCTACCAAGCGCTGAGGATAGCGACGCAGAAAAAATAAAACAAGTCGGCAATTAAAAAATATAAAGTAAAAATATGCAATTCAGAGTACCACAATTTATAGATATAGAGGACAAAATATTAGGGCCATTAACTTGGAAGCAAGCAGCTTATTGTCTCGGTGCTGCAGGCGTGACATACATATCACTGCGGTTCACAGGGTCAAAAATATTAGGTTTACTAATAGCCTCACCTTTTGCAGCGGTATTTTTGGCACTCGCTTTTGTAAAAATTAATAATCAGAGCTTTGTCGAAGTCATGGAGCATGCTATCAATTATTATGCCAAGACTAATCTATATACATGGAGAAAAGTAAAGCAAGAAAATATAGAGACCAAGCAAGTAGTACAGCATGCAGATAATAAGGACCTTATACCAAAGTCCAATAGGACTAATCTAAAAGACTTGGCTCTTGGTCTAGATACAAGAGTAGATAATAACTAATTAATCTAAATTAATAGGAATAAATTGTGAGTAGCAATTAGTGGATAGTAATTAATTTTATAACTTCTTAGCATGTTATAATAATAGTATAAATTATATTTTATTATGAAAGGTGACGCATCACAAAAATTTGTCCCAATTAAAACTATACATGACGGTGTGGTGGAGCTTGATGATGGTAGCTATGTCGAGATACTCATAACCAACTCACTTAATCTAGCCCTAAAAAGTTCTGATGAGCAGGCGGCGATAGTGGCTCAATTTCAAAACTTTTTTAACTCGCTTGATTTTTCTCTTCAGATATTTGCAAAGTCCAGGCGAGCAAATATAGATGGGTACCTGGCCTCACTCCAAGACAGGGTAAAATTTATAGACGGAGAATTACTAAAGCTACAAACCATAGAGTATATAGATTATATCAAAAACTTTGTCTCAGAGGTTAACATAATGGAGAAGCAGTTTTTTGTCATAGTCCCGTATACGCCGGCCATAACTGGGTCAAAATCAGTTGGTAGTATAACCTCTATGTTATCATCTACAAAGTCTAGCGTAGGAGAATCATTGTCAGACTTGGGTAAAATTAAGCAGCAGCTGGAGGAGCGTGTATCAGTTGTTACCTCTGGACTGTCTAGATGTGGCCTCAAGCTCAAAAAATTAGAAACAGAAGAGGTGATAGAATTATTTTACGAATTATTTAATCCAGGCGGTGAGGCTAAGACTTTAATTAATTAAAGTAACAGAGTACAAAATTTAAAATTAGAAAATAAATAATAACAGTATGAGCATAATGGATACAATATTTGGTAAAAAAGAAAATACTCAGGCAGCATTACCGACGCTACCTAGTGAAATATATGAGCAGGCGACTATGTCGCTCAAGGATACGCTAGCGCCTTCGGCGCTCGAGGTCTCATCCAAAGACTTTACTATTGGAGATATTAAGGGGCGTACTTACTTTATAATGTCATATCCGCGTTACCTTAATGATAATTGGCTGTCACCACTTATCAATCTTGACCGTGTATTTGACGTATCTATACATATTTCCCCAGTTGATACTGGAGAGATTATGAAAAAGTTCCAGCGTAAAGTCGCCGAGGTACAGTCTCAGATGATGGTGCGTGAAGAAAAGGGGTTGGTGCGTGACCCAATGCTGGAGACTGCGTATGAGGACCTTGAGTCACTACGTGATGACCTCATGACGGCCCAAGAGAAAATGTTTGAGGTGGGAGTTTATATAACATTATACGCCAAGAGCGATGATGATCTAGACCGTGTTGAAAAAGAGCTCAAGAGCATACTCGAGAGCTCACTTATACAATTTCGCCCCGCACTATTTCAGCAGGATCAAGGTATAATATCTAATCTTCCTATCGCTAGGGATATGCTTAATATCAAAACAAAGCTTAATACTTCGCCGCTATCTTCGACTTTTCCCTTCGTATCTTTTGACCTAACTAGCGATAAGGGTATACTGTATGGTATCAATAGACACAATGGATCACTTATACTTTTTGATAGGTTCTCACTTGAGAATTACAATAGTATAACTTTTGCAAAGTCGGGATCGGGTAAATCTTTTTTCTCAAAACTCGAGATACTTCGTACTATGATGTGGGATACTAATGTTATTATTATTGACCCTGAGCGCGAGTATGAGGCGCTTACTGACGCTGTCGGAGGAAGATATTTTAATATATCGCTTAATAGTGAACATCACATTAATCCGTTTGAGCTGCCACTTCCTGGTCCTGATGAGAGCATGAGTGATGTACTACGTACAAATATTATTACCCTTGTGGGATTATTTCGTGTGATGCTTGGCGGCCTTACTCCTGGTGAGGATGCCCTCATAGATAGGGCCATAACAGAGACTTATGCTATCAAGGATATTACTCCTGATACAGATTTTTCGGATATAGATCCGCCGCTACTTTCTGATTTTGAGCTGGTACTCGCTGGTCTTGATGGTACTGAGTCAATACTTGAGAGAATACAAAAATATACCAAGGGGTCTTGGGCTGGATTTTTAAATAATCCGACCAATGTAAATATTAATCAAAAATGTGTCTCTTTTTCGATACGTGACATGGAGGATGAGCTCAAGCCTGTAGCTATGTTTTTAATTACTCATTATATCTGGAATGCTGTGCGAAAGGACTTGCGTAAGAGACTTCTTGTAGTAGATGAGGCCTGGATAATGATGAAGACGCCAGATACTGCGAGTTTTCTATTTGGATTAGCTAAGCGCGGGCGTAAATATTATCTAGGCTTAGCGACTATAACTCAGGACGTAGGAGACTTTTTAAAAAGTGAATACGGTATACCTATAATCACTAACTCGTCTATACAAATATTACTCAAGCAGTCACCGACCACAATAGACCTAATACAAAAAACTTTTAACCTGACCGATGAGGAAAAGTTCTTACTACTTGAGTCCAATGTTGGAGAAGGTATATTTTTTGCCGGCACAAAAAGAGCTGCGATAAAAGTCATAGCAAGTCATACCGAGGAGCAGATAGTTACCAGTGACCCAAGCGAGATATTAAGACTGCGCGATCTTAAGCGTGATATGATATAGCATGATTAGTAATATAAATATAAATAACAAAATTATGACAAAAAATATTTTAAATAAAAATAATACAAAATCTAAACTAAATACAAGTTTTAAGTATTTTTATATTTTAATATTGGGAATATTTTTGAGTATTAATTTTTCTCTTGCTCAGGTAGATACCAAAAGTGTAATTATAAAATTAGACCCAATCAGTCCAAAAGTTGGGGATACTTTTACAGCTACTATTGAGAGCTATAGTACTGATGTGGACAAAGCTGATGTGTCTTGGATACTTGATAAAAAAGTTATAAAAAGCGGCTTTGGAGAAAAAAGCATAACACTCATAATGGGCAAAGATTTTCAGAACCTACTTGTAAAAGTCACTAGCCCAGAGGGTAAGAACTTTGTCTCGGGGGTATCATTACTTGAAAAATCAGTAAGTATAATCTGGGAAGGGGCGGACTCATATGTGCCTGATTGGTATAAGGGTAAAAAGTATGTAGCGCGCGGCGGCGTTATGCGCGTAGTTGCAATAGCTAATATCTCAGATGGTAAAAGTTACATAGACAATAAGGATCTTGTTTTTACTTGGGAGATCAACGGCGAAATACAAGACAGGATATCTGGACTCGGCAAGAGCTTTGCTAATATTAATGTGGTAGATGAGTATGGTGATAATGTCGAGGTATTAGTAACTGTTAAGCCAAGATTAACTAGTGACTCTATTTCTGATAGAGTAAATATAACTCCAGTTGATTCTAGTCTAATGTTATATGAAAAAGATAACACTTATGGTCTTATCAAAAAGGTTCTAGGGTCAGATATAAAAATAAATAAAATCGTAAATCAGTCAAAAGAAATAGAAATAATAGCTGAGCCATTTTACTTCTCGGTCGATAATCTAAAGCTCAATGACATGAAATATATCTGGAGTATAAATGGCAAGCAGCAGCCCGGTAATAATTTTTCAAGAATATTTAAGCTAGGTGATAAGTCAGGATCAAGCATTATATCAGTATACGCTGAGCATGCCAAAAAGCTAATGCAAGATAGTAAAAGAGAAATCAAAATAAGTTTCTAGCATATGGCTACTACAACAGCTACAAATCAGGATTCTTATACTTTACTTGAGCCACTATATCAAGGAGTCACAAAAGTTTATGATGTACAGGCTAGCGGCCTCTCCCTCTACATCACCGACATCACCCGCTACTTCTTTATGCTAGTAGCAGTAATAGCAGCCTTCTATCTTATATACGGAGGTATACAATATCTAACTACAGATATG
>JAYUJP010000010.1:0-1090 GCA_043765155.1 bacterium | reverse complement strand
CTATAAAAAGAGTAATAGTGGGTCTCATATTTATCTTCTCGATCTGGACTGTATTTAACGCTATTAACCCGGATCTGCTGAGAAGTGCGCCGGATTTTAAAACTGTTTCTGGATCCAGTTCAGCTGCAGGTTCTGGTTCTAATACAGGTGCTACAGGTCCTGGTAATACCCCAATAAGCACACCTATTAACTCTGGTGATTATCCGTGGCCAACAGGGTCTCAGACGGGTAACGGAGTAGTGTGTAATGGTGGTAAGAAAACTAGAAGTATAAATGCCTCAGCTTGTTTTGATAATTATAGAGATATAATAGAAAAATATTCTGCGCAGTACGGCGTAGATAAAAATATAATCAGGTCAGTAATATGGCAGGAGTCAAACGGAAACGTAAATATAGGTACAAGTCCAGCTGGTGCTGTGGGCATGATGCAGATAACTCCTTCTACAGCAAAATCTATAGGATGCAGATCGGGCTGGGAAAATGATGCAGATAAAAATATAGAATGCGGGACAAGATATCTAAAGCAAGGGCTAAGTAAAAATTACACCAATTACGACCTCTATGCTGGTTATAATGGCGGCTATGGTGGTAACTCGATGAACCCTAGTTCACATTGTACTGGTTTAAAAAGATGGCAATGTTCATTTGATGATACTGATCATAAGACATGTAATACTGGATTTTTAGAATCTAGAAATTATGCGATAGAGGGAGCTGTCTGGCAAAAAACTTATGATAACAAAAGTATGTGTTCTTGGTAAAATATATGCTATTATATAAATAAGAAATGTTAAAATTTAATTTTAAAAATAAAATAAAAATAAATCTTAGAACTTTACTCAAAGCTAATTTTATTATTTTGAGTCTATCTTGTGTGTTATTTTTAAGTTTGGGTATTTCTTTTGCTGCGGACGACACTTACACGCTCCTCGAACCTCTTGGCGGCGGAGCTACAACTACCTACACAATAGAAAAAGAGGGATTATCTAAATACATCACCGACATCACCCGCTACTTCTTTATGCTAGTAGCAGTAATAGCAGCCTTCTATCTTATATACGGAGGTATACAATATCTAACTACAGATATG
>JAYUJP010000009.1:0-1116 GCA_043765155.1 bacterium | reverse complement strand
AGTTTGTTTTAAATGTTGCACTTCCTTGCTTCCATTCTAATCGCTTTTCAGGCGCTGCTCCTACTGCTGCTGCACGCTGTGATTTGAGTTCAAAGTTTCTTGATTCGGTTAGATCATTAATTCGATCACTGTATTCTCGTAAACAAGGTGACTTCTCAAATAAGCGCAAGAATATCCGGTGAACCACTGCCCACTTGCATTCTATGAGATCCTGTGTCGTGAGTGAGTGCAGCTCGTCATCAGCATGGGAGAGTCTTGATCGAAGAACTGAAGGATCCATATTCCCATCAGATTACATATCGGCTGCCTCTGATAGATTTTTGGATCCGCGACTATCTTCCTGTGGGAGAAATAAAAGCATTGTGCAAAAGTTTTGACCTTCATATGCAAATACACAAGTTCATTCTCACAAAGACGGCTTTCACAGCCTTCACCTTCAGTAACTTCGTAAGATAGATGAGTAAAATTCAAATTTTGAATTTATTTGAAGCCTTCGTCGGCTTAGAAGAAGACGTCTCGCTGAGACCGAGCTCAATAAGCGTTTTCAGAATGTTTGATTCATAATTTGGAATTATTAATTTCTCATAATGTTTATGTTGATAGATCCGGAGGAGTTCATATTCCTATCAGATTACATATCGGCTACCTCTGCAGCCCCGTGTGGAGAATTTAAAATCATCCAGTTGCAAGAAAGTAAATAAAACGATTAAATTTTGGAAGAAAAATTGTTCAATAATTACAAAATAAACCGTAACAAAAAAATCAAAAATTATGTAAAAACATTAGAAATAAGTAATAAATCACGGCCTGTAGAGCTGTCTGTATTAAAAAAGATTGATTGACATTGGTTATAAGAATGTAGTTGCCAGCAATCAATGAATATGTAGCCTCTACTGTTACTTTCTTTTCTGTCATGTTTTGTTTTATTCTGTACTGCGACTTTATTTCATTTTATTCTGTCTATTTATCCCCAGTGCCGGGAATAAAAGAGATAAAAGAATGATAGAGAAAGGTGATAAGAGGACGCTGGAAGAGAAGTAGGAGATTCTTGGTACTGACGTCAGTTAATAGTAAGTACTGTGTTGACATCATCACGTACATCACCATCCCTGACTC
>JAYUJP010000008.1:0-1122 GCA_043765155.1 bacterium | reverse complement strand
AAGCGTTCACTCTGAGCCAGGATCAAACTCACTTTTTTTAACAGAAACTTAAGTCTGAACAAATTATACACACGAATACAAATCATAGCAATTTGAACAAGAACAAAAAAGGATTACTTCTTTCTGAATTATCTTTCTATTTCATTTCACTAACAACAAATTATTAACAACGTTTCCCACAAAAGTGTAGTATCTAGTTGAAGTTGAATCTATGACCATTAAGTTCTTACGCGGGTTTATGTATAGATATCAACGTTTACAACTCGACAATTTGTCCTCCATTGATTTGAAAGTGCCACCTTATCCTCGGTTATTTCTTCACTAATCACCAAACTTTGCATCTTGTTATTATTCAAGCATGACACTTTTTCATTTCTTAGACCTCAAACCCAACAGATCTTTTCTCTCTTATTATAGTACTTAGCCACAAAACGATCAAAAAACAAATGATGCTCATGAAAAGTTTAGTATTTTACATCTAGATATTTTTTGTTTATTCACGCGATACACAATTATAATTTACTCATATTTGAATTCAATTGATTCTTCAATCCTCCAGTCTCATAAAAACTAAATAGCATTAAAACACAGTGATATTCGTTTATATAGCACCTAGGTTTGTCTAACGATGTTGTTTTCTCGCACTCTGCTTAGAAATTATAGAAGGTGCTGATAAATAAGATTCGAACGCATTGATCCGTCTTCACTTTCAATGATAACCTTTCTCTTGAAAGTAAGGTGATGGAGCATCATCTGTGAGGTTTGAACCCATCAGACGATGTGGTGTTATTTAGCTGGTGGTGGGACTCGAACCCACCGGACTATAGACTATATGAGCCCTACCATGAAGTACTCGTAAAAATCATAGACAATTACCTTCTAGGAGGATTTTTAAAGTAATTGTATACATCCATGACTCTCTCGGTACCATCATCGTAGAACAACATAATTCCTATAGTCCCCATTCCGAATCCAATAGCAATGCAGATAAGTGCAAGAATCACGTACTGAACGCAAAAAAGATACCACCTTAAGCTCCACCTCACAGCAAACGCCTCCAGCGCCATCCCAAAAGGCACCAACGCTTCTTCTAGTCGAATCACTCTTGCCTCAAAGGAAGCA
>JAYUJP010000007.1:0-1122 GCA_043765155.1 bacterium | reverse complement strand
CATACGTACGTGCATTATTTGAGCATGTATTTAGTATTAGTTTCACAATAGGAATATTATGGCACATTTACCCCACACAAGGAGAAAACTACTGTACTCAGGATCCATGCATGTAGCAGTAGAGAAACTGAAAACATTGATGGTACCTTAAGTAGACTCACTGCAATGCTATGAACACTGCATGTGATACTGTATGATTTGCAAGTAACTTTACAGAAGTTTATCAGGAGTGAGCCAAGTCTTGTCTTGTTAGTATTGCTAGTGGATACGCTGGTGCAGCGAGTTGTTGGGACCATTTCTTACAAACTAATATTACTTAACCGGTATTCCTTATCCGGTATCGCTTATCCGGTATTCCTTATCCGGTTTATGCGCGACAGGAATACTTGAAATTTACTTCTGAATTATATTTAGATAACTCACACATTTAGCAATCGGCAATTGTTTTTTTAAGAAAGACGTTCAGAGTTCGAATGGAACGTTTGACCCCAAAATAAAAATTATGTAAGAATATCAAATATAAGATATTGAGAGTAGAGTCACTCTTTACGTAGGTTGACATCATTCACCTCTTCGATGGACATTTTCATCTGTAAAGCTAATCAAAACATCACAGATCAAGTTATAAACTTTTCCTTCTTAACTAGAGCCATCTGCTCGGTACCTGTTATCAACAGGACCACCTGCATCCTAATCTTAGGGTCTAGGATGTTTAAGCAGTTATCTCGGACTGAAGTCCGTCGTGCGGATTGAATAATTCGTACTTGGTGTTTCTGTAATTTAACAGTGAGATTCCTATCTGACGTTCCTTATACGGTTTATGACGTAAGAGTACCTGTGTCTCGGGACTCTGTGCACGTTGCCAGCAGGATATGCTCCAGTGGACCGTGTACCAAACTCCAAGATTTCATGCCATCATTTGTTACGGTAAATCAACAAAAAAAGAGAAAAGCCTTCTCGTCGATTCTCTAGGTATCCATTTACGGCAGATTTCTTCAGAATCCAATGTGAAAATAATTTCTATGGATGTAATAATCATTTCTATTCTACCCCCACAACAGCATGTGACTGCTGTACTATAATTGAATAAGCCGACACCGTCTATTCAATCCTAGTCTCGAA
>JAYUJP010000006.1:0-30929 GCA_043765155.1 bacterium | reverse complement strand
CTGGCCGTTGGTGCAAAAACAGTGTTGCAGCTGGATATGACTGTGTTTATGTAGGTTCAATTGATGACGATTTTTGTATTGATGACTTGGATGACCTTGAAGACGGTATTGGCTACAGCATAGTAGTGCCATCTGGTGATAGCTGCGACTCGAATAGAGAATTACTTAGAGAATTGCGAGAACCTGACAAAGCCGTTGTGCTGCTTTGGGGCAGCATTCGGGGGGGGGGAGGAGCGCCGATTGACAAGATGGGGTTCGCAGAAGTGACTGCTCAGCAATGGGTCGCTTTTGGCAATGAGATGTCTGATTGGATTCAAGAAAACGCGGAAGGCAAGGAGTCCACAGTACGCATTAAGACACCTGACTTCAGCAAATGGAACCCTTGGGAACACCTCGGGGGGCCTAGTCGAATGTTGAGCCTATCCGAGCACTTTGACACATTGCCAACAGACCATTGGCCTTGGAGCGTTGAAAACCCAATTACAAAGAAAGATGTCCCCAATCTAGCCAGCGACATCGAAGCATTCTGGCCGATGCGCCAAATGCCCTTCTGCGGCGTGGCGCGAACAATCTCTGGCGTACTCAAAGCAGTGGGTGCTTTGCCCGACGCTAGAGACAAAAATGGCAACTGGCTTTGGGATGATGGGACTATACGCAAGGCCCTAGAAGAGGCCTGCCTTCACACAGCTTAACTAATACCTCAGGGTGTGAGTTAGCTGGGCCCGGTCAACTTTATGTTGATCGGGCTTTTTTATTTTCCACTTGACTTTGTTTCTATTTTTGTTATAATTGTAATATGCTTGTTAAGCGCAAGCTTTATCTCGGCTAATCTAAGCTGAAGGCAAGCATAATAAAAATACAGACTCTAGGGTCTGTATTTTTATTTTATAAATATATTTCAGATTCTTTTAATCAATATATCCCAGATAAGATTTAGTCGCTCTCAGGATCCCCTTTTATCTTAAATTTCTGATCTCTCTTTTCGCTACTGGTATAACCCGGTATCACACTCCAAAAATGTGTCTGCCCATTTCCTATTTTTCTTAGTATTACTTTTATTTTTATATTATCTATTATTGCGATTATGCCCCAGTAATACGTTGTCTTTTTAGTGTCTAGATTTTCTACCTCTTCATATTCTTGGTATATATTTGCTAATTTTAAAAGCTTGACTGCAGTATCGAATATTTTTAGCCTAGATATTTGCTCAGGTACAGTTCTTATATTTCTTGGATTTTTAAATGTTATATGATTAAATCCCTTGGCGTTAAAATAGATATTAGCTTCTAATGCCTCAGAATATATTTCTTTTATAGAGTTATAATATTTTTTCTTTTCCGTTTTTAATTCTATATAATTCATTTTATTATGATAACATAATTTCTAGTAATTTTTACTTGATTTATAAATTTAGACAGAACACAAGTGAAAGCAAAAGCGCGGCCGAAGGCCGCGCTTTTTTCTTGCGAGTGCGCTTTGCTGGCTTTGCTAAAATATAACTTTTATGTTATAATAATGATATCGTTTTAATCAATATTACTCTGAGTGCTAATCTAGAAGGTAGTCAAAATGATATTAGATATTAGAGCGAAGTAATGCGCAGGTATTACACAATTCAATTATAAGCAAACACAAAATTATGGCAAAAACCTCAGTAATCGCAAGATCACTAAAGACGCCAAAATTCTCAACACGCCAAGTACGTAGATGCTTTAAGTGTGGTAAAAAACATGGATATATGCGAGATTTCGATCTTTGCCGTTCATGCTTTAGAGAATTAGCTAATGACGGTATGATACCCGGCATTAAAAAAGCTTCTTGGTAATCTTTAAAAAATTATAAGTATTAATTATTAACAATATGGATATAATAGGAAATATGATTACCTCTATCAGAAATGCTGGAGCAATATCAAAAGAAATCATTGAGATCCCATATTCAAAGCTTACACTAGCTGTAGCAACTCTTTTAAAAGAAGAGGGTTACCTAAAGGCTGTGCATGACAAAAAGGACGTCTACAAAATAGAAATAGTCCTAGAATACGGTAATCGCAGTGAGCACAAAATAAAAGAGATGAAAAGAATCTCAAAACCAGGTCGAAGAGTTTATTACAAAATGGCAGATATAAATAGAGTTAAAAATGGTTATGGTAATATTATATTATCAACACCACAAGGCATCATGACAGGTAAAGCGGCGAGAGCCAAAAATACTGGTGGTGAGGCTCTATTTGAAATCTTCTAACTCTTAATTTACAATAAAATATAAATATATGAGTAGAGTAGGAAAACAAATAATAACAATACCAACCGGAGTAACAGTAGTTATGGAGGGCGGCGTATGTAAAGTAACTGGACCAAAAGGAGAACTCAGCAGAGTGATTCGTGACGAAGTTGCTATAAAAATAGCTGACGGTACAGTAACAGCAGAACCAAGAAGAAATGACAAAATGTCAAAATCTCTTTGGGGTACATATATGTCACACATCAAAAACATGGTGAGTGGTGTACAGACCGAAGTTGTCAAAAAGCTTTTGGTAGAAGGTGTAGGATTTAAATGGGAGGTAGCAGGAGACAAGCTTAAGCTTAATCTTGGATTCTCACATCAGATTATACTAGATATTCCAAAAGGATTAACTATAGTAGCCGCAAAAAGTGAGCTTACCATAACTGGTATAGATATAGAGGCAGTATCACTATTTGCAATGCAAATACGTAAGCTAAAGAAACCAGAACCATATAAGGGTAAAGGTATCAGATACAGTGACGAAGTCGTACGTCGTAAAGAAGGCAAGAAGTCTGCTTAATACTTTAAAATAAATACCCAGTAGGTGATTCTACTGAATCAAACATATGAAAAAAATAAATAATATAAAAGTACAAAAGAGAATTCGTCTTCATAAGAAAATCAGAACACAAGTTAGCGGTACTGCAGAGCGCCCAAGACTAGCAGTGTTTAGATCAAATGAGTATATATATGCTCAGCTTATCAATGACGATACACAAAAGACTATTGTTTCGGCTAGCAGCATGAAAATTGCAGGCAAGACAAAAACAGAGTCAGCTGTAGAGGTGGGTACAAGTATTGCAAATCTTGGCAAAAAAGAAGGTGTCACTGCGGTGGTATTTGATAGAGCTGGATTTAAATATGGAGGTCGAGTAAAAACATTAGCAGATGCAGCCCGTGCTGCAGGACTAGTGTTCTAATTCTAAATATAAAAAATATATGTCAGAAGAAATAATAAATAATGAAGAAGTGGTAGCAGAAACTGCAGTAGAACAAGTTGCAGAAACAACAGCTCCAGAAGTTGTAGAGACTGTAACCGAGACTGTAGAAGCTGCTCCAGCAGAAGCGGTAACTCCAGTAGCAGAAGCTCCAAAAGCTTATGTAGCTCCAGAAGGTACAACTCCAAAAGGTAGACTTGCTCAGGCTCGTCAATCATTTAGCCGTGGTGCCGGTAATGGAAAAGGAGGACCAAGATCTGGAGGAGGACGCCCAGCGCGCCCACCAAAAGAGAAGCCAGAATTTGATTCAAAAGCTATTGATGTACGCCGCGTGACTCGTGTTACAACAGGAGGAAGAAGATTCTCACTGCATGTAACAATGATAGCAGGCGACAGAAATGGTAGAGTAGGACTAGGTGTCGGTAAGGCTCTAGATACACAGCTCGCTATGGACAAAGCCATGAAGTCAGCTAAAAAGAACATGATCAGATTCAACATCGATGATAAGAAAACTATCAAGCATGAAGTGTCTGCAAAGTTTGACACTTCTGAAGTTTGGATATCTCCAAACAAAGAGAAGGGTCTTATCGCTGGATCATCAGCACGTGTGATACTGTCACTAGCTGGACTACAAAATGTAACTGCAAAGTTCCATGGTGGTACAAAAAACAAACTTAATAATGCTAGGGCAACCATGAAGGCTTTGGCCGCTGTGTCTACCCGTGTATAATCTCTAAATAAATATAATATATGCAAATACATGAAATAAAAAGAGATAATCCAAATAAAAAATCACGCCAAGTAGGACGCGGAGGAACTAGAGGTAAAACTTCTGGTCGTGGAGGCAAGGGCCAGACGGCTCGTGCTGGTAACAAGCGCCGCCCAGCTATGCGTGATATAATAAAAAGATATCCAAAGCTAAGAGGTAGAGGAATCAACATGAACAAGGCGTTCCGCGCTAATTATGTTCCTGTTAATCTTGAAGCCCTAAACATACTTGAAAACGGCTCTATGGTGTCTCCTCAGTCACTTGTGGCAGCAGGAATAATCAACATGAGTAAAGGTAGATTCCCGAAAGTGAAAATACTAGCTACAGGCAAGCTTGAGAAAAAGCTAACTTTTGAAAGAGTTACTTTTTCAAAAACTGCAGCCGAAGCTGTGAAGTAAAAAGAATTTTAAAAGCGCCGCCCTTTGGGCGGCGCTTTTAGTTTGCTAATATTATATTTTTGTGTTAATATAATTTTATTGTTCTTTATTTTAGGAGTTCGTATGTTGCTAATCTGTTCCATGCTAATAATATTTTTCGTTATTATGTTTTTACTCTATTTGAGTAATTCCGCCCCGTCTAACAAAAAATTAGAGAAGCAAAATGAAGCTAGAAAAAAAGCTGTCGCACAAGAAATAGAAAAAATCCTAAAATCTCATAAGACAGGTTCTACCGCAGACGAAGTCAAAAAAATAGTTTTGAAAAATCGAGAAAAATCTTAAAGGAGTTTTGTATGATTATAGAAGTCGATGAGAAAAGTCAGTTAGATTCTGATTATGAAGCTCTTAAAAAAGCCCTGGTCTCAAAGAGACAAAACTGTGCCAATTGTGGCATTTCTATTCAAAAACACTCAAACGACGATGTGTTTAATCTTAACCCCAATGGAAGTGGTTACGTTTGCGATATTTGTAATTGGTCATCAGTTTCGGAGAGATTGCAAGCAGACATGCCAAAGTAAAAAGTTTTTCTTTTTACCCAAAAGCCCCGTAGTAATGCAGGGCTTTTTTATTTGGATAAAATCTAAAACTATGGTATAATGTTAAGCATAAGAATAATATATGTTAAAAATAAGATTACAGAGAATAGGAAGAAAAAATGACCCACATTTCCGTATGGTTGTCACACCACATTACTTAAAACCAAAAACTACACAGTACAGTGAGATAGTTGGTACTTACAATGTTAAGGCTGGTATTTTTGAATGTAAAGCTGATAGGGTAAAATATTGGATGAGTGTAGGAGCTCAGACTTCACCAACAGTACATAATCTACTTATCTCAAAAGGAGTAATAGAAGGTAAAAAGATAAATGCTCTCCCAAGAAAGTCTCCAGTTGTAAAAACTGAGAAGAAAGCATAGCAATAAAAATAAAAAATATTTATAATCAAAAGTTATAAATATTTTTACTTAAACAAATTAGTCACAAGCTAAATTTAAAAATAGTAATAGATTATTATTTAAAAAATAAAATATAAATAAAAATATGAACAAAGATCAAGAATTTATAGAGTTTGTAGTAAAAGCAATAGTAGATAGGCCAGAAAAAGTTGTAGTTACCAGAAAGGTAGACGAGATGGGAGTGCTTATAACACTTGATATTGCTCAGGAGGATATGCCAAAGATAATTGGTAAAATGGGTAATAATGCAAAGGCACTCAGAACATTACTGCGTGTTGTAGGTATGAAAAATAATGCGCGTGTTAATCTAAAAATTAATGAGCCGATAATGAGTCAAGTTGCTAGTCAGTCAGGCGAAGGTGAGTAAATCAATTAAAATAACTCGCTAGCAGCGAGTTATTTTGTAAAAATATGAACTATCACGTTATTACAATTTTTCCAGATATGTTAAGCTCTTATTTTGCTGAGAGTATAATGGCTAGCGCTATCAAAAATAAAATTATAAATATCAAGACTTATGCCCTACGTGAATATACTGATGATAAGCATAGACGAGTTGACGGCATACCATATGGCGGCGGCCCTGGTATGGTGATGTGGGTAGACCCGATAGTTAGGTGCGTAGAGAAAATAAAGTCTGATATAGAAAAAAAATATGAAAAAGAATTAAAAAGTTATGAACTTAAAAAAGAAAAATATTCTGATAAAACTAATTTAAAAAATAAAGTAAAATTAGACTATTTAAAAAAAATAGAAGCACCTAAAATACTTTTTGTACATTTTGATACTGCCTCACCAAAGTTTACGACACAGACGGCAAAAGATATAAGTATTAATTATACCGATATCATTTTTATATGCGGCCGCTATGAGGGTATAGACGCGAGGGTAAATGAGATATACCCAGGACTAAACATAAGCATAGGTGATTATGTGCTCACAGGCGGTGAATTACCAGCCATGGTCTGTATAGACAGTATTAGCAGGCAAATAGAGGGCGTCCTGAACAAGTCAGAGTCACTAGAAGAGAATAGAATTAGCGCCTCAAAAGTATATGCTAGACCAGAAATATATGAGTATAAGACTAAAGTAAAAGTCGAAACTAAAAAATTAGAAAATAAAAATGAAGCATTAGATATAAATAAAAAAGAAGTTAAAGCTAGAATTAAAACAGAAAAAAAAATAGTAGAATACGCTGTGCCAAAAGTCTTACTCAGCGGCAATCACAAAGAAATAGATAAGTGGAGAAGTGAGAACAGGTAGACTAAAAATAAAACTTCTGATTTAGAAAAGTTTTTACAAATTACTATTTTTGAACTAGAGCCGCAGAGCAGGATTGAACTGCCGACCTCGTCATTACCAATGACGTGCTCTACCAACTGAGCTACCGCGGCTGATTGATTAAAAGATTATAACATATTTATAAAGTTTTATAAAATTTTTGACCTTTAATATATTTTATTATGTTATAATTAAAATATATGGAGCCCAAATTTAGCGCAGCGTCACAACCAAATAAAGAGAGTTTAAATAAAGTAGAAAATTTCCCAGTATTTGATAAAGAGAAATCTTTTAAGGCTATTAAAAGTAAGCTCCGCAATTATAAATTAGAGTACACAGAAAAACAGAATATAACAGACCGGGATTTATTGTATTTAAAAAAGATAACCAGCGCATTTGCTGATGTTCAAAGAGATAAAAATATAAGCCCGGATAGATTTTCAAAGTTTATTGAGACTTTCCCAGCTATTTTAAGAGATGTTTTACCGAGCACTTTTGATTTTAGTTTTTCCAAGACCGAGTTAGTCTTAGATGTATTATACGGTGTTGATGCAATTGTAAAGTTTAAAGATGGCACCTGTATTGGTTTTGACTTTACCTCAAATATAAAAGTAGGCGATGTGTTAAGTTTAGGTGATAAAAAGTATAATAAATATCAGATTACTGGTACACAAAATACTAGCAGTGAACCCACATTTAAAAATAATTTTCTAAATGTGGTTTTGCCAATAGATCAAGATGAATTTCTTTTTGCTTTCTATAACCTGTCTCAGAATACCAAATTAAATTTTAAGCAAGTATATCTTGTACTTTTCAAAAGATTTTATATAGATAGATTATATAAATTCTTAACTATAGAGCTAACTAATAGTAAGGAAAAAGACTTTAATATAGTAAGAGAAAATTTTTTAGAAAAAGATATTTACAGATACTTTGGTACAAGAAATATAGATGAGATTGCAGATGAGAAAAAATATTTATTTGTTTTATTGGCTAATCTCTATGAAACATTTTATAATAATCCAGAAGTCTTAAAGTTAAAAGAATTGGGTTTTTAAAAATAGTAAAAATCTGATATAATACACATAAATAAAGTTGATTACACCTTTAAAATAAATTACACATATGAAAAATTTAACTATTTCCACTAACGATTTACGTAATATGTTTTTAGAGCATATGCGCTCACATCCAAAATATCCTCACGCTGTTATATCTAGCTCACCGTTGGTGCCTGATAATGATCCGACTACACTTTTTACTGGTAGTGGTATGCAGCCCATGCTTCCTTATTTACTTGGTCAAAAGCATCCACTAGGTAACAGAATAGTAGATAGCCAAAAATGTTTTAGATCACAAGACATAGAAGAAGTTGGAGATAATAGGCATACTACATTTTTTGAGATGCTTGGTAATTGGTCGCTCGGTGACTTTTTCAAAGAGGAACAAATAGACATTATGTGGGACTTTTTAATTAACAAAATAAAGCTAGACCCATCTAGATTATATATCTCTGTATATGGTGGTAATGAAAAATTGGGTATTAAAATAGATGAGGTAGCCGTAACAAAGTGGCAAGAGAAATTTGCAAGTGTCGGGCTATCAGCCGAGCTAGGACTCAATTCAGAACAAGAGGGCATGAAAGAAGGAGAGAGGATATTTGCTTATCCTGATAAAAAGAATTGGTGGAGTCGTAGCGGAGTGCCAGAAAACATGCCAGTGGGTGAGCCGGGTGGCCCTGATACTGAGATGTTTTATGACTTTGACTCAGAGTTAAAATTAAATATACATGCAAATAGTGTCTACAAAGATACTTTATGTCATCCAAATTGTGACTGTGGCAGATTTATAGAGATTGGTAATAATGTATTTATGCAGTATAGAAAGACTGAGCATGGTGTCGAAGAATTAGCTCAGAAAAATGTAGACTTTGGCGGAGGACTGGAGCGTATTGCAGCTGCACTTAATAATGACGCTGATGTATTTAATATTGACGTATATGATGAGGCTAAAGATGTTTTAGAAAAACTCTCTAGCTTATCTGGCTCAGCTGTTCAAAAATATGTTTCAGACTTATCGGTTAGCTTTACTGATCTAACTAGTCCGACTTTTGCTTACAGAGTAATACTGGACCATGTACGCGCTGCGACATTTTTAATTAGTGACGGTGTTATGCCGGGGAGCAAGGATCAGATGTATTTTGTGCGTAGGCTAATTAGAAGGGCTGTTAGGTACGCTCGCAATCTTAACATACATGATAACTTTGTAGCAGAGGTGTCTGAGACTTTTATAGATTATTATAAAGATGATTATAAAAACTTGGAAGAAAAAAGAGAACTTATAAAATCAGAACTAGAAAAAGAAGAAAGTAAATTTAGAAAAACTCTCGAGACAGGATTAAAAGAACTTGATAAGCTTGCCAGCAAAAATATTTCTGGTGAAGCTGCTTTTAATCTGCTTCAGAGTTTTGGATTTCCAGTAGAATTAACTACAGAAATAGCAAAAGAGAGAAATCTTTTGATAGACTTAGAAGAGTTCAAAAAATTAAAAGACGCTCATGCAGAAAATAGTAGAACAGCAAGTGCTGGCAAGTTCAAAGGCGGTATGGGTGGTGATGGTGTTATGGAGGTTAAGTATCATACTGCTACGCATATGCTGCATGAGGCACTTCGTCAAGTATTGGGAGAAAGTGTGTATCAAAAAGGTAGTAATATTACAAGTGAGAGGCTAAGATTTGACTTTTCTTATGACAACAAAATGACTGATGAGGAAAAGAAAAAAGTAGAAGAAATAGTAAATGAAAACATCAATAAAAACCTTAAAGTTGTACGCGAAGAGGTAACTTATGCAGAAGCTAGAGAAATGGGCGCTATTGGGGTATTTGACGACAAATACGCTGATATGGTGAGCGTGTATCATATAGGGCAAGCAGGTGATAAGTTCTCATTAGAATTTTGCGGCGGTCCACATGTAGAAAATACAGGCGATATGGGAATATTTAAAATAATAAAAGAAGAGGCGGTGAGTCAAGGGGTTAGAAGAATAAAAGCGACACTGAGCTAAGTCTCTTTATTTTTAATAAAATAAAGCCTACAAAAAACTAGCTCTTGGATTATTTCTATTTTTATGTTATTATATATAGACTAGATTTAGTTCTTAAATTATATTTTTATTAATACAAATTAACAATTAAGTCTGTAAGTATATAGCGGAATAGAGTAGAGGTAACTCACGAGGCTCATAACCTCGGGACACAGGTTCGATTCCTGTTTCCGCAACAAGGTAGGTTCGGGGCAAAGCTTTGCTTTGCCCCGGTTACCGAAAAGTCGGCATAGCTCAGTTGGTTAGAGCGCAGGACTCATAAGCCTGAGGTCGGTGGATCGTTCCCACCTGCCGACACCAAGTAAGACAAATTATAGGTAGATTTTAAATAAAAACTCTCTTAAATATTTAAGAGAGTTTTTATTTGGCATATTTATTACTTTAGTTATAAAGTTTACTTATAAAATAAAGCTATCACAGTAGACAATAGCATGCTGGCTATTACAAATACTGCCATTACTCCAAATGCTATTTTTATAAGTTTTTGATTTTCTTTTTTGAACATATATGATACACTGTATTTATTAAATTGAATTTATTAATCTAAATATTATGATAACATATATATGAGTATATTTCAACAACCTAAAATTTTTAGAAAAATGTTTTATTCTTGGTTCGTTTTTATTTTTATATGCGTGATTATCTTTATATCTATAAATCAAATTATAATTTTTAATTATAAAAATGAGAAAATACTCTCAAAATTAAATATAAATCAAGCGAAAATAGAAAAGCTGACAACCGAGAATCAAGAAAAGGAAAAAGCGTACAATTTTCTAAAAACAGAAAGAGGGAGTGAAGAGCATTATAGAGACTTATATCCTGTGGTAAAAGAAGGTGAAAAGGTGATAGTATTATATAATTCTACAGGCTCAGATCTAGAAATACTATCAACAAGCACTGACTTTTGGACCACAACGCAAAAGAAAATTAGATTTTTCATTGATAATTATACAAATCTGTAATATAATATAAGTATTAAAAAATAATCTAATCTCGCTTGAAAATACGAGATATAAAAACTAAAATATGCAAGATTCAGAAACAAAAATAGAAAGTAGTTCAGAAAATATAGTTGAGATATTCTCAACTCCAACATGTCACTTTTGTCATTTGGCAAAAGATTGGTTTACAGAAAAAGGGGTAAAATTTGTAGGATATGACGTATCTGTAGACTTAGAAAAAAGAAAAGAAATGGTTGAGATGACGGGGCAAATGGGCGTACCAGTTATAAAAGTCGGTAATGATGTCATAATAGGTTTTAATCAGAGTAAGCTAGAGGAGCTTTTAAATATAAAGTAAGTGAGAATTATAAAAGGGTCCGCCGAAGGCGGACCCTTTTATAATTCTTATATCATAGAATCTCTTTACTGTTTATTTTTAGATCTAAATTATATAAATTCTCAAGACAAAGTGACCTTAGCTCTTTATCATTTTCCCATATATCTTTTGGTATAAAAAATACGTATTTAAATATTATATATTTCTCAAAGTTATTATTATAATTTTTATATTTATTTTTAGTCAGATTAGTTTTAGAGAAGTTATTTTTTTTATTTACCCTTAATTTTAAGTTTTTATATTTTTGTAAAAAAGTAGGAGTGTTTAATTCCGAGTCACTCTCATAAGTTAAGATATAATAATATGGAGGCAGCATATTTCTCTCTCTGGATCTTAATTCTTTTATGTAAAATTTATTGACGTCTGAACCACATATTAATTTTAGATTATTCTCTATAAACTTTTCGCTCATTCTTGTCTGCAAAAAAAAGTTATTATTTAAATTCTTTTTAAGACTTTTTCTAAGAGAGTTTATGGTAAAAAATATCCTCTCGTCAGTGTTATAATCAGTAATATAAAAAGCACTATCAAGTGAGACTATAATAATAGCGTCAAAGCTCTCTCTTTCTAAAATAGGTAAAGCTAGCTCAGTTGCTATCAAGATACAAGAGTTACCAGAATTTATATTATCTTTATCAGTATTTATATTTTTATAATAATCTAGAAATCTTTTATATTCTTTTTCAACCTTACTTGGGGTAGAAGTATTGTCAGAGTCTATTCTAAAAATATTAGATTGATTCAAGTTTTCTTTTTCAAAATCTTTATTATTTTTATTTGATTTAGTAGAATCACCTACTAGGTTATTTTTCTCAAATAATTCCTCTAGATATTTCTCTATACCTTGTGTGCCTATGCCTAGAGTTTTTATATTCCAGCTAGTACATACCTCACATCTGAGTAGTGTCTCTAATCTTATTTTATCATGGCAAGTATTACAAACATGATAATTGACTTCTGATTTATTTTCATTATTATTTTCCGCGTAGCCTTCTAAATTTTCTGTGCCATAATACTCTTCTTCATTATTTTTCTTTTCAGAAATAAGAGTATACGGCCTATCACATTTTTTACATTTTATAATATTTGAGCAGTCGCTACACACGCTTTGTGTATACATGCCTTTGCGCATTGTATATAATAATATCTTTTTGTTTTTAGTGTTTTGTTCTATGTTTTCTTCCTCTCTTTTTGAAAGAGGGGTTAGGGGTGTTTCTATCTTTTTTTGATCTTCTTTAAATATTTTTAAAATATTATTTTCTAGCGCTTGGTCTAGATAAATATTTTTACTCATTTTTATGATATTTATTTCTTTATTATAACTCTCACGTTCGCTTTTTTTATTATTTAATTCTCGATCTATATTTCTGTTAATTTCTAACTTAATATTTTTATCTAAAAATTCCTGTTTGTATACCTCAAGAGAGGGGAGATTATTTAAATTATTATTTAAATTAAAATCATATTCTACTTTTATATTTAATATATTACATATATATATAATAGCTTTTTTGACGTCTATATTTTTAAAAGAAGAGTAATAATGTTTTGATGACTCATTATGTATTATTATTTTAGTTATAACTTTTTCACTTTCTACTTTCTTTAAAAATTCAAAATTAGGCATGCCGGCCGAGATATTCTTATTATCTTTTTTAAATTTTCGTAGCTCAATAGTAGTCGCAAATATATGATGAGTATTTGAGTGGCTGACCATATCTCTTTTTAGAAAGTCTATATCATTTAAAATATCCACTGGGGCGAGAGTATTAAAAATATTATTTAAAGTTGTACCGAGTAATGTCGCCAAGTTATATAACTCATACAAAAATTCCTCAGAGACATAATTTTTATTTATGATTTTACTTATTTTTTTAATTTTATAATCTTGAGCGCGTACTTCACTTTTGCTGGATCTTATATCAGCAACTGTCACTACTAACGCGCTCAGGACCTGACCATTCATATTTATTTCTACCAGGTCACCAGCCGAAATACTTAAGGACGTATAATAAGTTAGAGAGTTTATCTTTTTGGTAGTTTTGAGTGGGAGCAATTCACAGATTAGCATATACATATTATATCATTTTTTGCAAAAGCCTAGAAATGAGCTATAATATGTATATGAAAATCAGTATAATATATGTCGGTAAGAAAAGCAGCGACTATGAAGAAAAAATAGAAGAATATAAAAAGAGAATATTAAAATATTCTGATCTGGAGTATCTTAGACTAGAAAGTGTAGAAAATACTGACGGTAATACCAAAACAAATGAGAGTAAAATATTAAAAGAGTCTGAGAAAATAATGGAGAAAATCAAGCCAAGTGATTATGTTATATTGCTAGACGAGACCGGTAGTGATTTGAATAGCTTGGAGTTCGCATCAATGATAGATGATAGGCAGAACGATAGCAGCAAGAGGGTAGTGTTTATAATCGGCGGAGCATATGGTGTGAGTAAAGAAATTATAGATAGGGCTAATTATACTATGAGGCTAGGTAAAATGGTATGGCCACATGAACTGGTTAGGCTAATGCTAAGTGAGCAGTTATACAGAGCGTATAGCATATTAGCTGACTTGCCCTATCATCATAAATAAAGACCACACTTTACTTTTTGGATAAAAAGGAGTAGTATTTAGAAGTTCTTTAAACTAACAGGAGACAATCATGAACTTTACTGCAATGTGGTTAAGTCTTAAAAGCTTTCTGGAGAAACTTTTTTATTTTGAAGAGAAATTAAAACTCTTTAACATAAACAATATACCTCCAGGAAGATATGAAGTTTGTAATATAAGCTTTTCCGCAGACCCCGCTATTAAATGGACAATTACTCTAAAGACAGTAAAACGTAACGGTGAGATTAGTAAATACGTTACGTTTTATTCGTTAAAGGAGCCAGAGATAAGATGTATTGGCGATAAAAAAAGTAAGAGACCTCAATATAACGTTTTGAGTGTGGGCATGATTTTTAGTGTAGTTTTGACTGAAGAAAGTCAAGCAAGAGGTCGCGAGTTTAAGTTAATTTCTCCTGATTAGTTTTATCTTTTTAAGTTATTTTTGGAGTAATTTTTACAGATAATTAAGCCATCTAGCACAGACCTGCCAAGTCTGTGTTTTTATTTTAATATGTTATAATAAATATATGAAAAAATCTGTTTTTTTTGCAGTTATATTAATTTTTGTAATAAGCTTTTTTAGCTTATCTTTTTTGTCTATTTCTTTTGCTGCAGATGTTAACACTAGATCTATCACCAATACAACAGCTAGTATAACTATAAAAAAGCCCATAAAGAAAACCTTGCCTAAAAAAATTCCCGCTAAAAAAATAGTAGCAAAAAATAATTTTTCAAAAGAAATAAATAATATTTTAAACAAAGATTTTTCTACTTCTGTCTGGGTGCCATATTGGCGTAAAGATGGCGGTGCGGAAGAGGTTGTAAAAAATATAGACAAGATAGATATAGTATCACCATTTTCGTATGAGATGGAGGAGACTGGAACATTTAAAGATCCAATGAAGCTAGATAAGGGAGCATTTGCGGATATAATACGCGTCGCCAAAGAAAATAAAAAGTTAGTAATACCAAGTATATTATGGTGGGCTCAGGGTGAAAAAAGTAGAGCTGATGTGGACTTTGTCTTAAAAGATGCTGATCTGCGCGGCTCAATAATTTTTGACATAAAAACAGAGATAAAAAAATATAATCTTGATGGTATAGATATAGACTTTGAAAATAAAAAAGCAGAGACACGCGACGCATTTTCTACTTTTTTGGAGGAGTTAGGTGCTGAGCTACATAAAGACGGTAAGCTCCTAATATGTACTATTGAGGCCAGGACTCCGAGCGATACTGACTTTGTAAACGGCCCAGATGCTGAAAAGGATCTCACTAGATCAAATGATTTTAAACGTATAGGTAAAGCTTGTGATCAGGTGCGTATTATGGCTTATGATCAGAGTGGCGGTGACCAGAGCCTTAATAAAATAAGAGAGGGGGCATACAGACCGGTCGCTGATATAGACTGGGTTAAAAAAGTATTAACCCTAGCACTGCGTGACATACCATTTAAAAAATTAATAGTAGGTGTGCCAACTTACGGTTACAAATATGAAGTCATACGTGACGAAAATCAAAATGTGAAGTCTTATAATAGGCTAGGAAGTATGAACTGGATATATGCTGACGCTGAAGCAAAAAGTAAAAATATAATACCAACTAGGCATATTAGTGGTGAGCTGAATTATTCATATATAGATACCGACAAAAATAAAGAGTACTTAGTGTGGTATAGCGACTCGGAATCCATCAAGCAAAAGGTGGACTTAGCAAAACTTTATAAAATTGGCGGCATAGCTATATTTAAAATTGATGGCAATAATGATAAAAATATCTGGACCAAGATTTAAATAAAGAGTATGAACATAGATGAATTTTTACAGGAAAATAATATAGGTCAAGATAACGCGTCTCAGAACTTTGTCATAAAGCAAGGTAGATATGAGGGTCCATATACAAAGCTCTTGGAGATGATAGAAAAGAGAAAGCTATCCATATCAGAAATATCATTATCTAAAATAGCTGACGAGTATATAGAGTATATAAAAAATCTAGAAAGTGTTAACCCTCTAGACATGTCGCAATTTGTCCAAATAGCTAGTACGCTTATGTTAATAAAAGCAAAGTCATTATTACCCACAATAGAGTATACAGAGGAAGAGGAGGAGCAAGTTAGCACCCTTGAGAAAAAGCTAGAGCTATTAAAAGAGTTAAAAGCAGGAGAAGAAAATATTAAAAATATTTTCGGTAAAAATATAATGTTTCAAAGAGTTAAGTCTAAAATAAACAAAGAAAAAAATATTAATAATCTTGAGTTAGAAAAAATTATATATGAAAAACCAAAATCACTTACCAAAGAAAATATATTCTCTGTAGCTGCGCTTACTTTGGCTAAGATGCCTAATTTTGAAAGATTAAAACAGGTAGCAGTAAGGCAAGCAATAAGAATAGAAAAAGTTATAGAGCGCATAATGGAGCACATAGGACAAGGATTATCTAGCCTCAAAAATCTAGCCAAGAGCTTTGATTCAGAATCTGTAGATCAAAAAGTCATAAAGAAAAATATTATTGTTAGCTTTTTAGCAATACTTGAGCTATTAAAATCTGGCGTCATAGACGCTTTTGAAAAAGATGGTGATATACAAGTAGTTAAAAAGTAGTCAAAAAGAAAATATATTCTACCAAAGTATATAAAAATAAACATACAAAGTAATATATTAAAAAACATAAAATATGTTATAATCTACATAAGAAATTAAAAATTAATCATAGAATTATTTTGGCAAATTACACATATGCAAACAGAAGAAAATAATTTAGATATAATAAAAAAAATAGTAAATATACTTTTTTTAAATGGTGAAGAGATGAGCGTAAAGGAGGTTGCTAGTATTTTAAATATAAGTGTTGAAATTATAAATAATAATATAAAAGCTTTAGAAGAATCTTTGAGTAATATTGGGCTCAAGTTAATACTTAATAATGAAAAATTTTCGATAAATACTAGTTCAGAATATTCAGATATTATGCAGTCTTTGACCAAGTATACTGTCTCGGCCGATCTAACTCCTGCTCAGCTACAGACTATAACTATTATTGCTTATCTAGAAAGTCTAAGCACAGCGCAAATATCATTTATAAGAGGTATACAGTCAGTGCAGACAGTAAGAGCATTATCAACTAGAGGGTTAATAGAAAAAGATACAAGTAAAAATAATACAAAAGACCCATCAAAAGATAATTATATATTAACCACAGAAGCTATGCAGCATATGGGTATAAGTAAAAATTCCGACTTAAAAGATTTTGAAATTATACAAAATAAATTAAAAATAAAAATGCAAGAGGCTCTTAATGGCTAATATTATTATGTCTTATGAAAAATAAATATTTATTTTATTTCTTATTAATCTCGCTAGTTATATTTGGCCTTTTTTCTTTTATAATAAGCTCAGACCCGTATAATTTTAACTATAAAAATTATAACAAAATATTTTCTAAGTTTAAAAAAAAGCTTAATTCAAAAAGTTCTGAGAATCTAAATTTAGATGCTTCTAATTTAGAATTAGAAAATAATTTTAAAAGTCTTAATTTGGAGACAAAAGTAAAAGCAGAGAGCTTTCTTATCTATGACATGACAGCAGACAAGGTCATATTTGGTTATAATGAGAATACAAAAAGGCCGCTAGCTAGTGTAACAAAGTTAATGACAGCCTATATAGCAACTCTAGAGTGTAAAGATAATTTAAAAGATAAGTTAGACTCGCTACTCATAGCTTCGGATAATAGCTCGGCTGATAATATAGCGGAAAATTGTCCAAATTACGATGACTTTGTAAAAAAGATGAATGACTCGGCTGTTAAAAATAATTTAAAATTATCTTTTGTAAACCCATCGGGACTAGACATAAATGATGAAAAGGAGGCTAGTAATTTTGGTGATGCTATATCGGTAGCAAAGCTCATGAATATGCTTTATATTGTAAATCCTAAAATGTTAGAACATACAACAAAAGATAATTTTAACCTGATAAAAAATACTAATCAGTACGCAGAGAATCTATCCTTTTTGATAGGTAGCAAGACAGGTTATACTGATATAGCTGGAGGGAATCTGGTAACTATGTATGAAGTCACCCCTGGTAATAAAATAGCCATAGTAATAATGGGGTCTACAAAACAAGATAGGTTTGTAGATACGTTTTTGCTGTTAAAATCTTACTTAAATAATATAAAATAGTATGTTATAATTTAAATTATATGAATACTTTAAGCCTTGCAGCTATACTTTTACCATCTTTAGTCACATTTGTTATAGGAATACTTATAAGCTTTCCAATAACCAAATGGTTATATAAAAATAAAATCTGGAAAAAGAAAAATGTTAACTTGACTATAGACGGTAAAGTAGCCGAAATAACTGCAAGGCTACACAATGATGAGAATGTAAAAATACCGCGTATGGGCGGTCTTATTATATGGATAAGCGTGTTATCTGCCGCATGTATATTTTACGCTTTTAGAAAATTTACAAGTATAGAATTTTTCGATGATCTGGACTTTACTTCTAGGTCTCAGACATGGTTACCATTATTCTCTCTTCTTTTTGGGGGAATACTTGGAGCTATAGATGATCTCTCAGTTGTGGATTATTTTAAAAAAGCTGGTAGCTACGTGGGCGGAGGTTTATCTTTAAGATTTAGATTACTTTTTGTGTTATTAATATCTCTTTTTGTGGCTTATTGGTTTATATATAAGCTCGGAATGAATAGCATACAGATACCATTTTATGGTGACTTGATTTTGAGCCCTGTATTTTTTGGGGTAGTGCTTGTATTATTTATGCTAGCGACTTATGCAGGCGGAGTTATAGACGGAGTTGACGGTCTATCAGGCGGAGTAATGATGGCGATGTATAGCGCCTACGGTGTCATAGCTTTGACCCGTGATCAGCTAGATATTGCAGCTTTTTGTTTTGTTGTTGTATCAGGTATACTTGCTTTCTTGTGGTTCAATATACCACCAGCCAAATTTTATAATTCTGAGACAGGTACAACACCATTACTTATAACAATAGTTATAATAGCTTATCTTGTTGATGGCGTTGCTTATTTGCCAGTAATAGGACTCATAGTGTACGCAACAGTAGCTACGGTTATATTACAATTATTATCTAAAAAGTTTAGAGGTAAAAAGATATTTCTAGTGGCACCGGTGCATCATCACTTTGAAGCTATTGGCTGGCCTAATTATAAAGTTACAATGAGGTACTGGATAGTAGCGTACTTATGTGCTACCCTTGGCGTAACCTTATCTTTTTTATAATCTATGTTATCTGAGCTAAGCTATAAGATAAAAGAAGCTTTTTCTTTTGAAGGAATAAATAAGCCTATTTTTGTGTGCTCGGTACTTGTCCTGGTGTTAGGTATGTTTTCATTCTTTTCTGCGTCGATGGGATTTTTAAATAAAGTTGAAAATGAGCAATTCTTTACAAATTTTATACAGACTCAAATGATAGCCTATGCTATAGGTATATTTGCTATACTTACAGCTTACTTTTTAAATGTAAAGATTTTTGCGAGATTATCAATATACTTGTATGTATTTTCTATATTTCTTTGTATGCTAATATTTATACCAGGCCTAGAACTTGTTCATGGAGGAGGGTCCAGATGGATTAATCTTTTTGGATTTTCTCTTCAGCCTGCAGATATTTTAAAGTTTTCATCTATCATAATCTTCTCTACTTATTTTTCTAAATATAAAAAGTACTTACTAACTATTAGGTATGGAGTATTGTATCCTGTACTTATGTTAATCCCCGTAGTTTTAGTATTTTTTTTACAAAGGGATTTGGGCAGTCTTTCTATTATATTTTTTATAGTTGCTGCTATGTATCTTTTAAATAAAACTAGATTATCCTATCTGATAATAGCTGTTTTAGGTGGGATTATAATTATTGGATTATATGCTTTTATGAATAGCTATGTAATGGATAGAATAAAAGGAATGCAAAACGAATCGTATCAGACAAAGCAATCCCTTATAGCTCTTGGTTCTGGTAATATTTTGGGAAGAGGTTATGGTCAGAGCGTCCAAAAATTTTCTTATCTTCCTGAGCCTGCTGGCGATTCTATATACGCAGTAGTAGGGGAGGAATTTGGATTTGTCGGCACAGTTTTTGTGGCGGTATTATTTTTTGTGATAATTTTAACTTCTATATTAATAGCAAATAAAACTAGCAATACTTTTAACAGGAATATTATATACGGGATAGCACTTTTATTCTTTGCGCAATTTGTCATGAATACAGGATCTATGACCAAGATAATACCGTTATCTGGAGACACTTTACCCTTCTTTTCTAAAGGTGGTACAGCTATAATCATGAATATGTTTGAGCTCGGGGTCTTGTTAAAGTTAACCAGAAGAGATATAATAAAAGAGCAATAATTTAATTTTTAATAATAATATGAAAATAGTATTTGTAGGAGGAGGAACATCGGGACATTTTTACCCACTTATGGCAGTAGCCGAAAAGGTAAATAAAAAAAGTATAGAAAATAAGCTAGTTCAACCTTCTCTACATTATTTTGGAGAGAGTATTTTTAATGAGAAAATGCTAAGAGATAGAGGTATAAATTATTCTTGGATACCCTCAGGAAAAAATAGGCTATACTTTTCGGTTCACAACTTTTTTGATTATTTCAAAATATTAGCAGGGGTAATAATAGCATTTTTTAAGCTACTATTTTTGTATCCAGATGTTATATTTTCAAAAGGTGGTTACGATAGCCTCCCCACCTGTCTTGCTGCTTTTATACTAAGAATACCGATAATAATGCATGATAGCGATGCACTGCCAGGCAGAGCGTCATTACTAATATCTAAATTTGCCTATAGGATAGCCCTGTCATACAAAGAGGCGATACCTCATTTTAATAATAGGGGTAACAGTAAAAATATTAATAATATAGCAGTCACGGGTCAGCCTATACTTGAAAAATATTTGCCAGATAATAATTTTAAGAGAGTTTATAATGCAGGTAGGAAAAATATATTAATAACTGGAGGATCAAGTGGTAGTGTCAAAATCAACGACACTATACTCGAGATATTGCCAGAATTATGTTCAAAATATAATGTTATACATCAGGTCGGAGTAAATAATATTGAAGATATAAAAATAAGATCTAGTGTGATACTAGAATCATATAATAAAAATGCGTACGCACCATACGCGAGTATAGACTTTTCTAAAATATACAGTCAGGTTGATATGGCTATAAGTAGAGCGGGCAGCTCAATGTTTGAGCTCCTGGCTTGGCAGATTCCAAGTATTATTATACCAATAAGTCCAGAAGTTAGTCGTGATCAGGCTATAAATGCTGAGATAATGCAAAAAAATAAACTTTTTAAAGTTATAAGAGAGGAGAATCTGTCACCTCATTTACTTCTAAATGAGATAATAAGAGTTTTAGACTCTAGAACCTCATATGAGGCGACTTTGCCTCTAAATAATACAGAGACAAAGTCACAAGAAACAGCGGCCGACATAATAGCTGATGAAATATTAGATATTTTAAAAACTCACAAGTAATATCTAATAATTAAAAATAAAATATGATTACTATATCCATACTCAAGTTTGTTTTTATAATTATACTTACCCTAGTAGTAGCTAAGTATACAGGAGAATATATCTGGAAAAAGTTCCTGCATGGTGAGATAGATATGTCCACACATTAATATAAAAAATATATGCTAAGTACATTTACAATCTCTTATGAAAATTTTGCCTTGATATTACTCACAGTTTTTATTATATTTTTTTATTATGGAGCTTACAAAATGCACAAGGACTTGCACAGCGCCAATAAGTAATTAAAAATAATTTAATATAAATTTTTTATTTCTGGATATATAGTCAACAAGAATACCTATGTCGGCTTGACTCGGCTCTGATTTATTTTCATATATTATCCCCATGCTAAGTAATCTGTCATTTATCTGCTTGTCAAAAAGCCCGGGACTTATATAATTACGTACAATATTTTTGGCAGCCTGATTATCCTCAGCTATATAATAATTAAGATCTTTTAATTTTATTTTGGCTTGATTAAAAGTTACATATTTTTCTTGGTCTAGATTTTCAAGCGAGTACAATATTGTATTTATATTTTCAAAAGATTTGTTATTTTTATAATCTATTAAGTTTTCATTTATCGGGTCAATATTCGTAGCAGTATTTTCTATTTTTATTTTAGTCTTTGTATCCGCAAAGTTATAGATATTTACCATATCAGCATCAGCTATTCTTATGCAGCCGCCGCTGTAATTTGTCGATACTCTAGTTCCATCAGGATAATATGGTATACCATGTAAGAAAAAGTTACCGTAAAATTGCATCGAATACGGCATATACACGTGACCTATGCTTGAGAATTTATTTTTCTGTTTGGACTTGATATAAAATTCTCCGGCAGGTGTCTCATAATAACTGCCAGGTTTACCTTTTGAGACTATGGGGTATTCTGAGACTAATTTATCATCATTATACAAAAATATTTTCATATTGGTAAGATCTGCTAATATGTATTTACCATCAAAAATTGTGGGAGTATTTGTAGCTGCGGTCTCAGAAAGTTTAGGGCTAGGCTCTTTGTGATTAGAAAAATAATTATTATACGTATAAAAACCCATATACAAAATAAAAGAAATAGCAGCTGGTATAAAAATATATTTCAAAAAAGTCATAAATATCAAGCATTCTAACATATTTTACCCAAAAAATAAAATTAATATAAAATATGTGTACAAGTGAAAATAAAAACTCTGATTATGAGATATAATTATGAGTATATAAGAATAAATTTTTCCAAATAATTATCTTAATACCTTGGAATAATTATTTATTTTTATATTATTTTAAAATAATAAACATATGTACACACTTAATAACACAGTACAAACATTAGGAGCATCTTTAAGTAATGTTATAGTAAAAATCGCAAGCTTTTTACCTAGCGTAGTTATGGCTCTAGTTTTAGTATTAATTGGTTGGATCTTTGGAGGAATATTAGGAAGAGCTGCAGCTCACCTAGTATCTCTATTAAAAGTAGATGCGGCTTTGCAAAAAGCTGGACTCTCTGAAATGATTAATGGAGTTAAATTCTCTGTATCTAGATCAGTGGGAGGCATTATAAAATGGACTATAATAGTAGCATTTTTAATGGCAGCTACACAGTTAGTTCAGCTTGAGGCTTTTGCCGGATTACTTTGGATTATAATATCTTATATCCCAAATGTATTAGTAGCGGCTCTTATCTTGATATCTTCATTCTTGCTTGCTGATTTTGTATCAAAATTAGTATCAGGAGGAGCGAAGGCAGCCGGAGTATCACATGGTATGGCAGCAATATCTTCAAGATATGCAATCATAATAGTTGGTATATTAGCGGCTCTTTCTCAGCTAAAAATAGCAGGAGGATTTATGGATATACTATTTACAGGAGTAGTGGCAGCATTGTCACTTGCTCTTGGTCTAGCATTTGGTCTTGGTGGTCGTGACGCAGCAGCACGCGCTATAGAGAAAATGGAAAAGAGTATCTAGTAAATTTACTTTTAAGTTTTTATAAAACCCGCACCAAAAGTGCGGGTTTTATTTTGCAAGATTTATTATTTTCTATATTTTATGATATAATAACAAGCATAATAAACAAACAAAATAACCCTACTACGCTAAAGCTATGCAGGGCAAGCAATAAAATATATGAGTATAATCAAAGACTTCTTTTTAAAAAATGCAGCAAAATTTGGAACTAGAAATCTTCCAAAAGAGCAACAAGAATTTATCTTGAACATAGTAGAGAAAAATCCTGCTCTTTTTGAAAAAATAGCAGCCGAAACAAAAGCTCTTACCGATGCTGGTAAGCCGGAAATGTACGCGAGCTTTGAAGTGATGCAAAAGTATCAAAAAGAATTGCAAGAGATAATGCAAGGTCAAGACCCAGCAAAGTTACAACAAGTTGCTAATAATATCTTACCAAAAGATTCTGCAGATAATAATTAAATTTAAATAAAAGTATGGCAAAGTTATCAATAGGAATAGTAGGGTTACCAAATGTCGGCAAGTCGACACTTTTCAATGCGCTTACCAAAAATAGTGTACCCGCTGAGAATTATCCATTCTGTACTATTGACCCGTCAGTAGGTATTGTAGAGGTGCCAGATGATAGACTGTACGCACTAGCCAAAATGTCCGAGACTAAGCGCATAGTGCCAGCTGTGGTAGAATTTGTGGATATTGCTGGCCTTGTAAAGGGTGCTAGTACTGGTGAGGGACTAGGTAACAAATTCCTCTCACATATACGCGAGACAGATGCGATACTCGAGATAGTGCGTATATTTGAAGATGAAAAAATAATGCATGTAGCTGATAAGGTAGACCCACTTTTTGACATAGAAGTTATTAATTTTGAGTTAATACAAGCTGATATAGAGACTTGTAAAAATAGAAAAATGGGTATACAAAAAGAGGTAAAGAGAAATATAGATACTGACAAAAGATTTGTGCAGTTAGATATTTTACTTGATAGGCTAATCAAGAATCTTGAAGACAGTAAGCTGGTATCTCAGATGTATGAGTATGACGCAAAAGATATTTCTCAAAGCAAAGTTATTAACTTTACTGAGGAGGAGATAAAAGAAATAAAAATGCTTAACCTTATAACCGCCAAAAAGTTTTTATATGGACTTAACAAAAAATCAGGAGGTAAAAATCTTGATGAGCTAGAAAATAGTGCTGACAAAAATCCAAGCGATACAAGATTCGCCGACCTTATAAAATATTTAAAAGAGAATAAATTTGATTACTGTATTATAGATGCAAAAATAGAAGATGAGCTCAAAGATTTTGAAGGTGAGGAAAAGGCAATGCTACGCAGTGAGCTTGGCGGCACAAATGATGATGGTATCAAGACTCTCATCACTAGCGCATATAAGACGCTAGGCCTCGAGACTTATTTTACAACAGGAATAGAGGAGACTCGCGGCTGGACTATAAAGGCGGGCAGTACAGCGCCGGTCGCAGGGCAGACTATACACACAGACTTTAAAGAGAGGTTCATACGCGCCGAAGTGATCGGCTGCGCCGACCTGCTTGCTTGCGGCGGCTTCGCCGCCGCAAAAGTCAAAGGCTTACTCCGTACCGAGGGAAAGGAGTATATAGTAAAAGACGGTGACGTGATGGAGTTTAAGGTGTAACAAATGAAAACAAATATAGATAATTTTGAATATATAGACTTTCACACACATATGCATGACAAGGCATTTGATCTTGATAGTGATGAGGTGATACAAAGTATTATGGACAAAAACATAGCCTGTGTGACTATTGGTACTGATATAGCTCAGAGTAGAAAAGCAAAAGCGCTGAGTGATAAGTATTTTAATTTTAAGAATAAAGAAGGCGTAACATGTAGTAATATATTTTATACTATTGGTGTACATCCGCATGATGAGCTGAGCGCTACTTTTGATAATAGTAATGAAAAAGATTTTGAAGAGCTGTTATATACATTGGACGAAAACGGAAACAAAATTAAAAATAAAATGTGCGTAGCGATCGGCGAATGCGGACTAGATTATTTTTATCTAAAAAGTGATAGAGAAAAAGGGTTAATAGAAAATATGGATAGGGAAGTCGATAAGCAAAAAGATATTTTTATAAATCAAATCAAATTCGCGATCAAGCATAATCTGCCTCTTATGATACATGGCAGATGTAGCGCAAAAGATGAAATAGATAACCCTACAGGTATGGACGCCTATGAGGACATATTAGAAATACTAGAAAAATTTTATAAAAAAGAAGTAAATATCATAAATGGTAATGTGCACTTTTTTGTTGGGGACATAAACATAGCACAAAGATTTATAGATATAAGATTCACCTTTTCATTTGGCGGAGTACTTACTCTCACTCAGGATTATGATGAAGTACTCAGATATATTCCAATAGAGCGTATACATGCTGAGACAGATAGCCCATATGTTACCCCAAAAGATAAAGATGGAAAAAAAATAATTCTGAATATAGAAAAAAGTTTACAAAATAAAACAGAAGAGGAAAGAAAACTTATAGAAAAAAATAACAGAAATAGAAATAGCTCAGAAAATATAGGTGTAATAGTAGCTAAAATAGCCGAGCTTAAAAGTCTTGATCTGGAAATACTAAAAAAACAACTTAAGCAAAACTTTGCTAATTTTCTCAGGATTTGATTCTTAAAATTAATCCACCACATCCACGCCATGAGCTTGTAGCTCAGAACGTAACACGTCGCTCGTTGCCCAATCTTTGTTGGCACGGGCGATTTTTCTTTGCTCTAACATTTCTAATATTTTATTTTTAGTCGAGTCAGACATTTGAGATAATTTATCCTCTAGACTCTCCTCTTTGTGTTCAAGATTAAATCCTAATATTTTATTCATAGCGAGCATGGTAGAGTAGGCATGGGCAGATTTGTTACTGATCATATCCCACATTACCGCCAAGGCTGAGCTTGTATTTAGGTCATTATAAATAGCGCTCATAAACTCATCATATACAGGAGTATTTATTCTGTACTTTGTAGCGTCAACAATATTCTCTTTTACCTTTGCCTCAGTGTTCATATATTTACATAGCTTGATAAATGCAGTGTTAGCTGCGTCTAGGGACTCATATGAGAACTCTAATTCTTTTCGGTAACTAGTTGTATATAATAAGTATTTAAAACTATTTATATTATAATCTTTGTCCTGCAGGGTTTTAAGTCTTAAAAATTCGTCATTACTTTTACTCATCTTGCCGCTCTTATCATTTAAAAAGTTAACATGACACCAGTAATTAACAAATCCTGCGTACCCCTTTTCATTATCATGCGCGCACTCACTCTGTGCTATCTCATTAGTGTGATGTACGGGTATATGATCTATGCCGCCCGTATGTATGTCAAAATGCTTACCGAGTATAGCCTCGCTCATGGCGCTACATTCTATATGCCATCCTGGGAATCCTGCAGTTTTCTTTTCCTGATCACTTAGTAATATTTTAAACTCTCGGTCTATTAATAGCCCCTTTTTATCACCCTCAAATATCCACTCCATTTGTCTCTCTTGATCTGTGGGAGAGAATTTCCACAGCGCAAAGTCAGTCTTATTTTTCTTTTCACCCATCTCAACACGCTCGCCAGCTTGTAAGTTTTTGATATCGAGCTTGGCTAGCTCCCCATAATTTGCATACTTACTAGTATCAAAATATATACCATCAGCTGTGGTATAAGTGTAGCCGCGCCTCTCTAGTTTTTCTATGTTATTTATCTGCTCCTTAATAAAGTCAGTAGCGCGGGGAAATATATAATTATCAGCGTCAATATTTAAAAGATTAAGATCATTCATAAACGCATCAGTATAATACTTTGCGATATCCCATACGCTTTTACCCTCACGTTTTGCCCCCTTTTCTAATTTGTCCTCGCCTTCGTCACCGTCACCAACCAGATGTCCCACATCAGTAATATTTATAACATGAGTCACAGTAGGGTACAGAGTGCGTAGTGTACGCTGAAGTAGATCCGCAAATACATAAGCTCTCATATTACCTACATGAGCATAATGATATACTGTAGGACCGCAAGTATAGACTCTGACATTGTCCTCATCTATTGGCGTAAAGTCCTCGACAGTACGCGACATAGTATTATATATTTTAAGTTTATTTTCTAATCCAAAGCCATTTATTTTTTTCTCTAAATTCTCTTTTAATTCTAATTCTTCTCGCTTATCTTTTTTCATATTTATTTCAGTAATTATAACATAAATTAAAATACTCGCGAAGCGAGTATTTTAATTTGTTTTTAACTAGATTAGTTAGAGCTTATTATGCAGCTACTACTTGTACTGTAGTTTTTCTTTTCCAAGTATTATCAAAATTCATATGACGTTTTTCGCCGTATTTTACTTTACCTTCTTTGAGGGCGTATACTGTGTAGTCATTACCATAGGCTGTATTTTTACCAGCTATATACTTTGAGCCACGTTGCTTTAATATTATATTTCCAGCAGACACAACCTCTCCATCACTTTTTTTGATACCTAGATATTGTGCATTACTATCTGTTAGGTTTTTAGCGGAACCGGCCGCTTTTCTTGTTGCCATAGTTTTATTCTTGTTATTTTAACTAGTTTATATCGTATTGATATAGTATTAAAAGCTAGTTTTTGTTATAATAATATTTGAATTAATATATGCCTTCTATTATACAAGATTTTGCGAAAATAATCAACAGCAGAATAAGCAAGACTTTGTTAGTGTATTTAGGACTTATTTTTTGCCTGACTTCTGGATTTGTGATAGGCAGGGCTACAAAAATACTTGATAATATACCAGAGGTGACCATAGGTAACGTAGACGGCTCAGAATATGGCTACAATATAGAAAACGCAACAAGTGGCGCACAGGAGTATCAAGATGAATACAAGAATGCTAGCAATGCGGCCACTTTGGATAAGTCGCAGATATTTGCAAGTAAGAAGGGTAAATACTTTTATTATAAAGGTTGCGGAGGATCGAGTATGGCTCAGAAAAACTTGGTATATTACAAATCAGAACAAGCAGCCCTAGCAGCGGGCAAAATTTTGTATAATAAATGTAAGTAAGTGGAAAAGTCTGAAAAGTGTATTGCAAATATTTGTAGGTGATATATAATATTAGAGATGGGTAAAATTTAAATTAAAAAAATGGCTAAAGAAGAAAAGTATCATAAAAAAGAACAAAAGAAACCTAAAAAGGTTGTAGAGAAAAAGTAATATATTCAAATTAAATATATTAAAAAATCTAGAACCGCTATGTAATAAAATATATAACACAGTTTCTCTTTTTAGATAACAAAAACAATAGACGCCCGCTTTGCGGGCGTCTATTGTTTTCTTTACTACATTATTATTACTTTTTCTAGAAACCTTGTTAACTTCTAATATATTTTATATTAATTTTATATATGTTATAATATAGATATAACAAAAGTATTATGCAGCCTACAACAAGCCAGATAAAAACTACCGAGGATTTACTTCTTAACTATACAAATGTAGAGGTGGGGTCTGGCGTATATGCTAACAATACACTATTTAAACTTTTTAAAAATATAGAAAAGGATTTAAAATTTGTCGAGATAGATGAGAACAATCACACCAGGGCGGCCGTGTATGAGTATGCTGTAACTCCAGACTTATTAGTCAATATATACATTAACAGCAAGTATGACTATCTGGAGCTAGTACATTTTTACGTAGTGCCAGAATTCTTTGATGATAACTATATAGATATTATAAATATTTCTAATCGTAATATGAAAATCTCCAGAGCTGTCTCAACTCATGATGACATGAGCTCGGTTGAGGTAGCTGCCAGCTATAACGGAGAATTTTCGTCCAAAGGGTTCCTAAGGTTTATGAATGGATTTCACCAGGATGTCATAGGGTTCCACAAAGTTAATAGCACATATCTCTCTAGTATGTCTGAGGCCATAGAGATTATCAAAAGGGATAATATAATCAAAACAAGTATAGACAAGTCTATAACCAAAAGTCCAATAATAAAAACTCTTAAAAAGATAGCGAGTAAAAAAGTAGTTGCTAAAAAAGTAACTAAGAAAGTTACATGCTAATGCCTACACCCAAAATAATATCAGCAATTAATCTCGCCTCACGCCTGCACCGTGAGCATACACGTAAGGATGGTGATAATACGCCGTATGTGTCACATCTCTTCGCTGTAGCTATGTTTTTAGCCTTTGTGACTGATGATGAGGATATAATAGTCGCTGGCCTTATGCATGACGCCCTGGAGGATGTAGCTGATTACGAGTATGAGAACTTACTCGCTGATTGCGGCATGCGAGTGGCTGATATAGTGCGAGGAGTTACAGAAAATAAATCTCTGCCATACAAAGAGCGTAAGACTCTATATCTAGAAAATTTAAAAACAGGAAGTCTCGAGAGCTTGCTAGTTAGCCTCGCTGACAAGACTCATAATGCGATGTCGCTGCGTGATGTGCATGACAGTCACAACATGAATGCTGACACTCAGATTTTAATTTATACTGAGGTATTAAAAATAGCAAAAGAGAGGATTTTAGATATTAACTCAAGAGAGTACGTACTAGTCAAAAAGTTAGAGGAGGAATTGTCTAATTTTTAGTAATTTTGTGATATAATATTAATCATGTAAATGTATTTTGCATTTTACTAAAATTGATTAACCTACGAAAGAAATCAAATGAAAAACTTTTACTTGAAAAATAAATTAATGGTACAAGGTATCATAGCATTAGCACTTTTGGTAACATTAATCGCTTGCGGTGGTGGCGGGGTAGCAATTGTTCCTGTAAGCACCAATCCAGCAGCAACTTTACCAGCAGGAACGCCTACAGTATCTGTTGTTCCTACGACACCAGTAATTACAACACCAATAGTAGTTGTTACTCCGGTAATACCTGTGCCAGTTGTCTATACACCAGGTACCAAAAATCCTGGTGGTATAACTTATACCGCGGGTACTGGGTCAGTTATTGATACCGCTGGTGACAATAAGGACGTTAACGCAAATGGAGTCCCAGACAGGGTAGAGACTGGTATACAAAATATGTATCCAGGTACTACTACAGCTGATGTTGCTAAGAGGGACGCTTTAATGGAGAGAGCTAAAGAGTACACAGTGCTACTTAGCTTAACCAATGACAGATTACCTACTACAAAAGCAGAAGCTACTGTTATCACTAATTCTGCTTTAGCGAAAAATGCTTTTTGTAAATTCTTTAAAGCTTTTTCTCTTAGAGAATATGAAAGTGTTGGTGATAGAATCTTTCTAATGAATGTCTATTCAAAAGAAAAGATGAAGCGCTATCAAGAGATCTTAAAGCTCTCAGACTATCAAAGTCTAGATACTAATTGTAACTAATTCAATTTCAACAGGAGTTCTCAAATGAAATCTTTCTCAAAGTTAATGGCAGTTATCTGCCTTTCGCTCTTTCTTACCAACACATATGGAGCCTGCACATCCAGCCTCAGATACATAAATGGGGTTTGGAATAAAGATCCTGCAAATTCACTGACAGTTAAAACTCTTTTAACTACTTCCTTATCTTCCGACTCTCGCATCTGTGTCAACGACTCACTATTTAATCCTTCCCAGGGCTACTTGGCTGATAT
>JAYUJP010000005.1:0-30987 GCA_043765155.1 bacterium | reverse complement strand
CTTTGCGTGAGCGCCATACATAACAGCTGGCATCATTCCTTCTATTTTTTCTTTTCCTGTTCTATTTTTTACGTTTAATGTTATTGACATATATTTATATTGAATTGTTTAGTTTTCTTAAAGTTACAATATTATAACACAAAAATTTATCTTTTGCAAAAAGTCCCTGCAAATGCTAGAATGGTGGCAGACTGCGATCTTGCAGCTAGCACAATTGGAGATTAATAATGGCAAAATATTGCTACAGTGTGACTATTACTATTTTTGACGTTGAAAAAAGCGTAAACGTAAGAACCTGCACAAGAGATTATTTTTACACATCACAAAGACTTATGATCGGAGAAAGCGTACTTATTGGAAAAGAAAATCCTATTCCATTAAAAGTGGAAAATATAACTCATAGCGAAGTAGCTAAAAAAATATGGCCCTTGTCATTATGGAATAGGAAGGAACCTCTTTTAAGTCTTACCGTAAAAATTAATAACGGTAAGATACTACCTGTCACTGATTTGCTTATGCTCAATGATGGATTTACTGTAGTTAATTGCTGAATTTTTAATGGAGATAAATTTACTCGCACAAAATTCAAAAACGCGGAACCTTTTCAGGACCCGCGTTTTTTATTTTTATTAGATTTTATCACATAAATCAAATAGATTGAAAAATAAGCTTATTTTGTATATTACTCTGCTTTTCTTTTATTTCTAGATCTCTCAGAATCTGAAAGAAGTTGCTTACGAAGACGTACTGAAAGTGGTGTGATTTCTAGGTACTCGTCAGCGTTCATGATCTCAAGACCTCTTTCTATAGTTATCTCAAATGGTGGAATGAGGACTATTGCCTCATCAGCTCCTGATGAGCGCATGTTAGATAATGCCTTACCTTTGGTTGGGTTAACTACCATCTCCTCGCCTTTACTTGTATTGCCGATTATCATACCCTCATACACCTCAGTAGCTGGATTAATATACATAACTCCTCTATCTTGTAGATTCCAAAGTGAGAATCCTAGAGCTTTACCGCTCTCCATACTTGTCATAGATCCTACGTCACGTCTATCTATTTGTCCTGCATAAGGGCCAAACTTTGTGAACCTCGCTGATAATATTCCTAGTCCCTTAGTGTCTACTATAAATTCTCCTCTGTAACCTAGCAGTCCGCGTGTTGGTATATCAGCCTTGATACGTGTGATACCATCTTTTTCATTCATGTCACTCACCATACCTTTACGGCGTCCTAATTTTTCCATCACTGATCCGCTGTATTCAGTAGGCACGTCCACAACAACCTCCTCATACGGCTCCTCTTTGTCCCCATTTTCAAGAGTGTGTATAATAACTTTTGGCTGCGACACTTGTAACTCATAACCTTCACGGCGCATAGTTTCGAGCAATACTGACACATGCATTTCTCCGCGGCCATATACGAGGTACCTATCTCCACCGTCAAAGTCTACTTTCATGCCTACGTTAACCTCTAACTCCTTTTCTAGCCTATCGCGTATCTGGCGTGTAGTTACAAACTTACCCTCTTTTCCTGCAAAAGGTGAATCATTAACTAGAAAATAAAGCGAGATTGTAGGCTCATCGATAGTAATGGCTGGCATTGGAGTCACATTTGCGTCTACTCCAAAAGTCTCACCGATAAATATATCTGGGAATCCTGCTATCATCACAATGTCTCCAGCTACCGCTGTCTCGCTCTCAACTCTTTGTACACCTCTAAAAGTAAATATTTTAGAAATTTTACCTGTACGAGATGCTCCATCTGATTTTAATACAGTAATAGTCTGGCCAAGCTTAGCAACTCCGTCATATACGCGGGCTGTTGCCATACGTCCTAAAAAGTTATCATAACCAAGATTAAATACCTGAGCGCGAAATGGATTATTTACGTCTCCCGATGCTTTTGGCACCTTTTCTAAAACCATATCAAGTAGTGGCTTTAGGTCTACTTTCGGATCATCAAGATTCTTCATAGCTACACCTTGGCGACCTATGGCGTACACAGTCGAAAAGTTAAGCTGTTCCTCATTAGCTCCTAGCTCCATAAAAAGTTCAAATACTTCGTCATGAACACGCTTAGCATCAGCTGCTGGCTTATCTATTTTATTTATTACAACTATTGGTTTGAGTCCTAGCTCCAAAGATTTTTTCAAAACGAATCTGGTTTGAGGCATTGGCCCCTCCTGAGCGTCCACAACAAGAAGTACCGAGTCAATTGACTTTAGTACGCGCTCCACCTCAGATCCAAAGTCCGCATGTCCTGGAGTATCTAGTATATTTATCTTTACATCTTTGTATATAACAGAAGTATTCTTAGCGTATATAGTAATACCACGCTCACGCTCGAGTGGATTGACGTCCATCGTATACCCTTCTTCCCCTGTACCGCATTCCTTCATTAGTGAGTCGGTAAGAGTTGTCTTACCGTGGTCCACGTGGGCTATGATTGCTATATTTCTGATTTCTTGTTGCATATATCTAATATTTTTTTAATAGTCTTTTGTTAAATTTTTGTTAATCTTTTTCTAATCTTTGTAAATAAAATAAGTAACACCCTTTTATTTTGTCTTGGTGTTAAAAATATTCACAAATTATACCATATTTTTTAAATATTTACAAATGCAAATTATGTGTTTTTCTAAAACTAATATTATAAAATATTAGAACCTTTTGGTTAGTCTAGCTTTACCTCCGTATTCATCCAAAAGTAACTCTACCTTGTCGCCGACAAGTATTCTTATCTTGTGCACTCTCATTTTGCCGCCCATATAAGCTATCATGTCACCCTTGGCTGTCTTAACTCTAAAGTGAGTATTTGGTAATGCGTCTATAACTTGTCCCATTATTTTCTCAGAAAAATCTTCTTCTCCATCTTCCTGGTTAACTGCGCTCTTATTATCCTTTTTAAAAACTTTCTTGGCTGGTCTTCTACCTGTTGGTTTCTTATTTCTGTTTTGTGGTACGCTCATATTTATATTATCTTATATTCTACACTATTTTAGCATTTTTTGCTACTCTTGTATTATGTTTATCTTATTTTTATTTGAGGGATAAGATGATACCCAGAATGGAGCTATTTTAGACTTAGCGCTTCCTATGCTGGTATATTTTGATAGGACGGAAGAAAAAGTCATGTCTGTATTATCTTTGCCAACTATATCATTTTTGAGATTGTTTATATCTGTTCTATATATAAAGTTAGGCAAACCTTCAGCGTACAAAGAAACACTGGTCGCATTAATTAATGACATGTTTTGATTTAATTTTTTAAAGCTTATATCATTTATATTTTTAATATATACATCATCGTTTTTATAATTTACGTCTTCCTTTTTTAAAATAGTCTTAGCCAAAATATTTTTATCAATTAAAAGCATTTCAGCTTTTGCAAATAATTTGAACTTGTCGGCTTTACCCGATTCAAATTCAGATAAGTTGTTAGTTATAACATAATATATCTCATCTTTTAATTCTATATAATTATCTTTGTTAACTTTTACTAGATCTTGTTTTATTTTATCTTTTAATTCTATGGTCATTTCATTTGTAGCTAATGCTATATCATCTTTTGAGACTATAGACTTTTCGCTATTAGCTCCGCCGCTCATAGCGCTCTCGCTCTTGGCATAGAATCCGTCATACCTCGCTGATCCTTTGAATCCAGGTATGGCAAAAGTCGTAGCGCCTACATTATAGCTTTCTCCTACGCTGTCTGCTGTGACTTTTATCTGGACTTTACCAGGAGTATTACCTACTTTACCTGGTACCACCACAGTATCTGCTATTCTAAAAACTTTTCCGTCCTTGGTTTCAAATCTTGTATTCTTGATTAGCTTTTGTGTACTCTCCCCAAAGTTATTGTATATAGTTATAAGGCCACTTGCCTTTGATACAACTTTTTCTTTTTTACTTCTGGCTATTTCTTTTTCTATAGTTTTTTCTAGACTTACAACTTCAAAAGCTTTTGAGCTGTCACTATTTTCCAAAAGGTAATTACCTTTTACTTTTTTGTCCAAAGTTTTTGGAGTTATAATTATAGTAGCTGAGTTAAAAACAAAAGTATATAAGAATAAAAATGCAGCTAATACAGCAAGCAGAGCTATAAATCTATTTCTGTTTTTATTATTTCTTTTTAATTTTCTTACTCCCTGATTGCTAGCCTCTGTATTACTTTTTCTATAAGCTTCATAAAAATCTCTCTTTTTATCTGTATAATATTCTTCTCCTCCATTATTATTGTCGTATTTGCTACTATAATCGCGGTCGCTATTTATCTCAAAATCTTCTGCCATCTTTGATAATTTTTGAGCGCGTATTTTATCTTTGCTATTTACAGAAAAGCTAGAACCACCAATGTTTTTGGGAGACAGGTTTATAACAGGCGCGGTTTTGGTGGGCGTACTATTATATCTTGAACTGCGCGATGGTCTTTTGATATCTTGCATTTTTTTGAGAGCTATTATTACTTTCAATTATAACATAAGGCTTGACACTACCGCTGATATTTTTAATATAGAACTGTGAATAACTCTGCATACTTAGCACGCTACTGTACCACACCGAGTTGCCATCAACCTCAAGATATATTTTGTCTGGTATCCTATCGACATATGATATACACTGCATACACCACAGCACATAACTAACCCAGTCAGATCCTGCATGCTTAGAATATTTTCTAACTCTGTTATACTCATCACCAATAATTGAGTCATAAGAAAATATCACACTACCATTATCTATGTATGATATTTTTGTCTTATCTTCTTGTACTAATATTCTGATAGCTTGCATGACTTTATAAATTATTATCTTAATTACATTATACTACAATATAAAAAATTAAAATTATCCTTTTGCACAAATTTTTTTTATGCTATAATTACTAACATGAAAAAAGTATTAGTCTCAGGCATAAAGCCTACAGGAAGATTTCATTTTGGTAACTATTTTGGAGCTATGCGTCAAAATATAGAATTGTCTAACAATTCAGAATATGAGAGCTATGTATTCTTAGCTGACTATCATGCTCTTACTAGTATGCATAGCAAAGAGAAGGCTGATGAGTTAAAAAAGTATACCCTAGAATCAGTAGCTAGCTATATAGCCTGTGGACTAGATCCTAAAAATATATTTAAGCAGTCAAGCGTACCTGAGACAACCGAGCTGGCTAGTATTTTTAATAACCTAGTAACTATGCCGTACATGATGCGAGCTCATGCTTTTAAAGATCATGAAGCGAAGAACAAAGAAGTTAATGTTGGCCTATTTTCTTATCCGATATTAATGGCAGCCGATATATTAATATATGACGCAGATATAGTTCCCGTTGGAAGCGATCAGAAACAACACATAGAATATGCGCGCGACATAGCTGGATACTTTAACCGGGCTTATGAAAATGAATACTTCAAAATGCCTACTGAACTTATAATAAAAGATGTAGAGACTGTTCCTGGGGTGGACGGTAGAAAAATGAGTAAGAGTTATGGCAATCATATAGAATTATTCTGTTCTGAAGAGGATTTGAGAACTAAAATAATGTCTATAACTACAGACAGTAGTAGACCTGAAGATAAAAAAGATCCAGATACTAATAATATTTATAATATACATAAAAACTTTCTAACACAAGAAGAAATTCTAACTCTTAGAGAAAAATTCTCTGCCGGCGGCTATTCATACAAAGAAGCAAAAGATGATTTGTATAAAACCATATTAAAGTGGCAAGAAGGTAAAATAGAAATTTATAATAAAATTATCTCTGATCCAGAAATGATACAAAAATTATTACAAGACGGGGGTGATAGGGCTAGAAAAATTGCAAGCGTCAGGATAAGAGAAATACGAAAACAAGTTGGGTTGGATTAATAGCGCCTGGTTCTAACCTAATATTTTAAAGATATCTCTTTTGGAATTTAAAATTCTAATTATTTTTATTTCTTTTTTAACAACTTCGTAAAAAACATAATAATTATATTTACTCAAAACAAAATATCTTATCTGTTTATTTTTTATAATATCTAAAAATCTAAGACTACCTATTTCTGGGTGAGTCCTTATTATTGCCAGAGACTCTTTTAGTTTTAATAAAAATTCTTCTGCTTGTGCAGGCAAATCTTTTTCAATATAATAATTTGCCACACCTCTAATATCCACTTGTGCTGCTTTCGATATTTTTAATTCCATAATATAGTCTCCTTGTTGCTTTTATTTAATTTTTATTAATCCTAATTTTTATTTAGAAATTTTTTCTCTAGAAGCTTTTTTAATATGAGCTAACTCTTTTACAAAAAATTTATCATCAAGACTTACAAAAGAATCATTTAGCCCCAGCATCAACTCCCCACTAAGTTCCAATCTTGCACTAATCTTTTCTTCCTCTCTAAGAAGATGTCTTATATACTCACTCGATGTGCCATATCTTTCGTTTTCCACTTTTCTATCTATAAAGTTTTTTAATTCTATTGGTAGTGATATATTCATTGTTGTCATATTATTTTATTATTTATAAAAAATTTATTTTATAATTTACTAAACATAGTATATCACAATGTTGTATTCATGGCAAATTTTGCCATTATTTAACAAAATTTGTTATGTTAATATATTAAGAGAGTACTTACACTGCAATTGCCGACTTTTTGCACTATACAAACTTCTCTGCAAAATATTTTTCTAAATCTTTAACTTTTACTCTATACTGGGTCATGCTATCTCTGTCGCGCACTGTGACTGTATCAAAATTATCTTCAGTATCTTCTCCTTCATTTTTCTCTATAGTCTCAAAGTCGACGGTAACGCAGTATGGCGTACCTATCTCATCTTGGCGTCTATATCTTTTACCCACACTGCCTGACTCGTCATACTCACACATATACTTTTTGTTCAAAGTTTTCCAGAGCTCTCTTGCTTTGCTTTGTAGATTTTCTTTTTTACTCAAAGGTAGTATAGCGATTTTAATCGGGGACAATCTCTTGTCTAATTTTAAGACTATTCTACTATCTTCTTTTTTTACTTTGTCTCCATTTTCATTTATTATTTCTTTTGAAAGATCCTCTATTGTATATGCGTCATCAATAAAAGCCAGCATCATACGAGCTACTCCAACTGATGTCTCCATTATATGCGGGACAAGTCTACCATTGACCTCGTCAAAATATGACAAGTCTGCTCCTGAAAACTTTGCATGCTGAGTCAGATCCCAATCACCGCGCTGATGCACACCCTCTAATTCTTTGAAGCTGTCACCTAACATCTTATACTTGTACTCAATATCATAAGCGTCACTGGCATAATGTGCTAGCTTCTCATGTTTATACCATTTTAGACTTGTCTCTCTTATTCCATAATTTAAATAAAAATTCCATCTGTAACTTTTCCACGCATCAAAATAATTCTGCGTAGCCTTCCCATTATCTACTGCTGGGTTAAAAAAGTATTGCATTTCCATCTGCTCAAATTCTCTAGTTCTAAATATAAACTGCTTAGCGGTTATCTCATTTCTAAAAGCTTTACCTATTTGAGCTATACCAAATGGTAATTTTGGGTGCAGGCTATCCAAAGTATTTTTATATTCGAGGTATATACCGCCGCAAGTCTCGGGCCGGAGGTACATAACATTCTCATCGGTCATCTTATCTACCGGTGACCCCAGATTACTCTTAACCATAAGTGAAAATACTCTGGCGTCGGTCAGGTCATCACTACCGCATGAGTCACATATAATTCTCTTTTTAAAATTTTTAAGGGCTTCTTTATTGTCTTCAGATTTTAATTCTGCTATTTTGTTTTGATCCTCTAATTTTATTTTTTCTATTTCAGAGTTTACAAATTCTATACTTTGCTTATCAGCAACAACACCAAATCTCTCCAGTAGGTGATCAGCGCGCATTCTAAATTTACAATTTTTACAATCAATTTGCGGGTCGTTAAATCCGTCCACGTGACCGCTCGCCTTCCAGGTCATAGGGTGCATAAATATCGCTGAGTCGAGCGATACCACATCATCACGCTCCTGTATCATAGACTTCATCCAGGCGTCTTTTATATTTTTGACAAGCAGATATCCATAATGACCGTAATCATATACGCCAGACAGGCCTCCGTATATCTCAGAGCTGGCAAATACAAAGCCGCGAGACTTTAAAAATCCTATTATTTCTTCTTGCAAGTTTTGACTATTTTTATTGCTTGTACTTTCTGTCATATTTTTATTTTACAAACCAAATTTTTGACTCAAAGAAGCTACCAAGCCCTATAAGTATAGACCATACAGATACAAGTATAAATAGTCCAAGGCCACCCCATAATATATGCTTTTTACCTTTTTCTGTCTCATCCGGATTAGTGGTTCTATTAATCAAAAATCTTACTAACCCAAAGATAAATAATACAAATGCGATAGCTGTAGCTAGCCCAAGTATAGGATTAATTATCACATCTAATATACTGTCTTGAATTTTAGCTACTTCAGCGTTTTGTACTACTCCTGTTATGTCATTCATATTGTTTAATTTTAAGTAATTACTTTATGAATATAATTATAACATATTTCAGAAAAATAGAAACTATTCAAATGAAAGCTAATTTAAAAATAAATAAGAGACAGACTAAAATAGGCAAACAAAAACTACAGATAATTTCTGTAGTTTTTGTTTTATCCAATATACTTATTTAGTATGAAGGAAAAAGTTAGAGAGTGTAATTAGTTATTATACGTTCTAACTCCTGTTGGGACTCCTGGTGTTGGTATATCACCTCCAACTCCGATACCTAAATTAGCTGATAAGAATGCTACTAATCCCCATATACCCACCATCACAAATAGAGCAACCACACCAAATCCTAAGAATTTGTATGATTCAGCTTTTGAAGTTGCATCTTTTGTAAAGAACATTCTGATTATGCCCACAAAGAACGCTATTAACGCTACTATAAATAATGAGCTATATACACCTGTTGCAATGTCTTTGAATGCTAGTACTACATTTTTAAGACTAGATCCTACATTTGAACCAGTATTACCTCCAGCTGACGGTGGTATTATTGGCGCATTATAGTTTTGAGCTAGTACTACCGCGCATAATGCAAGAGTAGACACTGCGATTGTTAATTTTTTGAAAGTTTTTGTCATACTTATTTTTTTGATTCAATAGAATTAACTACTGGATATTTTTTATTTTAAATTTATAAGTTTTAAATCTTATATATATTAATTATAATACTATATAACTACATATACAATAGGCTTTTGCACAAGATCTAATAATGAGATTTAATTACTTAAACTAGTCGAGTCCGTTAATAGAACCAGGATCTGAACTAGGATTGGGAGCTGGCGCAGTATTATTAGCTGATGAAGAGCAGACTTTTGATGAGTTACAAATCAGACCCCTAGCACATTCTAAATCTATTCTACAAGAACCACCAGCAAGGACACCGGTCCCCCTCGTTCCACCAGTACTAGCAGATGGGTTAGGCTGGCTCGCTGTTGTGTTATTTGAGGCTGAGCTAGTATTTACTTTTATGCTTGGGGCTTCTATTTGAGTCTTGGCTCCACCAGCGCCAAATATTCCTGACTGCAAAAATGATATAATGCCCCATATAGAGAACATGACAAATAGGGCGACTATGCTCCAGCCCAACTGATTACGAGCATCTTTTATACCGTCACCGCTACTACCATTAGCCCTCTTCCATATAAAGCTAACTACGGCAAACATAAATGCTGCAACCGCTGCTGTTAAAAGTAGATTAGTTATGGTGTTACCAATAAGGTCTGTGACCTGATTTATATAATCTTTAAATGTTGTCATATTTATTTCTATTTTTATTTATTACTTATATTTTATACACTTTTACAAGTACCATAACTGGTTCCTGTATCTGGCACATCACAGCTAAAACCTGTAGCACATGTACCCTGCCTACATGGCTGACCTGCTGAGCCATTATTGCAGTATAACACGTCACCGTTGGCAGCTGTAGCACCTCCATTTGCCCCGCACTGATTTGCAGCATTCTGATTACCGCTCACACACTTATTATTAACACAGACATTACCAAATGCCCCACAATCGCTATTTGTGCTACACTGATTAGCACTACCGCCTGATTGCGCTGGATTTGTAGACACTGGGTTAACGACTACTTTACATGATCCGCTGACACAAGATGATCCAGATTTACAAATCGCTGATGATGTACAAGCGCAGCCAGCTGGCCTATTGCTAGTAGCTGAACAGTTAGCTGCAGCGCCTGAACTAGACCCTGATCCAGCTGAACCACAATCAGTTATTGCTGGCTGACCTGGTATCGGCGATGGCCTTGGGGCGCAGCCACCGACGCCAATACCAAGATTCTGGGACAAGAATGCGGCTATGCCCCATACAGCCACCATTATAAACATTGCAAATACGCTCCACCATAACATGTCGCCGGCCTGCTTCATCCCTCCCGCATCTCCTCTTGCTCTTTTTAAAAGGAAACTGATTACCACTGATACAAAAACTACAAAAGAAATTGTAAACAATAAACTTACCACCAACAGTAATATACCTTGTGAGCCTGTTATTAATTTTGTTAATCCGTCTAGCATATTTTATTATATTTATATTTTTACTATCTTAAGTATAAGTTAATTCTGATGCCTTTACAAGGCTTTTATTAACATAGCGCAAAAGTAAAAATAATATTAGTCACATCTTTTAACACCTTGAAAGTTTTTACAATAACCGCTCTGACATTCAGATGCTGCGCTACATAATTGTCCTATAGCTTTTTTATCTGATGAGCCTCCAAATGTAGTCTGAGGCTTTTGTACGCTGGTCTTATTAGCATCAGCCCCAAGTAAGTTAGTAGCTAGAAATGTAACAATACCCCAGACACTCACCATAACAAATAGTCCAAACACACTCCACCATAACATGTCGCCAGCCTGCTTCATGCCATTAGCCTCACCACTTCTCCTCTTCCAGATAAAGTTTATAACTGCAAGCAAGAACGCAATAAAGGCCACAGTCATCAGTATGGTTGCTACACCGCCTCCAAGTAGCTCGCTGATTTTATTTATAAGATTACTAACATTTCCTAGAACTTCCATATTTTTGTTTTTTATTTCTTGTCCTCCAAAGCTTTTGCGCAGGAGGAATTATTATTAAATTAATATTTTCTAAGTCCTATTTGAGAACACTAGAAGCTGTATCAACTATTATACTATAAAATAGCTGAGCCCCAAATATTAATGCTGCGGCCGCTAAGCTTCCCAGTATCCACTTTTTACCTTTTTCTATGTTGCCAGGATCCTGCTGAGTCAAAAGTAAATACATCACTCCGCGTACTATGCCCAGTATGGCGCAGACTATTATAATATAAGCAAAAACATTAGCAACTCCTAAGGTAGCTTTTTGTACGCTAATATCAGCAAGTGGATTAGGGAGGAATCCTAGCGGCCCAGCTCCCTCAGCATATACCCTCTCTACAAATAGATAGCTAGTATTAGCATTGCTATTAACCGGTACTTGTATTGTATCTGTCTCTTTGTAGCCTAAGCTTGAAAGTAAGGCCTTGATTATCAAAAATGCACCCACGGTAAACACTGTACCCACAACAAGATAGCCTCCTCTCTTTTTAGCTAATGCAATACTAGCTGGATTAGCGCCGCCGCCCATCTGATTAACAAGTGGCCAAGCTATCATAAATAATCCAAAGAAAAATATAACCGGAAATATTACTTTTAAAATAAATCCAGCCAAATTATTGGCCTGTTTAAATATATCGTCTATAGTACAGGGCTTGTTTACATCAGTACCCTTAACGTCATAACCGCGCCCACATATTACTATGCCGTCTGGAGCACCATCAACAGTTTTCTGCGCGTATGCATTATTTATATTATTAAAAACAAAAAAAGATAAACAAAATATAAAAGCAAAAATACCTACTTTACTTTTTATGGTTAATAATTTTGATAATAGAGTTTTAATTGTTTTCATATTTTTTATTATAGGTTAAGCAGAATCGCTACTTAGATGTTTATTTTATTGTTAGCGCTTGTACAAGCTAACAAAGCTCCGCTCAAATATCTCAACGGCTTTGTCCACACTCCTCTTGCCTGATAATATATTCTCATAAAGAGTAAAAAATAGCGAGTTCACCGAGGCAAAATTAATATCATAATATATCTGCATAATTATGGCGCTACCTCCTATAACACTGGCCCTAGCTGTACCATCAGCACCTGCAAGTATGTCCTTTCTGGCTGATGATACGCCAAGCAGGCTGGCGAGAGTAGGGCCAAATACATCTCCTGATATTTTTTTGGCCATTTCTACAGCATAAGGAAAATCCTTGGTGGTATTAGATACTCCTACGCCAATAATATCGCCTGTCGTTACATTATATTTATTACTTAGCTGAGGTAGATAATTGATACCTAGCTCTAAGTTTGGACTTTCACTCAGTATCTTATAATAATCGCTAGCCTTACCAAAATATATAGCACTCCTACCACTTACAAACTTTTCGTAATCTGTAACATCTATCTCAGACCAGGTATATACAGTTTTTTGTGGATCAGAAAAAGCGGTTTGAAATCTGAGTATCTTATATATGTCCCCCTCCACTCCGCCATCTGTTGCTGATGTGCCTAGATCATTTGCAAAGTTCTGCTGTAGGCTATTTTTATCCCCCAGGCTATAAAATATTTGCGCTGGATTATGTCCTAGCTGCATGAGATTAGCTACAAGTATATTTTTATTATTAACTATATTATTAGCCCCAAGTCCAAAAGCAGATTGCACAGGCACATCACCAGTATCACGTACAGTTAGCTTATCTTGATACTTTGGTAGCTCAAGCCAATTTTCTGGTGGATTAGTTAGGCCGTTTTCTCTAAATATCTTCTTATTATAAAATGTAATGAGCGGATCAACTAAAACTGGATACATCTGAGCCCCAAATGGGGTCGCATATATATGACTAGCATCTATAAACATATTTTTGTATGTCAGCTCATCCATGTAGCTATAGGGTAACACATATAGTAATCCTGATATATTATTGATAACGTCATTTTCTGCAAGTATCATATCCGGTGCCTGACCTGAAGCACCAGCTTGTATCATTTTTTCAGATATACTATCTTTTGAAAATTGCACATAGTTAAATTGAAAAGGCTTGCCAGTATTCTGAGTCGTATTTAAAATAGCCTTATCAATATAAGCTCTATCTACTGTGCCCCACACCGTTAACGTTGGCTTGTTCTCATTACTTTTGGCAGTACTTTCTATACCTGGAAATTTTCCACTAAAAATAAGGAGGGCGACTATTCCTATTACAAAGGCTAGGCCCATACTAACTATTTTAAATATATTTAAATTTTGCATACTATATTATTTTTGGGCTATTCTTTTTCTAGGATATAGGCATAATGATAATCGCCGGCATCTAATTCTCTGGTAACTTTTAGGTTATTTTTCTTAAATATATTTTCTATTTCTTCCTCGCTTATTAGTAATTCTTTTTTAGGTCCTAGCATTGACTCCTGCTTCCACTCTACAAAAAGCATATGGCCACGCGGTGCTAATATTCTAGAGACTTCTGACATGACATATTCTCGCTTACTGTTATCTATCTGATGCAATGTATTTGCAAATATCACATAGTCAGCGCTATAGTCAGGTAGAACTATGCCGGATTCTATATTAGCGAGCATGGTGTCGACAACGTATCCGCCAGTCTTAGCAGTACTCTGCACCATTTTTAACTTTTCTGCGTCTATGTCCACAGCTACTATTTTACCTCCATGACCTACCACTCTACACACTTCAAATATATAAGCTCCGCTACCAGCACCAATATCAATTACTGTGCTATGCTTTTTTATATACATCTCATCGACTATTTGCTTTGGGGATAAAAACGCCATACTTGTATTTTGTGTAATTATTACTTTATTTTGGTAATAAATCTTATAAAGTAATTATATCATAATAAAAATCTATAATATCTTACTTTTCCACCTACTTTAATTTGCAATTTACATCATAATTAGACATTTTTGCCACCTCTTTGCAGACAGCTTCTAATTGAGAGACTCCTCTTAATATATGTTTCTCGTCTTTTAGGGATATCATTTTTATATTTTTTACCCCTTTTGCAATAGACTCCTTTATAAAATACATTGACTGAGAATATGGGACCTGATTATCTTTGTCACCGTGAATAATAGTAAGGGGCGCAGTATTACTATTTACACTTTTTAAAACAGAAGCTGTGTCATACAGGCTTGTATTACTGGCATTTTTAGATCCTTTAAAATGAACCTCAAAAGGCGTTGGTGATACATCGTTAATTAATTTTTCCCAATCAGTAACGGGGGCGACAGCTACAGCTCCAGAAATACTATCACCAAGATCAACTCCTGATTTTAATGCTAGATAAGCTCCGTAACTAGCTCCAAAAAGATAAATTTTCTTGTAACCTTTTTTTTTGAGATAATTTTTAGCTTTTTCTACATTTTTGACATCTATGTCTCCAACTTTACTCACAATACTATTAGCATAGGCAGATCCGTAGCCTGACGATCCTGGATAATCTAGCTTGAGCACTGACATACCACTTTTTCTAGCTTCTTCTAATATCCAGTCATACACAGCGTAGCTACCATACGAATGCCTATCACCTGCTGACTGTCTATACGGACCACCATGTAGCCATATTATAGCACTCTCTGTAGACGTGGCTGAATCTAAAAAGTAACCCTTTAACCCCTTTTTATTTAAAACTTCTGTTTTGCCTGTTAAAAGTTTTTCGTATGTAATACCTTCAAATATTTTACTTTTACTATCTTTTGTATTATATCCCCACAATTCTCCAACGCCCTTATTATTTTTTGTAAAAATAACATTATCTCCAACACTAAGCATATCATTAGCATATGACACATCAGAAAATACTTTCTCCGAGATAAAAATATCTTCTTTTTTAACTTGTTTAGCTTGCTTAGATTTTTTATCCAGAAATTTTACCTGTTCTGAGTTAAGATTAACCCTATATAAATTATACCCATAAGTCTTTTCTGGATTAGCTACATAATATAAATAATCCCCCACGATTATGCTATCTGTTATGTTTTGATTTCCATATGTCACCTGTACCCCCTCGGCTGTATTTGGATTTTTTAACAAGTCCACCATGTATAGCTGAGTATAGCCGCTCCTATCACTAGCATAAGTAAGCTTATTGCCGTCAGCACTCCAATTAAATAACTTGGTAAGATCAGCTACGAGGTCCCATCCATTTTTTATACTTTCGCTAAAGTAAATAGGCTTTTTATTTTTGTCAGCAAATAATACCCAGTATATTCTATTATCTTTTATTCCATAATTACCAGTACTTGTATAAAAAGCTATATCTGTAGTTGTCGCTGAGCTTGTCGCAGATGTTACATAAGATGCATCTTTTGGTACAGACACCGACATAGAAAAAAGTGGCGACTGCTCTGAGGTTGAGGCTAATCTCTGAGTAGTGCTAGCAAAAAAGTCTATAGCATCCTGTAAATATATTTCTTTCGAGCTGCTAGCAACATAGGAAGTGGTACTGGTTGATATGACCGAGCAATTATAAGAAGATACTTCGCACGAGTATGTGCTCTTATTTATATAATTGTTTTGAGTGACTTTTACAGTGCTAGTAGAGGCTTCGTTTAAAATAATATAACTAATAGGCGGCGTACTGCTGCTACTCTCCGCAGAGACAAAAATATTTGTCGAGATAAAAACAAATAGACACAAGCTTAAAATTTTTAGATTTTTCATATCTTAGCATTGTATCATACAAGTATCTTAATCCTAAATACTACACAAAAGCAATAAAAATTGCGACACTTGTGCCGCAATTACCTATCTCAATCTAAAATTGGCTCTATGTCAAAAACAATCTCAACGGTAGAGCTCAGCGGATTAAATGCATTAGTAGCTTGGCCTTCCTTGGTCTCAGCGATTTCTCTTGTATATGCCCCAAATGAAACTTTTTGATTTGTAAGGATAGTGTGCCTTAAAATTTTTTTAACCTCTTCTCTTGTCTTTGAAAAAATTAAAGCCAAGGATGAGACGAGGAGGTGTCCGATTTTTATAGAGCCGACAACTTGATAGGGATACACCTTTCTAACTGTAACAATATACATCGACGGTTTCTGTGTGTAATTTTTCTTAAGGGTAAGTTTTTCTCGTTTCTTGATAAGCGCCAAAGCTTCTGACATTTAATTCTCCTTATATTTTGTTTAAAAAGTGTGTTGAAAAAAGAGCAAATATTTGCTATAATAACATACATAAATTAAAAATACAAAACACATGTCAATACTCGACTATTCAGAAATCAAACCTAAAAAAATAATTTTGCACAATGACGAACCGCATGAAGTATTAGAGTATCACGTAGCGCGTACACAAAAAAGGAAACCTCAAAATCAGGTCCGTATGCGTAACCTCATCAATGGCCGCATAATACCCTTCACTTTTCATGCTAGTGATAGTGCTGAGGAGGCTGAGATGAGTCGCAAGGATGCAAAGTTTTTATACACCGCCAAGGGGGAATACTTTTTCTGTAGTCCTAAAAATCCAGGTGACAGGTTTACAATTAGCAGCGAAGTCATAGGAGACAGCGCAAAATGGCTAAAAGAAAATACTGAGGTTGAATGTAGAATATTTGGCGAAGATGAGGAGGAGCGCATAATCGCAATCAAGTTACCAGTCAAGATGACATTCGTGGTAAAAGAGGCTCCGCCTGCAATCAAGGGCAATACAGCAAGCGGCGGAGACAAGCTAGTCACTCTCGAGACTGGAGCCAAAATAACCACTCCTCTATTTATAGAGACTGGCGACAAAGTTGTAGTTAACACTGACACGGGCGAATACTCAGAGAGGGCTTAAAATTAAAATAACGTAATGCAAAAAACGATAAAAATTATCTATTATCTGTTATTTTGCTTAATAGCTATTTGCTTAAGTGTAAAATTAGTTATACTATTTAAAACTTTTATTTATGATGTAGTTACAATATTTATTGGACTATTAATCCTCTCAAATTGTCTGGCAAAACTATATTCATTGATTTTCCAAAGAGAATAATACTCTTATTTTAATTTATTTAGTGACTTTAAATCATGAATTGCCACACCCCCAAAACCATTATTATCGCTATACATATAAAATATTTGCATAACGGTATAATTTAAATCTTTAATTTTTTTACCAAAATGTGTTATATAATATGGTTTATGATTACCTGTTTCTTGGGCAATTATAACTTTGGTTTTGTCTGCTTGTATAACTTCATTATTTGAAATATCAATAATTCCATTTTCTCCTTCGACAAAATTACGATATGCCATAACTATTATAGAGCTATTTTTGTTGTTGTCCATAATACTTAATAGATGCTCATAAGTATAATTTTCAGATCCTTTAAACTCTATTTTAGGTGTCCAGCCCACAGCAGAATCATAAAAATGCGGTATAACAATTGAAAATTTTATATCGGTATCGACTAATTTTTTTGCAGATAAGTCTATAAACTCAATAAACTGGCTCAAAACTAAGTATTTTCCCTCCTCATATTCTGGTAAAAGGTATGACTCTACATCGTATTGAAAACCTCTAAACTTTGGATTATTTATATTATAATCTATAATATAATCAATAATTAAAAAGCCGTTATTTCTATCTGTGGGCTTACCCCATGAGGTATCTCCGGCAACAGCATCTACGGATAGACCCTTACTATTTGCTTTTGTTATAAACTTTGCCAGAGCCTTATTGTAATTAATTTTTTTATAATCAAATAAGTCATCAACTGATATATAAATAACATTAAAGCCAAAACTTTTAACTCTTTTTATCTGTGCGTCCATTTCTAATTCGGACATTGTGATTGGAGAATTCCAGATCCAAACTCCATATTCTTTTTCTAAAGGTATTTTTATTTCAGAATTTATTTTTGAGTCAGTGGAATCGCTTGCTGAGTATTTTATATCTGTGATTTTTATATTTTTATTTTGTTGCATGATTTCTTTTGCGGGGTTATTATAAGATGTTAATATAGCTTTCCCTTCTGACTTATTTTTATCTTCTTTTAAATATAAAAAAGTGAAAATAATAATTATAATTGCCATGCTTGCAGAAAAATATTTTTTAGAAAAAGAAAAGTTCATATTATTAAATAGGTTATTTTAAGTTTTTTAAACTTTGAGAAGTAATACCCACTCCAGTTCTGCTCCAAGTTCCCCATGTTGCTTCGCGTTTTAGTATTATATCACGCAAAGATCCTATTAGCGCTCTATATTCTACATATGTACTAATATGAAATATAATCCAGCTAATAGGCGCCAAATATAGAAACGATAATTTCCTACTCGCTTTGTCATCAAAAATAGCATGAATAAAAAATGATGAGCTCTCTAATATTATCCAGGTTATAAAAGGACTAAAATCTTGAGTTGCTGCGCAGTATATATAAAGTAGAATAATTACCCACGGCTCAACAAGCAGCAATCCATTTGAAATATAATTAAAAGGAATAACAAACCAGCAAAGCATTTTATTATGCTTTGTATTTCTACTAAATATCAAATGCTTATAATTAGCAAAAGTAACCAGTCAGCCGTACTTCCATCTAACTCGCTGCTTTATCAGACTTTTTAAAGTATTAGCGCCTTCTGTGTATACTACAGCATCATCTGCATAAACAATTCTCATACCCTCAGACTGAATCTTAACAGACAAATCAATGTCTTCTGTTATAGTAGATACGTTATATCCGCCAAAGCGGGTAAATACCTCTCGGCGAAAGGCACCAGCAGCTCCTCCGATAATATAAATTATCCCAAGTACTGACTCTGCCTTTTTCCAATAAAACGTAAACTGAAATTCTAATTTTTGTAATGTCGTAATAGGGTTAATAGTATTCGCAACTTTCACATTCCCAACTACCGCCATAACAGATGGATTATTAAAACGTCTTATAAAATTAGTTACCGTTGTATCTTCCAAAAGACAATCAGCGTCAATTGACATTATAATACTTCCAGTTGCGTATTTCAGCCCATAATTCAAAGCATTTCCCTTGCCTCCATTTTGCTTATAAAAATACTTTATTTTTTTACCATGTGGTAACTTAGTATTTTTAATAAATTCACACATCATCGTATCTGACTCATCTTTTGACCCATCATTTATAACTATTATTTCAATTACTTTATAATTATTAGAGATAATACTCTCAACTGTTGAGATTAGACCAACTGCTTCATTATAAGCTGGTATCAATATAGAAACTTTCGGGGTCTTATTTTTAAATTTATTATTATCTGAATATTTCCAAATATTATACCATGGTGCAACTATCATAAACAAGAAACCTTTTATGTATTTTGTGACAAGTGTAAATGCAAAAATAGCTATTAACAACCCTATTAATTTTAAACGTCCGTCTGTTATAGGAGCCACAAGGAAAATCATCACAAGGATAAAAATTGTGATTATATACATAACAGAATAGACAATAAAATTTACTTTCATATAACTGAGAGGGTAATTTTAATATATACGATATATTAATAGATATTAAGAGCTCTTATCAAAGACACGCTTTGATAAGTGGACATACTACAAGTTATAATTGTATGATTATTATAAATATAACCACACACTAATTCTTATAGTTTATTTTTAATAAAAAAATAAAGTCAAACATCTGTCTAGATGTACTTATATTGTAACAGCTGGTATTAATTATAGCAAGACCAAATAGTCTACCTAAATAGCTTAAGTAGTCATGTATCATTTAAGGACGTATAATATTCCAACTATAAATGTATTTATAATTATTATAAATACATAAATTTAAAAATTTAATATATTTTAACTACCTATTTCTATTTGCTAGAAAGTCATTCATGTTTTGAGTTGTTATTGTTGAACTTTTTTCCGTATCCTTAAAAGCAAAAACAATATCAGCGACGGAAACATTAAAGGCTGTCATTTTGTCAAAGACTCTCTGAGGTTTGTCAGCGTCAGAAACATTAGGGTTGTTGAATATATCAAGTATAAAAGCTCTGATGTCTGAATATGAGACTCCGTTAGAAGTCGTATTAGGATTAGTTGGGCCTACAACGGTAGTCACACTTTGTGTAGCTGGCTTTGTAACCGTAAAATTAACAGACCTATAGACTCCATCTGTACTATTAATTTTAACAGCAAACTCGTAACGGATCATTCCGTTTGGATAAGGGCTTGCATTGGGCTCTGAGACTTTATACAGATTTATAAATTCACTTATACTGCTGCCACTAATTGTAACATTGAACTTACTGATGTCATTATTGGTATTACCTGTAACCCAGGCGCCACTAGCTGGGTCTTGGAAAAGAGTATTTACTTGGACTATCTCAACTGACTGAGCTATTAGCCCTCCAGCATTTCTTGCAACTATTACTGGTGCGCCTCCCGTAACCAACTGATTCATATTTATCGTCGAGCCAATCCAATTTGGAGAAAGTTTGGGTGGTATTACATTCGATGCTGATACTCCTGATGCGTTTTTAGCGAGTAGTTCCCAGGTTGGGCCAGCTGATTTTATTACTTTAAACTGAACAGTTCTGTTAACTTTGTCGGCACTTTTTAGATTAACACCTATACTAAATTCTATTGGTCCATCTACTCCATAAGGACTCACTATTGATCGTGAAAGCAAACGTAATTTTATAAATTCACCAATACTGTCAGATCCAATTACAACAGAAAATTTATCTAAATCTGTGTTAGTGTTGGGTGTAATCCATCCACCATTAAATGCGGTCTGATAAAATGTATTTACTATAGATAGATCAACTGACTGAAGTGTCGACCCGCCAGAATTTCTTGCTACTACAACTGCTTCACCTCCCGGAACTAACTGATTATAATTTACTGTGAGTCCGGACCAATTTGGAGCAAGAGTAGACACCGGTATAAATACTCCAGATGCTGTTGCTACAGCACCGGTAATAGCACCAATAGAAAACTGTGGCCCTGCTAGATTTGTATTTATAGCTGCTTCTCCTGATACTTTTAATCCTGTAAGAACTAATCCTACAGATTGATTAGAAGTGCCACCCAAGATATCAGCACGTACTGATATTGTACGAGATCCATTAACTGAGAATATGCCAGAAGGGTTATTAAAGGTAATTGTGTTGTCTGCTGATACTGATAATTTGTTAGTAATAATATTATCATTGTCATACAAATAAACCTTAGACAATGTTGTATTGTCAGAAACACCAGTTCTGGCTAGGCTTATACTTGTTATAGTGCCACTACCAGTAAAAGTAAAATCAGCAATTCTTGCAGAAATTTGACCAGCTGCAATATTTATAAAAGGCTGATTAGGCGCTAGTGATACTGACACCGATCCACTTACTGATGTAGTCGTCGCACCTTGATTTCTTTTCGCCAAAAATGTCTCTATGGCTAAAGAAGTATACTTAGTATCCGTATCTTTAAAAGCAAAAACAATATCAGCAGCGGAAACATTTGAAGCTGTCATTTGATTAAATAGCTTTTGTGCTTTGGCGCTCTCACTTAAACCGGCTTCATTTAAGGTATTACGCACAAATAATCTTATATTTGCATAAGATACACCTGATGTATTTTTATCTGCTACCGTTCCATCCACCTCATCGCCACAGCTTAACTCCCTAATTTTTGCTATTGTGCGGGGACCTGTAGCACCGGTCTGACTAAAACCATAGTCTTTTTGAAAGTTTTTAAGGCCTGTGGTTGTAACTGGACCAAATCTACCAGAAGTAAAAATATTACTTGCTATGTAGTCTGACTCCTTTAAAAAAGCCTGTAATCTTGAAACCTCACCCAAAGTATTTGCATCTGTTGACTGTACTTTTGAATAATCTGACAAGCCTGGTCCTTTTGTATATAATCTGCTCATATAATAAGACAGATTTGCACAAGCGTAATCCTCGGTAAAACTATCTGCATTGCTTGAATTTAATTGTGCAGACGCAGACAGTTGAGTAGCTAAAATAAAAGCTATTGTTGATAATATTATTTTTGGGTTAAAGAATTTTTTCATAGGTTCATTATGTATCTATATAATACTACGCACAAAAAGAAAATATTGATAGTTTTCCCCAGTTTTTGAGTTACGTAAAATAGATATTTAAAAAGTCTGTAATTTTTGTTTTCGTTTTTAAAAACTTTTAATACTGATACTTGCTCATTATTTCTGCCTCAACTTCGTCACGGTCACGGCCGTATTTTAGATATGACATTTCTTTGAGGGCTTGAACCTGCTCGGCATTACCTTTTGGATTATTGGGTACGCTCATCGAGAACGGCTTTTGCGGGACACTATTACTAAGTAGCTTCATATAGCAATTAAAACTTGAAACTCGCATAATATCAGCCGCGGTAAAAGTCGGCGCAAATTGCTTTTCTAAAAACTGAGCATCGTCAGGACCAACACGGTATACGCACATAGACCCCACATTACCAAATACAGCATTCTTAATGTCGTCAGGAATTTGCCCCAGATACTGATGAGCGATATTAAGGCTTAGTCTGTACTTACGCGCTTCTGATAATATAGAAGATATAGCGGGCGTAACAATATTTTGGAATTCATCTAGATACAGATAAAAGTCCGGCCTCTCGGTGCTGTTGACACGCGACAATGCAGCCTGCGCAAATTTACCTACAAGTATAAGACCAAGTAGGTTAGCATTAAGTTCTCCTAGCTTACCTTTGGAAAGATTAACCAAGAATATTTTCTTATTATCCATCATCTCGCGTATATTAAAGGCTGACTTTTCTTGACCGACTATTGGCCTCATAATATCATTGCTTAAAAATGGATCTATCTTGCTGTTAATATATGGCACCCAATTAGAGAGGCCCTGCTCACCAGTAGTGGCCTCTGCGTTTTTCCAATATTGATGTATGATCGGATTTTTATTTTTAGAAAGTTTATAATCACGAAAATCTTTGTCCGAAAGTGTCCTTGATATTTCTAGTAGCGTATTACCACTTTCTGGGTGCTCCATCACAAGCTGCGTAGTATTGCGGAACATCGCCTCAAACCCTGCGCCGCCCTGCGCCTTCATATCAAATAGCTTGTTAAATATACTTAATAGCTCATTAATGACGAGAGTCTTGAGCTCAGGATAATTAACATCATATTCTAGTAAGTTGAGCCCCATAGGCCTAGGCGCATAAGATGGGTCAAAATATACCACATCATCAAAACGCTCTGGCGGTATATTGGCTAGTATCTCATCTATGTCGCTACCATGCGGATCTATCATGCAGCAGCCGTCACCATTTTTGATATCTTGTATAATCAGATTCTTGAGTATTGTAGTCTTACCTGTACCTGTCTGACCTATAACATAGAGGTGGCGCACCCTGTCCTCACGCTGCATATATATTGGGAGCTTGATATCTCTGAATTCATTGTAACCCAGTAGCACTCCGCCTTGAGGTAGGTCCAGCGGCGCCGGCGCAGTTAACATCTTGGCTGATTTAATCTGGTTAAAATCTTTTATGTAAGTTGGTATATGATACAAAGTCGCGAGCTCAGACATATTAAGCGGCGTCGACTCTTCATCCTTCCAAAGTCTATACATAAAATCATGACCATGCTCGCCCAGCTTATTATTCTCATAATCTTTAAAGTCCAAATAGTTACCATTGTTTTCGGTGTACTGCTTAAAGCTTGCCTTCATGTCATTGATTATAAATCTTGCCCGCTCAATATTTTGACCGCTCGCATATAATCTTATATTGCTATCAATTATAGTACCCGATAGCTTTTCTACTATTAACCTATTATGCTCACCGTCTATATGATTTTTGTTTTCATTTTTATTATCAGATCCTGATAGTCCCTCTTTCAGGCTTAAAAATACTCCTGAAAATGCCCCTTGTCTCTCCAAAGCTTTTTTAAAATTGTCCCCGTTTTTACCCATACTATCTAGTACCTCTGTGTACTCCTTTTTAAATCTATCTCCAGCAGGGCGCACTAGTATTTGCATAGCAGCCCCCTCACCTACTTTTTGCAATTTTGCAAATGAGTTGATAATAACGGTTATTGGGTCACCCTCTAAATTTTTATAAGTCTTGAGCGGCAGGGCTGCATTTTCATGTTGGCTCGCTACGCTCGCAACCGTCACTCCGGTATCATTAAATATATTATAATCATCCTTTTTTTCTTTTACCTCTATACCGGGGAAATATCCCTGCAGGGTCTTCTCAAGTATCGCCTCTATCTCTACAGGTACAGCTATATAGAATACCACCTCATTGGACCCATTGGCAACAGCGAGCTCGAGGCTATAATAATTATCCTTACTATTGTCAGGATCGCTAGCTATCATTTGCAGCGCTGCATATAATTGCTCCATCATTTGCACTGCGGCCTTAGTATCTTTTCTATCACCTTTTTCGTCAAAAGCTGGCGGGGTTATCTCGAATAGTTTTAGGTGTAATGCCTTCCACTCTCTTTTACTCAGAGCGTCTTCTAACTTTTTATCTTGATGGCCTGATAATAAGTAACTGATTAGAAATCTGTGATAATCATCCTCAAGTTCTGGCCTATTTAATTTTTCGGCTACGTCTATCGAGAATCTTACACCTCTATCTAGCATTATACTAGCCAGCTCCAGAACCTGCTTATCATTTTGTTTTGGTTTTAGACCTTTCATAATCTCGAACACTTCCTCATTATGCTTTTGCTGACTATTAACATTATTGTGCACAGAAATAACTCTGTGATCTTTGATAGCGCTACTGGCATTCTCCTCAGCAGACAATGGCCTAGTAAAAGTTTTAGCTAGCTCCTCTTTTTCTCTTATTTTACCTCTTAAATACTCTATTTCCTCGGCAGGGGTAGCAAAATGCATACTATAATTCTGAGATTGAGTATGGCTACCGTCTGTTACAGTATTTAGATTATTAATATTAGGATTCATACTTTTTATTCTTTGTACATTATAACATGTCAAAATATTTTGTTGGGAGTATTGTTAACAGGAGGGGTATTTAAATAACTTATATTCTCGCTAGTTATTAACATCTATAACTGGCACAGACATGTATCTGACCATAATATTTTTCCACATGTTAACATTTACTTGATATATAGGAGAATTATGAAAAAGAACTTCTCGCCTTTGTAATATCAAAATATCTGGATTTTGTTTTTTAATTTTATAGGTTGATATGGGTGACCACGCATCAGAACAAAGCAATGTAGCATAAACTTTGCCGTCAAAAGAAAATACATTATTTTTATTTTCAACACTTGTATAAGTATGTCTATTTTTTATACTATTATAAATATCTGCGTTAAAGTATTTTACAAATTCAAAATAGCTTGGCATATACTCTCCAAAAGGCATTAAAAATCTTTTATAATTTTTATACTCTATCCCGTTTTTATTATCATATATATGGGAAACATTATAAAGATTTCCATCAAAATACTCTGTATTCCCATCCACTATTAAGTCGTAACGCTTTGCTAATTTATCTCTATTTTTACTTGTAACATATCTGGCGTCTTCATTTTTAACTAATATATTATCCGGTAATTTTTCTAATATATTTTTATCTTGAGAAAAATAAAAAGAGGAGCAGAATAAGAAAAATAAGATATGTAATATTTTAAATTTTAAATTTAATTTTGTTTTTATTTTTAATGTCGATAAAAGTAGTGGATTTAAATCTAAAATATAATTTATCTTTGACTTACTATTTGTAATTAAATATATAATAATACCCAGTAAAAAAGTTAGCCCATACACATGCAAATACTTTGCGATATAAATAAATGGTGAGTAGCTGAGTGCATATCCGACATTAACAAAAGCATAATCGGGTGTATAAGATCCATTTGTAAACACAGACATCAGGCTTGATATAAAAAGCTCAGACACACATAATAGAAAAGCAAAAATAAAACTTTTTACAAAAATATTATATTTAACATGGCTGAGATATTTTTTAAAAATATTATTAGATAAAAAAGTTATAGCATAAACTGTATGCAAAACAGAAAAACATAATACTATTATCAAAATAAATACAAAATCTAAAAAATTACTACTAGTCTCAAATTTAGAAAGCGGCAACAAAGAGAACAAAAAGGACCAAAACAAAATAGAATAAATAAAACTGTAAATGATTGACCTCTTAAAACTTTTAGATACTGCTAAATTATATACAAAAAGTATTTTGATTAGAATAGATAGAGAGGTAACAAAAAATATCATACATTAATAAGTACAAAATACTAGCAGGTTAAAATAATAAGTAACCTACAATAATAATTGACTGCCACCATATCATTATGTGGTAAAAACAGACACTACTTTTATTCCTGGCAGCTAATAAGTATATTATTAGTAATATACTATAAGCTAACACGGCTATATAATCTTTATATTTAAGCATGTATATATAAAATATAAGAAAATACAATAAGCTCACAAACAAACCCGCGTGCGTGCCACAACGAACAGGTACAGTGCTGGTCTTACTGATCTTATCGCCGGCTACGTCTCGCATATCCCAGGCTAACTCATAAAAAAGAAAGAGGAAAAAAATACCCCAAGTTCTATATACTAATTCAAGATAACTATAAGCTAATGGGTTATTGCTATATTCCATAATAATAAAAAGCATAGACAAATACCAACCAGTAGCCGCCCATATGTTTTTTATAAAAAATATATCCTTAATCCTGGAGTAAAAAATTTTATAACTATACAAAAGAGAAAATATAAGTAATATAACATACGGGGTAATATTTAAATCAAAAACATATAATATAATAACAGGACTTAATAGAAAAACTACAGAAATATATAAACTTTTTATTTTGTTAACTTTTAGATTAGCCTCATTTATTTGATCTTGATCTATGTCAGTATGCCTATTTAGAACATATGCACCTAGGCAACCCGCAGAAAAACATAAAATTATTAAAATCACTGAGTTAGATATTTCTGAGAAGCTAATAACAAACCAGTAAGATAGCAGCACATAGAGTATTACAATATGAAGCCTGTAGGCGTGTATAGCATTATTCATACTTTGTATCGTATTTAACATCTGTGTAGTTTTCATTTTTTAAAAGCTTGTTGTATTTTGTCTAAAATAGATAAGGTTACACCATAACTGTGTCCATGATTTGAGGAGTGATGCTCTTTATGGTGTTTTGATGATACAAAAATAAAATCAAATATGCCATAAGAAAATGGATAAGAATAATGAGTTAACGCTAACATAATCTTCCAAAAGATAAAGACTAAAGCAAAAACTTGAGCACTCAAAGAAAAAATATAAATTAAAAAAGAATAAACCAACACTATAACAACTTCAAATAACCAAGACTCTTTACTACTATTAACCCAGTGTAAATTATACCTCCCATGGTGTAAATCATGTAGGGCCTTATAATTAAAATACTTGTGCGAAGCTTGATGGAAAGTACTTATAAAGAAATCAAAGGACAGGTATAGTAAAATTACTTGTAAAAGTAAGTCGTATCCTGAAATTTCAAATTTTACAAAGCTAATGTGATATAAAAATAAGTAAAAACACGCCCCAATAAAAAAAGAAAATGTAGCTCTATACACCCAGTAATACATATATTCCTGTCGACTAAAAATACTTTTTTGTCTTTTAAGTTTATGCATTAACTCTAAAACAATATAAACAATAATAGAAGAACCTGGGAACAGAACCATAAGCCATAATATATTTTGAAAGGTAAATAAGTGATCTAGCATATTTTTACATTGTAAGTGTGATAATTTTATATATACATAATAATATATTAATCATAAAAATTAAACTAAAAAGTTTTTAACTGGGCTAGACGTATAAAAGATATGCATAACGGCAGCTATATAATAAAATCTAGCTGAGAAAAGACTATCTAAGCTCTGATAGAGGGTCGATTTTTCTGGTATACTTACCAGAATAAAGTATAACACAAAAAATAATATATTTATAATAAAAATATTATAAATAAAGCGACTATTTCTTATATAATATTTTTTATCAAAAATTAGATAAAAATACCAACGCAAAATATGTAGTATAATAGTAAGCCCTATAATATTCTCTAAAGAGAATATACTTGACTCTTTGCTACCCAATATATATACTAAGACAACATAAATATAACCAATAATAGATAGAGCTAAAGTTGTTACAAAAGACAATGACCTGAGATTTTTTGATATTTCGTACTCATTAAAACAAAAATGCAGGTAGAACACCGAGGCCGAAAATAATATTATATGCTCGGTAGAAATATTTGAAAGGTATATTATTAATTGAACGCACATAAATAATAGAGTTATAAGAAAACTCTTAAAACTTTTTGTTAAGTACATGTAAGATAGCAGAAAATGCCCATAACCAAGTATGACATAAATAATAAATACACACTTAAGATACCCAAAAAATAAAACTAAAAATAATGTAATTAGAAAACTAAAAATAAAACTTTTCTTCATTTTTATAGTATATCACATACTATAAAAAACTATTCGTAACGTATCTTAATACACAAAAACTCAAATTTACTTAATAAGTACTTACATTAATACTTTTCATCATCTGCCTATAGTCAATTCATCGTATCTGCAGATGTGTATAAGTATTATAGAATAAATGAATATGATGTAGTATAATTAAATTATATAAAAATAATCTTTAAATATTTATTAATATGCAAAACAAAGTTCAATTATTATTCGCAACACTCTTAGTCTTAGTGCTAGGCCTATTAACTTATACCTTTTATGTAAATAAAAAAGCTACTAATCAGCCAGACCTGAAAAATCTAAATAGTGTAAATAAAACCCTAGACACCAGCTTTGGCTATATGCTTAACCTAGATCAAAAGTATGTAGACGAGCTGGCTATGACTTGTAAAAATGAGGCCAATATGCAGTTCAGAGATAACCTCTATGTAAAGTGTTTTACTAAAGATAAAAATCCTTATGTGGGTCTTGGATTTAAGAATATAAAAATGTCTGATGTTGAGATAAAAGAAGCCTTAAAAAACAGAGCCCTTAACTATTTTAACGTAAAAAATCTGAATGGCTACAAATGCAGTCCTGATAATATAGATAAAGCGTCTAGCTCAAACATGACCATTAAATCAAATAATATAATTACCTGTAATATTATAATAGATAAGAGCGTAACCATAGAGTCAGCCTATTATGATGCGGACCCCTCAAAAGGTAACTCAAATATAATCATATCCCTGGCGACTAAAAATGAAAAGATCCCTGATGTGACTGTTAAGCTAGTTGAAGATATAATCTCTAATATAAAAAATAATCTAGTTAATATTAGTAAAAATAGCGATGCTTATAACCTGCTAGGATTTATAAATATAGAAAAGGCTTATGCTGGTGGTGGGGGTGGAGGTGGGGGTGGAGGTGGTAATGGTGATTCAGGTTTTGGTGCTTATACTGAAGGGAATACGCCGCCAATGCCAATACAGCATACTTGCCCTAGCGGTGCTATAGTGTCTTATTCATTTCAATGCCTTAGCTGCCCCAGCCCTCAAACTGTAACTACACGTGAAATGTATAGCTGTAGGACACCTAGGACATGTGTTTTCGCGCTTACTGAAGATGGCTGTGCTTTATATTATCCTGAAAGATATACAACACCGACCCCTACAATACAAACGTGTCCAACTGGAGCGACTCTAGAATCTGGATTAACTGAATACTGCAGGGCTCCGGTGCAGCCAGTCGTAAATATACAGTTTCAATAAAACAGGTAAGTTGGTATAAAAAATTATATTTAAAATATAACTTAAACATAAAAATATGCTACTCAAGTAGCATATTTTCATATTAAGTGTTTTACCCTTATTGTATAAGGCTAGATTTTTGGGGGGATGTTTAGATTTTACTATTTTTCAGAACTTTTTTGAGGTATTTACCTGTGTGACTATTTTTATTGTTAGCGACATCCTCAGGCGTACCATGAGCAACAAGCTGGCCGCCTCCTACTCCTCCCTCGGGACCAATGTCTAGTATGTAGTCGGCACATTTGACTATATCTAGATTATGCTCGATAAGTACTACCGTATTACCCTTATCGACTAACTTATTAAGTATTTCTATTAGCTTGGCTATGTCATCATAATGCAGACCTATAGACGGCTCATCGAGTAAGTATATAGTTTTTTCTACATGAGGCCTGTATAGCTCGCTAGATATTTTAACTCTCTGCGCCTCGCCGCCAGAAAGTGTAGTCGCACTCTGACCCAATTTTAAATAACCTAGGCCCACATCGTTAAGAGTCTTGACCCTATCATGCACAGCCGGTATGTCCTCAAAAAATGTTAGCGCCTCCTCGACAGTCATCTCGAGTATCTCAAAAATATTTTTACCCTTCCATTTGACCTCGAGCGTCTCCTTCATGAATCTCTTGCCATTACATACGTCACAAGTCACATACACAGTTGGGAGAAAATGCATCTCGACGGCTATCTGACCATTACCATCACACACCTCACAACGGCCACCAGCTACGTTAAATGAGAACCTGTTAGCTTTCCAGCCTCTTAGCCTAGACTCCTCAATCTCAGCAAAAAGATCACGCACATGAGTCCACAGTCCAGTATAAGTCGCTGGATTACTGCGCGGAGTACGTCCAATAGATGATTGATCAATTAGCACTACGCGGGATAAATATTCTGCTCCAGTAAAAGTGTCACAGTTATAAGTCTTACCACTTCTCTGCTTTTTCTCAAGTCTTGCTTCTAGGTTTCTATTTAAAACCTCGTACATTAATGTACTCTTACCTGATCCTGAGACACCAGTAATCACGCTCATGACTTTGAGGGGTAACTTAAAATCCATACTTTTTATATTAAAAGCGTT
>JAYUJP010000004.1:0-1156 GCA_043765155.1 bacterium | reverse complement strand
TCTGGTAAGTCTACAATTTTAAATGCTATTATGCATAATCCTAATTATAAGATAGAGGAGGGGCAGATTTTTATAAATGATACTGATGTTACTGAGCTAGAGGCGCATGAGCTAGCCAAAATGGGTATGTATATATCTATGCAGCACAGCCCAGAAATAGAAGGTGTGAGTACTATTAAGATGCTATACAAAGCCTACAAATTTGTAAATCAAAATAAGACAGAAGAAGATAATTTAAATAATCAAGAAAAAAATACAAAAAGTATAATTGGTAAAAAAGAATTAAGTATTACAGAGTTCAAAAAAGAATTAGAAATCAAATGCGAATTATTTGCACTTGATACCTCATTACTTATGCGTGACGTAAATGTTGGCTTCTCAGGTGGCCAAAAGAAACAAGCTGACCTAATGCATATGCTAGCCCTTGATCCAAAGTTTATACTTATGGATGAGCCTGATAGCGGTGTTGATCGCGAGGCTGTGTCAAAGGTATATGCTGTGATTAATCACTTTAAAGAAAAAGGTGCTGCTATACTTATAACAAGTCATAATGAAAAGATCAAGGATCTTGATATTTCTAAAATTTATAAGATTCAGGACAGAGTAGTCACTCAAATAAATTAGACATATGAAATACATAATAGAAAAAGAAAATAGAATCAATAAAGCCCTCCAAGATCTAGGTATATTTTCAAGACGCGAAGCTGATAAGAAAATAGAAGCTGGGCTTATTTTTATAAATGGTAAACGTGTTACACTTGGTCAAGTCGCTAAGGCAAAAGATACGCTCGAGATCAAAGGTGAAATGAAGGAGCTCAAGTATGTTCTGTATTATAAACCTCGCGGTGAGGTAACCGGTGAAAGTCAAAAAGAAAAACTAGCCGATATGCACCCAGTTGGTAGACTTGACAAAGACTCAGAAGGATTGCTGATTTATACTAACGATCACAGCGTAGTCGACCTCATGCTTAATCCTAAAAATAAAATACAAAAAGAATATAAGGTTAAGATAAGAGAAAAAGCAACGCCAAGAGTTGAACGTATATTACTAGCTGGTATAACAACCCAAGAAGCCAGCTATGCCCCAGTTGAAGATTTTAGAATGTCTGAGGACTGCCTACATCTGTACATAACCTTGACTGAGGGAAAGAAGCAT
>JAYUJP010000003.1:0-1178 GCA_043765155.1 bacterium | reverse complement strand
GGCGACCTGTTTATTGACGTAAAATTGTCTTCGACGGTTCGCACGTTATCGTGTCTCTCTGAAATTTTTTAAAAATCGTTTTTAGATTTTTTTAAAATCGGAATCATAAAGCCCGATGCTAATGCAATAACTAATATTTATAAAAAAATATGAAGCCCCTACGGGACTTTATTTACGAATTTGCATACAAATTTCTACCGATGTTAATTCTCGCTGGGACAATAGGGAGGTAAAAGTATTTATCGATAAATATTCCATTTTGCATTAGTAATAGTTATGGTTTCTTTTCTTTGTAAAACTATATTACTCGAGCACCACAGAAGCTATAATGGATTTCATTGTTGGCATGATAGTGCGTATTCTCGTTGTCATTATTAGCATTATTGCGGTTATATTTGTTCTGTTGTTCCGCTCTATGTTTTGTGTACCATGCGTTGTATTTTGGTTGAGTTTCCTTGAATTCAGATGTGTGATTTTTATTTGGCTCGTCAAGGTAGACGTGATTCTTAGGGATAGGTATGTCAGCATCGTACTTCGAGGTACCGTATCCTTTGATGTATCGCCCTAATGTCCATTCGTGTAGACCGATTGCCTGCCAGGCTCTGCCTACTTGTGAGAATTGCCACTTAGTACTCGAGTTATTTGCCAGAGGGTTGCCAAATAGACGACAGACATTTCTCGTATGATTTCTTCTGCCGCACGTTTCACAGCGAGTATTGGCTGTTCGGGTCATTTTTCCATAGTCAGTGTTGTAGACTTTGGGGTGAGGTGCTATTTGCCTTGCCCTTTGGGCCTGTTTCCCGTAGGTGATAACTCGATCTTTCGAGCTCTCCTTATTAGGGCGTTCGAGTGTTGGTCCCGAGTAGAATTCATCATTTGCAATTCGGTAAGCCTTGGATATTTCTGTAATGTTGCGTACTGTCTGTATGACTGATAAATATCGATCAAGCGCTCTTGTGATGGTATCAGGACCATTTTCATCGATGTCCGTTTTCGTTTTGTCAGTATATAGTTTATGCATTTCAGTGTGTCCGGGCAACTTTTTGTAGATTAATTTTGAGATGGTCTGATGAACCTCCGTAGTGATGGTTGATAGTGGGCCATAATGGTCAGTGACTAATTTGCAAAGATTTGCATATGACTCTTCCTCCACTTCTCTATCTTCTATTCTCCATCCG
>JAYUJP010000002.1:0-1179 GCA_043765155.1 bacterium | reverse complement strand
AATTACCTAAGATTGCTGAATTAAGAACGTGGTCAATCGTATTCCAAACTTGTTCTTTTGTTTGTAATTGTTCACTTTGGGCAATCTCAATCATTCTTTCACAGACTTGTTCAATGGTAAAATCGGCTGTCATGTGATGTAATATTTTTCGTCTGATGATAGAGATTATATATTCAGCGGGGTTATATTTAGGAGCGTAACTTGCCGTATGTTTAAAGACAACCTCTATTGATAAACTATTGTCTATGAGCATTTGATTAAATATAGCCTTCATTGCTTTGAGGTGGGTTTTATTATTGTCCAAAACAATGTAAAGTTTTTGAAAATCTTGTTTGACCGCTAATTGAGCCTGTTTAAGACAGAACTCAGCAACGTGTGGAGCTTTGGCAACTGGACTCTGCCAAAGGTCAATTTCACCAGAGATAGCATCAACGCTGACAAAGCCATTAGTACGAGTACGATTCTTTTCATTAGAGTGAATCTGTGGCTGTTTTCCAATTTCACCCCACATATAATAGGTGTTTGGACGAGTTGAAATACTAAATTCGTCTATAAAAATTAGCTTATCGTTGGGCGTTAAACTTACTAAACAGTCAATGATTCGATGAGCATAAAGTCTCACGGATTCTACGTCCTGATTAATGTAGTGGCGAGTTGCTTTTTGATGAGAGAGCCTAATAGTTCTCAGATAATTCCACATTGTGCCAATACTGACGATGACTAAAAACTGTTCTCTGACCAATTCAACTAAAAGTTTTAAAGTCCAAATGAATCTTTTTTTGAATAAGATTCAGGTGTTTCAGTCAGAATAATTTGTTTTAATTGTGCCAACTGTTGTTCTGTCAAAAGTTTTATTCTGGGTTTGACAATTGGGCTTACTAAGCCATCAAGACCACCTTGAATATACAAGTCTAAGTAACCGCTAAGCGTTTTATAAGTGATATTTAACTCTTTGATAATCAAAAGACGAGTTTTGCCTTCACAAAAAAACTTTACCGCACGAAGACGACGACGGATATATTCTTGTTGATTACGGTGGTAACTCTTCTGCCAACTTTGATTATCAAGTGGCAAATTCGCAATGAGTCTATTTCTTTCTCCCCAAGTCATATTAGTATGGTTTTAGGAACGAAAGGTAATCATAAAATCTTAGGTAATTATATTACTTAAACACTATAA
>JAYUJP010000001.1:0-86090 GCA_043765155.1 bacterium | reverse complement strand
AAAAGATAAATTATATTTCTAATTTTGACGCGTATCAGATAATAGAGAGTTTTAAAAATAAAAATTCTAATGGTGAAAAAATCTTAACAGCTAACGATATATTAGCCGAGACTTATAATGACAAAGCGCTAGCTTTTTATTTGGATGAAAAAACTAAAAAAGAAAACAAGATAGAAGATGTCATACATATATACTCTTTTTACAAAATATCCGGGTACAAAAGATATGAGGCAAAAGATAATGTTAAAGACATCAAGAAAGTTGATGAGATTATAGTGGAGAGATTCGAGGCTATACTTGAGGCTCAGATAGGTACATACGTAAAAGTAGATTCTAAAACTCTAGAGTATGATAATATGTATTTTACAAAAATTATTTACACAGACGCAAAAGAAAAAGAATTTAACTTTGTCTACATAAAAGAAGCTGGAGAAGTATTGGTCAAAGCCTCAGGATCAAAGCAAGCTGTATTTGAATATGCCGAAAATTATATAAAAAAATTAACCGGATACGCCATGGATCCAAAAGAGCCACAATATGACATGAATATTTTTGTAGATAAAAATTATAAAAAATTATTTGCAAAAGAAAATAATCAAGATTTTAAAAATTTAGAAAACAAAAATTTAAAGTATCCGCTTGATGATGATAATCTTATTTACGATTGGTATATAAAAAGTGTCAAGTTAAGTAGAAAGATAAACACTATAAGTTTTAATTTTAGTAAAAGCGATGAGGTTAAAAACATGACACCGCTGTATGTAACACTACTTGAATCAAATATAGATATAAATACTTATAATATAGAGTATATTTCTGTTGTTGCTAGTGTAAAAACCAATAGTAATAAAAGTAAAAATAGCGCAAGTGAAAATAGTATAAGTAAGACAGTCAAGAAAAATATCTCTATAAATATAAAAGAAAATAGTACCAATCTTAATATACTTAAAAAAGAACATAGGGCAGTGGATAAATTATTAAAAGACAAGAAAATATTTGTCGGCTATAAAGTTATAGAGCTTCAAAATAAGAAGCAAAAATAAAATTACTCAGTAGGTGATTCTGCTGAATCGAAAATAAATAAAATTAAAAATATGAACCTAACTAATTTCTTTATAAACATTTCAAATATAGGTGACACCAAAATAATGTTTTTTTTAACTCTTGCTATCTCCGTTTTTCTATACTTAATAAATAAAAAGATAGACTCACTTGTAGTTGCATTCTCAGCCGCTACAGCTATTAGTATTACTTTTATTTTAAAGCACCTATTTAAAATTCCTCGTCCAGAAAATATGCTAGTGCTAGAAGATGGGTATAGGTTTCCATCGGGTCATGCTACAATGGCGGCGGTAGTTGCTACGCTTACAATATATTTTACTCTAAAATATTTGCATAATAATACAGCTATAAATAAAGCTCACAAATACATCCTAATAACGCTTGCCGTATCTTGGTTGCTTGTAATCGCTTATGCTAGGCTGTATCTTGGAGTACATTATCTTGTAGACGTTATGACTGGTGCTTTTATTGGAATAGTTTCTACTATTATTATAATTAAGCTTGCAAAACATCTGAGATGGTTCAGATAATTATGTTATAATATATTTACAAATTAATAATCAAAAAAATAATAAATAAAATATGGAAAATTCAAATAAAACATTAAATAATCACTTACAAATGGAGGGGTACAATGTTCCCGAGGTGACCTTTAAAACAAGAGTTAGAGATGAGAGCGTTGAGGGTGAGAATAAATTTGCCTGGAAGGATGTGACAAGTAGTGAAGTATTTAATAATAAAAAAGTAGTGCTATTCTCACTACCTGGAGCGTTTACCCCAACTTGTTCAACTACTCATGCTCCCGGCTATGATGCAAAGTATGAGGAATTCAAGGCGCTCGGAGTAGACACTATAGTATGTCTGTCAGTTAATGACGCATTTGTTATGTTCCAATGGGCTAAGAATCTAGGACTACAAAATATATTTATGCTACCTGACGGTAATGGAGACTTTACCCGTGCAATGAGCATGATGGTCGCCAAAAATAATCTCGGCTTTGGAGATAGGTCATGGAGATATAGTATGTTTGTAGATAATGGAAATATCAAAAAGATATTTGCTGAGGATGGATTTGAGGATAACTGCGCTACAGATCCATTTGAAGTATCTGACGCGGAGACCATGTTAGATTATCTGAGAAGTATTTAAAAACTACTCATGACTCTAAAATAAAAGATATTATATATTATTTTTAGCGCCTCACTTTTAAGTGAGGCGCTTTTTTATATTGATTATAAGGTGTAGGTATTAGCCGTAGAATAGATTTGCAAAAAAGTCTAGAAAATGTTAATATATAACACATGTCAAATTTAAATACAAATGATCTAGTAAAGATCGGCGCTCATTATGGATATACGCGCACCAGACGTCATCCGTCTGCAAAACCATATATAAATGCTTCTCAAAACGGAGTAGACTTTATAGACCTAAGCAAAACTATGACTCAGATGGATACTGCTATGGACTTTTTAAAGGGGGTAGTGGCTGCTAATCGTCAGGTAGTATTTGTAGGTACCAAGCCAGAAATGAAGCAGATAATAAAAGAGATATCTCTTGCTTCTAATATGCCGTATATAGCGGACAGATATATTGGAGGAGTATTTACTAATTTTCCTCAAATCAAAAAGAGAATTGAAAAGCTACATACATTATTAAAACAAAAAGAGGCAGGTGAGCTAGCTGTATACACTAAAAAGGAGCAAGTTCTAATCCAAAGAGACATAGATAGACTAGATAGATCTTTTGGAGGACTTTCTGTACTTGACGGATTACCAGCAGCACTTGTTGTTATAGACTCTAAAAAGGAGTGGATGTGTGTTGATGAGGCTATTAGAATGCGTATACCAGTAGTTGCACTATGTAATACTGACTCAGATATAAAAGTTATAGATTACCCTGTAGTTTGTAATGATGCAGCTCCTCAGGTTGCAAGAGCCATGCTTGAGCATATCAAGACCATTTTTAATAAGTAATTATTAAAGATAAAATTTAAAAATTAATCATAATAATAGAATATGGACAATTTAAAATTACTGCGCGAAGAAACAGGTTTATCATTTGCCCAGATTAAAAAAGCTCTTGATGAAGTTAATGGAGACATAGAACAAGCAAGATCAAAGTTAAAAGAATATAGTGCGGCGCAGGCTGAGAAAAAAGCTGACAGAGAAGTATCATGCGGAGTAGTAGCTAGCTATGTACATTCGACAGCTCTTATGGGGTCAATAATTTCTCTTGGATGTGAGACTGACTTTGTAGCTAATAACCCAGAATTTAAAACAGTAGCGAGTGATATTGCGATGCATGTATGTGCCGTAGCTCCAGAAACTTTGGAGGAATGCCTAACCCAAGCTTATGTCAAAAACAACGACATAACAGTACAAGATTATATCAATCAGGCTGTGCAAAAATTTGGCGAGAATGTAAAACTTAATAGTATCACAAGATACTCTATATAGTTTTATATAAGATACGCACATGCTCTACGCTCTTTTATTTATAATAGCAACATTAAGTATATACGTAATATATGTTTTGATTATGCATTATAAATATCTATCCAGAACAGATTATGCAATAAGTCAAAAGTATAATTCTTATGAAAATTTTAGAAATACTATAAAAGTTCTAGTAAAATTCTACTTAAAAAAGTTAAACAGAGTATATAGATTCTTGACTCATTATCTTGCGTTACTTTTTATAAAGTTTATAAATATAATGCAGAGCTTATTTGGGTCATGGTATAAAAAGCTTATAAATAGCTTTTTAGAGGCATCTATAGAAAATAAAAGCTATGTAAAATTTTTTTGGAAAGATCTTAAAAAGTTTAAAAAAGAGATTGATTCTGACAGTAATTTGTGATATAATATTTGAACAAATAGCTTAGAAAGTAAGCCACCTTAGCTCAGTTGGTAGAGCAACTGATTTGTAATCAGTAGGTCGTCAGTTCGATCCTGACAGGTGGCTCAACAAATAGAAATACATCTTATGAAATTTGATTATAGTAGGTATATAGTTTCTCTTATAATAACAATATCAATATTTGCTACGGCATTTTATGTATCTAATTTTTTTTCGGACAAAAAAGTTAAGAGTATAAATAATATTAGTGATAGTATAGCGGTTGATTTACTCTCGAACGAAACACAATTTCTTTTAAAGGAGATATCTTGTAGTGATGAAAATTTTAACCCAGTAGCAGCTCAAATAGGAGAATTAGGCGATAAGCTAACTTATGCAGAAAGAGAGCTGGGTTATAATAATGAGCAAGTAACTTATCTTAAAAAGTATTATTCATTACTGCAGATAAAAGATTATATTATAGGTAAAAAAATAGCAGATAAATGTGGTAACAGTAAAAAGCCAATATTTATGATATACATGTATCCAAGCAAAACTACTTGTGAAGATTGCGGTAAGCAGGCAGCCATACTCTCTGAGCTACGTAATATATATCCAGAGCTACGCGTATATACTTTTGATTATGATATAGATCTGGGCCCAGTTAAAACACTTAAGGCAATATACAAGATAAATTCAACTAGTACATTCCCGGTGCTGGTAGTAGAAGATAGGGCTTATTATGACCTCAAGAATCTTACTGAGTTAAAAGATTTGCTGCCAAGTACTTTAAAGCAAGCAACTTCTACTTTGGACGCTACGTCTTCTACTTCAACTATTAATAAAAATATTAAAATAAAAAAGTAATATTATTTTTCTAAAAATTAGATAAGACAAGAGATAAAAATATGATTTTTTTAGATAATATAGACAAATTTTTTGAGTTTTTATTGTATCCATTTATATTTTTGTCTATATATTTTCAGGTATTTATGTTATATAATTTTCTTTCTAATAAAAAGAAAATGGATAATGAGGAAGACATAGCCCAAGACTATTTTCCAAGTGTAACATTTTTGCTTCCTGGTTGGAATGAAAGCAAAAATATAGCAACCACAATCAAATCGATACAAGATTTAAGTTACCCAAAAGATAAAATAGAAATATTCTATCTTGATAATAATAGTACTGATAATACAAGAGAAATAGTTGAAAGCTTTATGTACAAAAAAGATATTAGCACAGGTGCTATTTTAGAAGATTTAGATACAAGGATAAAATATATTTTTGAATCAAAGCAAGGTAAACATCACGCAATGAATACGGGCCTTAGGCATGTAAACACAGAATTAGTCGCCTGCCTTGATGTAGATTCGACCCTACATACTGATGCTATGAGCATAGCGGCTCAATATTTTAAAGATAGTAATATAAAGGCTCTTGCTAGCTGTATGCAGCTGCGTGACGTGCGCACTATATGGCAGCGCGCTCAGGTGGTAGAGTACATGCTAAGTATATTTTGGCGCAAAGCCTATAGTGCTATAGACGCTATACAGGTTATGCCTGGACCATTTTCTGTATTTAAAAAGAGTGTATTTGATGAGTTAGGTGATTATAAGTCAGCTCATAATGCAGAAGATTTTGAGATGACTCTAAGACTACATAAAAATCATTATAAGATAGCCAATGCCCACAAAGCGTATGTCTATACAGTGGGCCCAGATACACTCAGAGGACTTTTAAAACAGAGAGTAAGATGGATAAGGGGATTCCTAGAGAATGCTTGGGATTATAGAGAAATGTTTTTCAAAAAGAAATATGGACATTTTGGAATGTTCACGTTACCAGTCGCGGCTGTATTCGTATTTTACGTTCTATATGCTGTAACTTTTACTGTTGTAAAAACATTACAGTTATGGTATTTAAAAATAGAAAATTATTATGCTCTAGGTCTTATTTTGCCGAGTATAAACAATCTTAACTTTGATCCATTTTATATAACTACAGATATATTTTTGGTACAAAGTATTTTTATATTTACAATACTTGGCATAGTGTTAGTAACATCTCGTAAAATGGCTAATAACAAGAACCCTATTTTAGTTAATTTCTTTGTTTATGTTTTTGTATATCCTTTTGTAGCTCCGCTGTTTCTTTTTATAGCAGTGTATAAGTTTCTATTTAATAGTGAGAACAAATGGCAGATACAAGACAACAAAGTCTAACATAGAATCTAATAATTTATAAAATACAAATATATACTTGTAAAGTATAGTGTTTATAATTTTATTTTGTTATAATTATGATAAATTAAATATAAATATGAAAAATTTCTCTCATTCTGTACCGGTTTCAAACTTTAAAAACTCAGTACCAGGATCTAGCTTTTTGGAACCCACAACCTCATCAGTACTAAAGGACTTTAGAAAAATGTCTGATATAGAAAAGTGTTTATATATCACAACTGCAAAAAAACTAAAAGACTTAACTTTGATTGCTTTTAAAATGGGGGAAATAAAAAGGTCTAATGGAGTAGTAGAAAATGGTGTAGATAGGGCTTCAAAAATAGAGAGGGTGTCAAAAATAAATGATATAGACTTTTTGGAATTAAGTCTTAGAGAAGATTTTCTTAAAAAAGACATAACCTCCGCTTATGGTTTTAGGAAAAAGTTTGTAGAAATGGTAAGAGTTAAGATAGAAAGTATAAAAAGCAAAGATCTTTTGAAAGTTTAAACTTCAAGACAATAAATACTATTAAAAATAATTATAAAAATAAATCATGCACTCACACCCTATAACAATCTCAATAGACAAGATATCCAAAATATTTTCAAATATGGGATTTGATACTGTCTCAGGTCCTGAGCTTGACGATGAATGGCATAATTTTGACGCACTTAATATATCTAAAAATCACCCAGCTAGAGACATGCAGGATACTTTTTGGATAAAAGATATCAAGACACAAAATAAATACAGCGAAGAAGCTGGTTATGTGCTACGTACCCATACCAGCAATATGCAGATCAGAACCATGGAAAAGGTTGTAGCTGCTGGTGGCCCATTTCCGATTGCTATATGCTGCCCTGGAAAAGTTTTTAGAAATGAAGCAACTGATGCTACTCATGAGGCGCAATTCCACCAAGTAGAGGGATTGTATGTTGCAAAAGATGCGAGCTTAGCCATGATGATAGGTGTGATGCAGAAATTTTTTACAGAATTTTTCGAAAGTGAAAAAGAATTAAAGATAAGACTCAGATCTTCTTATTTCCCTTTTGTCGAGCCTGGCAATGAAGTTGATATGCAATGTTTTAAATGTTCTGGTACTGGTTATTTAAAAAAAGAGGACAGCGGGGAAGAAAAAACTTTAGAAGATGATTTAGGAGATAGGTGTAGCGTATGTAGAGGTGCCGGCTGGATAGAAATTGGCGGAGCTGGTATGGTGAATCCAAAAGTTCTAGAGAGCTGCGGCATAAGTCCAAACGAGTACAGAGGATTTGCTTTTGGCTGTGGTATAGATAGGCTGGCCATGCTAAAGTGGGGCATAGATGATATAAGACTGCTTTATACCGGTGACCTTCGCGTTGTTAATCAGTTTTAATATATTTTAAATTTATAAAATAATTAACAAATAATAAATATTTTGTTAACAACTTTTTATAAAATCTTATAAAAATGCTATAATTATATTTATGATACAGTTTGAAAATGTTAACAAAGAGTATAGAGGTCATAAGATATTAGACTCTATAAATATATTGATAGAAAAAGGTGAGCTAGTAAGTATAGTGGGTCACTCAGGAGCTGGTAAAACTAGCCTTATCAAGCTAATGCTAGCTGAAGAAAAGCCAACCAATGGAAAAGTCTCTTTTCATGACGACGTGATACATGACCTTAAAGGTAGATTACTCAATGATTATAGGCGCAAGATTGGCGTCGTATTTCAAGATTTTAGATTACTCCCAAATAGAACCGCCTATGAGAACATAGCCTTTGCTATGGAGGCAGCAGGTAAAAGTGACCACGAGATAAAGCTTGACGTACCCCACGTCCTTGACCTTGTAGATCTTAAGTCTCGTATGCACTCATTTCCGCATGAGCTATCAGGCGGCGAAAAGCAGAGAGTTGCGATAGCGAGGGCAATAGTCAATAGGCCTGAGATAATAATCGCCGACGAGCCTACAGGTAATCTTGATCCCGTTAATACTTATGATATAGTTCAGATATTTAAAAAGATTAATGATCTAGGTACTACAGTAATATTAACAACACACAACAAGGGAGTAATAGATAATCTAGGCAAGAGAGTAATCACGATGGAAAAGGGTAGAGTCGCCCGTGATGATAAGCATGGCAAATACAGCATCTAAAACATAACAAGATATAAATTGTAAACCAAAAATATATGAACTTATTAAAAAGAATTTTTACCGCAGGCTTTCAGGGATTTTATAGGAATAAAACTATTTCTATAGCGAGTATTTTTATACTTGTAGTCACGCTTACAATCATAGCTAATATGTTTCTCGTTGAGGCTCTATTTAAATACAGCGTATTAGAAATCAAAAAGAAAGTTAATATAACCATATATCTTAAGAGCGAGGCAACGGACGTTTCTATTTTAAATATCAAGCAAAAGCTAACTCAGCTCAGCAATGTAAAAGAGGTAAGCTATATAACCAAAGAGGATACTCTTAATAATTTTAAAGAGGCATATAAAAATGATCCAGATACTCTGGCGTCAATAAGTGAGCTGGGTACTAATCCATTTGGCGCGTCATTCTCAGTCATAGCCAAGGACACATTAGAATATGAAAACATAATATCAAAGATTAATGAAGAAAAGATACTTGGGGACGACTTTGCGGCCATAGACAAGATAAATTATACAGATATAAAGGAGAGCATAGCCAAGCTTAACAATATAATACGCGGAGTCGAGAGCTTTGGAGTGCTGGTAGTATTAGTATTTATAGCTATGTCTATTATGATAATATATAACACAGTACGACTTGCGATATTTACCTATAGGGAGGAGATATCAGTCATGAAGCTAGTAGGAGCTAGTAATATGTACATTAGGGGTCCATTTATAGTTGAGAGCGCGATATACGGTGTTATAGCTAGCCTGGTGTCAGTTATAATAATGTATCCTATAGTCTCTTGGGTTAGGGACAAGACTATTGATTTTTTTGTAGGCTTTGATATGCTGCAATATTACAAGGAAAACATAGTTCAGATATTTATAATATTGTGTATCTCGGGTATACTAGTATCCATGATTTCTTCGATGCTCGCAGTGAGAAAGTATCTGAATGTTTAGGAAATTAAATAAATAATTTTTGTAAATCTAAATTAGAAAAATTTTAAATAAAAAAGTGAGATAAATAAAAAAGTAATACAATCACAAAAACACTAGCCGCAAGCTTCGCTTGCGGCTAGTGTTTTTGCATACTATATTATTTTACAAGCTTTATATTTGGTATAGAAAATGTTGCAAAAATGTGATATAATATAAGAACAAAATTGCCAGATCGTCTAATGGTAGGACACATCCCTCTGAAGGATATTATCTTGGTTCGAGTCCAAGCCTGGCAGCCAGATTGAGCTAGCTCAAATATAGCTAAAATGAAAGATACTTTAAACGTTAAATGGGTTCCCAGAAAAATTAATTTAGAGGTTGGTGACATTAATGATGTTTCTCCTTTATACGAAGCCGAAGCACTTGAAGACTTTCAGGGTGAACACTTTCACAAAAAGGGTTTTAAGCTAAACATTAATCATATGATTGAAACCCAAAAATATGGGCAGATAATGTTTATAGCACCAAACCCTATCGAGTTTTATTTGTATGGCGCTAAAAAATCTTTAGATACCATTAAAAAACATGCTGTAATAGTAGAAGGTCAAATGTTCAAAAATAATGACCTTATTTTTGAAATGATAAGTTTTCTCATCTATGCATACTCTGCTCTTGAAGCCCTGGTTAACCAGAAAATTCCGAAGGACATTAGTTACGAAAAAAAGCCAGGTATTTTTATTTCAAAAGAAAAAATAGAAAAAAAGTTAAGTGTCGAAGAGAAAATAAAAAGTGTTCTTGGTATTGTGGTAGGTAATCTTGCATATTGGTTAAAGATTCTTGATTTCATTGAATTGAGACACAATGTTACCCATTTAAAAACAGCGAGTGAAGAATCTGACTTTAAGTCCTATGACACTGTTTATAAAAAACTACTTGATTTTGATTATGAAGATGCTTTTGAAAATATAAAAAATTTAATGAAAGAAGTATATGAGTAAACCGTCAGAAATATATAAAAAAGTAAAACCTGCCGTAGTAGCTATTGTATCAAAGCTATCTAAAAATCCTGACTTCCCAGATATTATAGGAACTGGTTTTATTGTTCACGAAGATGGAATAATTATTACAAACAATCACGTCATAAAAGCTATTGAAACTCTTCCAAGAAGAAAAGACGAGCCTAGCGCTATACCCATAAGAGTAATTCTTTTTCATAACATACCCAATGAAGGCATGGTACTGATCCCCCTTGAAGTTGAAGCATTCACAACAAGCAAAATTGAGAAGGCTATAGACGGTGCTGTAAACTACGGCGAAGATATACCAGATGTTGGAGCTATTTATGTAAAAGCCAAAGGCTTGCCTTTTGTTGAGATTGAGGAAACATTAACAGTGGAAGAAGGTGATAATGTATTAATTTCAGGATTTCCGATGGGAACAAATACACTTAGAACTAATGGGGGATGGATTCATCGTCTTACACCTGTACTACAAAAAGGTATTGTAAGCGCGATACTTCCTTTTGTATGTGAAAATCCTCATGAAATATGGGTAGAAGCAGTTACTCATGGCGGTTCAAGCGGTTCGCCTATATTTAATCCAGAAAATGGAAAGGTTGTTGCTATACTTTGGGGTGGATTCTCAGAATCTAAAATGTTAGCAAAGACTGAAACAGGTCAACCTATTGTTTATCAAAAGAGTACTTCTATTACATGCGCTCTACCTTCCCCATTACTTTCTCTAATGTATAAAAAAATACTAAAACCGACTGACCATGATACTGGTAAAGAAGTGGTTCGAGATGTTAGATCTTATCAGACACTCAAACAAATAGTTACTACTTACAAAAGATTTTTGCACATACCAAAGCAAATTAATCAGCAAGGTGTGGAGCCATTAAGTATAAACGATATTATTGAGCCAGAAAAATAATTTAATGTCTAAATAGATGCTCAAAGACTGTCGAAATGCTATAATGAAAGTACTAAAAATACCTTTACAAGGCTTGATCGATAACGATTCTAGCTCAAGGATGCCAGCAAAATGCAAAAATTATTATCAAGAGAAGAGTATAAAAATCATCTAGAAGAAATAAAAAATATATCTTGTAGATTTTGTGAGTCAGACACGCAGATTATAATAAAAAAATTTAAATATTTTAAATGGATATTTAATATTGCCCCATATTATAAATATCACACAATGTTAATACCAAATAGACATATGCTAAAAATTACTGACATGTCTGTGGATGAGTGGCAGGAGTGGAAAACTATTCATGAGTATATTAAGGGTAAATTTAAGCAAGAATTTGGGACTAATCAGCTAATGGTTATAGTAAGAGAATTTTACGGTGACACAGATAAGGTGGCTTATTATAAGCCAGAACACTTACATATCAGTTATATCAATGACAAAATTGGCGACTTTGAAAAGTTAAATTTGGACCCCGCAGCAAAAGATGTAGACTTTAAAAACTTTATAAAAATTATTAATTCTTAAGTTAAATACTCTACTTTTATATATCAAATTTTAATCTTCTAGTAACTTCATTTGTCTATCATCTTTCTTCACGATACCTTTGTCTTTTTTCTTAAAAGGTTTTTTGAACACCGTACTACCATGCTTGGCCAGGACCATCTCTTTTTCTATTTTATTCTCAGTGCTTTTCTTGAGGTCATACATAGTCTTTTTCATTATCTTACTCGAGGCTAAAAAGTCTACTATCGGAGCTGGATAGTCGCCTAGCTTATTTTTCTTATAATTATGTATATCGGTACTTGTAAATGAGCTAAGCTCAGGGATATGCTTCTTGATAAAGATACATTCAGGATCTTGGTCCAGCATTTGCTTTTCGGGGCTATATACACGTAGGGCATTGATACCCACAACTCCCGCCTGCATCTGCACCTGTGACCAATGTATACCAGGTTCATAATCATAGAACATAGGGCCAAGAGTGAACCCAATATCACGCCAGTCGATATGGAGTGCATAATAAGCGTAAGATACGCACATGGCCCGCATTCTAAAATTAACAAATCCAGTCTGCCTCAAACATCTCCTGCAGGCGTCAACTAGCGGCTCGCCCGTAGTACCTGTGAGCCAAGCTGTTAGCCTTTTTTCCTTCTCTTTTCCTTGGACATATTCTATATTTTCAAAAACTGGATTAAGGGCGCGCCAAGGCATTGAGCTATTAGTCTCTAACCTTTGGATAAAGTGATCTCTCCAGTGTAGCCTAGATAAAAAGCCGCGTAGTGACTGGACTTGTCTTTTGTCACTTTGCGTATTTATACCAAGGTCAATAGATCTTTTTAACTCTGCCATTATTTTATTTGTCTCTCTATAAATATAACGTAATGAAATAGTGCCCCAGGCCAAGTGAGCTGAAAGCCTAGAGCCGTAAATGAGCGCAGTATTTGGAGAAGAAATGCTACCGCGATATTTGAGACTCCTCACCTTTAAAAAGTCCCTAAGAGTGAGATGGGCATTCTTTTCGGTAACTGGGGCGAGCATATTATCAAAATTATTCTCTGAGCTACTTTTGCTAATATTTTTATAAAGATTTTCTTTGGCCAGTATAAACGGAGTTAAATTATTCTCAATATTTTTATACTCATTATTAGACACTGTTACAAGCTTGTTAATAGTATTGGTAGCACTATTAATATACTTATGCCAATATTTTTCCCTATGTTTACGCATCTCAAGACCGCGAACGACAGAGGAGGGGGCGAGCTGGGTACGCTTAACATTATTTGCATCACACCATTTGTTAACCTCGCGGTCACGCTCATAAGTGTCAGTAGTGCCATGCTCCATGTGAGAGTATAGGGCGTCAAAATTATATATCTCCTTCATCACTTTTAGAAAAGATATTATATCGCCAGCTACTTCAAGTAGCTGCACGTCATATTTTTTGTAATGCTCCCTAGTCGAAGTTATTACTTGTAACGCTACATGCTTATGCATACCTGACATTTGATAAGTGTTGATCAAAAAGTCCTCCCAGATATAAAAAGGGATAAACTCAGTAGAATTATCCTCTAGTTTATGCAAAACATCATTGTCAATCAGTCTAAAATCTCTTTTGTGCCAGTACAGCGTCTTCATATTATTATAAATTATACTATATTTTACCTATATACTCAAAATATTTTTGTTTCTTATTTTTTAATAATTGTATTATAAAACACAAGTTTAGCAGATGCTTGACAAAAAATTTTATTTTTGTGCTACAATTAAATATATGAACAAAAATAAAATAATTTACCTATTAACTTTAGTAATTGTTGTCACGCTGGGATCTATTCTATATTTGCAGTACTTCAAAAATAAAAATGTGTTACCTGCTAATATTCCAATTTCTAATAATAATGCCTCTTCTACTAGTGAAAATTCTAATAATCCTGTAGTATACAGCAATCAAAATCTCGGTTTTAACTTTTTTATGCCTGACAGCTGGAAAGGGTATTCAGTTGTAAGTAGTACTTGGGAAGGAAACTCATTAAAAGCTACTAGTACTAAGCAGATGGGCCCTAAATTCTTAATAAGAAATCCAAACTGGACTCCTGCTTTACCGTATGAGGATATTCCTGTTCTTGTATTTAGTATCAATCAGTGGATTTCTTATACTGCTGGCAATTTTTCTGTATCAGCTGCACCATTTGCTGCTAGTGAGTTAGGGAGAAATAATATTTACGTATTTGCTTTACCGCCTCGTTGGGATTTTGACTATAGTCAAGGATATCAGGAGGCTCAGAGTATTGTAAAATCAAACCCTCTCAAAACATTTGATATAAATATTAAAACATCTGGAAAATTAGATATAAATTTTGTGTGCCAGGATGCTTTGACTTATATGAGGTTCAAAGATTCTGAAAGTATGAATAAGTTTATATCTGAGTGTAAAGAGGGTAAATATCCTGAAATTATTGAGAAGTACAAAGCTCAAATGAATATAAAAAATGATGCTGCTATTTAGTAATTAGTACAATATATTTAAAATACAATCTACAGCACATATTTCCCGTCTTTAAAAATAACTTCACCATTAACCTCAGCTGAGATAATAGCAGGAAATAGGTCCACATGATACTTTGTCTTTTTACTTTGCATACCTTCTTTTTTGTAGACACTATGCTTTTCACCTAGTGAAAGGTGTGAGCCTAGTATACGCTCAAAGGCGGTGATATCATTGAGATATTTCTCCTTGGTTATAGCTTTGTTAAGACCAAAACCAACTTCGCGTATTAGCGGACGCTCGTGACCACTTACCTGATTATATATATTAATAAAGCTAGTAGGCGCATTATCGCCATAGCCTGTGACTAGTCCATTTTCTATTATGATTTTGAACGGCTCATGCATGCTAATATTAAAATCACTATCAGCAAAGGCATATATATATACTTCACCGTTCATATCCTCAAAATTCTGCACCTCGGTAAAGACCTCACCAATCGGGAATGTACCGCCAACATTATTCATACCGGTATAATCTCCAATATTAAGCTTAGCATCCTCTAGTGGGCCAGATATTGTTAATAGGGCAGTGTCAGACTCTGATGCTCCGGTTACTATATTTAAAATTTTAGAATTATCTAATTTATTTTTGAGAGCGGGTGCAACAACTGGATACCAAGATGTATCATAAGCAAGCGAGTCTATGTATGTCTCCCACTGATCAGGAGTGTTACGCTCTAGATGCATATGCTCGACGACTTTTAAGTTTTTATTAAAAAGGTGTAGTCTTATACGAAACTCATTGAGCAAAAAGTTGGTGCTCTGTAGCATAACTACAAGGTCACCAGGATTCATGGTGTCAAAAGAGTTAATTATTTCTTGTTTGTTATCATCTTTGAACTCGATAAAAGTCGCGTCGGGCAAAATCTTTTTATAAGTCCCTGTGAGTATATTTGTCAGCTGATAATCAGTATCATATATAACAAGAGCTTTATTTTTATGCTCAGGGTTATTAGTTTCTGTATTATGCTTTATACAGATATTTAAAATATCTTGTATATTCTTTTCAGCTTTTATGAGTAGATTTTCTCTTGTTATTTCTTTTTTTGATTCTAGGTCTTTCATATTTTTTTCTTGTCCTGCGTAGCTTTAGCGTAGTAGGATTATAAGGTATCCTTTATTTTAGATACTTTTATCAAGATTAGAGAAGATATTATAGCATAAACTACAAAAACATACATCATGTTACCGGCTAGGGCTATGATTAGGCCGCCTACTATAGGTGTGATAATATAAGCGAGTGTCCTAACATTATTAAATAAAGTTATAACAGAAACTCTCTCAACTTTTACTTTTTTGTAAAAATAAGTATGTGACATAGTCTCGACCATGGCGGCTCCAATGCGAGAGATAAATAAGAATATAGAAAGATAAAAAATACTACTTGTCATCAAAAATGGAAAGAGTAGTGAGCAGGCTATAATAATAACAAGACCAGTTATTAGCATCTCTTTTTCACCAAATTTTTTGTCGGCCAGATACCCTAATTCATATGGTAACAACACAAAAGGAATGAGCGCAAAAGGTATTATGATGCCTATATATTGTGCCAAGGTTATCGTGGTATTCATCATGAGGTATAGCGGAGCATATATGGCCATCATTGTAAAAAATGACTCAAGCAAAAAAGTAGCTAGCATTATGCCGTACAGATTTTTATTTCTCCTAACTTGATCTAGAGCCATACTCATATTTACATTCTTATAGATTGGGTCCGGAATATTAGCATAATAATGACGTATCAGATAAGCTACAGGTATAAGCATGAGCGCGGAAGCTATATAAACCCACTTATAGCCATAGGCGCTGAGTATTTGACCCGCTATGAGGGGAGATATTAGTATACCAGCATTTATCATAGTCAAAAATATACCACGAGTAGATCCCTCATTATCACGCTCGGTGAACTCTTCTATAAAAAGATTGATTATGTTAAGAAGTAATATAGAGGTTGAAAAATGTAACGCAAATAATACTGGAATCAGATAAATATTCTCAAAATATCCAAGACCAAGAGTAGCAAAAAATCCAACAAATATAACACAAATGGCGAAGGTATGGCTATGTAGCTTTCTTATAAACTTGGCAAGAGAAAGACTGGTAATGAGGGCCACCAGCGCAGATACCGCAAATATTATAGATACATTACTGGAGCTAAAATATATACTCAGCACGCTAGAGTTAAGATATAGCGGCATCGCAAAGTAGAGGGCGTAGAGCATTGAGATTGAGAATCCGACCACTAATAATTTCTTTTTTATTTCTGAGGACATATTTTATTTTATACTTACTAATATTATAACATATAAAAGCGCCGGCGTAGCCGGCGCTTTCCTACTTTTAATTTTTGTTTCTGTTAACTAAATAGTAATAATAATTGGCATTATTACCGGCTTCTTTGCAGTAGCGTCAACTAGCATTTCTTGAACTTTTAGTTTTAAGATAGCACGCAAGTCATCAGTGTTGATGGTGGCATTTTCACGTAGATATTTTTCACATATTTGCTTTATCTCTTCGCGCACTTGAAATAGTAGCTCCTGAGATTCTTTTAAATATATGAACCCACGTGAGGCTATGTCTGGAGATTTCTTTAATCTTTTTGTAAACGAGTCGATGAGCACTATAACTGAGAATACACCTTCATCACCTAGATTCTGCCTATCTTTGATGATGACGTCGGCTATTTTACCCACACTAGTACCATCTACAACTAGTAGGTCACGAGGAGCGTATTCTTTTAGATGAGTTATGGTCTCACCCTTGTCCCTTATTTCTATAACCATACCATTATCAGGTATAACTACGCTTTTTCTTGGTATACCTAAAGTCTTCATCGCTATATTAGCATGTGTTGCTAACATATAATGATATCCGTGTACCGGTATAAAGAATTTAGGGTTAATAGCCTTGTGTATCCACGCTAGCTCGTCAGCATTAGCGTGACCTGAAGAGTGTATATCGCTTGTATTATAGAGTATAAGATGCGCCCCTTGTCTTGAGAGATTATCTTTTAACTTTTGTACGGGCCTTTCATTACCTGGCACTATTGAGCTACTCATAAGTATAGTATCGTATTTAGATAACTTGATATATTTATGATTCTTGAGACCTATACGACCCAGTGCCGCAAAGTCCTCACCCTGAGCTCCTGTTACCATCAAGACTAACTTATTAGGCGGATAATTATCCATAGTTTCTATTGGTATAATAGTCTCTGGTTTTATTTTCATCATGTCAGCAAGTCTAGTAACCTCGACATTTGTTTTCATACTTCTACCTTCGACTACTACTTTTTTGCCATATTTTTCGGCGCATTCTAGCATAAATAACATACGCTCAACCTGTGAAGAAAAAGTAGAGACTATAAGCCTACCATTAGTATCACGTATAGCAGTTTCTATATTTCTATACACAATAGAGTCAGAAATAGAAAATCCAGGATTCTCACAATTAGTCGAGTCGGTCATAAGTAATAGTGTCTTTCTCTCGTTAAAGCTAGCAAAGCTTTTTAGCTCACGCTCGCTAGGTACGCCGGCCTCATGATCGAGTCTCAGGTCACCTGTATGAACTATATCACCGTACGGTGTCTCTATTCTGATACCCATAGAGTCCGGTATAGCATGTGACACTCCAAAGAAGCTAACCTTAAGACCACCAAGATCTATGGCGTCAGTTTTCTCTACAATTTTAATTTTGAGCGGATCAAGATATGGGAACTCCTCATGTCTTTTTCTTATCATTAGGCTAGTAAAGTTCCTAGTATAAAGATTAGGGTTACCAATACGCGGCATAATATAGGGTATAGCCCCAATATGGTCTAGGTGACCATGAGTTATAAATACACCTTTAATTTTGTCCTTTCTCTCCTCTAGATACTTGGTATTAGGAAGTATAAAGTCTATACCTGGAGTCGAAGCTTCTGAGAATTGTATACCACAGTCTACAACTACAATAGTATCCTTATACTCGACTATGGACATATTTTTACCAATCTCTTCTACACCGCCCAGATGTATGATACGTATGTCACCATCAGCAAGAGGTGGTATATTAGCGGTCTCATTTGCTTCACCCATTTTCATTTCAAATACTGGCTGCACTATTTTTTTATCTCTTTTTGATTTAAAATCTTTTCTCTGTATACCATCTAATATGTCATTTGATTTTGGCATACTTGATTTTGGTGTAGTCGCTGGGTAGCTACCTTTTGATTCAAATCTTTTTGGAGCTGCTACAGGCCTTTTGTTTTGATATGATCCGCCACTATTTTTATTGTTGTTATTTTGCATATTTTTTCTATTAATATTTTTTTATAAATTTTTATAATAATTTAAAAGCCTAGACTCTTATAATTATAGGTATTACGACTGGCTGCTTAGCTGTTTTTAGCATAAGGTATTTGGCTATTTGTGACTGCAGAGCCTCCTTTATGTCGTCTATTTCTATGTGATTATTTTTATAAAGATATTCCTCGATTATATTTTTGGACATGTCACGAGCGCCGACTAATAATTCTTGTGACTCTTTTAAAAATACAAATCCACGCGTTGCTAGGTCCGGAGCTTTTTTCAGCTTATGACCGCGCATGTCTATGAGTGATATTATAAAGAATACTCCTTGGGCTCCTAGTATTTCTCTATCTTTTAGTACCACATTATGCAGCTTACCTATTTTGTTCCCATCCACTACTACAACCTCGGTATCTACTTTTTCACGGGTGTTAGATATACGCTGACAGTTATCACGTATCTCGATTATCATACCATTATCAGGTATTATGATATGGTTTTCAGGGGTTCCTAGTCTTCTCTCTATATCAGCATGTACGCGTAACATATAGTGACAACCAGCCATAGGTATAAAGAATTTTGGTGTAAGGGCACGATGTATCTTGGCTAGGTCCTCGCCGCTACCTGATTGAGTTATAAGTATATCGCTATACTTATAATGTATAGTATCAGCTCCGGCACGTGACAGTCCATCTTTTAAGTTCTGGGCTGCACGCTGATTATGTATAATAGGGTGTGTTGCCATTATTACTATGTCACCGTCCTCGATTTTGATACCCTTGTAATCAGTCTCGACTATTTTGAGTATAGTATCCATCTCACGTCCTTCTTCGCCTGTTACTATATATATAAGGTCACTTGATTTATGTTTATCTTTTTCAAGTATATCTATGACTACGTCATCTATTTTACCTATAAGTCCAATCTCTTGGGCGCTAGATATATTTTCTTCTACTGTTTTGCTGTCTAATATTATTTTCTTTCCCATTTCTTTGGCTAGCTCTATTATTTTAATAATATGATATATATTATTAGCAAAAGTAGTTATAAATATTTTATTTTTGGTCTCAGCAAATACTTTCTTAAGTTTTTCTTTTGTGTCAGACAGCTCAAATTCACTTATCCCTACTTCACTATTAAGTGAGTCAGCAATAAGGCAAAGTGTCTTAGTGTTATTTTCAAAATTAGGCAAAGTCTCAAGATTTTTTACATTATTCTTATCTAGCTTTGTGTCACTCATATAAGTGATATCACCTTCTATAGTCTCTATAGATATATTCATAGAGTCTGGAGTAGAGGACTGAGTATTTGAAAATCTAACTTTAAAGTCACCAATATTCAGAGATATATTATCCTCTACAGGTATAAAGTCGTTCTTGCAGATTAGCCCCTTATTCTCAATTCTTTTTTGTATAAGTGTATTTGTAAAATGTCTACCATATACGCGCGGAAAATTTAACATTTCATTTATAAAAGGAAAGGCTCCGCTATACTCCAGAGTACTAGTTGTAAATATTACACCTTTTATCTTGTCTTTATTTTCCTCGAGATATTTTATATTTGGTATTATAAAGTCAACACCAGGCATTGAGCTAGCTGAAAATTGGGCACCAGCATTTATGATTAGTATACTGTTTTTATACTCTATGAGCGTCATATTTTTGCCGCACTCCTCAGTACCACCAAGATTGATTATCCTGTAGTCACCATCTTTTATGTTTGATATATGAGCCGATCTTTTTGTGTCGACTAATGTTGTGTTTTGTTTAAAGTTACTTCTTCCAAATTTTTGCATATGTTTGATTGTTATTTTATTAATGTATTATCTTGTTAACTTTGATAATAATATTTCTATATTTTTCTAAAAAAGTGTACAGATATTCTGTTTCTTTATAATCTGCGCTTATGTTTTTTAATATATTTTCTTCATTGCCATTACTTGTGTTATTTTCCGTATTTGTTTTTAGCTCTTTTGTAATATTTACCTTATTTGTCTTTGAGTAGAGCGGTATATATGGATACTCTTCATAAAATTCTTGCCTTAAGCTACTTAACGAATTATTTATATCTATTGTGTTGGTCGCTGACCTTAATACTTCTATATTTTTGTCAAAAGTTTTGCTAATATAATTTGTAATATTTAGGCCTGGAGCGTTTTTCTGAGAAGAATGCAAAAATGAATATAGGCTAGACACATCTTCTATACTTATATTGGTCATAAGCATTTCAAAGTCTCTATTTTTGATTATACTCTGAAGTGTATCTTGATTGACCGGCACGCTAATTATATTTATACTATTTTTAATAAAAGTCTGCTGCAAGTAGTTATAAATCTTTTGATTGGTATCGGTATTTAAAAATGTTAGCTTTATAGATGTTACAAGATTAGCATTAGGCTGAGCGGACGTTTGAGGCTCTGTGCTAGTACCAGAACTAGCTATAGAAGTCTTATCAGTAAATTTAAGAGAAGTTTTCTCTATATCCACCTCAGTAAGAGGGTTTATATTTTTAGAATTAGGCATAATATCAAAAGACGTATCAGCATTGTTCATTAATATATTTTTGACTATATAGTCCCTATTTATATTTTTATAAAGATATTCTCTATTTATCTTTTTGGATAAAATATCATTTTTACTAGGATTAAGAAATATATTATTGACTACAGTAGTGTTATAGCTTTTAGTATCATATATAGTAGTATCTAGATATTCAGAATAAGCGCCGCTCAGAATAATATCTATAGAATTACCTTTTACATATGAGTCTATAATACTTTTGTCAGATTCTAACTTTTCTGTATAAAAATTAATATTGCCAAAATTAGAAAGGTTATAATATTTATTATTATTTTTAAGAGACATATTTCCTATTACACCATTAAGATTAGAGACGCTATTAACAGTATATTGACCGCTTGATATTGGGTTCAAGTTTTTATCAGATATAACAAAGTCACCGATTTTCTCGCCTATATATTGATCTTTACTTATTATACCCAGGGTCAAAAGCTTATTAACTTGCGAGTAACTCTTTTTGAGAGCAATATTCATATTGAAATCATCGACTTTTTCAAAAGATAATCCTTCATATTTGACTCTATCCTTGTTATCTATATCAAAACTCTGCATCAATTTGTAAGTATATATAATGTCATCAGTAGTTATCTTTTCTCCATTTGAAAATTTCGAGTTATCTTTTAATTGTATTTTTATATCTAGTCCGCTATCGCTTATATATATAGACTCTGCTAAGTCCATGGTATAATAGTCTCCGTTATTTTTTATTAACCCAGCAAATAGTAGTCCTGATATTATTTTTTCAGTTTTTGACTCAGCAAAAAGAGGAGTAAAGTTTTTGACTTTTTCGTCTGAGTATACATTTAATACTTGATTATGCTGAGGTGACTCTTTGGTATAATTCTTTTTTAGAAAAATAGAAATAGCAAAAAATCCAAGTATCAGCATGAATACAAGTGACAAGTAAAAATAAAAAGATTTTTCTGGTGTTAGTGTTTTTAATACTATTAGAAACTTCTTAATATTACTTTTTGAGTTAAAAACTTCTTTATTTAAAAGCATTTTGAGAAATGTATTCTCCTGTTTTAATTAAAGCTTACAACAATGCGTGCGCTAATAGTGACGCAGCAAAAAGTATAGATACTACAATTGTTGATTTGTAGATTAGACTTTCGGCTCCACGTCTTTTAAATGTGCCAACACTTTCTGATGAGAAAGCTCCGCCGGCGTCAGTATTTGCGCGCTGCATTAGTACTAGTATGATAAGCAGGACTGATAGTACTATGTTTGCAGCTAAAATAAGAGATTGCATACCTAGTATAATATCATAAATACGTCTCATTTGCAAATAAAATAATCGGGCTTATTTTATTGGTGGGGATAATTGAGACTTTTAAAAACACTTCGTTTATTTTTTGTGCCCTCGGCAGGAATCGAACCCACAATAACTCCTTAGGACGGAGCAGTTATATCCATTTAACTACAAGGGCGTTATTCTATTTTAACATATTTGTGATATAATTAGAAACATATAAATTTATAAAAATAATATAAAATATTTTTTAGACAAACAAAAATAATCATGTCACAAACTAACCAAGAAAAATTAGACGAGATGTACGAAATGATACAAGAGAACAACGAGATACTGCGCTCACTTCTACGCCGTGAACGCATCGCTAACTTTATGCGTATATTGTACTGGTTGTTTATAATCGGAACTCTACTTGGAGTGTATTATTACGCTCAGCCGTATATGCTAAAAATAACTGAAAATTTTAGCAGTCTTCAAAATGCTATTACTAATGTAAACAATAATCTTAACACTGTTGGAGGTCAATTGCCTGAGACAAAAGCCATCAGAAACTTTTTAGACGTTATAAAATCTTTTTTCAATAAGTAGTTACACTTAAGCTATTTTAGATTAAACTTTACTGCTTTTATCTGTTTTGAATAGGTTTTTACTTTTTATGCTTTTGTGTTATAATTAAAAGTGTAAAAGTAAGCCAAGATAGCTCAGTTGGTAGAGCATTTCCCTGAAGAGGAAGGGGTCCCCGGTTCGAGCCCGGGTCTTGGCACCAAGGTTAAATAAAAGTAAATTATGAAAAATACAATAATTATATATCATAAAAATTGTATGGACGGCATGGCTTCGGCGTGGGTATGTTTTCAGAAATATAGTAATGATGCAGAATATATCGCTTGTGATGATTGGAAAAATTTGCCAATTAATATTTCCAGTCTCTCTGATACAGAATTATCAGAAAAAGAAATATATATAGTGGACTTTTCTTTTACAAAAGAAATACTTTTAGGTCTGGAAAGTAAATGTAAAAAACTAGTTATACTAGACCATCATGTTGGAGCAAAAGAAAATATTGAGAGCGTACACAATCATGTATACGGTGAAGGTATTTCTGGCTGCGCGCTAGCTTGGAATTATTTTTACCCAGAATTAGAAATGCCACTAGTTATACAGTATATATCAGATAGTGACACTTGGACTAACAAAATGCCTGACTATAAGTATATAAATGCCTATATATATAAAGGCGATAAGGATCTAAGTATACAAATGATAGACGAGATAGTAAAAGAATTAGAAGATACTAATAATTTTGAAAGAATAAAAAAAATAGGTCAGGCGCTACATGATTCTAGAGAAGGTAATATAAAAAGATATATAGAGAGAGCAGAGCTTATAGATTTTGAAGGGCATCAGGTGTACGCAGTTAATGCTCCGAGCGAGATAAAAAGCGAGCTAGGTCATGAGTTAGCTAAAAAGACAAATAGCTTTTCTATAATATATCAATATGTTGATAATAAGTGGAAGATTAGCCTGAGGTCAGTTGCTGATTTTGATGTAAGTGTTATAGCAATAAAGCATGGCGGAGGAGGACATAAAAATGCTGCAGCATTCACAATAAAAGCTGATAATCCAATATTGCAAGTTATCAAAAACATATAAAAATATATTTGCAAAAAGTGGCGAAATAAAGTATAATACCTGTATCAAACATTCTGCGTATTTATTTATAAAAACACAGATGTCTGATATTCCGTGATAGCTCAGCGGTAGAGCAGTTCCCTGTTAAGGAATTGGTCGTAGGTTCGATCCCTACTCACGGAGCATAATAGAAAAATCATCTCTTTTAAGGGGTGTTTTTTCATTTAAGCCTTGTATATCAAAGCTTAAATTAGGTTCGTACTTTGCAAATTCTTGATTTGAGACTTTTATGGCCACAATAATTTTATTTATCAAATAATTATTGTTAATTAAGAGTTTTTCTTCATCCCAGACTAGGTTAGGACTAAAGTCTGAAAGTAGTTGTCTTTTTTCATTATAGGTTCCATTGAGGATAGTGTCCCTTGCAATTTTACTTACTGATATAATTTTATCTAGCTTATCAATCCAGTTTATCTTTGCGTCGCCTATTTCTTCTTTTGTATCAGAATATTCTTTTTCTAATTTAATCAGATCTTCGCCATACTCACTGTTAGTAATTTGATTTTCATAGAGCCTGCTTCTCATTTTTGACTTTTTATCAGATAACTCTATTTTCCTGCTTTCTTTATTTCTCTCAAAGAGAATTTTGTTTCTCATTTCTATGTTTTCTAATTCATGTATATATTTTTTAGCCCACCCAAGAACCTCGTCTGCAAAAAATAAACTCTGTTCAATATGATTAGACAGCTGACTATCTATAGAAGACTCTTCTATAGATTTTACTTTTATGGTTCTATCTAGGATCTTAGCTTTCTTTCTTTTTATGTTTATATACTTTCTATATTCTAAAAACTTTGGGTTCGACAGCTTACTTATCTCAACAAGACATTTAGGACAGGTTTCTCTTTTAGAGTAAGCAAATTTGAACTTACAATCACAAATAAGTTGCTTTTTTATATCTCCGCCAATATATTCCCCAAGGGGAGAAGATATATAGCCAGAGTATACAGGTTTATGATGTTGAGTTTTAGGTATATTTTTTCTTGATAAGAGACTTTTTACTTTTTCATATTCTGCCTCTGATATTATTCTGGGTAAATTTTTATCTAGTTCATATCTCTGCTCATCGTAAAAGAAGTATCCAGCATACACGGGATCTTTAAATATATCGTATATTCTAGACAAAGCTATATTGTTACCCCCAGTTCTTTTCCTCTTAACTGTAGTCAATTTTAGCTCATTTATGGCATATTCATAGAGTCTGCTAGCCGAGTAATTACCAGTTAAAAACATTTCAAATAGTTTTTGAATTTTCCATAGCCTATCTTCGTCCACAAGCCATTTTTTATTTCCTTTTTCTCCCGCTCTGTCATTTAAAAATCCAAGTGTAGCGACACCATGAGGTAACCCAATTGACGCTTTCTTAGTCTGACCCCTTTTAACATTTACAGATAGGTCACGCACGAATTGGTTAGCAGAACCAAACTCAACAGAGAGTAATAGAGTATTCTCGCTGCTATGATAAATCTTACTAGGAGTGATTATGCACTTGATAGTCCCACGCTGTAACATGTCCATTACAACCCCGCCATCAATCATGTTACGAGCCAGACGATCAAGTTTCCAACATACAATGCTATCGTACTTACCATCCTTAATATCTTTAATCATTTGAGTAAAGATTGGTCTCTTATTTGACATCTTACCAGACTTTGACTCCCTCAGAATATCAAGACTTTTAACACCCAATTGACTCACTATCTTTTTATTTTCATCAATCTGAGAGTCTATAGATAGTATTTGCTTCTCTTCTGACTCAGAAGATTTACGATTATAATTCACTGCCTTAAGTTCACCATAATTTATTTCGTACATATTATTTTTATTAGTTAGTTTATAAACAAAAATGAGGCAGCGATATTTTGAGATTAAGTTGCTACACCGGATCCGCATCGTTGCCTCGTTTTTATTCACAAATATTTTAGATGATTTTATGAATTATTTTTGGATCTGGTGTAGCTTATTTATTTTATCACAAACTCTAGAATTTGATAACAGGTAATTTGCTATCTAAATATTCTTGAGTGTATAATTGTTTAACTTTTACGTATCTTGTTTTCATATTTTGTGTTATTTTTAATGATTGTATTTTTTAGTAACTTATCTGCTCTTAACTCAAGCATTTTTGATTTGTGTTGTTTTCTTGTTTTGTACATATTTTCCTTGTTTTGTTTATCACATTTGGTGAGTTGGTAAGAAAAGGCAACCTGCTTACATGTTGAAAGTAAGTTTATATCATATTATGTAATTTTTTATTTAATCCCCCTCTATTTACTCTGAAGAGTATCACTTTTGGAGCCGTTGTATAAGTTTGAACTTGGTTTTGTAAAATCAGATAATCAAGTAATAGTTTCTAGCGTAGTCTGCGTTTTACTGATATAGTGTTTTCTGATACAAAATACGAGACTGCGGTTATATTTTGCTAACTATATCTCTTTTTGATATGTTGAGGTCTTTTTTGCCTCCTCAACTTTTTGGGAATAAATAAAAAACATTTTTTGACCAAGGACACCACTATGCACATAATTTAGAAGCGACAAGATTAAGCATTAGAACACCCACCCTGTTAACTTCCTCATTGTCTAAAGCAATATCAACACTAGCGCCGTAGTTTCTACGAAGCTCAATTCTTAGATCTTGAATTGCTTTTGCTGATAATTGCATGTATGTGTTGGGGGCTTTTTATAATAAGAAAAAGTAAGTAACTCACAGTTAAGGTAAATGAAAAATAAACTTTTTACTATTACTATCTAATTTCTTGTATAATTATTTCTGGCGGTAATATTAAGAGTAAGTCTGTAGACTTTACTAGAAATGTTACTGCTACATAGATTTGATAAAGATAGACGTAGGTTTTTATTTACCTGTATTTTTAACTGTAATATTTATATTTAACTTATTACTCTTCTTTTAACTCATTCATCAACATATCTTGTCAAGCAAAAATACCCATTATAAAAATGGGTTCTGTAAAAAGAAAAAATTTACCTATATTATAAGAAAATTTACTGGTTATTAAAAAATATACTCTTTACTATTTTACGTCAAAATATACCTTCACTAAAAATTGGTGAAGGAGCTGATGAGCATGCTTATAAAACTTTTGGATTTATCCTAAAATCTTTACCTTTGGAGTCTATCCCACGATCTTCAAAAAGATCACTTTTAATAATTTTAGAAATTCCTCTAAAAGAAGAAAAGGAGTTAGAGACTGTTCCAGCTTTTAAACCCAATTTTGTTGCCAAATCTTTAATCTTAAACCAATTATTAATATTTGCTTTACCTGAGCTAATTAAAAAAATAAGTATTTTTATATCTGCTGGCTTAGTTTTAATTTTCTCAATTTCATCATTATCTTTTTTGTATTTAAGGTGTCCTTTAGTTATAAAAACCCTCTCGTTATTAATATAAATAGCATCTTTATCTACCGAAGCAACCATTACCTGTCTTTCAAATATATATTTTTTTCTAGAATTACTATATTTTATAACCCAGTAATACCTATCTAAAATCAAATTTATAGCATTGAGAGCACCTTCTCTTTGTATTTTTGTATAAAATGATCTTACTGGGTCTAAGAACCAGGCAAGCATAGTGCCGATAAAAATATCTGAGTTTTCGATTAACCCTTTTTCCTCAAGAGTAAAAATAATATTAAAAATATTTCTAAAAAAATCTATCTCTGTAGTTTTTACTGAATTAATAGCTAAATTATTTACGTCGCTTTCAAAACTGTAACCACTCAGAACTTCCCTGTTATTTATTCTTAGATCTCTATAGGTATTACTGAAAGCTACACCCCAGTAGCTATAATTTACTGGGTCATCTTTTTTGTATATATTATCATGAATTGAATAAGATATGTACTGTAAAACTTCTGATAGAGCAAAAATTGAATTAGTCTTAATTTTTACCATACTTATATTTTACCATTTTTTCTCATTTTATGAGAGGGTGTGAGAGGGGTAAATTTTAGTAAATTATGTTATAATATATATGCTCATAAACCAACAAGACTACACTTTAAAAAGTGTCTATTTAGTGCTATTGATGTGTCCAACATAGGCATCCTATGTAAGGAAACATATCAGTAGCAAGTCTATTGGTTTGTGAGCACCTTACTGGGGTGCTTATTTTGTTTCGTATTAAGTAAGCAAATCTTAATAAATAATATATAAATATATGAAAAATAACGTAGTATCTGATAGCTTTATAAGAAAAAATAATATTATATTAAAACTTATCTTAATAAGTGCCATATTCGGTGCCTATCTTATAATTTTGGGTGGGCCTATTTCTGTGGGATCTATAGGGTCTTTTGTTGCTTATGTCTTTGGTGGAGTCATATTTGCTTTACCCGTATATCCTATAGCTTTTCTTTTGACAAGAAATAACTTAAAGTCTCAGGACTGGTGGTTAGTATCTGGCTTAGTGATATCTATATTAGCTACCTTATCTAAAATAATAGTAAGCTCTTTTAGTTAATTTATATGAACACAAATAATAAAATTATGAGCTATTCCGAAAGACACCCCTTTGTAACGATGGTGCTTTTTGCGCTCTTGTTTTTAGCTTTTCTTAGCTTTATACAAAAAGATAAAGAGATAGAAACTGTTAAGCATTACTTAACTAACACAGAGGACGGGGACTTCTTTACTTCTCCGTGTGAAGATTATTTTAATAAAAACAAAGAATTAGAAGTTATTAAATACAATAGCAAAAAGATCTGTTCAGATTTAACCAAGGTTGTAGATGAGGCAAATAAAAACACGATTGAAGTTATGTATGATACGGAAAGAGAAAATTATAGAGATTATAAAGAAAGCCAACAATAAATACACGAACCAAATAAGTATTTTTAACAAATCTCAACAATATAAAAATTTATGGAAGAAGAAAAAATAACTACTACTAAAAAAATATATGAAAAAATAGAGTCCACTCACTTACCAAATGGTGAAACGGATATTGATGCTGGAGCATTGGAAATGCAATCCATCTTTGGCTTAGAGAGTAAAGAAAAAGGGAGAAGTATTTTTATAAAAGCACTCTTTAAGGTATTGTTTAGAGGGTTCGGAGGTGACGCCTCTTTCAGAGAAAGATTAGAAATTAGCGGGCTTAAAAATATAACTGACCAAGAAATAGAAAGATGCAAGCTGTATTTTTCGTATCTTATACTTGCAAAACAATTTAATAAAACTCCTAAAGATTTAATTTTTGAAAACGGGAAATATACAATTAAAAAAGATATAGTAAATAATATACTTTCTAAATTTAGTAAAAAATCTATCATTGCGGCGATACTAATTACTGTTTTTGGCATATCATTATTTAACCTTACAGGAACTAAGCCTACAAGCAACGTAGTTGATAACAACTCTAATGTAGGGAATGCAAGGCAGCTTACAGACAATAAAATAGGTAATGTCGAAGAAATTGACCAAGAAAATCCACCTATAAAGAAAAGCAGAACAGGTATATGTCATCCAAAAGGAGGAACTTATTATTATAAAACACAGAACTTTACCGCTTATGCAAGTAAAGAAGAGTGTCTAGACAGTGGAGGTAGAATGCCTAGAAAATAATATGATTAAAAAATTTCTTGAACATAAAATTACAATAGCTGACTTATTACTTATTATTTTAGCTATATCAACTTTTTTAGTTTTTTATATATCTATAAATAAGCCAATCATAAAAACATCGGAGGAGAAAATAACTACCCAGATACCTAGTCAAAACATCATAAACACGCCTAAGATTGAAGTAAAAGAAATTAAAACATCTACTTCTACACTCTATAAAGTTTTAGATGTTGTAGATGGGGATACTATTAAAGTATTAGTTGATGGTGAGTCCATCACTATTCGTTTAATTGGTATTGATACACCTGAAACAAAAGACCCAAGAAAACCAGTTCAATGCTTCGCTAAAGAAGCATCTAAAAAAGCTACAGAACTTCTAGGGGATAAACAAGTGTATCTTGAAGTAGACCCAAGCCAAGGTGAAAGAGATAAGTATAATAGACTCTTAAGATATGTCTTTCTTGAAAATGGAACTTCTTATCAAGAGAAAATGATTAGGGATGGATACGCACACGAATACACCTACAATCTACCATATAAATATCAAAAAGATTATAAAGAGGCAGAAGTTTTTGCTAGAAATAATAAGCTTGGTTTTTGGTCAGCGAATACTTGTAACGGAGATACAAAACAGGAAGCTAAAAACATATAACATAAGAAAAAAATAATATATGCAAGAAAAAATAAAACAAATAATACGTATAAGAAATCTGAGAGAGAAGCTTAATACCATGCATGCCTCAAAGATAAATGACATAGCAAAGAGTGACAAGTAAAAACATGGCCTAAATCAAAAAATTACGCAGAAAAGAGCCTCTTATTTTGTGTATTTGATACAAACTACATAAACCCCAGCTTCACAGGTTTTTAGAGGTACTGCAAAAGTGATTTAAGTTATATATACGATAGAGTATTTGATCTATTATAGGAGGTTTAAGGGGGTGGGTAATTAAATTTAAGTTACTTTCAGTACTAAAAGTTTACTATTTTAAACTGAATAAAAATTCTTTTTATGGTAAAATATAATTTAATAAAATTGCTAAATATTAATACCAGCAAAAAATAACTTAATAAAATTTACACATGCAAACTAAAGGCTTCATTAAAAATATCTCGCTACTAGAAGAAAAGATTTCTACTGAAGATCGGATGGAAAATCAAATTCCAATTTCAGAATTATGTCAAAAAATTGACACTTTTAATAATTCTGTTATTTTGGGTATTGTGGGTGATTATGGTATTGGGAAAAGTAGTCTAATTGAAAGTGTAAAAAATAAAAGAGAAGATAAAAAGGAAGAAGAGTACTGGGTAGACTTTGACGCCTGGCAGTTTCCAGATAAAAGAGAGTTGTGGGATGGTCTAATTTTAGCTACAGCAAAACAGTTCGGGAAAGAGAAAGAGATTAAGTGTAAACTAGACGGTAATTCAGACGATAGTAAAAAGACAAATATTGGAATTACTAGCGATATTATAAATTCAGGCGCGGAATTAATTAGTACAATTTCACCAAGTGTTGGTTTAATAATAAAAACATTAACCGCTATAGTTGGAGCTAAGTCAAAAGATATTATAGACAAAACTCCCGCCACAAGAGTTTTTGAGATGCAAGATATTTTTCTAAAATTACTTGAGAATAACAATAAGAAAAAAATTATTTTTGTACTAGAAGATATAGATAGAGCTGGTCAAGGAGGATTTTATTTTTTAGAGACATTTAAACAATTCATAAAATCACCAGAATTGAATAAGCAGATTATTGCAATTGTTCCAGTTTCTACACAAAGCTACGAAAATATTAATACACAGGAGGTTTACTTTAAATGTATGGATTATATTCATTTTTATAAAAATAAAGTTAGTAACCTGAATGGATTTTTATCTGATATTTTTGAATTAAAAAATGAAGCGCAGTTAATAATATTACAAGATCTAATATCGGCAATGTTTAGAAATTACTCTGGATTTACTATGCGTAAATTAAAACTTGCTCTTAGGATTGCAAATCAGAGCTACGTGTCTTTAAAATTAAGAGACCTAGAGCCAAATCCAATAATATGTGTTGCTGTTGAATTGTTAAGATATTCGCCTCAGAGTATTCAAACAGGAAATTATAGCAGTATTAAAAGCATTATTGAAAGTGGATATATTTCTTCTAACGATGAGATAAATAGAGCAATTTTAATATCAGGAGGCGATCATAAAAGGTATTCTAACGAAATATTATATATTCTTGGTGAAGAAAATAAAGTCGCAAAGACAAGAGTCATTCATTTGAAATTTGCTAAAAACTTAGACGAGTATAAAGAAATGAGGAGTACTCCTTTTTTTATAAATGACCCCTTTAATTTTCAAGAAGAAAGAAATGATAACCTATATTTACCAGCTTACTACTTTTTTGAAATTTAATTATTTTCTATAATTGCTTTTCGGACATCGTCCCAAGTGCGGAGCCAGTCAGGACTACTAGCCAGTCCAAGCACCAAATTAAACGGATAACGCATTGTAAAATATAAAAATCTTCGTTATTTTTTAACATAGAATAATAATTATGAATATAAATATAAAGTGGTTAGCAATATCATTGGCATTCTTCTTTATTTTTTATTGGATTTTAAAGGCTGGTAATGGATGGAGTTTTTGGGGAGCTATCTTTATTGGTTGGATTTTTTCACGTAACAGAAAGAAAGACTTAATCTCTAAAAAAGAAGAGCCTTGCAAAGAAAACTATCCTTCAGGAGAGGCGATTAATAATGCCGTACAAAGTGAAGCAGAGAGAATCAGAGACCTTGCTGAAAAGAAAAAGGATCAAGCTATGAAGTCTGGTATACCACAACTTGTTGATGCTTTATATCACGATTCTATACGCTATTACCCAAGCTGGATTAGACATACTCCAAGAGACTCAGTGCCTACGATAGTTACTGAGGCAAAAGAAGTTGACGAAAAGCAAAGTAGAGAAGAGTGTATTCTTTTAATGATGAACGGAAGAGAGTATAAATTTATCCATTCAACAGGTAACCATGAAGACAGCTACTGGGGAGACCTAGAAATGTTTCTTAATGAAGAAAAAGTTTTGCATGTAAGTGAAAGTCTTTCCGAGAAGGAATGGGGTACTGAGTATTACCCAAACTCCGTAGATGCTTTTATTGAAGGTGCTTGGATTAAAGATTTTGAGATCCTAAGAGATGAAATTAAAAAGGCAGAAGAAGAACAAAAAAGGAAGGAATTTGAAAATCCAGCAGATATTGCAAAATTAAAAAAAAGTTTTGGAATAGAATAGTCAATCATAATATTTTTGATACTGTTGAGGATTTAGCTTAAAAAAATTGTATAGATTGTAATGTAACTAAAATGAATAATAAAATAGGTCGAAATGAAAAATGTTACTGTTTTAGTGGTAAGAAATATAAAAAGTGTTGCCTCATGAAAAAAGAAAGTATTAGTCATATGGCACTACAAATGCTTGCAAAAAAAGAACTTAAAGATAATAAATTAAAAGAGGTTGGTATTTACGTTAACTATGTTAATCCTATTATCTTCAAAGATAAAAAAATATGGGCTATTAAAAATAGAATCTACCAAAGAGACAATAAACATGAAACATTTAGTGATTTTTGTATTTTTATACTTTTAGAAAAACTAGGACCAGAATGGTTAAATGAAATTAAATATAAAAAAGAAGAACTTAATTTTTTAGAGAAAGCTTTTACAGAGGTTATAAAGCTTAAAGGGTCTGCTATTTTTAATGGTGTAAAAGTAAGAGAAGGTGTTTATTCTACAAATCCAAATGGCTATATAAAATCTATTTACTCTTTAGCTTTTGACATTTTTACTCTTGATCATGTATCTAATATCCCAGATAAGCTTATTCAAAGATTAAAAAATACTAATGAATATCAAGGAGTCAGATATGAGATAATGATTGCTGCAGTTATTGCTAGACTGGGGTTTAATATAACTTGGATAGATAATTCAACCGCTAAGCATTGCGAATTTATTGCCGAGCATCAAGTTAGTGGCACGAAAATAGGAGTTGAAGCAAAGAGTAGGCATCGTAAGGGAGTGTTAAATCAATTAGGTATACTTGATATGTATAAGTCAAAAAAAGGTGATATTCAGGGGCTTTTAACAAGTGCTTTGGAAAAAGAAGAGTGTGGTTTAATGCCATATATTATTTTTATTGATATTAATAGTCCATTAGAAAATAAGTCAAGAATGGAAGATGTTCCTTGGGTTAAAGACATTATAAAAAATGCTAAGCGGAAAAATAAAATCATCTCAGTAAATAATAAATCAGATTATAATTTTATATTCTTTACTAATCATTCTTACCATTACGATCAAGAAAAAAATGCTGGTGGCAATGAAATTCTTTCTCAAGCTCCTCAGTTTGTAAAGTTTGTTTTACCAGACGACTCTTTGCATGAAGGAATACAAAATGCATTAAAGTGGTACGGGAATATACCAGATATTGATCTTAATATTTAATTGGTAATAAGTAAGTTACTGCGTAGAAAATTGGTATTTAGTTTTTATTTCAACTACAAAAACACCAGATTAAGCTTGAGATGGCTTTTATTTCTGTCTGGGTATTTTATTTTTTTAAAACCTTACTTCTCCGATAGTAGATCTCGCAAGCTAGAAGATGTAATAGTTCTGGATAATATGAGAGCAAAAATACTCACTATTATTATGGTTACGCTACTTATAATTAGCGGGGTATAGCTAAATACAAAAGTCTCAAAATTAAATAAAAAGTAATTAAGAGCGTAAGCTAATATATTGGCGACCATATAGGCTATTATTGAGGCTATTAATATTAGGCCTGCCATCTCAAGTATAAATAGATACTTTATATTTTTGGATCTTAGTCCAAAAGCGCGCAGTACAAGTATGTCACCGCGCCTCTCATACAGGGACTGACTAGTCATGACTAGTACCAGCATGAGCCCTAATATTATACTAGGTAGACCGAGAACTTTTAAGGCCAAGACTATGTTATCCACTATGCTGCTAACTGTGTCTAATATTTTGCCTGTTTGTATCGGTATCACATTTGGATACTTGCTGCCTAGTTCTTGCTCAACTTTTTTTATATCCTCCTTATTAAGATTAGCTGTAGCAAAATAAGAAGAGGGGAATCTAGAAAGTAAATCAGGCGAGAATACCAAGTAGAAAAACGGAGTACCGCTTGACCTGTCTGTAGTTCTTATGCTCGTAATAGTAGCCTCAACAGTTAAGCCTTGTATAAAGACTTTGACTTTGTCACCGAGCTTCACGTCCCCAATCTCTTTGGCAAAAGAGTCATCTATAGAGACAGAATTTATAATATTATCACCATGCCAAGAGCCAGCCACTATCTTTTCTTCGTTTATAAGCTTGGACCTATAGGTCATGTTGAACTCTCTGGTGAGTCCCGGATCACCTGATAAGGTTATATCTTTTCCGCTAATCTCGAGTAGTCTGCCGCGTATTATGGGGTACTCTACAAAAGTCTCGCCAGCTATATTTTTAATATCTTGTATCTGAGTCCTGGATATATCAACAAGGTACAGAGAGGGAGCTTTGGCTGAGACATTTTGTTGTATATTAACTACTATATTCTCCTCGATAGTTGAGACTATAAATACTCCAGAGTATGCAGTCATGATCGAGGCAGCTATAACAACAGATTCTAATCCTCTCCATTTTAAAGAGGCGACGCTACTTTGTATTATAAATGGAAAATATTTTCTATTTTTGTACAATATATTTATTATAAAATATGACACTAACATAAATAATGCAAAACATATTATTAGGCCCAGCATACTATAAAAGACCAAGCTTATATTAGAAGAGAGTATATAGAGAGAAGCTGTTAATATTATTGGTATTGGCAAATATAATAAGATTAAGCGCAGCAACTTATATAGATTTTTGTATTTGTTTTGATTTTTATTGTTATCTATGTCATTAATCTTAGCGCTTAATAGTAACTCTTTGGGTGAGATATTTTTGATAGAGCTGAAAAATGGAAGGGCGGCTGCTAGTATAATTAGAAACCCTATTATGCCGCCAACAACAGTAACAGGTAAAATATTTATGTCTCCTATACTGGTATCCGTATACGCCTTGATATAAGTTAGCGAATAATTAGAAGCATAAGCCCCAAATAGTGAGCCAATAGCACCCGCAGTGAGTCCTATAACACCAAGCATAAATCCGTATATAATCTGTATGCTGCGGCTAGGCATACCAAAAGTTTTCATTATAGCGATAGTCTTTTTAAATTTGGATATTATATAAGTTAGATTAGCGATAATATTAACTACCACCAAAAATAATGCGATAGCTATGACTATACCGACAAAGCTCTCGACACTGGATAGTCCACGTACAAAATTATTGGGCCCATTAGTTGAGTCATCATATCTGAGCTTTTTATCCTTAACAAAAGACTCAAGATAATCTCTGTCTTCTTTTGTGAGCTTATTATTATCTTGCTTGATTAGTGTCTTATAATTAATTCTACTCTGATTAAAGTCTATGCCGCTTTTAACAAAGTCTCTTTCTGATATTATAACTTTTGGCGTAAATGAAATCCCAAAAGATATGCTATCAGGCTCTTTTAAAAGTATTCCTTTTATTTTAAAATTAGCATCACCCAAAATAATCTCTTCTCCCACCTTTGCATCTATTTTATCCAAAAAGCTTTGTTCAGCATATATATAGCTTGTATTATTAATATTTTCTGCGTCATTTTTAGAAATATTAAAAAGATCAAATGGTGCTGGATTAGTTAACACTTCCCCGTACAGCGGAAAAGAGTCCTGTACCACTCTTATGCTTGCTGGCGAGGTCGAGCTACTGTTTTTATTTTTAAATACGCCTTGCAGGGAGTATTCCTGACTTATTATTGAAAACTTTTTTATGATATTTTGCAAGTTGATATCATTTGAAAATTCTAAGCTATTTAGGTTAAGCTTTGTAGCTCCTGAGATAACTATGTCGCCTCCAATCAAGGTCTTGCCTTCGGTTATAAAGTAGTTAGAAATACTACGTGACAGTGATACCGATGCGCCAAATAAAAAAGCTCCTACCACAATACTAAAAAAAGTTAGGAGTAAATATTTGTAAGATCTTTTGAAAATAATTTTTATAAAATAGGTAAGCATGTTTTTGTTTTGGTTTTTAAATTTGTAGTTTTTCTTTTCGGTTCAGCAGAATCGCCTACTGGGTAATTTAATTAAAATAAATTTATAAGCTATAATTTTTACTTATTTTCTAAAATATTAACTTTGCCATCTTTGATCTCGTATATAATATCCATTTGCTTGGCTATATTCATATCATGAGTAATTATAATAAGAGTTTTCTTATTTTCATTTACGCTTTGCAGCAATAGGTCTAAAACTTTTTTACCATTAATCGAGTCTAGGTTACCAGTCGGCTCATCGGCAAATATAATATCGCATCCAGAAGCGAGCACTCTTGCTATGGCAACTCTCTGCTGCTCGCCGCCCGAGAGAGCTGAGGGCAAATTATCTTTTCTATGGGTTAGATTTATATCTTCAAATAATTTATCTACAACCCTCCTATCTCGGCTTTTGCCGCGTATAGAGAGCGGGAGCATTACATTCTCATAAGCTGTAAAAAATTGTACTAATTCGAAAGCTTGAAATATTATTCCTATTTTTTTATTTCGAAAATTAGATATAGTGGCCTCATCCATAGTGTTAATATCAACATCGTCATACAAAATGTCACCAGACGTAGGCCTGTCCAGTCCTGATATTATAGAGAGTAGAGTAGACTTGCCCGAGCCGGACGCACCAATTATTGCAACTTTTTGACCATAATTTATATTTAGGTTTATATTTTCTAAAATACTTATTTTTTGCCCGTCTACATTATAAGCTTTGCTAATATTTTGTACTTTTATCATGTTTCAAATTATAACATATTTGTGTTAAGATTATATTATGTTAAATACTAATTTTGTAAAAATTATCATTTGTTCTATTGTCTTGATCATAATAATTTCTGGTGTTTTATTTTATTTTTATAATAAGAATGCTCAAAAAGAAAGTATGCAAAATAGCAAAGAGAAAAATGTAAATACAAATTTAAATGCAAATCTGAGTAATAGCAGCAGTACAGAGTCAGGTATTAAAAATTTTAAAATAGTAGCCTTTGGTGACTCACTCACAGCTGGTTATGGGGTAGAATTAAAAGATAGTTACCCGAGTATTTTAGAAGAAATCCTTAATAGTAATTTTAAAAATAAAAAAGATGTAAATTTTGAAATTATAAATATGGGTGTCTCGGGCGAGACTACTTCTGGAGGGCTTGATAGAGTTGATTTTATATTGGAGCAAAAGCCTGACCTCATCTTGCTTGGCCTCGGAGCCAATGATATGCTCAGGGGCACTGATGCTAATGTGGCTAAGAATAATCTGGATTCTATTTTGAAAAAGTTCAAAGATAATAATCAAAAAGTTATAATACTCGGCATGGAGTCGGTAATTAGTTATGGCCTCAAATACAAAAATGATTTTGATGCCATATATCCTGAGCTAGCTCAAAAGTATGATGCGCCATTAGTACCTTTCTTTTTAAAAGGTGTAGCCAAAGTTGAAAAATATAATACTAGTGACGGCATACATCCAAATAGATCAGGTTATGAAAAGATAATCTCAGAGAATATTATGCCCGTCTTAGAAAAATATCTGAGCGAAAATATTTAAAAACCCAGTCAGTATTTTTAATATGATCCTCTAAGTATCTCTAGAGATATGTTAGCCAAATTTTTGTTTTCTATGCAGATAATAAGCCCCTCAGAATAAAAGTATATTTTTATAAACCTATTCTCAGCTATTTCAAATCCAGTCTTGGCGTCAGATATTTTCTCTAGTATTTTGTTATCACTAGTGTAGCGCTCAAATCCGAACTCTTTGTCAGCAAGAGTATATTCTTCGCGCACTTTCTTTTCAGAAAGTATAATCTTTTTGATACCTAGTTCATGTATATACCTATTAGTAAAAATATAAACTGACTCGGCAGGCGAGATTGATAGCTTGGCTCTGGACGGATAAACGCAGTATAATTTTTTGTCAGTGAGGCCGCTTAGCCCATAAAGTATGGCTTCTTTTGTATTTTTAGAGTCGGACCATATTTTTATATTAGTGTCGTTACCTGTATTTACTTTTTGGTATAAGCTTAATATATTTTTAAAAATTATATTACTCATATCCTGCTTTTCAGCTATAAATTCCTCCAGTCTTTTGGCGGTATAAATAGTTTTATTCTTAATTTTGACTTTAGTCACTAGCGACTTTTTCTGCAGAGAGTTAAGTATATTATAGGCGTTAGATATAGAGTTAATATTCTTACCTAGCTCATACGCAGTAGCCTTTTTAAGTTTTAAAAGATTAAAATAGAGAGTTGCCTCCTTATTTGTTAGCCCCATATTTTCTATCATCTCTATTAAAATTTTTTCCTTCATAATTTTACTTGCTGTATTTATTAAACTAATTATAACACAAATACTTTATTTTTTATAATTTATTCAACTCTTCTGAATATTATTATAAGTTCTGTTTTAATCATATTATATATAGTTTATTTGTATTTTTTATTAATTATTTTTATTTTATTTTTAGAAAGATTATAATATATTTACAAAAGAGTAACTAGTAATAAATATAAGTAATAAAATATAAAAAGTATGATAGAAAAAAATATAAAAAACCTAGACATTAAAAATATATCTATGTATATAATTAATCTTACAGAAAGTAGCTTTAGTGAAAAGGGTGACGCTAGCTATGAATATTTAGAGATGAAAATAAAAGAAGCGATAAAATATAAAGCAGATATTATAGATATAGGCGCCCAAGCGACTAATCATAAAGCTGAGCTTATATCTGTAGAGTTAGAAAAAGAGTTAATAGGAAAAGCTGTAAAGTTTCTAGCAAAATATAGACAAATTAATAATCTAGAGTATCAAATCTCAGTAGATACTTTTAGAAGTGAGGTTGCAAAAGTTGCCATAGAGTGCGGAGCTGATATTGTTAATGATATTTCTGGTGGTGAGCTAGACCATAAAATGTTTAAGCTTATATCTAAGTATAAAAATATAAAATACATAATAGGTCATATTAAGGGAGAATTTGAAACCACACACTCTAAGTATGATTATGACGATATGGTGTCTGAGCTTATAGAATACTTCGACAATAAGATTGATATCTTAAAAAGTCTGGGTATAGAAAATAATAGAATAATAATAGACCCTTGTATTGGATTTTCAAAAAGGGAAAAAGATAATCTAGAAATATTAAGAGAGTTAGATTATATTATGAAAATAATAAATCAAAAATATCCTAGTGTTAAACTGCTAATTGGCATATCTAGGAAGAAATTCTTAAGAAATATCACAGGAGACAATGACGTAAAAGAAGCCGATCATATAACTAGTATAATGCACGCTTTTATTAAAAATAAAAGTAACAATATAATATTTAGAACTCATAATATAAAATATTACAAAGAAATGTGTGATGCAGAAAATAGTCTAGATATATTTTCTAATTTTAAGTACAAAATCACTGAGCAGAATGTGCGAGAATTACTTGATGTTAATATTGGGGTAACTACTTTAAAAATAAATCAAGAAGAGGATGAAGAATTAAAAAATATAGAAAATGCCAGAGATAAAATATCTCATATTCTAAAAATAATTAAAAGAGAGAGCAGAATAGGTATGACCAGCTCGCCGACAATAGGAGCTATATATCAAAACTTTTTTCAAAAGACTAATTTTATAAATAAAAACTTTTTTGAGGATCTTAAAAATCATATAGAATACAATTTAAATTGTGAATTAGAAAAGTATAATCTAGATAAAGTAAAATTTGATAATGTAATATTGCAGGATTATGGTAATCATAAAAAAGAAAATAATAACTTAAACAAAATCATACCACTAGAAAATAAATTAAAAAAAGAGCAGGGTTACGAGAATAAAAACGAAGATAAATTTTCCATACCACCGCATCAGGATCAAAAAGGGTTTGTCGGGCTAGTAGCTGTGATGCTGATCGAAGGAGATTCAAAATTCTATATCGCAAAAGATAGGGAGTGTAATGGAGAAAAATATATACAAGCAAGCCCTGGAGATATTATACTCATGCGCGGTTATGACTTTATGAACATAAAACAGCGGCCTATACATTATATAAAAAAATTAGAAGAGGGTGAAAGTAGAATCTCACTTGGATTTAGGCAATATACCAAAAATCCTGAAGATTATCAAAAATTAATAAACAGTTATGGGGATGGTTTGTAAAAAATAAAGATTTAAATAATGTAAAAGATAAAAGGGGTAAAAATGTAATAGGAGTAGAAAATAAGAAAAAATAAAATTGAAACAAAAAAAGAATATGATATATAAACTAATAATAAAAGATTTTAAAATAATAGCCAAGCACGGGCTTTTGCCGATAGAGAAAATAGAAGCTCAAGAATTTGTAGTTAATGTTATAGTCGAGACAAAATTTGAAAGTGATTATGCGGATATTGATAAGCTACCAGCCAACAAATGCTACGCCGAGATAAGAGAGGAGATAATAAAAATATTTCACGCAGAGACGAAAAATACCATAGAGCACTTAGCTTATAAAATCTGTCAAAAAATATTATCAGATTGTGAAAATAGAGAAAGTGTAGAGCTGTCAATCATGAAAAGTAAATTATTAAAAGACTGCGAAGTTGGTATTAATTTAAAATTAACAAGAGATTAAAAATATGCAAAATAAAGTATACTTGGCACTGGGTAGTAATACGGGAGATATTAATTTAAATTTAAATAAAGCTGTAGAGCTGATAAGTGAGAAGATTGGAGAAGTAGAAAAAGTTTCTAGTTTTTATATTACAAAGCCAATGTATAAGCTAGACCAGGCTGACTTTTGTAATGCTGTGTGTATAGCCTATACTAGTTTAGATCACTTTGAACTTTTAGACAGAATAGAACTCATAATGAGTGAGATGGGTAGAGTAAGGGAAGAGAGTAACGGTCCAAGGATAATAGACATAGATATTTTATTTTTTAATAATCTAAAAATTAAAACTGAAAAGTTAGAAATACCACATCCAAAAATATATGAGAGAGAATTTGTAACTAGACCTCTTATTGAGATCTTACTTTAGTCCCTCATATCTCCTATTCCACTTGATTTGCCTTTTGGCATATTGAAATATTTTTATATTTAAGATATCAACCATCTCCTCAAAACTTATTTGCCCCAGTACGTACTCAGTGACATATTTATATTCTAATCCTAGCGACATTAACCACTTTGGATCTGCTTTTTTATTTTCTATTAGGCCTTTGATTTCTGATATTAATGGGCTAGAGTTTATGTTTTCTATTAAATTCTTTTCACTTTCTCTGCCGCAAGCTACGCTTGCGGCGCTATTATTTATATTATTTTCTTTTTCATTTAAACCTAGTCTCTTTTCTAATCTTAACTTTATCTTTTCTTGTAAAGTATCTAATTCTGGTTCTAATATAATAAATTCTGCATTATATCTTAGGGTTCGTTTTGAGTTATCTAGATCTGTATTTTTTATTTTATGCCCTGAGTTAAGCAGCTCTAATTTTCTTATAAGTCTATTTCTATTATTTTGCTCGCTATTATTAAGATTATAAAAATAATCTAAGTCATCTTGCTCAGCTAGCTTTTCTTTTATCATATCTTTTATATCTTCTGTAGTTTTGTTTTCGAGAGTTTTCCTAAAAATATAATCCGGCTCTGGATTATCATCTAGTCCATACAGTAGGGCGTCTACATATAACCCAGTGCCACCGCATATTATAGGTATCTTGTTTTCATTTATTATATTGTCTATTTTATCTGTAGCGTATCTAAGCCAATCTGCAGCTGTGAAGTTTTTATATATTTCTATTTTATTTTTTTCTTCGTCTTTTTTTTCTGCATTTAATTCATTTTCATTTCTCATTTCTAAAGTACTTTTATTAGCTATATTTTCTATTAGGTTATACTTAGGTTCAACTATATCAAGTCCAAAATGTTGAATATTTTGCATTTCTTCTTTTGTGATCTTACCAGATCCAATATCTAAGTGTTTATATATCTGCCTGCTATCAGCTGAGATTATTACGCATTCTTTTTTATCAAAAAATACTTTTTTATATATTTTATTTCTAGAATCTAGTTTCTCAATAGTTGCGTATCCAGTTTCTTGTATCTCTTTTGCAATGCTAACAGCTAAGTCTGACTTACCACTTGCCGTTGGGCCAATTACTATTATTATTTTTGCCAAGTCTTTTTCGTTGTCATTTTTATTTACGTTTTGCATAATAGTATTATGTGTTATAATATATATATTAACAGATAATATCTAAAACTAAAAATATGTTCGGCTTTAAAAAAAATGATAACATGAATAACACAAGTGGAGAAGATGATAATATGAATATGTGTGGAAATAATACATGCGGAGCAAATGGAGGCTGCTGCGGCCAGGGATGTGAAGATTGTCCATGTCAAAATGGGGGAGCTTGTATGAAAAGTCTTAATCAGAATTCTTTTTACAGTGACATGGCCAGTGAGACAGTTACTATAGGTAAAAATGTAGATGATTTTAGCTTACAAGCTTTTCATGAAGGTAAAATAAAAGACGTAATGCTCTCAGATTATGCTGATAAGTGGGTGGTATTGTTTTTTTATCCAGCTGACTTTACTTTTGTATGTCCTACTGAGCTTGAGGATATGTCTGAGTATTATGAAAAGTTCAAGGCCCTCGGTGCTGAGGTGTTAGCTATATCGACTGATAGCGTGTACGCGCATAAGGCATGGCATGACGCTAGTGATACTATAAAGAAAATTAATTTCCCTATGCTTGCTGATACTACTCATGAGCTAGCAAGATATTATAATGTGCTAGTAAAGGACGAAGGCATGGCCATGCGCGGTACATTTGTAATAGATCCAGACGGAGTATTACGTATTATAGAGATCAATGACAATGGCATAGGGCGTAATGCAAAGGAGTTATATAGAAAGTTACAAGCGGCCAAATTTGTCCGTGAAAACGGTGCTAATGTATGTCCTGCAAAATGGGAACCAGGTGACGACGTACTAACTCCAGGGGTGGACCTTGTTGGTAAGATCTAAAATTATAATTAAATTTTTAGAATTATACAGTAGAGATAATTTTAAAAGTAATAAACATATGAATCAAGAAAATATAAACTCAAACTCAGTCCCAGATGAAAAACCTGAAGAAGCTAAAAGCCCGGAACAGGGATTAGAATTATGCTTAGATACACTTGATCCAGAAAAAAGCAATTTATTAGATCAGGCTTTTAACAAGTCCGGCTTACCTTTTGATTACTCTAAGGGAGAATTTCTAAGATTGTATAATTTAATAGACGTATACGATAATAAAAGTAAAGAGAAAGTTATTGAGCTAGTTAAGGATTTACTAAGATCAGTAAATAAAGAAAATAACCAAAAGTTAGCAAGAGAAATAGCTGAAACCCTGTCCATATAATTAATATATTTTAAAATTAATTATATAGTAATATTATAAATAAAAGACGCGGTCACATTTGCATGTGCCGCGTTTTAATTTTGATTTTAGATAAATTTTTACAGTTTAATACCTTGCGCTTATTCTTGGTGATGCGCCAACAACAATAAAGACTTTGGGGAAAATAACTTCCTGATAGAACCTTTGAACATTTGTCAAAGGCATTAACCCCTCAGGATACTTTTCCTTAAAAGCTTTGCAGAGTTTGTCATGCATTTTTGTCATATTAGCCAATATCTTTACTCTTTCCCCGCGAGCCAGAGATCTTTGCAATCTGCCTTTTTCCTGTAAGCCGGTTATCATTTCCGTTACATATTTAGCAAAATCTTTGTACACCTCTGAAAGCTTTTTTGAAAGAGCGACTTTTTTAGTTTCGATTGCCATTAATTAAATTATTTCCTTTTTTGTTGAACGAATTACAAGCATTTAGCTTGTAACGCCTTTTGCCAATCTTTTACTTTTCGGTGTGGATTAACAAGATAAAATTATAGCACATATTAGAACTTTTAAGAAGTTTTAATATGTGCTTTTAGGTGATAAAAATTAGCAATAAAAAAACCGCTCGCTATGACTTTTGTCATTGCGGGCGGTTGTTGTTTGGGTTTGTAACTAAAAGTTACAAAATTGAGTTCAGCGGTGGTAATTATCCCCCATAGCATGTCTGCTGAGGCCTATTGGCGGATAATGTGGAATGCCGGGAGGCTCTTTTCTCATCCAATTCACACCGGGCTGATGAAGCCGCACATTTCCTTGATTCCAAGGATTAGTTCTTGCTTCTTCTTGTTGACTATGAAGATTCTCGGGTTGTTTTTGTTCAACACTCATTTCTTGTCTCCGTTTTTAGTTAGATAATTGCCCAGGCCAGGATTTTAAAACCCTAGCGTCAATTTTTCTTTCTCTTTCTATTTTGTTTTTGGCAACTTCACTCCTGAATAACGCAGTTATTAGCTGTGCACAAAAGTACCCAGTCACTGCAAAGTTAAAACCTAAAGAACTCATAATTTACTTCCTCTTTTTTGTTTTTCAAAAAGTCTTATAATTGTATCTTTTGACAGTATGCCTCAGATTTACAATTTGCTTAGAGAAGTTGTTATTATAACACAAATGTTATATAATAACAAGTAACATAGATTAAGATTATACACAAGTTTTAATTTTAAGATAACCAAAAAAATGAAAAAGATAGACCTAGAAAAATTAGATTTACCCGAGCTACCAGGAGTGTACTTTTTTAGAGATGGGGACAAAAATGAAGCTAATAATAATCTGGGTAATATCTTGTATATTGGTAAGGCGACTAATCTGCGTGACAGGACAAAAAGTTACTTTGCAAAAGATATCTCAGAAACCAGAGGATTAAAAATAGTTAACATGGTGCTAGCTGCTGAACATGTGACTTATCAGGTTACTAGTAGCGTGCTAGAGGCGTTACTGCTCGAGAATCAGCTGATCAAAAAAAATCAGCCAGTATTTAACACCAAAGAAAAAGATAATAAGACATACACCTGCGTAGTTATAACCAAGGAGGATTATCCACGTGTGCTGACTATGCGCGTACGTGATTATGAAAAGAGATTTGTAGCTAGCAAAAAGGCCACAAGTGGTAATATAGAAAAAGTCGATAAAGTTTATGGTCCATTTACAAATGGAATGCAAATAAAAGACGCGATAAAAATAATAAGGAAGATATTCCCTTTTCGTGATAGATGTGAGATAGGTATGAGCAAGCCTTGTTTTAACGCGCAGATAAGATTATGTCCTGGATGCTGCGTAGGACTAATTAAAAAAGAAGATTATAAAAAAAATATCAAGCATATCAAGGATCTTTTTGAGGGCAATATGTCCAAAATTAAAAGAGATGTAAAAAGTGATATGGAGGATTATGCTAAAAAGGAGAACTTTGAAATGGCGGCTAAAATGAGAAACACATTATGGGCTCTAGATCATATACGTGACGTGTCGCTGATCAAGGATGAGGAGATAGTGGACTTTAAGGGTAAAGATTTTCGTATTGAGGCCTATGACGTAGCTCATATGTCAGGCACTGCGCGTGTTGGGGTTATGACCGTTGTAACCGGGGGTAAAAAAGATATAGCTGAGTATAGAAAGTTTAAGCTGGTTGAAAATGTTAATGATGATTATGCTGGTATAGTCGAGCTGATGAAAAGGAGATTCAAACATACTGAGTGGCCTACGCCTGACTTGGTTGTATTTGACGGCGGAGAGGGTCAGAAAAATATTGGCGAAAAGGTGCTCGCGAGTATGAATATATTAGTAGCTACTTGTAGCGTTGTAAAAGATGACAAGCACAAAGCGCGTGAGGTACTCGGCCTAGAGTCTACAAATATAGCCAAGACAAAAATAGAAATAGAGAGACTCAAAAAGTCCATAATACTCGCTAACTCTGAAGCTCATAGATTCGCGATCAAGTATCACAAAGAAAAGAGGGCTGATAATTTTATAAAAAAATAAAAATAATAAAATAAAAACCCGTAACATAGTAATGCTACAGGTCTAGGTGTTTTCTATATCTTCAGAGACTAACACAGAAAATTTTGCTTAATTTTTTTGTTCTTGTGGTGGTTCCCAGTCGCCTACACTCATACCTAGGCTTAGGTTATGCAAAGCAAGAATTTTGTTTAGTCTATGTAAAGACTGAGGGCCAAAATGTTGTATTCTTAAAAGTTTATTTTCCGTAAGGGGCACTAATTGACCCACAAAATGTATACCATCGCCGCGCAGGCAGTTTTTTGTTCTAACTTCTATATTTACCAAATCTTTTATTTGCGTGCTTAAAAGTGCGTTACTTATAGGTTCAACATTTAAAGTTAACAAATCTTTTATCTGCCTGCTTAAAAGTGCGTTACTTACAGGTTCAACATTCAAAAGATATATCTCATGGTCCAGATTAGACATAAGATTTGCGACAGATTCTTGAAAATCATTAATTATTTTTTGCATGCGCTTATTTTTAGCTGTTAGTTCTGAGTTAGCACCTAACAGTATTTTCATTTGCTTGGTGTATGCTGATACTTTTTTACCCATTTGACTTTCCCTTTAAAATTTTAAAAATTCAAAATCCAATAAAATAATAACACAGATATATAAAAATAGCAACTTAATATTTTCTCTGTGTATAACTTTTATAATCCTATAACTTTTCAAAATATACATTATGTTTTGCTAAAAAATAGTTTAATTTATGCTTAGAAGTTTATTTTAAGCTTTATTTTAAAATATTTTGCGTATTTTATTTGACATTATTAGTACCCATGTTAAAGTTATTTTTGTTTTGATTAAAATACTATTTACATACGCAAAAAGTGTTGTAAAGTTATCTATTTTTTGTAGTAATATACTAATATTAGAAACTGCCAAGTTTATAGTCAAATTATTATAAAAACAATTTACAAAAAAATATGAATCCTTTAACTTTTATCAAAAAAAGAAATAATGAAGTAGTCCCATTTGAAATGTCAAAAATAGAAAATGTAGTTAAGAAAGCTTTTATACAAATCACTCGTGATGAGCACGCGCAAGTATCTAAGCATATTAGTGAGCTAGTACAAAAAGAGCTAGAGCTTGAGGCTATGACACGTGAGGAATATACTCCTAGTGTGGAGCATGTGCAGGACCTTGTCGAGAAGCACATAATGAGTGCAGGATTTTTTGATGTAGCTAAGGAATACATTATATACAGATATGAGCATCAGAAAATACGTGATGAGAAAAAGCTAGAGGACCTAGAAAAATTAGAAGAGAGCGCGCTTAAGGTAACAAAACGTGATGGCAGAATGCAGGGCTTTTCAGAAAAGAAAATGAGAAAGTCACTAGGTTATGTGGTGGGCGGATTTGAAAAAGAGATAGACATAGAAAAGATAATATCACAGATAAAGCTGGAGGTTCATGATGGTATAACCACAAAAGAATTAGCTAGGCTAGTAGTTATGATAGTGCGCTCAATGATAGAGTTGGACCCGGCTTATAGTTATGTAGCATCAAGATTACTTATGCGTGACGTGTATGCTGAGCATGTTGGTGAAAAAATAAAAGATCATAATAAGCTACATAGCTCTCTACGTCAATCTTTTAACAAGAATTTAAAATTTGGAATAGAGAAGGGTTATATAGATCCAAGAATGAATGACTTTGACCTAGAAAAGATAGTAGACGCTATGGACTATAAGCGTGATGACCTTATGATGTATATGGGTACGCAGACACTGTACGAGAGATATTTTGTCAGGGATACAAATGATACTAGGCGTATACTTGAGGATCTTCAGGGTTTCTGGATGAGAACAGCTATGGGCCTAGCTATATCAGAAAAAGCGGAAAATAAAAATGAAAAAGCTGTAGAGTTCTATAATGTTATGTCCACTATGAAGTTTGTACCATCATCACCTACATTATTTCATGCAGGTACACATCACCCACAGCTATCATCTTGCTATCTAAATAGTGTTGGAGATGATCTGGAGAGTATATACAAAGTATATGGGGACAATGCACAGCTCTCTAAATGGGCCGGCGGTATAGGAACTAATTGGACCAATGTACGTGCGAGCGGAGCACTAGTTAAGGGGTCAGGTATCAAGAGTAATGGTATTATACCTTTTCTAAAAATAGCTGACAGCTCGACAGTTGCTATTAATAGATCAGGCAGAAGAAGAGGGGCGGCGTGCGTGTATCTTGAGAATTGGCATCTAGATGTGGAGGAGTTCCTTGAGCTACGTAAAAATACTGGAGACGAGAGACGTAGGACACATGACATGAATACTGCATTATGGATCTCAGATACATTTATGAAGCGTGTGCGTGAGGACGGAGCCTGGACACTATTTTCACCAGAAGAGGTGCCACTATTAACCGAGAGTTATGGTAAGGACTTTGAAAATAATTATATAGCTTATGAAGCTAAGGCGAAAGCTGGTGAGATAAAATTATTCAAAGAGATGAAGGCGCGCGATCTTTGGAAAAAGCAGATAACAATGCTATTTGAGACAGGGCATCCTTGGATTACTTTTAAGGACCCATCAAATGTAAGATCACCTCAGGATCATGCCGGTATAGTGCGTAATTCTAATCTGTGTACAGAGATTACTCTTAATAATAACCTAGAGGAGACCGCAGTATGTAATTTGGGTTCATTTAATTATGAAGCGCATATTATAAACGGCGCTCTCGACAAGGACCTAGTCGCTAGTACTATTAAGACCGCGATGCGTATGCTCGATAACGTGATAGATATTAATTTTTACCCAACCATTGAGGCTAAAAATTCTAACTTTAGACATAGGCCGGTCGGACTTGGAGTGATGGGTTTCCATGACGCACTATACAAGTTAAATATTAATTTTGATAGTGAGCAAGCGGTAATATTCTCAGACGAGAGTATGGAGATTATATCTTATAATGCAATACTCGCAAGTAGCGAGCTGGCAAAAGAACGCGGAGCATATGAGAGTTATAAGGGTAGTAAATGGGATAGGGGTATGATGCCTCAAGATACGCTAAGGCTACTCGAGGAGTCACGCGGTGAGCATATCGACGTCTCAAAAGAGGGTAAGCTTGACTGGTCACTGGTTAGGGCAAATGTTAAAAATTATGGTATGCGTAACAGTAACTGTATGGCAGTAGCTCCGACAGCGACTATATCAAATATCGTCGGGTCAATACCATGTATAGAGCCAATATATAAAAATATATACGTAAAGGCAAATATGAACGGTGACTTTATAGTTATAAATCCATATCTTGTAAAAGATTTAAAGGCTAGAAATCTTTGGGATTATGAAATGATGGGCCAGCTAAAGTATAATGATGGTAGTGTTAGAAATATAACAACAGTACCTCAGGACTTAAAAGATAAATACAAAGAGGTATTTGAAATAGACGCAAAATGGCTAATCAGAACTGCGGCCTATAGGGCAAAGTGGATAGATCAGTCACAGTCACTCAATATATATTATGCAGGTACAAGTGGAAAAGATTTGGCTAGTATATACGAGTACGCATGGAAAATGGGACTCAAGACTACCTATTATCTCCGCTCACTAGGAGCAAGTCAGGTTGAGAAGAGTACAGTTAGCAGCGCAGAATTTGGAGCTACACACAAGAGAGATAGTAAAAATACAACACCTCTTGATAATCCAGTAGTAGGTATTATGAATGATACAAAAATACCTGGTCCAGTAGCGTCACCAATATCAGCCATGAATATATCTGCAGCTCCAGAGCCGATAAGCATGAGTAGCGCCGCTTCAAGTAATAACTCAAGTACGGTTAACCCTGCGCAGCCCGCAGTATACAATATGGGTGCAGCGCCGGCAACAAAAACAGCCTATAACATAACAGTAGCTCCCGAGTCTACATGTGATGGGTGCCAGTAGGAAAAGCTGATTAGAAAAAATATATGCAAGAAATAATAGACAAAGCAAAAGATTATTTTTTCTTGCAATATAATGAAAAAATAAATGAACCAAGTTGCAAAAACTACGTATGTTTGGTAGCTATAGAAAATAAAAGTTATGAAGTTTATTTTTCTAATAAGTCCTTAAAGCATTTTGTAGAAAGTAGAAAAGAGTCTTTTCTTAAGAATCATAACGAAGAGTATACGTTGGATAAAATCATAGAGATGTTAAATGTCCTAATTTTCTCTATAGAAAATCTTGACAGCCTTAAGTATTCAAATAATAGAGAAAATAGAATAGAGATTAAAAAAGATTTGAGACACCTAAATATGAGATCCGTCCGTGTAATCTTTGAAAGATTTGAAAAACATTTAGAAGTAGTCAGCTACCATCCGAACTCTTAAAAATAAAAAACTTACCGTAAGGTAAGTTTTTTATTTGTAGCACAGAGGGGACGGCTCTATTAGATTACTCTAAAAGTTTCCCCCATTAGTATATCTTGCGATACCCGCAGCAAAGCCGATCAACAAATTGTTATTTCCTGTCGTCAGTGCTACAAGAATAATATATCATATTAAATCTATTTTTGCAAATAAAAAAACTAGATGTTAAGTCTGGCTTTTTGCTAGAAAGAAATAAAATTTTTTCGAGCGGTTGAATGTCATTTTTCAGGACAAGTGATTGTCCCATCTGGAGCTTTGACGCACTCCACTTTTTTACCTACGACACCGTTATAGATGTCACGAGCTGCCATTGATCCAGCGGTTGCACCTGCACCAACAGCAGCACCCAACACCACACCTTCGACTGCCATACGCCCGAGCCCCGGCTGAGAAGGTTGATCTGGAATTTGCGCAGCCCTCGGCGCTTGTTGTACAGTTGCTGGGCGAGGTTTTTTAAACCCTGAAAAGGGTTTTCTGGCTTCAGCTTGTAGCGGTGATAAAAGAGCAGATACAGCTACAAAAATAGCTAAAATTTTGCAAGAGAACACTTAGGAACCTTTCTGGCTTATTGCCAATTTGTTTAACTTTAAGCTTGTGGAAATTCAAAAGCTATATATAAATAATATACTATTATGACTTATAAGTCAATAGCATTTTACACTCAATATAATAAGGGTTTTTTGGAAAAGTGAAGACGTAAACCATGATACTTAATGAGTATTCTCTTGTGGAAAAGTCATGTCAAAAATTAATAAAAATTGTTATAATAAAGTTATACAAAGACTAACCAAGTCTTAACAAAAATTAATAAAATTTAAGAGATAAAATAATTAAAATTAGTTAAAAATATGCAAGATACATTAACAAAAACAAGTGATAATATAGTATTAGTAAGTAGTTTACATGACGCGGAGATAGCTCAGAGTCTTAACCGTGATGCAGGGCGTGTATCTATTAATGATAGACGTATGATTAATGGTAAAAATGCCGATGTGATACAGCTACATCCACTCAAGCATACTTTTGCTTGGGATGCATACAATGCTGGTAATCAGAATCACTGGCTACCTACTGAGATAAGTATGCAGCTAGATATAGAGCAATGGAAAAGTAAAGATGTACTTACCGATGATGAGAGGCATGCTCTTAAAATGGTAATAGGATTCTTCTCGACTGCTGACTCGATAGCCGCTAATAACCTAGTTATAGCGACCTATAAACACATCACAAGTCCTGAGGCGCGTATGTATCTATTAAGGCAGGCCTATGAAGAGGCTATACATACTCAGGCTTATCAGTACATCGTAGAGTCACTCGGCCTTGATGGTCCAGAGATATTTAATATGTACCGTGAGGTGGACGCTATATATAACAAAGATAAATTTGTTTTAAGTTTTAACGACGGTGTACTTAACCCTAACTTTAAGACTGGTACATTTGAAGCTGATCAAAAGTTCTTAGAAAATATTTGTGTGTTCTCACTAATACTCGAGGGTATATTCTTTTATTCAAGCTTTGCAGTTATGTTTGGATTTCAAAGGCAAAATAAACTTCCAGGTAGCGCTGAGCAGATACAATATATCATGCGTGACGAGAGCCAGCATCTTAACTTTGGTATAGATATGATTAATACTATAAAAGAAGAGCAGCCAGAATTATGGACAGCAGAATTCCAAGCTCGTATTATCGCCCTTATTGATGAGGCGGTTAAGCTAGAATACACTTTTGCGCAGGACGTATTTCCAAAAGGAATATTTGGACTCAATGCAGAGGGATTCAAGCAATACATCGAGCATATTGCAGACAGGAGATTACAGAGAGTAGGGCTACCAATATTATACGGTTCACATAATCCATTTACTTGGATGAGTGAGGCAGTAGACCTTTCAAAAGAGAAGAACTTCTTTGAGACAAGAGTTACCGAGTATAAGACAGGAGGAAGTCTAGACTGGTAAGCGAGATAGAAATAAAAAGTAATAATAGTAAAAATAAGAAGCGCCTGCATAGCAGGCGCTTCTTATTTTTATAAAAAGATATTATGTGCACACGCTGTAGACAAGTATATCAAAAATAATATTTTGCATGCTATAATATTATTAGAAATATATTTTATAAAAATATGAGCATAATAATACTTTACGGTGGTAAAATAAAAGCCTCAAACTCTGAAAAAAATGCCAGAGCTATTTATATGGATTATGCAGATAAAAATATTCATAACAAAATTAGATTTTGTTATGTTGACATAGATGGCAATATATTTGAATCCAAAATAAAAACTGATATACACAAAATTTTCTCCCACTCAGATATACTTATAGATACAACCCATGACTATATTGGGCGAGATACTCATCATAAACTAGCCAGAAACCTAGGACTCAAGATTCTCTTTGCAAATGATTTGGATACTGACAACTTTAGAAAAACTATTTTTCAAGTAGGAGTAAATCATCCAGAGTATAACATAGTACAAAAAGAAGATAAGAACATAAGAAGCACATTATATGATATGTGGAGAACTATGCATATGCCGATAATATTAAAAGCATCTAAAAAGTCTATACCCAATCTTTTAACTTATAATTATCAAGAGGCATTTGAACATATAAATACTTCACACGCGATAGGTGATGATATTATTTTAGATACACATACAAGAGGTAAAAAGTATACAATAATAGCTATCAAAAATTACAGAGGAGAGGAATTGTATATGACACCTATAGTAGAAACTTTTGACAATATTGATAATAAAAATGGTTATAGAAAGTATATTAGTGCTAATTTTTTATCTCAAACAGAAAAAGATATTATTCAAAATGAGGCTAGAAAAATCTCAGATCACATATTAGAAAATCTTATAAAAATTGACTTTGTATTAGACAAAAATAAAAATCTAAAATTAGTAAATGCTAGTATAAAGCCTGATTATCATGATGGTAAAATAACCTACAGTATATTTAAGGATTACGGTATAAATATTTCAGATATTTTAAATTAAAGGTCGCTAATTTAAATAAATTTTAATTAGTTAAACAAAATAAAACCTCTTAAGTTATAAGAGATTTTATTTTTTGAATATTTGGTTAACACCTTTACTCAGAATCAATATTAGATAACAGTCTTAGATATTACTACTTCTTTTATCACTTCCTTTGCTTGCACCGGCTTTGCTACAGTTTTCTTAGCTGGAGCAGCAGGTTTTGTATTAGCTTTTTTTGCCGCAGGTTTCGCTGCTACTTTTTTAGAAGCTGGCTTTGCTACAGTTTTTTTAGTTGATGTTTTTGCAGTAGGTTTTGCTGCAGTTTTAGCTTTGGTATCTTTTGCTTTTTGCTTAATAGCATCCTCTTTCATTTTTTCCAGATCCAGGATTGTCTCGGTATTAGCCCATTCTTTTAATTTCTTTACAGCGTTCATAGCTGTTCTCTTTTCCTTAAACCCTTCGCCGCTTGATGCCACCGGCTCACCATTTTGAGCAAGTAGTCTCCAGCGATAATTACCCTTATTATCTTTATATACTTCGAATTTTGTTTTGGCCATATTTTTTATAATATTTTTTAAGTAAATATTAAAACTTTTAGTTTTTAATTTATAATCACAACAACATAGAGCAGGTCCACTTATAATTATATATTATTTTATATTTTATTATTACAGATATTAACGAGTTATCCCCAGTTCTACGCATATTTTGTGACTATATTGACTATATAATAAAAGTATTTTATGTTATATTTTATAAATGAAAACAAACATGGATAATAATCAAGAGATTGCATCAAAAATAGAAGAGTCAAAAATAAGAAATATTTCTAAAGCTAATTCTTTACAGTCTTTATTTTTCGCTGTTATCACTTTGTTTATAATTATTGGTGTGTATTATAATTTAGCTCATCTAGATATAAATAAAAATAAAGATAATAGTATGAGTAAAAAATATATAGAATATTCTTATGATAAAAATTTAAATATAATTTCACAACAAGACAACAAAGTTATTACTAATTTTAATTTAAAAATAGCAGATACAAATGAGTCTAGGAGAAATGGACTCAGCAATACAAAAAGTTTATGTGATAAATGTGCTATGTTATTTATTTTTGATACAGAAGATATTTATAGCTTTTGGATGAAGGATATGAATTATAATCTTGATATTTTGTACATAAAAGAAGAGATGGTAAAAGATAACGTAACAGGAGAAGTAAAAACTAGAAAAATAATAAGTGATATATTTGAAAATGTAAAAGTTTCTAGTTACCCAAATACTGTGAGTAATAAAAATCCAGCAAAATATGTTTTAGAGATTAATTCTGGCAAAGTAAAAGACTTAAATATAAAAGTCGGAGACGAGGTGAGCTTTTAATTTTATTGTCTTTTGAAAGTGATTAGTGTATTTTATTTTATCTTGATATATGCTATATTATATAAGCTGTAACAAGTAGATGCGCTAGCTTAAAATTTATTTTAGGTAGTGAGGAAAGTCCGAACACATAGTTTTACTTATTGTATACAAGTGTAATGGGTAACACCCATACGTGGTAACACGCGAGTTGCGAACAGAAACGATCCTATTTAGTTAGGCTGAAACGGCTAAATACTTACATATGTGCAAGACCGTGCTGGTAACTTTATTGTATGCCAGAGTCGTCGCAAAGATTTGTATGGTAACATACAAGCAAGATAAATATCTACGTATGTGTTTTATAAAAGACGCAGAACAGAATTCGGCTTATGGGACAGATGAGAAAAGCGGCGCCTATGGCGCCGCTTTTTAATTGACTAGCATTAGAAATATATCCAAATCTGACAATCTAAAGACTGAATAAAAAACGAAAACAAGTAAGTTTTTGTTTTGTGTTATAATATTATATAATTATGCAAAAATACCTTATAACCACTTGGCGATTGTGGAAACTTTTAAAGCCTTTCCATAAAGATTTTTATATACAATTAATTTCTACTATATTTCAGCAAGCAATCGGTGTCTTAATGGTTTTTATAATTTCTAAAATTTTAGACAAAATTGTTAACAAGGATTTTAATTTAGCTTATTATTTTATATTTTCATGGCTTGTGATTCAGGGTATACTAATTATAGTGAGTTATTTTTCAGATAAACACGCACAAGATAATTTAGATTTTAGAATACAGCAACATCTTGAGGAATATTCTTTTAAAAATATTTTTAAACTAAACCCTAGTCAATATGTAGAAGATCATAGTGCGATAAAATTACAAGTCGTTAACAGAGGCGAGAGTGCAGTGCAAAATATAGTAACAAGCTTTATTTTAAGTATTTTTCCAACTTTTACACAAATAATCTTTTCTTTGGCTGCTATATCTTTTTATTCAGTTACTATAGCTGCTTGGTGTGCGGGGACATTAATGCTGGTTATTTTGTGGAGCGGCTATTTTGCTAGATATCATAGGCCTTTTATTAAAAAAGATATGGATAATTGGGATACGCAAAGAAAAATAAGATCAGAGATATTTCAGCATCTTCTATTAGTGAAAAACTTAGCCGTTGAAAAAGTTTATCTTAAAAAATATCTTAAAAATAGAGAAGTTTTTATAGATTATAAAATTTTTACATGGACAAAAAGTGTCTCACATGCACATAAAAGATGGTTTATTTTTTCTGTCAGTAAGACTGGCAGTACAATACTTATAATATTTTTAGCCTCTCTTGGCAACTTAACCATTGGTGCCATCTATGCTATATGGATGTGGATTAATGATGCATATAATAATATTTTTTCTGTTATCAAAGCTTTGAGGCAAATACCTCTTCGTTTTGTTGAGCTGGATAAATACTTAGAAATTATTGATAAGGAGCCAGATTTTCAGGAGGAGAGCGATACAAAATTTGTCGACGGGGATATAGTGTTTGAAAATTTGAGTTTTAAATATCCAAAGAGTGAAGGTAATGTACTTAATAATATAAATATAAAAATACCACAAGGTAGTAAGGTTGCTTTTGTCGGACACTCTGGATCAGGTAAGACTACCATTACGAGGTTACTACTCAGAGCTTATGATTATAATAATCTAAATAATAAAAGTGAAGAGGGAGAGAATTATTCTGGGATAAAAATAAATAGTGTAGAGTTAAAAGACATAGACGCGGGTGATCTGCGTAAACATATAGGATATGTAGAGCAACATGTTGACCTCTTTGACGACACTGTCAAAAATAATATTTTATTTGGAGTGGACGAAAAAGTTTTAAAAGAATTGGAAAAAGAACAAGTTATAGATTCTAAGATAGAAGAAATATCAAAGCTGGCACGTATCGATGAATTTTATCATAGGCTTGGCGTACGAAAATTTGAGACAGAAATAGGCGAGCGCAGCATCAAGCTCTCAGGCGGTGAGCGTCAGCGTATAGGTATAGCTAGGGCTATAATTAAAAATCCGTCTATACTTATATTTGACGAGGCGACGAGCTCACTCGATACTGTAAATGAAAAGTATATAAAAGAGGCGATAGATAATGTGAGCAAGGGCAGAACAACTATTATCATCGCCCACAGGTTATCAACAATAATTGATAGTGATATTATATTTGTCATGGACAAGGGGAAAGTAGTAGCGAACGGCACCCACTTGGAATTATTAGAAAGTTCTAGTCATTATCAAGACCTGATACAACATCAGGAGCTGAAGTGAAAAAGTATATTATAAATAAAAACGAAAACAAATAAATCCCTAACAGGCGCCCGCGAAGCGGGCGCCTGTTAATATTTTATGATATAATATATATTAGAATTAATTTTAAGTATGAATCTCTACAAAAATACATTTATAATAGCCTTTTTTACTATTATCTCGCAGGCACTTGGGGTGCTACGTGATAAGCTACTTATATCTATTGTTGGGGTGGGCGCACTTTTAGATATTTATAATGCCAGCTTTAAAATACCAGATCTCATAATGGCTATATTTGTATCTTTTGTGGGTATAACTATCGTGGTGCCATTTTTAACTTCATCACTTGTCAAAAATGATAAGGCGGAATTTGAGAAAAAGTTAGCTTCACTATTTGTGTTTTTTAATGGTGCCATGACTTTATTTTCTATTATTATAATACTCACTCTCGACTTATTTTTACACAAATTATTCCCCGCTTTTTCAGCTGAGAATCTCGCCACTCTTTCACACTTGTCCAAGATAATGTTAATACAGCCTATAATGCTAGGAATCTCTAACTTGTTAGTATGCGTGGCTCAGACTTACAAAAACTTTTTGTATTATGCCATGGCGCCAGTGTTTTATAATGCTGGTATTATAATAGGTATTATTTTCTTTTACAAAAATTATGGTGTGTATGGCCTAGCATATGGAGTATTACTTGGAGCTCTGATGCATCTTTTTATTAATTCTATTTTTATATTTAAGAATAAGATAGATATAAATTTAGTATACTTTAACTTTTCTTATATAAAAAATATAGCACCTACTGCGTTATGGCGTAGCGCAGCTTTTATTATACTGAGCCTCAAGCAATTTATAATTACTATATTTGCAGGATTTTTGGGGGTAGGAGTTATATCAGTTTTTACTTTTGCGACTAATCTTGTTAATATGGCGGTACAGTTTTTTGCGACAAGTTACTCGGTTGCTAGCTTCCCCATACTTTCTGAATATTTTGAAAAAGGAGAAAATGAAAAACTTAAAAAAGAAGTTAAGAAAAATACTATTGAGATATTTGTATTTTCTATTTTATTCTGCGTGCTTGCTTTTGTGTTTGCACCATTTATAGTAAAGATTATATATAATGACAATAAGCAAGTGCTAGAGCTGTTTTACATACTTATACTCGCCATACCTTTTTTAAATTTGGAACAGTATTATGCTAGGGCCATGATGGCCATGCATAGGGTTAAGCTTATAACCATGATACAAGTCTTTTCTTTTGCCATATTGTGCGTATCACTAACTTATTTTTATAAGATGGGCTATGACTATACTTTTTTGGCAAAAGCCTATCTTATGAGCAGTATTTCTCAGGTTATTTTGCTTGTAATTTTGAGTAGATTAGATTTTTTAAAGAAAAATAAATTAGAAATTAAAAATAGTAATTAAAAGTCAAATATTCTATATTAAAATCCAATTATATTTTCTTGTTATTTTTATGTTATAATGAAGTAAGTAAATGAATTATATAAATAAGTAATTTTATATAAAAAATAACAAAAAATTAAAATTAATAAAAATATGAATCTAGATGGAAAAAGATATGAGGGGCAGGTGACTCTGACGAAAGCAAATGAATCAGGTTGTGATGCATATATAAAAATGCCCGAGCTCGACTATGAGAGCGTATTTGTAATGCACAAATATCTAAATAGAGCGATGCAAGGTGACAGAGTGTTAGTCGAGATATCGGGCAAAGATGAGGATGGTTATTATGGTAAAGTTATCTCAGTTATAAATAAAAGTAAGCGCGCCCATGCTGGTAAATTAATAATAAATACTGAGCTAGAAAGTAAAGATGATAAGTATTATATTTTTGCCCCACATGATAGCAAAAATTATGTAAAAATTTACGTTGATAAAGGCGCTACTCTTGGAGCTGATGAAAATAACAAAGTCGCCGTCGAAATAGTCGAGTGGGTGGACGGAGATACTGCTTTTGGCCGTGTAGTCAAAAACCTGGGTAAGCCTGGTGAAAATAATGCCGAGATGTTAGCTTATGCTATAGAAAAAGGATTCTCAGATGAGCATAATGAGTCAGTACAAAAAGAAGCGAGGGAAATAAGTGTACACGGTATAACAGAAGAGGAGAAAAGTAGCAGGCGAGATTTTCGTGACGTACTAACCTTTACTATTGACCCAGTGGATGCAAAAGACTTTGACGATGCTATTAGCTATAAAGTTATAGAAAAAGATAATGAGGGGAATATTTTAAAATTAGAAGTCGGTGTCCACATAGCTGATGTGTCGCATTATGTGCGCCCAGGCATGGCCCTAGATGATGAATCTATAGAGCGTGAGACCAGCGTGTACCTGGTGGACAGATGTATACCTATGTTACCCGAAGAACTTTCAAATGATCTATGCTCATTAGTAGAAGCAAAAGACAGACTAGTAATGTCAGCTGTATTTACCATTGATATGGATGGCAAAATATATGATGAGTGGTATGGACGTAGCGTTATATGTAGCGCCAAAAGATTCTCATATGAGAATGCTCAAGAGAGTATGGACACAAACGGGCTACATAGTACAGAGCTAAACACTCTTAATAAAATAGCCAAAAAATTATTTGCCAAAAGATTAGAGGCCGGCGCGCTTATACTTGATAGTGAAGAGGTAAAGTTCAAGCTGGACGAAAATGGTAAGCCTGTAGACGTATATGTAAAGCATCGTGGTGACACTCATAAGCTGATCGAGGAGCTGATGCTACTCGCTAATAGAAAAGTCTCAGAATTTATAACAAGTAGCCAAAAAGATCTAAAGGAGCCGCTATGTGTGTATCGTATACATGATAAGCCTGACGCTGATAAGATGCATGACCTTGATCTTTTTATAAAAGGCATAGGAGAAAAAGTTAAATTTATCGACGGCGCAATACCATCCAAAGATCTCAATGACTTACTCACCAGAATGGAGGGTCGCCCAGAAAAAGAATTACTGCAGAGTAATATAACAAGATCTATGCAAAAAGCGATATACAGCACTCATAATGTCGGGCATTATGGGCTCGCTTTTGAGCATTATTCACACTTTACCTCACCGATAAGAAGATATCCTGATGTGCTCACCCATAGACTGTTGATGAGAATACTCACCGGTGACCTGCCAAAAGAGGAGGAGCGTATGGCACTAGAAAAATTATGTATACACGCAAGTTATAGAGAAAAAGAGGCCAGTGATGCCGAGCGTGGTAGTATCAAGTATAAGCAGGTGGAGTATATGAGCGAGCGTATAGGGCAAGTATTTGAGGGGGTTCTGTCTGGAGTCACAAAGTTTGGGGTGTATGCTCAGGATAAAAAGTCAAAATGTGAAGGTATGATAAGGCTACGCGACCTAGGTAATGATTTTTATGATTATGACGAAAAGAAAAATGCGATAGTAGGTGAGAGATCAGGGCAGATATTTCGTATAGGTGATAAGCTAAAAATAAGGGTCAAAAGCGCTAACTTGGAGATGCGTGTTATAGACTATGAGCTGGTAAAATAATACAATTGCAAAAGTATAAAAATTATAGTATAATACAAGGACTAAATTCACAGCACACAATAAATATATGTCACAAGATAGATTGATAAAAATAATAAATAAGGCAACAGGTACTACAATATACACTACCAAAAATAAGAAGAAAGTAACTCGCAAGATAGAGCTTAAGAAATATGATCCAAAACTACGTAAGCATGTTAACTTTAAAGAGGCCAAGAAGTAATATATAACCTTTTTGCAAAAACACATATTAAAAGCTGGTCGCTTCGCGACCAGCTTTTAATATGTAGCTTTTATTATTTTAGGATATTATGTTATAATGTATATGTTACTGAAAATGTTAAACTTTCTTTTTAAGTCACAAGCTTAAAAAGTGCATGCTTAGCGGTGTGTCTGTAGGAATGGGGAATCCTGTTCGCATTTTTAGTAACATTTTAGGGCTTATAGTATAGTGGTAGTACGACGGCCTCCAAATCCGTTGGTCAAGGTTCGATTCCTTGTGGGCCCGCACCTTTTGGAAATAAAAGTATGCAAAGTAAATCTTCAAATAAAAACCTTCGTAGTGCTAACAAAGCAAAGAATGACGAGTTCTACACTCAGCTTTCTGATATAGATCAGCCATCAACATTAAGGTTAGTAAATGCTATTCAAAGTATTAATATAGAAGGTATCGCAGTTAGTAAAATTGTAATAATATTTTCTTCACTTGGAGGTAGTATATATGACGGATTTCTTATTGCTTCAATAATACAAAATTCTAGAATTCCCATAGCTATACATGCTACAAACCATATAGATTCTATAGCTAATGTTATATACATGTCTGCTAAAGAAAGAACCGCTGAGTCTTATGCAAAATTTTATCTTCACGGAGCTTCTGTTTCTGGTAATTTTGATGAAAAAGCTCTTAAAGATCAGTTGTCAGCTATAAAAACAAACAATAGCAGAATAGCATATTTTGTATCTGAAAAATCAAATATATCACTTAAAAAAGTTAAATCTATGATGGAAACTGGCACAACAATATCGGCCCAAGAAGCTTTAAAGTACAAAATGATTCAAAAAATAGTTCATGTTGAAGCGCCTTTAGGAGCACTGAGAGAAGAAATAATATACATAAATTAATAATAATATATTCCATAAGATCCATATAATATTATTAGCTTTTATTATCTTGTGGAAAAGGTTTTTATTTGTGATATTTTAAGTTAAATTTCTGCTATAATATAACTAAGTAAAAAATATGAATATTTTAAATAGTATAAAAAATAGTGCGCTAATTATGGGGGAAGAAAATAAAGAAGAAATAAAAACTCAAGATAAAAAAAGAGTTGCTATCAACGGATTTGGGCGTATAGGCCGAGCATTTTTAAAAATGTCATTAGCAAATGAAAACTTTGAAGTTGTCGCTGTGAATGACCTAGGTGATATACATAATATGGCCTACCTGCTTAAGTATGACACAGTATATAAGAGGAGTAATTTTGAGGTGGAGATAGAAGAGGTGAGTGAGACGGAGAAATATCTAATAATTAAGAGCAGCGCCGCCGAAGGCGGCGCAAGTAAGGTAGAAGTAAATGCAAGCCCTGACAAAAAAACAAAAGATAGTAGCCAGAAAATTAAATTCCTGTCACAGAGAGATCCATTACTGCTACCTTGGAAGGACTTGAATATTGATATTGTTATCGAGAGCACTGGACTATTTACAAGTTATGACAAGGCAAAAGTTCATATCATCTGCGGAGCGAAAAGGGTGATAATCTCGGCTCCGGCCAAGGCAGGCGAGGATAAGTCAGTTATGGGCGAGACTGTGCTCATGTCTGTAAACGAAAACAAGCTTAGCGTATGTGACATAACGTCTAATGCCTCATGCACCACTAATGCCTCATCACCGCTTATCGCCATACTCGACGCTACTGTTGGTATAGAAAAGGCAATGCTTAATACTGTGCATGCCTATACAGCAAGCCAGTCTATTGTAGACGGTCCAAATAAAAAAGATTATAGAGAGGGTAGAGCAGGAGCGCAGAATATAGTACCAAGTAGCACTGGGGCTGCTATTGCTGTGGGTAAGGTATTTACGCAGCTGGACGGCAGATTTGACGGTATAGCGATGCGTGTACCGGTAGCAGCGGGGTCCATTGTTGATATTACCTTTATCGCCAAAAGGGAAACTAGTACAGAGGAGATTAATAATATCTTAAGAGATGCTGCAAAGCAGGATAAATGGAAGAATATTTTTGATGCTAGTGATGAGGAGCTAGTGAGTAGTGATATACAGGGATCACATTTTGCCAGCATCGCGGATCTCAAGATGACACGCGTAGTTGGCGGTAACCTAGTAAAAGTTTTGGGCTGGTATGATAATGAGATGGGATATACTAATACCCTTGTTATGCATGCAGAAAAAGTCGCTAAGTTATTATAAATATTTTAAAATAATTAGAATCAAGTTGATAAGTAGTAAATAAAAGATATGCATAATTTAAATTCAAATAATATACAAAATATATATCTGGCCTGTGATCATGCGGGACTTGAGATGAAAAGTGAAATTAAGAAATATCTTGAGGGTGAATTTAAAAGTGAAAATAGGGGGTCTAATTTTGAAATTATAGATATGGGCTCACATGTATATAATGAGCTTGATGATTATACTGATTATATACACAAAGCTGGCGGGGCACTCGCTGATGATATTGAGAACGACATTCTAAGTGTAGCCTTTGTATTTGGCGGTAGCGGAGAGGGCGAAGCGATAGTCATGAATAGGTACAAAGGAGTTAGATGTACTACATATTATGGCGGTAATCTTGATATTATAAAATTAGGCCGCGAGCATAACAATGCCAACAGTATCTCTTTTGGGGCTAGATTTTTAGATATAGATGAATGCAAAAAAGCTATAGAGATATTTTTCTCAACAGATTTTGCTGGGGGTAAGCATGCCAAAAGAGTGGAGAATATAGAAAGATAAAAAGTATATAAAGAAATACAAAAAATAAGTAACAAATAAATAGCGCCGCCCGTAGGGCGGCGCTATTTAGCTAAGCTTTAATTCTTAAAGTCTTATTGCTTCAAAGCTTGATCTATAACCTTTGAGACATATTTATAATCTCTTGCGCCATTTATAATTGTGAACTTTTTATAATCCTGTCCATCCTTGATAAGTACAAATACATTTGGTGTGCCTTCTACTCCGGCTGATATACCATCTTGTATATCCGATTCTATTAACGCTAATTTTGTTTCTGAGCTACTAGCATTACTCATACAAGAGTTAAAGCTGGTAACATTTAACCCTATCTCTTTTGCTATATCAGGCAAAGTATTTAGGTCTAGGCTATCATTGCCTTGAGTTTTTTCATATATTTTACCTATATAATTTTTGTAAGCCTGTTGACCGCCAATATCACGGGCGCAAAGTGTGGCTGTAGCCTCTGTCTTAGCCTTTTTATGAAAAGGTAGGGGGAAATGACGAAATGCTATGTCTACTTTTGAGCCATAATTTTTATATATTTCTTGCATTGTATCTATATGTAATTTTTTGCAAAATGGACACTCAAGATCAGAGTATTCTAGCAAGATTACTTTTTTGCTTCCGCTGCCAATCAGAAATTCCTCTTTTTTAAATTCTCGTCCTGAGAAAAACGAATCAGGATCAACAAAGTCATTTTTGCCACTATTTCCCATTTTATTATTTAAATAAAATCCCCCAAGTATGCTGAGCCCTATTATTGTCGCTCCTATTAATATCGAAATATTTTTTAGTATATCTTTTTTCATGTTTTTATTATATAATGTAATATAAATTATAACACAAAAGTGTTAATTAATAATAGAAAATATGAACAAAAAAAATATAATACATTATTCAAAACTAATAATAAAATGCCTATTTGAATTTATTCCGATATTTATATTTTTGGCCACTTTTGAGATAACTAAAAACTTTTACACTTCAACATTTTTACTTATTGTAGCGACTATTAGCTTTACTTTTTACACTTTTCACAAAGAAAAGAGACTGCCTTATATAGCTCTTTTTATATGCCTTGAGACTACATTTTTCGGGAGCTTAACATTATTGCTCAGGGATCCTATTTATGTGCAGATGCGTGACACTTTTTATGATATAGCATTAGGCACAACTATACTTATAACAGGTATTATGAGAATACCCATCATAAAAAAATTCTTTGGGCATATATTTGACCTTGATATACAGACATGGGTGCATCTTTCGTATTACTGGGCCACCTTTCTAATTACTTTTGGTGTCACCAATGAGTATATACGTAGAAATTTCTCACCAGATGTATGGATAAGATATAAATTTGTAGTTATATTTGTAACTGTTACCTTTGGATTAACTCTCCTTTGGAAATATAGAAAAAGTGTAAAAAGTGTGGAGATAATATAAAATAAAGCGGCACCGAAGGTGCCGCTTTATTAATATTAAATCTAGATACTTTTTATTATCTCTATAAAGACTTTTGGATTACCGCTGCCGGCTGCCTCTTTCATGCATTTACCCACAAAGTACATTTCAAGCTTGTCAGCTCCAGCTTTGTACTCAGCCCATTTTTCTGCATCTTGCTCTATAACTTTCATCACTATGTTTTTCGTAGCTTCTGGGTCAGAATTTTGTATTAGTCCCAAATCTTTTGCGCGAGTTTCTAATTCTGAATCAGCTACGTCATCACCCATTATATTGAGCAGTAAATCTTTTGCTCCGCGGCTCGACAGCTTACTCTCAGATATCATTAGAATTATCTTTGCAAGATTATTAGGAGCTGGTAACTTTAGGTTAGTATCTTTTGACATAAAACCAGCCGCATCACCAAGTAGATAATTAGCCAAAGTTTTCTTATCTTCTGTATTATTTAAATCAGCACAGGCAGAGTCATAATATTTACCCATCTCTATATCATCAAGCAATCCAGTTACTTGCTTTTCATTAATACCATATGATTCTAATCTAAGCTTCTTTGCCTCGGGTAATTCTGGCAAATCCTTTTTCATCTGCTCTAGGTCGAACATCTCATGCAGGTACATTTTAGGAAGATCAGGGCAAGGGAAATATCTATAATCATGAGCATTTTCTTTTTTCCTTTGTGAAAATGTTTCTAATTTGTTTTCATCCCAGCCGCGTGTCTCTTGGATTATAGTCTCGCCTCTCGCTAGCATGTCGGTATGCCTATTAACCTCATAGATAATGGCTTTTTCTACCGAGTTAAATGAGTTAAGATTTTTAACTTCGCATTTGGTACCAAATTTTTTCGGGTCTAGAGTTATTGAAATATTTGCCTCAAGTCTTAATTGCCCCTTGTCCATATTAGCGTCACTAACTTCTAGGGTTCTAAGTAACCTTTGCAAAGCCTTGCCAAAGTCTGCTGACTTACTTGCCGCCTCTTCTTTACTAGTATAAGTTATCGGCTCAGTCACTAGCTCCATTAGCGGCACTGCGGCACGGTTAAAATCAAGTAGAGTATAGCCTCCTTTTTCATGATCGCTCTTAGCCGTGTCCTCTTCCTGATGTATACGGGTTAGCTCTATACTGTTAAGCTTACCACCGCTAACTACCGGGTACAAGTATTGCGATAGCTGATATGCTTTTGGCATATCAGGGTAAAAATAATTTTTGCGGTCAAACTCGGTAAAGTTTGCAATTGTGCTACCAGTCGCAAGGCCGACCTTTACAATTTTCCTTATCGCTTCTAAATTAGCAACAGGAAGAGCGCCTGGCTCAGCTAGACAGGTAGGGCAGACATTAGCATTTGGGTCGCTGTTAAAAGGGTCGTTAAGGCAGCTACACCACATTTTACTCTTAGTATTAAGCTCAGCGTGCACCTCCATACCTATGGTGACATAATATTTTTTTTCTGGGTTCATATTTTTATATAAATTTCTTGTTTATATTATAACATATTTTTTAAAATCTAATAAAATATAATAAGGTGTATTGACATATTTTTTAATTTTGTCTAGTTATGTTTTTGTTTTAACGGGAGTATAATATAAGTGTTATTAAAAACAAATTAAATTAAATATGGTGCTAAGTCATATTTAAACATCAAACAAAAATATGTTAAAAGACTTTGCTAATTTTATCAGAGAAAAAGGAGTACTAGGACTTGCTGTTGGACTTGTAGTCGGTGCAGCTGTTACAAAAATTGTAGCCTCACTTGTTGAGTCATTTGTAACTCCACTAGTTGGACTACTTTTAGGTGCAGCTGGAAACCTAAATGAGATGAATTTTGTAGTTATGGGTGCTACATTTAAGTATGGGGCATTTATATCTAACCTAATAGACTTCTTAGCAGTGATGCTAGTAGTGTATCTTGTATTTGTAAAGTCACCACTTAACAAAATGGATAAAAAAGCTGATTAGTTTAAAAATAAAGAGCCGCACCTTCGGTGCGGCTCTTTATTTTTCCTCACTTTTGTGTTATAATACTCAAGTTAAAATATTCTAAACAATATGGCAGTAGAAAAAGCAGTACCTATACACGGTGAGACATTACTCAGATTTGAAGATTTGACTTTTGGTTATGATGAGAACAGAATACTTCTTGAGGAGACGACTTTTGTCATACGTAAAGGGGCTAAGCTTGTACTGATGGGCCCAAACGGTGCCGGCAAGTCGACTATTTTTAAATTGATAACCAAAAATTTGCAGCCATTTGAAGGTGAAGTTGTCTATGATAAAAAGCTAAACATCTCTATAGCTGAGCAGTATATACCGCATGAAGAGTGGGACATGCAGGTGCTAGATTATTTTCAAAAAGCATTTGAGACAAAGCAGTATGACATAGAGCCGCGTGCCACAAAGATGCTCGAGGACCTTGGCTGGATGATACCTCTTAATGTTAAGATAAAAGACTTGTCAGGAGGACAAAAGGGTAGACTGCTAATCGCTAAGTCGCTAGTTAGCAGTCCAGACCTGGTACTTATGGATGAGCCGACCAATAATCTAGACAAGCAAGGAGTCAAAGACCTAACCGAGTATATGCAGGCCTATAAGGGCACAGCAATAGTTATATCACACGATGAGAAATTTCTAAATGATTTTTCTCATGGTATCATTTACGTCAATACACAATTTAAAAAGATAGAGCAATATGTCGGTAATTATTTTAAGGCATTAGAAGAAATAGAAAAAAAGCGTGAAGCAGAGCGTAAAGTAAATGCTCAATTGGCCAAAGAAATACAAGAGAACAAAGACAAAGTCAACTATTTTGCCCTTAAGGGAGGTAAGATGCGTAAGCTTGCTAGTAAGCTGCGCGATGAGATAGAAGAGATGGAGGATAGCAAAATAGACGAACGTAAAGATGACAGGGTAATCAGAAATTTTGATATTAAAAACAGTGATGAGCTCAGTGGTAACGTCATAGAGCTAAGACAAATAGAGCTGATGGTCAGAGGTGAAAAGAAAATGTTTCCAGTCGAGATAGATATACGCAAAGGCGATAAGCTGCAAATCACTGGTCCAAATGGTATAGGTAAAACTACATTTTTTAACCTTTTTGGTAAAGCTAATATACCAGGTATAAAAGTAAAAGATAATATAAAGGTTGGATATTATAGACAAGACTTTTCTACTCTGGACTTTAATAAGACCGCGTATGAGGAGCTAGCTAAAATATTTAAGAGACTTGATGATCAGCATGTACGCTCGGTAGCGTCAGGATTTCTGTTAACAGGTAAAGAATTGTCTACAAAGATAGGAGCATTATCCGAAGGTCAAAAGGCATTACTCATGTGGGCGTATCTAACACTACTAGAGCCTGGTATACTTATTATAGATGAGCCTACTAATCATGTTAACTTTTTACATATACCAGTCATAGCCGAATCACTTAAAAAGTATACAGGTGCTATTGTATTAGTCTCGCATGTTAATGACTTTGTGAGACAGGTTGGGGTCAATAAGACTCTTGACCTAGGTAAAATAGCAGGAGTATAAACCTGTATTATGAGAATGTGGATAAGTATATATCTTATTATCTACAGTAATTATATAATATAGCTAGGATATAAGTACACGAGGCACAATATATTTTATTATAATATCTTGTGTGCATATCCCATAATAAACAAATCTCTGGAATAAAATCCAAAATAAAAATATATGATGTTAAATCAAATAGCAAAATGGCTCCTAATTATAGGTGGACTTAATTGGGGACTTGTAGGTGTTGGTTATTTTCTTGGTATGAATCTTAACGTAGTTAACTTATTACTTGGAAAAATACCTGCAGTCGAGGCTGTAGTTTATATTTTGGTTGGTGTATCAGCTGTAATGAGCTGCATGAAAATGAAGAATTAATTTTCTATTATTTCTAATAATTAATCCCTTGGTGAAGGAATAAAATACACCCGGCGCTTGCGCTGGGTGTATTTTATTTTAATGTTTTATTTTATGTTATAATAAAAACATATAATTAATCATATAAACATGTATGAATTTTAAGCTATACATTAAGAGTGTTTTATTTTACAAAAGATTTATAATTTCTTTTTTTATTTTGTCTAATTTTATTTTATGGATTAGAAATTTTAATTATTTTTACGAATTTATAAAAATAAGTGATAGTTTTTACAGCGGCTTTTATAATGCCTTTCTCTCTGTTTATGATGTCACAAGTACTTATGATACAAAAAGCCTTATCATAATTTTGACCTCCATAACACTCTCAAGTATAAATATATCATTACTCTTAAAATATTTAGATTTTCAAAAACATATTCAAAATGAGGTGCGTAAATTAATGGTAGAAAATAACAGTAAAAATCTTGCCTGGACAAATTCCTCTAAAAATAATACTCTTAAAAAGCAAAATAGTCTAACTTCTTTTGCTATATTTTTGGCGTTTATAGCTAGTCATTGCGCTAGCTGCGGCGCGGCACTATTTGGCAGCTTTATTTCACTTGCTTTTCTCAGCTATTTGCCTTTTGGCGGACTTGAGATTGGGGTTATTAGTATTTTGGTTTTGATTTATACTAATTATGACCTCATAAAAAAAATTAATAATCCATATATTTGTTAAAAGTAAAATTTAACTAGTAAATAAGAAAAACTTAAGCAGATAAATTAAATAAGTAGTATAATAATTAAATAAAAATATGTCAGCATCACATCACGGACCAACTATCAACACAAACAAAATTTTAAAATATATTTTTCTTATAGTTGTATTTGCTCTCATATATGAATTTGTCCCTGTTAAAATAGACAAAAATAGCGATAATAAATTTTTACCAGAAAGTATATCTACAGAAAATAGAGCGCGAGATAAATTAATCTCAGAAGGTAAAAATAGTAATAATGTCTTATCTAATTATAAAGTCACGAAAATAGTTGACGGGGATACTATTGTAGTCGAGAGAAATATAGATACTCAAAATAGCCAAGATATAAATAATAATTTTGCTGGAGAAAGAGAGTATAAAGTTAGATTACTCGGCATCAATACTCCAGAGAGCGTAGATCCGCGTAGGCCGGTAGAATGTTTTGGGGTTGAAGCTAGTAATTATATGAAAGAGATAGCAAGCGGTCAAGAAGTGTATATGGAGACTGATAACTCGCAGAGTAAGTACGATAAATATAACAGACTACTTGCATATGTGTACCTATCAGATGGTCAGATGCTTAATAGAAAAATGCTAGCCGAAGGTTATGCGTATGAATATACTTATAGCAGCGCCTATAAGTATCAAAAAGATTTTAAAGATTTGCAGCTCTTTGCCAAAAATAATAGTAAAGGATTATGGGCTACTAACACTTGTAATGGAATTAAATAAAAAATACAAAAAATAATCAAAAATATAAACTTGCAAAAAGACACTTTTTGTTGTATTATAGTTTTTATGAGAAATTCTTCTCATTGCCCTTTGTAACAAATCAGGAGTAGAAAATGACAAAAACAGGAATAGTAAATTCTTTGAAAGCCGAATGCGCAAAATACGAATTTAGCGCTAGCCTAACAACCCTAGATCTTGCTTATGAAAAGCCTGGCAATGACAGTGCAATCGACAGACGTAACGCAGAGAAAATAGATGACAAGCGCACAAGTTTTCAGCGACGTATAAAGTCAATTGTTGACGTCTTCGCTTCTGAAAACCAAGAGTTCACCAAGCTTTTCAAAAATAACGAAGAGTTAAAAAAGTTTTTCGTAGAAATGCTTCGCCTTGAAATCTGCAATATTATGTTTGAGTTCAAGTACCTAAAAAGCGCAGAAGGTGAGAATTGGACTCTGACAGAAGCTGCTACAGATTCTGTTGAGATGCTTTTATACGCTTTATGTAGTAGCGGTATCCGTGATATAAGTACTCCAGAAGTGCGACGTATCACAGACTCTTTTGTGGGAATGATCCCACTCTAGTAGCCAACACGATTAATTAATTTTTGAAGAAAGAAGTATAGCATGTTTTCAGACCCAAGTAATCGTCCTGGCGGTGAGGGCGGCGGAGGTAGTCGTGGAATTATCCTCCTAGACATAGATCCAATTCAAGAAGTTAATTTTGACAGGCAAGGAAGACGCAAAATGCTCTGCGTCAAGAAATTGAAAAACAACAGCACTCATGCTAAGCTTGAAAATGTACCCATAAGTCAAGCGGCTATAGTTATCTCGGACCTCAGCTTGACTCCTCTTGAAAAAGTAGAGGCTGCACTGCTGAGGTCACTTCTTGAAAATGTAAAAACTGAGATAAGAGACGGTGAGGGTGAATACATAGATAGGCTCAGAGATCAATTCAGAACTCTTTTTTCTGAGGATGACATAGAGTTCTCATCTGAAGAAATTGGATAAGTGAATTCTTGTAAATTAGGGTAGGAGTATCAAGTAGGGCGTGACCAAAGGTCACGCCCTTTTTCTTTGCAAAAGTCTGTAAAATGTGTTATAATTGCTGGTATTCGCTCGGCATACTCATAACTTATAAATTATGAGTCCCACCAATAGATAAAAGCTTACAAAATAAGCTTTTATTTAGACAGAGTTAATCTGTTTAAAAATCTAGAAGTGAGTCAGTGATGAACCTCTGCGTATATGTGAATAGATACATATTCTAGATGAATTGATATCTGGAGTCTAACTATCAGAAATTAAGCTCTTGAGCAACAGTTATTTTAAAGAAATTTAAAATATTTAAAGTAAAAGACATCAAGCAAGTTCGTAAGAGACATGACATTTGAGTGGATACACTCTACACATGCATTGTGTCTTTTATAAAACAGAAGGACAAACAAAAGTCTTTATTCGAATATAGATTTGATAAAACAAATTTAAAATTATTAAAACAAATTAACTAAAATAATCAAAAATTATGGCAGCAGAAGCATTTAATCGCGACAAACCGCACTTAAACGTAGGAACTATCGGTCACGTAGACCATGGAAAGACTACACTTACAGCAGGTATTCTTAATGTACTACATCTTACTAATCCTAACATTAAGGTCAAGGGTATAGATGAGATCGACAAGGCTCCTGAGGAAAAGGCTCGTGGTATTACTATCTCTCTATCTCACTCAGAGTATGAGACAGCATCTCGTCACTACGCTCATATCGATGCGCCAGGACATGCTGACTATATCAAGAACATGATCACCGGTGCTGCTCAGATGGACGGTGCTATCCTAGTGGTAGCCGCAACTGACGGACCAATGCCACAAACTCGTGAGCATATCATCCTTGCAAAGCAAGTTGGTGTACCACAGATGGTTGTATTTCTAAACAAATGCGATATGGTGGATGATCAGGATATGATAGAGCTAGTAGAAGATGAGATGCGTGAGCTTCTTACAAAGAACGGTTTTGACGGAGCTAATACTCCTATCATACGTGGTTCTGGACTAAAAGCATCACAGGCAACATCTATGGATGATCCATGGGCTCAAAAAATTGTAGAGCTTATGAACGCCCTAGATACTTATATTCCAATCCCAGAGCGTGATATAACAAAACCATTCCTAATGCCAGTAGAGGACATCTTTACTATCGAAGGACGTGGTACTGTTGTAACAGGTAAAATCGAGCGTGGTATAGTTAAACTAAACCAAGAGGTTGAGATCGTAGGTCTTAAAGATACTGTAAAAACTACAGTAACAGGAATCGAAATGTTCAACAAAAATCTTAATGAAGGTATGGCCGGAGACAATGCAGGTATACTAGTTCGTGGTGTAAAAAAAGATGACATCATGCGCGGACAAGTGTTATGTGCAGTGGGTTCAGTTAAGCCTCATACAGATTTTGAGTGTGAAGTATACATATTAAAGAAAGAAGAAGGTGGTCGCCACAGTCCATTCTTTAATGGTTACAAACCTCAATTCTATGTACGTACAACTGACGTAACAGGAGATTGTACTCTACCCGCAGGAACAGAAATGGTAATGCCAGGAGATACAGTAAAATTAACAGTCAAGCTTATCGCGCCTATCGCTCTTGAGGAGCAGGGACGTTTTGCAATCCGTGAGGGTGGTAAGACAGTAGGAGCTGGTGTAGTTACAAAAATAATTGCGTAATTATTCTATTTTATAAAATATTTTAGATCTAATAAATTTAAAAAGTTTATAAAAATATTAGAATAGTATAAATTATTTTAAAGAAGCTACATTACAAAAATAGTTCATTAAAACAATTACTAACATGGCTACAAAAAAAGCAAAAAAAGAGTCAACTGAAAATAAAATCAGAATCCGCGTGCGCGCCTATGAGGCAAAAGTACTAGATCAATCTGTAAAGCTTATAGTAGATACTGCAAAGAGATTAGAGGCAACCGTAACAGGTCCAATACCTCTACCGACAGAATTTAAAAGCTATACAGTACTAAGATCAACTTTTGTGTACAAGGATGCCCGCGAGCAATTCGAAATGCGCGTTCACAAACGCCTAATCGAAATCGCCAATCCTGATCCAAAAGTCATCGAAGCTCTCACCAACCTCTCGCTCCCGTCTGGAGTCGATGTTGATGTAAAAATGATATAAAAACATGAAATTTCAATTAGCAGAGAAATTACACATGACGCAAGCCTTTGACGCTAATGGACATGTCCATGCAGTCACTGTGCTACGCGCTCCTGGCGTAATTGTTACAGACATTCGTTCAAAAGAGCGTGACGGATACGCAGGTATTCAGGTAGCGATGGATGAACAAAAACTTCACAGAGTAAGCCGTGCAGAGCAAGGTCACTTTGGGGGGAAAGGTTACAAAACAGTAAAAGAATTTAGAACAGAAAGCGGAGATTTACAAAAAGGTGCCAGTATAAAAGCTGACATCTTTACAGCAGGAGATATTATCTGCGTCAGTGGTCTTACCAAAGCCAAAGGTTTCCAAGGTACTGTAAAGCGCCATGGATTCAAAGGTGGATGGGATCAGCACGGACAAAAACATTCACATCGTGAACCAGGATCTATCGGTTCAACAGGCCAACAGCGTGTTGATAAAGGTAAGAAAATGTCAGGTAGAATGGGTGGAAATAGAAGAACTGTAAAAAACTTAAGCATTTTCTCAGTAGATGCAGTACAAGGATTTATTCTTGTAAAAGGTGCCGTGCCAGGTCGTCGCGGAACTATACTAGAAGTAAGAACAATGCCTAACAACAACTAAACTATATGAAAGTAACAACATACAATCAAGAAGGTAATCCTTCTGGAGAAGTCGAGCTAAATGAGTCTATTTGGGGTTATGGCTGGAATGGTGACTTAGTGCATCAGGTTCTTATGTCTCAAATGTCTAATCAAAGAGCTAATACAGCTCACACAAAAGATAGATCTGAAGTGTCAGGAGGTGGTAAAAAACCTTGGGCACAAAAAGGTACGGGCCGCGCGCGTCACGGTTCATCTCGTTCTCCAATTTGGAGACATGGAGGTGTAACTCATGGACCACGCAATGAACGTAATTACAAAGAAACTATTCCTCGTGTTATGAAAAACAGAGCCTTGTTCGCACTTTTATCACAAAAATTAAAAGATGGTAAAATACTATTTTTAAACGATCTAAGTGTAGATACAGGCAAGACAAAAGATGCTTCAATACTAATGAATAACTTTCAAAAGGTTGAAGGATTTAAGACTATCAATTGGAAAAAACATAATAATGCTATGATATTCTCACCAGAGAATAAGAAGGTTAACCTTCAGGCTTTTAGAAATCTTCCAAATGTAAGACTGGAAAATATGGATCAAATGAATCCGCTTACTATTGCTAACACTCGTTATATAGTGATAAGTAATCCAGAAAAAATAACCGAGTACTTATCAGCCAAGGCCTAATAATATATGAAAAAAGAATCAAAAATATCTGAAGAGAAAATAGTAGAGACTAGAAGTAGTATATTAAAACCTCGTATGACCGAAAAAGCTTCTATGCAGTCAAATGTAAATGCTTATACTTTTGTAGTAACACCAACAGCTACCAAGCTGTCAGTTGCTGCAGAGATAAAAGCAAAACACAATGTGACTCCAGTAAAAGTGAATATCACAAATCTTCCTCCAAGAAGAGTATTTGTAAAAGGTAAGCACGGAGTTAAATCAGGAATTAAAAAAGCTATTGTATTTCTTAAAAAAGGAGATACTATAAAGTTAGCGTAATTGTAAAAAGAAAGATATGAAAAAATACAATCCAGTAACTCCATCTCGTAGATCAATGACAACCGTTGACTACAAAGGAGTGCTAACAACAAATGAGCCATATAAACCACTTACAAATGGTTTTAGACGTGGATCAGGCCGTAACGCTTTTGGACGCATCACAACTCGTCACAAAGGTGGAGGTCATAAAAGATCTTATCGTGAGATAGACTGGATGTTTGACAAGCTCAACATCCCTGCAAAGATAGCGACTGTAGAGTACGATCCGAACAGAACTGGTTTTATCGCATTACTTTCATATGCTGATGGTGAGAAGAGATACACTCTACTTCCTCAGAGCGTGACTGTAGGTGAATCAATAATTGTCGCTGAAAAAGCCGACCTAAAAGTAGGTAACCGTATGATACTGCGTAACATACCAGTAGGAACAAATGTCTTTAATATAGAGATACGTCCTAGAGGTGGTGCTAAGCTAGTAAGATCAGCAGGTAACTTTGCTCAGGTTGTAGCTCACGACAACGGATTTACAAGTCTAAAACTACCTTCAACAGAAATTAGAAAAATAGTCGATGGTGCATTTGCTACTATCGGTACTGTTTCTAACGAAGATCATCACTTGGAAGTTATAGGTAAAGCAGGTAGAAACAGATGGCTAGGTATACGCCCAACTACTCGTGGATCTGCCATGAATGCCGTTGACCATCCATATGGTGGAGGTGAAGGTAAACAACGTCGCGGAACTAAACGTCCAAAGACAAAATGGGGTAAGACAACCGGAGGACACAAGACACGTTCTCCAAAGAAATATTCTAATGTACATATTGTCGCTAGAAGGTCGAACGGTATTAGAAACAAGGAGTCAAAATTATAATTATGAGTAGATCATCAATAAAAGGTCCATACGTGGACGAGAGAGTTCTTAAAAAAGTACTCGGCAAGAAACCAGAGGATATAACAACACCTATTAAGACTTGGTCTAGAGGTTGTGATATATCACCTGAAATGATTGGCTTTACTTTTGGAGTACATAATGGTAGAACTCATACCGAGGTGTTCGTCACTGAGGATATGGTTGGTCACAAGCTAGGTGAATTTTCGCCAACACGTAAATTTATCCGTCATGGAGGTAAGATGCAGAAAGAAATCGATCAGAAGAAGAAACAAGCTGAGATCGATACTGCAAAAGTCGCCAAAGCTACAGTTGATACCAAAAAGAAGTAATCATAATAATAATCAACAATAATATATAAAATTTATGAAAGCAGTACTAAAAAATTACAGACAATCACCAAGAAAAGTTCGCTTATTAGCGTCTCTTATTCAAGGTAAAAATGCGGCAATTGCTTTAACGCAGTTACAGCATTTTATAAAACGCGGAGCGCTCCCTATGCAAAAATTATTACTTTCAGCTGTCGCTAATAGTGGCAAGCCTGCAAGTGATCTTATTGTTAAGAGTGCTACAGTAGATAAAGGTCTAGTTATGAAGAGATTCAAACCTAGAGCTTTTGGTCGTGCCGCTCAAATACTAAAAAAATCTTCTCATATAGCGATTAGTCTCGCTGATAGTAAGAAGTAATATAATCTAAAAATATGACACATGTAGTTAATCCGTTCGCACACAGACTAGGTATACTCCGTGACTGGAGAAGCCGCTGGTATGTGGGTGACATTGGAGGAAAAGAATATGCTCAGGCATTACGCGGTGACGTTATGCTAAGAGAGTTTTTGAACAAAAAACTCCGCGGTATGTATGTCGGCGAGACTATTATAGAGCGTGCAAAAGGTACATTCAAAATAACTATACACACATCACGCCCAGGTATGATTATCGGACGCGCTGGTGATGGTATAGAGAAAATAAGAACCGATATCTTAAAAGAGATCAAGAGAAAGAAGTTAAATATTCCAGAAAATTTTAAAATGGATATAGTTGAGATCACTTCTCCTGAATCTAACGCCGCTATAGTAGGATATATGATAGCTGAAGCTCTTGAAAAACGTCTTCCATTTAGAAGAATTCTAAAGACAACAGCTGAAAAAGTTATGATGAATCGCGATGTAAAAGGAGTACGTATAGCAGTCGCTGGCCGCCTTGGCGGAGCAGAGATGGCAAGACGTGAGGAGCTAAGAAAAGGTAATGTACCTCTTCAGACTCTGCGCGCCGACGTTGATTTTTGCAAAGAGAGAGCTAATATGACTTATGGTGTTATAGGTATCAAGGTCTGGATATACAGAGGTATGAAGTTTGAGGGTGATACCACAACTACAACCCCTGCTCCAAGGCCAAGATTCGATCGTGACTCTAGAGGTCCAAGATCTTTTGACAGAAATGACAGAGGTCCAAGATCACCTAGACCTTATGATCCATCAGCGCCACGCGCGCCACGTCCTGCATTTACTAGAACTAACACTAACTCTACAAGTAATACTGTAGCGTCAGAAACAAAATAAATATATGTTATTTCCAAAAAAAGTAAAACACAGAAAATGGCAGACGGGACGTCTAGGTGAAGTTCGCATGAACAGACCTGAGACAAAAGGTATAGATATATCTTTTGGAGCATTTGCCCTTAAGGCAGAGTCTCAGGCTCGTGTCGTATCTTCTCAGATAGAAGCAGCACGTCGTGCTATGACTAGAAAAGCAGGTAAGACAGCTCAGATATGGATAAGAATATTTCCTGATCGTCCTGTAACCCAAAAAGCCGCTGAGGTTCCTATGGGTAAGGGTAAAGGTGATCCAAAAGCATTCTGCTTTGACGTTCGCCCAGGAAGAGTACTCTTTGAAATAGACGGAGTATCAGAAGAAATAGCAAGAGAAGCTTTGCGTAAAGCAGGCACAAAATTACCAGTCAAAACCAAAATAATCGCTCGCGCGAATTAATCCTAAACAATTGTATGACAACAAATAATACGAAAGTAGCAATCAGAAAAAAGATCAAAGGTACAGTGGTGAGCGACAAAATGGACAAGACTGTAGTAGTTAGTGTTGACCGTTATGTAAAGCATCCAAAGTACGGTAAATATTACACTATCACAAAACGTTACAAAGCTCATGATGAGACTAACGTCTATAAGGTCGGTGATGTAGTAATAATAGAGGAGTCAAAACCTATTTCAAAAGATAAAACGTTTATCGTTTTGGAAAAGGTGCAAGCCGCTAATAATTAATATAATATAACTATTAGCTTAGGCTAATAGAAAAATAGAAATATATGATACAAGCAGGAACAAATGTTAAAATTACAGATAACTCAGGAGCTAAAATGGGTAGAGTATTCAAGGTTCTAAAAGGATCAATGAGACGCTATGCTCGTATTGGTGACCTAGTAGTATTATCGGTAAAAGTTGCAGAGCCTCGTAAACAAGTGAAAAAGAAAGATGTAGTGTACGGTGTAGTCGTAAGACAAGCCGCACCTATGCGTCGTAAAGATGGTTCTTATATAAGATTTGATGATAATGCAGTAGTTATTGTTGACAAAGTAAAACTAGAACCAAAAGCAGGACGTGTCTTTGGTCCTATACCTCGTGAGATGACTGAGTCAGGCATCGATGGGTATAAAAAGATCGCTTCACTTGCTCCAGAGATTATTTAATTTATTAACCCTAAGATATAAAAATCAAATACAAAATATATGAACATGCATGTTAAAAAAGGTGATAAAGTAAAAGTAATCACAGGAGGAGATAAAGGTAAAGAAGGTACAATCTTACGCGTTATACCTACAACCGGTAAGGTTGTAGTAGAAGGTGTAAAAATTGTAAAGAAAAACCTAAAAGCTACAAAAACTGGTCAAAAAGGACAAGTCGTGGAAATGGCTAGCCCTATAGACGCTTCTAATGTAAAGAAGATTTAGTCTCAAAAGCTAGACAAACTTTATATAATAAGTAACACAGAATAGCTTGAAATAAGCAAAATAAAAGCGCCGGCTTCGCCGGCGCTTTTATTTTGTGTTATAATATAAGTAAGAAAATATGACCCCCGTAGAAGAAATTAAAAGCAAAATAAGTATAACTGACGTGGTATCGCAGTATGTTAGACTTGAAAAATCGGGCAGTCAGTACAAGGCGCGTTGCCCATTTCATAATGAAAAGAGTCCAAGCTTTTATGTATCTCCAAATAGAAATACCTATCACTGCTTTGGCTGTGGAGTAGGCGGGGACATATTTAAATTTGTCGAGTCCATAGAGCATATAGAGTTCAAAGAGGCGCTCAAAATTTTAGCCGAGCGCGCCGGCGTCGCTCTCAATTATCAAAAGCGTGAAGGTGATACTGCGATGCTGGGGTTACTCGCTGACGCTAGCCTATTTTTCCAGATTAATTTTAAAGAAAGCGTAGAGGCTAAAAAGTATATGCATGAGCGCGGGCTACTTGATGATACGATAAGTGAATATGATATAGGCTATGCTAAGAGCGAGTGGAGAACGTTATTTGTCTACCTCGCTACAAAAGGTTACACCCCAGAACAAATGGTCGAGGCTGGGCTGGTTATATCTGCTGAGGGGGAGAAATTCTACGACAGGTTCAGAGGGCGTATAATGTTCCCAATCAAAAATATTAGCGGCGCCGTAGTTGGGTTCACAGGGCGCGTATTACCTGCTTATGACGATGGTAAGACTGGTAAGTATGTTAACACTCCCGAAACCAAGCTATATCACAAATCTAAAATACTTTTTAATTATGATAAAGCCAAAAAGTATATAGCCGAGACCCGCGAAGTGATACTGGCCGAGGGTCAAATGGACGTGATCATGAGCGCGCAGGCTGGAGTCAAAAATATTATCGCCGTCTCAGGTACTGCCTTTACCGAGGATCAGGTCAAGATGATAAATAGACTAGCTGATAATGTGGTCCTCGCTTTTGACAATGACAATGCTGGTAAAAAGGCAGCCGAGCGAGCCGCTATTATGTGCGCGTATGGTGGTATGCAGGTAAGTAGCGTAGATATATTAGAAAAGGACATAGCCGATATAGTTAAAAATGATCCAAGTTTATGGGTAGAGACTTATAAAAATAAAGTCCCGCTTATAATCAGCTACGCGAATATTGTAAATCAGATTGGAGAAAAAAATGAGAAAATAGTCTATATCAAAAATCAAGTAGTGCCATACCTTAGAGCTATGCAGTCACCAATAGAAAGAGACTTTGCTATTAATGACTTTTCAAATATAACAGGAATAAGCACTCAGGCGATTAAGGATGAGCTACTTAAAAATATTACCCCTGATCAGCTACTCGACATGGAAAAAGTCGAGAATAAAAACGAATCAGAAAGTAAAAATATATCTAAAAATAAAAATAGCGTGCAAGATCTAGCGCTCGATATTATGGTCTTAAAAAGAGAGCTTAAGATACAAGATACCTTAGAGGTAGAAAATATCTGCGCAGATATACCATCTGAAATATATAATCAAAGAGCCATGGATCTGGAGAAGAAAATGTCACTTAATCTTGATACTTATAACTCAACTAAGGATACCCTGATACTCAAAATATTAAGTGAAGCTTATGACAAAAATTTTGACACAAGTAACATTGATAATAATGACGTTACCAGTAGTAATAATATAGAAAAAATACATAGCATAAACATACTCAAAAATAAATATAATGCAAATAAAAAAGTGAATACAAAAGACATGAATGCAGCGGAAAAAGATAATTTTATAAAAGAGTCAAACAGCATAATTATGTGCATAATGCAACTTGTTTAATTATAAATATAATGTTATTATTATATTCTGATTTGTGATTAGCTTAATTTTTTAATATATTGATTATTTAACTTTATATTAAAATGTAAAAAGCTGGACAAGTTATATTTTCATATATGGCCAAAAAAGTAGATACCAAAAAATTGGTAAAGTCAGTAAAATCAAATAAAAAATTAAATACAGCCAAAACTGTATCTACAAAAAAAAGTTCTAAAATTTTAAATAATAAACCTACTAAAAATCTAGCTACAAAAAGCTTAAAAAGTAAGTTATCTAAGACCACCCCAAAAGTCGGTAAAAGTATTTCTAAAAATATCTCTACAAATAAACTGTCTAACAGCATAAAAAATAGTATCAAAAAAACAACAGCTACAAAAGACAAAAAACAAGCAGGAAAAGATGCGAGAAAAGAGTCTCGTAAAGCAGATTCAAAAGTAGTCTCTAAAACAAAAAAGACAGAGTCAAAAAAAGTTAATTCTAATGTAGATAGTAAAAAAGACTTTAAAAAACTAAAAGAAAATAAGCAAAAAGCTGTCAAAAAAGAAGAACAAAAGGTTGTCAAAAAAGACTTAGTTAAAAAACCTCTTAAGATTAAAAAAGACAAGAGATCACCAGCTCAGATTAAAAAAGATGAGATCAGGGACTCTTTTACAAATGAGCTCATAACTAAAGGGAAAGAAAGAGGGTTTATAACTTATGACGAGATTATAAAATATTTCCCTGCCATAGAGGAGGATATAGTTTTCCTAGAATCTTTATATGAAAAGTTAGCTTCTTATAAGATAGATATACTCGAGAGTGGTAATATACTTAATCTTGATGAGGACTTTACAAAGTATCATAAAGGTGAGGATAATCTAGACAGTATACAAGTGTATCTAAAAGAGATAGGGCAATATCCACTTATTGATAGCGAGGAAGAGGTTGAGCTAGCCAAAAGGATATTAGTTGGGGACTTAGAAGCTAAAAATATTTTGGCCAAGTCTAATCTTCGTCTTGTAGTTTCTATTGCCAAAAAGTATACAGGTAGGTCACCGGACTTGTCATTACTTGATCTTGTGCAGGAGGGTAATATAGGGCTATTTAAAGCTGTTGAAAAGTATGACTTTTCAAAAGGTTTCAAGTTTTCAACCTATGCAACATGGTGGATAAGGCAGGCCATAACTAGGGCGCTAGCCGATCAGTCCAGGACTATACGTATACCAGTACATATGGTTGAGACTATTGCCAAGTATAAGCAAGTCTATAGAAAATTATCCCAAGATCTTGGACGTGAACCACTATCTGAAGAGATGAGTATAGAAATGGGCCTAGAAATAGACAAGATACACATGATAGAAAACATAACTCAGGAGACCATTTCTCTTGAGAAGCCAATAGGTGATGAGGATGATAAGTCTAGCCTTGGCGAGTTTATAGCAGATGACAAAATATCAAGTCCTGATCAAGACGCAAGCCGCAGAATACTGCGGGATCAGATCGAGGATATACTTCAGTCGCTTTCAGAAAAAGAGCGTGAGATAGTCGAGATGCGTAATGGTCTAGGTATACATGAAGGTTATCAACATACACTCGAGGAAGTGGGTGCGAGATTTGGAGTGACCCGTGAACGTATCAGACAAATAGAAGCTAAGGTACACGAAAAAATGCGTAATCATCCAAAGGTTTACAAATTAAAAGAGTTTTATTAGCATAATAGCAAAACAAGAGGGACGCCTGCTTCGCAGGCGTCCCTCTTGTTTTGAAAAAGTCTATTTTTATGTTATAATATTAACTGTAAATTTAGGAAAAATCTAAATAAAAAATAACTTAAAAGTAATACTAAAACAAACATATGACAACAGAAGCAGCTTTATTAATAGCAAAATCAATCACAATATTAGGAATGTTATCAACAGCTCTAGGTCAAGGTTACCTTATAGGTAAAGCATTTGAGGCGATAGGACGTAATCCAGAAATAGAGGCTAGTATCTTTTCAAAGATGATAGTCGGAGTAGCTATGACCGAGACTACAGCTATTTTTGCCTTCGTAGCATTCTTCTTGCTTGGATAATTTTAAACATAATTAATATTTAACAAATAGTTATGGATTTTATATTATCAATATTACAATCAATAGGTTTCAATTGGCACATAGCCCTCGCTAACTTTATCAACTTTTTGATAATACTTTTCATTTTGAATAAGTTCGTATTTAAAAAAGTATTTTCAGGTATAGAGAGTAGGCAAAATCTGATCAAACAAGGACTTGAAAATGCAATTGAGGCTGAAAAGCACTTACAAAAAGCTGTGACCGAGTCACAGGATATAATATCTAATTCTAAAAAGGAGGGAGAAAAAGTATTTAAAAGTATTATAGATAAGGGAGAATTAGAAGCCAAAAGTATCACAGATAAGGCCAGCATTGACGGTGACAATCTTAGGACTGATCTTAACTCTAGAATATCCTCAGCTCAGACTGATGTAGAGAATAACTTTTCTAAAATAGCTCCTGAGCTAGTCGCGAGCCTACTTAAGAAAGCCTTAGGTAATATTGATGAGGCTACACATAACAAGTTAATAGCGAGTCTAGCTAAATAATTTTTCTTTTTGATATGAATTCTAAAATTATCAGCAAATACATAATTAAAAATCAAATTAGCTTGGAGTCTAACCTGCCTATTTTATTTGATTATATAAAAAAATTTAAATTAGAATTCTTATTGCCGGGAATACTTAAAAATATTGAAAAGCACAAAAATAGAGAAATAGAAATAAGTAAAACAAAATTAGTAACACCTCACAAGTTAGACCAAGATAATAAAAGCAGCTTAGAGAGTAAATACAATTTAAAAATAGATGAGGAGAATTTGGATAAAAATATAATAACAGGCTACAAGATATATACCAAGGATAAGATCATAGACGCTAGCCTAGATACATTACTCAAGAATTTTATAAAAGCAAATTAACCTCATTATCCAAAAACAAGAAAAATATGTCAATACAAAAAATACAAAATGAAATAGAAAAGATGATAAGCGGCATGAATGTTAATGTTGAGGTGCGCGATGCTGGATCTGTGGCGCGTGTATATGATGGTATCGCGACTGTACTGGGACTATCTGACGTAGCATCTATGGAAATGCTAGATTTTGAATCAGGTGCCAAGGGTATTGCTTTTAATCTTGAGTCAGACAATGTCGGAGTAGTTATAGTTGAGGGCGGTGACAAGGTAAAAGAGGGTGAGAGAGTGATGAGAACAAATAAGATACTTTCTATACCAGTTAGCGATGAAGTATTAGGCCGTGTAGTCGATCCGCTTATGAAAATACTCGATGGAGGCAAAGAGATAAAAAGCAATCACTTTGAAGATATAGAAAAGATAGCCCCAGGCGTAATGGCGCGTGAGCCGGTCAATGTCCCTATGCAGACAGGGGTCAAGGCTATAGACGCCATGATACCAGTTGGACGTGGTCAGCGTGAGCTTATTATCGGTGATAGGCAGACAGGCAAGACAACCATCGCCATCGACACCATTGTTAATCAAAAAGGTAACGGAGTAATTTGTGTCTATGTTGCTATAGGTCAAAAGGAATCTAAGATAGCGCAAATTGTTGAGGAGTTAAAGGCTAAGGGTGCCATGGACTATACAGTCATAATGCTAGCCGGCGTATCACAAGGCGCCACTAAGTCATATCTTGCCCCGTATTCTGGATGTGCTATCGCTGAATACTTTATGAATCAGGGCAAGGACGTACTCGTTATATATGACGACTTATCAAAGCATGCCGTCGCGTACCGTGAAATGTCACTACTACTCAAGAGACCACCAGGACGTGAGGCTTATCCAGGTGACGTATTCTATTTGCATTCTAGGTTACTTGAGCGTGCATGTAGACGTAACGCAGAAAATGGCGGCGGCTCAATTACAGCGCTCCCAATTATCGAGACACAGGCCGGTGATATTTCAGCCTATATACCAACTAACGTTATATCAATCACAGACGGTCAGATATTTACCGACTCAGGACTGTTTTATAAAGGTATACGTCCAGCGGTGGACGTGGGACTATCAGTGTCACGTGTAGGGTCATCAGCGCAGAGTAAGCCAATGAAGAAAAATGCAGGCATGATGAAGCTGTCACTCGCTCAATACCGTGAACTTGAATCATTTTCACAATTTGACTCGGACCTAGATCCAGCCACCAAGCAGACTATAGAAAGAGGTAAGAGAACAGTTGAAATACTCAAGCAGAAAAATGGTGAGCCTATGACAGTAGCTCAGCAGGTAGCTAGTATATATGCTGTTAATAATGGATTCCTTGATACTATAGAGGTCAAAAATATAGTAGACTTTGAAAATAAATTTCAAAGTAATCTAACACATTATCACAAAGATTTTATGAATAAGCTAGAAAAATTTTGGGATGATGAGATAGTTGCCGAGCTAAAAGATATAATCAAAACTTTTGTAAAAGAGTATGAACAAAAAGACAATTAAAAATAAAATAAAGTCTACTCAGAGTAT